>NZ_BCUF01000017.1 GCF_001591145.1 Vibrio harveyi NBRC 15634 = ATCC 14126 = KCTC 12724 | reverse complement strand
TTTACGACCAACGAGTCCCGCTCGTGTGCAGTCCAATTGAGTGCAAGTCCAACCGCTCCGCCACTTATTTAGAAACCCAGCCTCCGGACTGGTTTTTGTCATTTCTAGAGTACGATTCCCTCTTTCTAGAAAACGAGCCCGCAAAAGTTTCAGATAACCTGCAATTTCTTCCGATGTCCCTACCTTAATTACTCTTATTCAGAAAAACACCACACAACGATGTGGTTCGATAGAACAACTTTTGTATTTAGATACTCATTGACTTTTCAACTAGAGCTCAGTGGCTCGTAAATTTGCTTGAGCATTAATGTTTGGACTTCGTCACACTCACATAGAGCGTCTTGTCCTCGCTAGTAAAGATCTCGAGGTTTGCAAAAGTGAATCTGATAGATTTTGCTAGCTATCTTTATGCATTCCTGTAGATTTTTCTCAAGTTGAAGCTATTCATTACCACTTTGGCTGTATTTAGTTGATCGAACTATAAAAGGTGCTGGGCTAGGGAATAGAGTATTGTCTAGAGGTCTAGTCGCGAACAAAGTATAAAAAAGGCAGCCAGTTGGCTGCCTAATTCTAAGAATTATCGTGGTACTTATTCTTGAGATGCTTTTGCTTCTTGTGGTTCCGATGAAACTTCTGCTTCCATGTTTTTCTCTGCTTGTTTCGCTTTCTCAATCATTGGTGTAATGGTTGAGCCTTGGATAAGGATTGAGAACACAACCACCGAGTAGGTCATCACCATGATGATCTCTTTCACATCAATCAATTTCTCTGGAATAACTAAGATACCCGATGGGATTGATAGTGCCATAGCTAGAGCGAGGCCGCCGCGCAAGCCACCCCAAGTTAAGATCTTAATAGACCAAGGATTATATTTTCTATAGCGCTTAAATCCGATGTAAGAAATGAACACGCTTAGATAGCGAGCAGCCAGTACTAGTGGTACTGAAATTGCCATCATGATCCAGTCTTCTTTGTGGAATTCGAACAGCAGCATCGACATACCAATAAGAAGGAATAGCACGCCATTTAAGAACTCATCGACCAATTCCCAAAAGTGGTCTAGATGATCTTCACTCTCTTTAGAGAAGCCAATGAAGCGCGTCCAGTTACCGATCATGATGCCCGATACCACCATCGCAAGTGGTCCAGATACGTGAAGGTATTCTGCAAATGCGTAACCAGCGGTTGGTACACCTATAGTAAGTAGTAGTTCCATTGAGTGGTCATCAGTTGCGCTGATTAGGTAATGGAAAATTAAACCTAGTACGAAGCCGTAAACGATGCCACCAATCGCTTCTTGAATGAATAGCATTGTCACACTACCTACCGTTGGAGCTTCAGTACCGAAGGCGATGGTGAATAGTGTTACGAAAATAACCAGACCAAAGCCGTCGTTAAACAGAGATTCACCTTCGATCTGTGTAGAGATTCGTTTTGGTGCATTAAGCTTTTTAACAATGGCGAGTACTGCAATCGGGTCGGTTGGGGAGATAAGCGCACCGAATAGCAGGCAGTAGACGAGGTCGAATTGAATGCCGATAGCTTGGCAGAAGCCGTAAAGAACAAAACCAATAAAGAAGGTTGAGAAGAGTGTTGCACCTAAAGCGAGTACGGTGATTTCCCATTTTTGGTCTTTGAGGTTAGGGAGTTTTATACCCAAACCACCGGCAAAAAGTAGGAATCCGAGGATACCTTTAAGAAGAAAGTCCTCGAAGTTAATGCTGGTAACCGTTTCGGTCGCTATCTCGGTGAGATGAAACCAATCATTTTGACCTGCGATTAGAATGAGGAGTGAAAGAATCATCGAACCGGCAGTGATTGCGATGGTGGTTTGCATCTTTCCTATCTTACTGTTTACAAAGGCAATAACCATTGCCGCTGCAGATAGAAAACATAAAGTATGATAGACCGACATAGAGCTCTCTATTTGTAACATTTTATGAATGGAATTCTCGGACGATGTTGACTAAATAGCAAACATTTTTTCGAGATTATTTTGTAACTCGACGGAGACAAAATAATCAGTAATTCGTATTTTAGACGTCTAGACTCCTTTAATTTGTGTGATAGGATGGAGAGATAACTAAAGGAATGAGGCTGTACTGTGGGAAGTAATGTAAGACAACAGATTGAAGCTCAATTAAAGCAACGTATCTTGCTGATCGATGGTGGTATGGGCACCATGATTCAGGGATACAAACTTGAAGAGCAAGACTATCGAGGAGAGCGCTTTGCGGATTGGCATTGTGATCTAAAAGGCAACAACGATTTGTTGGTGCTTACTCAGCCTCAATTGATTAAGGAAATTCACAGCGCTTACTTAGAAGCAGGCGCTGATATTCTTGAAACCAACACCTTTAACGCGACGACGATTGCGATGGCTGACTATGAAATGGAAAGCCTGAGCGAGGAAATCAACTTTGCCGCAGCAAAGCTTGCGCGTGAAGCCGCTGATGAATGGACGGCAAAAACGCCAGAGCGCCCACGTTATGTTGCGGGTGTGCTTGGTCCAACAAACCGTACTTGTTCTATCTCCCCTGATGTAAACGATCCGGGCTATCGTAACGTCAGCTTCGATGAGCTTGTTGAGGCTTATTCAGAATCCACTCGAGCGCTGATAAAAGGTGGCTCTGATCTTATTCTGATCGAGACTATCTTCGATACACTTAATGCTAAAGCTTGTGCCTTCGCAGTTGATAGCGTCTTCGAAGAATTAGGTATCGAGTTGCCAGTTATGATCTCCGGTACCATTACCGATGCTTCTGGACGCACCCTCTCAGGTCAAACTACGGAAGCCTTCTATAACTCTCTTCGTCACGTTAACCCGATTTCATTTGGTTTGAACTGTGCGCTTGGTCCTGACGAACTGCGCCCGTACGTAGAAGAGCTTTCTCGTATTTCGGAATCTTTTGTTTCTACTCACCCAAATGCGGGTCTACCGAACGCTTTTGGCGAGTATGACCTTTCTCCAGAAGATATGGCGGAACACGTTAAAGAGTGGGCGGAGAGTGGTTTCCTCAACCTAATTGGTGGTTGTTGTGGTACCACGCCAGAGCATATTCGCCATATGGCAATGGCAGTTGAAGGTGTGAAACCTCGTGATTTGCCTGAGCTTACGGTTGCTTGTCGTTTATCCGGTCTTGAGCCTCTTACTATTGAAAAAGAGACGCTGTTTATTAACGTAGGTGAGCGTACTAACGTTACTGGTTCTGCTCGATTTAAACGTTTGATCAAAGAAGAGCTCTATGATGAAGCGCTAGAGGTCGCCCGACAACAAGTTGAGAACGGCGCTCAGATCATTGACATCAACATGGATGAAGGCATGTTGGATGCAGAAGCCTGTATGGTTCGCTTCCTAAACCTATGCGCGTCTGAGCCTGAGATCTCTAAAGTGCCTATCATGGTCGACTCTTCTAAATGGGAGGTTATCGAGGCGGGTCTGAAGTGTATTCAAGGCAAGGGCATCGTAAACTCCATCTCTTTGAAAGAAGGTAAAGAGAAGTTTGTTGAGCAAGCAAAACTGATTCGTCGATACGGTGCCGCAGTTATCGTTATGGCGTTTGACGAAGTTGGTCAGGCAGAAACACGTGAACGTAAGCTAGAAATCTGTACTAATGCTTACCGTATCTTGGTTGATGAAGTCGGCTTCCCACCAGAAGACATCATCTTTGACCCGAACATCTTTGCAGTTGCGACGGGTATCGAAGAGCACAACAACTACGCCGTGGATTTCATCGAAGCGGTTGCAGACATCAAGCGCGACTTACCTCACGCGATGATCTCTGGTGGTGTGTCTAACGTTTCCTTCTCATTCCGCGGTAATAACTACGTTCGTGAAGCGATTCATGCGGTGTTCCTATACCACTGTTTTAAAAACGGTATGGACATGGGCATCGTGAACGCGGGTCAGTTAGAAATTTACGATAACGTTCCTGATAAGTTACGTGAAGCAGTAGAAGATGTGGTTCTTAACCGCCGTGATGATTCGACCGAGCGACTACTTGATATCGCGGCAGAATACGCCGGCAAGGGGGTCGGCAAAGAAGAAGATGCTTCTGCACTAGAGTGGCGTACTTGGGCGGTAGAAAAACGTCTAGAGCATGCGCTGGTTAAAGGCATTACTGAGTTCATCGTTGAAGATACCGAAGAAGCTCGCCTTAATGCCTCTAAGCCACTTGAAGTCATTGAAGGTCCATTGATGGACGGCATGAACGTGGTTGGTGACTTATTTGGTGAAGGTAAGATGTTCCTTCCGCAGGTAGTGAAATCAGCGCGTGTTATGAAGCAGGCGGTAGCGCACTTAGAGCCTTTCATTAATAAAGAGAAGCAAGCCGGTTCTTCCAACGGTAAGATTTTGTTGGCTACGGTAAAAGGTGACGTTCACGATATCGGTAAAAACATTGTTGGCGTGGTTCTACAATGTAACAACTATGAGATCATCGACCTTGGCGTAATGGTGCCATGTGAGAAGATCCTCAAGGTAGCCAAAGAAGAAAACGTCGACATCATTGGTCTTTCTGGTTTGATTACTCCGTCCCTCGATGAAATGGTTCATGTCGCCAAAGAAATGGAGCGTCTTGACTTCGATCTTCCACTTCTGATTGGTGGTGCAACAACATCCAAAGCGCATACGGCGGTCAAGATTGAGCAGAACTACAAACATCCTGTGGTTTATGTCAATAACGCTTCTCGTGCGGTTGGTGTATGTACTTCATTACTTTCAGACGAACTTCGTCCTGGCTTTGTTGAGAAACTGGACGTGGACTATGAACGCGTACGTGATCAGCATAACCGCAAGAAGCCGCGCACCAAGCCTGTTACTCTAGAAGAAGCACGAGCGAACAAAGTCGCGATTGATTGGGATAAGTACACGCCTCCTGCTCCTGTGAAGCCGGGCATTCATATCTTTGATGACTTTGAAGTGTCTACTTTGCGTAAGTACATCGACTGGACGCCTTTCTTTATGACTTGGTCGTTAGTCGGCAAGTATCCAACAATCTTTGACCATGAAGAAGTGGGTGAAGAGGCGCAGCGCCTGTACAAAGACGCTAACGAGTTATTGGATCGTGTTGAGCGTGAAGGCTTACTCAAGGCGCGAGGTATGTGTGGTCTGTTCCCTGCTGCAAGCGTGGGTGATGATATCGAAGTCTACACCGACGAATCGCGTACAGAAGTGGCGAAAGTCCTGCATAACTTACGCCAGCAGACGGAGAAACCAAAAGGCTTCAACTACTGTCTGTCTGATTATGTTGCACCGAAAGAGTCTGGTAAGCGCGATTGGGTTGGTGCTTTTGCAGTAACTGGTGGTATCGGTGAGCGTGAACTTGCCGACGAATACAAAGCGCAGGGTGATGATTACAATGCCATCATGATTCAAGCGGTAGCGGACCGTCTGGCGGAAGCATTTGCTGAGTATCTACATGAGCGTGTGCGTAAAGAGATTTGGGGTTACGCTGCGGATGAAGCTCTGTCGAATGAAGAGCTGATTCGTGAGAAATACCAAGGTATTCGTCCTGCTCCTGGCTACCCAGCATGTCCAGAGCATACTGAGAAAGGACCGCTTTGGGAGCTGATGAATGTTGAAGAAAACATTGGAATGTCACTGACATCGAGCTATGCGATGTACCCAGGTGCATCTGTATCGGGTTGGTACTTCTCGCATCCTGACTCTCGTTACTTTGCGATCGCTCAGATCCAAGAGGATCAGTTGCAAAGCTATGCTGATCGTAAAGGCTGGGATAGGATCGAAGCGGAGAAATGGTTAGGTCCGAACATTAACGGTTAACCAAACCATATAGAAACTAAAAGGGCTGCCATGCGCAGCCCTTGTTTATTAGTGAATGAAAGCAGTCTTATTGCTCGAACAATTCAGTATGCAGTTTTTGGATCGCTTGGCGAGATACGGACTCGTGAACAAGGAAGCACAGGTTATGTGGGCTTGCTCCGTAACAGATCATACGTAGGTTGAAGTCTTCTAACGTGCCAAATACTTGCTTCGCATAGCCTTTGCTTTCACTCATGTTGTTACCAATCAGAGCGACGAGGCATAGGTCGTGCTCCACTTCTACTTTACATAGCTCTTCAAGCTCTTCACGCGCGGCTTGTGGCAATTGAGGAGCGCCGCCAGACGTGTCTGTTTGATCAAGAGTGAGTGACACACTAATTTCAGATGTGGTGATCAGGTCAACAGAGATTTTGTGCTTCGCTAGGATCTCAAATACTTTGGCTAAGAAGCCGTATGCGTGGAACATGTTAGCACTGCGTAATGTCACCATGGTTTGGTTGCAGCGCAGAGCAAGTGCTCGGAATAAAGGTGAGCTCTCTACTTGGTGGCGGATCCATGTACCACCTTTTTCCGGTTCTTTAGACGAGCCTACGAATACAGGGATGTCGTGACGAAGTGCCGGAACCAGTGTTGAAGGGTGCAGAATTTTTGCGCCGAAGTTTGCCATCTCTGATGCTTCGCTAAAGCTGATCTCTGGGATTGGCGCTGCTTTTGAGGCGATACGTGGGTCTGTGGTATAGATGCCCGGAACGTCAGTCCAAATCTCTAGACCTGCTGCTTTCACACCTTCTGCAATGAGTGCTGCACTGTAGTCACTGCCGCCACGGCCAAGCGTGGTGGTATTGCCTTCTTCATCTGAGCCAATAAAACCTTGGGTGATAACCACATATTCTTGGCAAAGTGGTACTAACTTTTCTTGTGCTAGCTGCGAAATTGTCTCGACATTAGGTTCAGCTCGACCAAAATTACCATCGGTTTTTAGCACGTCGCGAATATCAAAACGAACTGCGTTCACACCACGCTCACGCATTAGTTGTGCAAGGATATGAGTCGACATTAATTCACCACAAGCGACTAAATGGTCTGTCAGTTTGGTGCTTGCTTGGATTGAAGCAGCCTCTGCCAAGCTCGTGACGGTATCAAGAATCGAATAAACCTCAGCTGCTGCTTCGGTTGCGTTTTCTAGCTGCGACAGAATCGATTCGTGGATACCTGCTAGTTTCTGAAGTACTTCTGCTCGATGTTCTTGGTCTTGAACACCATTTGCCAGCTCAACCAATAAGTTAGTGACACCTGAGCAAGCGCTGCTGACGATAAGACGAGTATTTGGGTTGTTTTCTATGATAGTGGAGCAACGACTCATTGCCTCAAAGTTGGCAACACTGGTTCCACCGAATTTTGCTACGTTAAATGCGCTCACTGCGTTCTCCCACGACTTCCTGAAAAAATAACAACAATTAATTGGTTGCCCAATACATCCAATGTTTGGTGAGGAAAGGAACAGAGCAAATAGAGAGGTAGTTAGAATGTAATTTGAAAATTTACCCTCAGAAGCTCTTCATCATACGGCGCTGATGACAGTTGATGGGACTCAACCCAAGTCAACCGACAAGTCAAATCCTGCAACTTTGACTTACCTCGGCACTGCTCCCCCTGAGTGATTGGTATTGGAATTGCGGCTCCACAAATCACCTGCCTGGGCAGTGCTCCTCTTCTGCATAAAGCTTAAACATTGAACGGTTTTGCTGTCACATTGTCAACCAATATCTCAACCATTATGAAAGTTTTTATTAACGAATTTGTGACAGTGGTTTGACCTCTATACTTAGGGCTAATTGCCGATAGAGGAAAAATCTATTAGGGTGAAAACTCCGATGCCTGAGCCAGCATTTTACATAGAACTTTTATAACGCTCAGGATGAATGACTGCAATCAAGGAGCTGACATGTCGATCCAAAGCTTTATTCCCCCACATCGTATTTTAATGGGACCTGGTCCATCTGATATTTCACCTCAGGTTTTACAAGCGCTTAGCCGTCCAACGGTTGGTCACCTAGACCCACTTTTCATTGCTATGATGGATGAACTAAAACAACTGCTTAAATACGCTTTCCAAACGGAAAATGAATTTACTATCGCAGTCTCTGCGCCGGGTAGTGCAGGTATGGAAACGTGCTTTGTCAACTTGATTGAAAAGGGCGACAAAGTCATCGTCTGCCGCAATGGTGTTTTCGGTGAGCGTATGCGTGAAAACGTGGTTCGTGCTGGTGGGGAAGCGGTTGTCGTCGATGATGAGTGGGGAACGCCTGTATCGGTCGATAAAGTTGAAGAAGCGTTAAAGCAGCACTCTGATGCTAAGATTCTTGCTTTTGTTCATGCAGAAACGTCGACGGGCGCGGTGAGTGACGCTCAAGTCTTGGGTAAGCTTGCGAAGCAATACGGTCTGCTATCGATTGTCGATGCCGTGACTTCGCTTGGTGGTGTACCTCTCAAAGTCGATGAATGGCAGTTAGATGCGGTGTATTCTGGCAGCCAAAAATGTTTGTCTTGTGTTCCTGGCTTATCGCCAGTGACTCTTTCTCCGGCTGCTATTGAGAAGATTCAATCCAGGACGACACCGGTTCAAAGCTGGTTCTTGGATCAAAGCTTAGTATTAGGTTACTGGAGTGGAGAAGGCAAACGCAGCTATCACCACACTGCACCGGTGAATAGTTTGTATGCGCTACATGAAGCTCTACTTATCCTTAAAAATGAAGGCTTAGAAAATGCATGGGCGCGTCACCAGTTAATGCATGAGAAGCTTAAAGCGGGTCTGCAAAAACTAGGTTTTGAATTCGTGGTAGAAGAAGAATATCGACTACCGCAATTGAATGCGATTTATGTCCCTGAAGGAATTGATGAAGCAAAAGTGCGCAATCACTTACTTGAAACCTACAACCTAGAGATTGGTGCAGGTCTTGGTGCACTGGCTGGTAAAGCATGGCGAATTGGACTGATGGGCTATGGTGCTCGACCTGAAAATGTAGCTTTGTGTTTGCGAGCTTTGGAAGAGTCACTGACTGAATAAATCGCCTCGGTAATGAGGTAAAGAAAAGCGAAGGTTATTCCTTCGCTTTTTTGGATTTATTGCTCAGCGCTGGACGTTGGTGTTGGTGAGGCTGAGATTGCTTGGGAAGGTGGCTGATAGTTGACGCCACTGAAATCAATTTTAGGGAACAAGAACTGTGCCTCTGCACGAATTTGTTCTGCCTTGCTTGTGTCATCCAACCCTTGATATGCCAGTATCAAGTTGTTGTAAAACGCTGGGCGCGGCTTGTCTTTAATGATTTCCAAAGACCAATCAATGTAAGGCTGAATCAAGGTTGGATCTTGTTTATATAAGCCGATGTTTAAGAAAGTACTGTATACATCCCAATCGAAACGATCTTTCCAAACTACAGGATTTGTCACCTGATTCAAGATGTCCGGGTTGGTCGGGCGCGTTGTTTCAAACTTGGTTAAGACATAGTTGGTGTGCAATGCGCTAACCATATAGAAAGTAAATACTGCTGGAATGACGAGGCTACATACTCGCAATAAACTTTTGGTTACTTTGCTAAACGGTGCTTGGCGGTAACGAGAAACTCGTTGGTCGACCCAATAAAGCAGAATCACAAAGATCAGCCAATGCACCAATGAATGATAGAAGGGATATTCTAATTGCGAGTGCAGCACGATTGGAATAAACAGTGCCAGCAGTGCTAAGCGAGTACCACGTTTGGCTTGGTAGATGCGATATAGCACTAACGCCATTGCCAAAAAGATCCCCAGAATTGGCAACAATCCGCCCTCTACCGCCCAGTACAACAATTCATTGTGCGGGTGATCCATCGATGGCAAGCCCGCAGGATAACTTTCATTGAGTGCATGCTGACGCGCTGTGTATAGCATGTATTCTGACTCAAACTTGCCGTAACCGTACCCAGTGAATGGCTTCTCAATCACCATGTCCAATGTTTGTGGGAAGGTGTAAGCACGTGGTGACTCCATATTCACCTTTTCACTGGCAAGACCGTTTCCATCTGGGAAGGCAATATTCATCACCACAGTCGACAGCGCGAGACCTGTTGCCATCGCCATTACCCATCGAACAAAACGTGCACGCGTTGCAAAGCGATACATGTATGGAATCACCAGCAAAATAGCAATGATGGATGCTAGCCAACCAGTACGAGAGGCAAGGGCAACGATAAGAGGCAGTGTCAGTACAGGTACGGCGTACAACAGGTAAATATCGCTGAGTTTACGAGAATATTTGTAAGGCTGTCTGGCGAGTAGATAGCTGGCAATCACTAAACCAGTTGCAAGGAAGCTCGCCATGACATTTGGTTGCTGGAAGATGCCATAAGGGCGGTTAGCTATCGTGTCGTATCCAAATACGTTTCCTGGTTTAAGGTAAAGATATTGCGTTAAACCGAAAATCGCTTCGATAACAACGGCAAGGACAATAAACCACAACAAGCGCTGGCGATGCTTGTTACTGAAGTGGAACTGCTGCAGTACAACGAAGAACAACATGCCGCACCACAGACCAATCAGCTTATTTGCTGCAAGCGCACTATCCGCATTGGGGTATAAGATTGGCAGCGTCATGATGATACAGCTGATCAGCAGACCAATTGTTAATTTGGAGTAGCGTAATACACGATTGGTCGCAAGTTGGTAGCAGCCAATACCAAGTGCAAAGCTGAACGCAATCCACGTGGTCGCATTAAAAGACAGTGCTAGTCCAGAGCCACCCGGATTAGGCATGAAGAAGTGCATCGCCAGCAGAAAGAGTGCTGCTAACGCGATGAGAAACTTGCGGTTAAGAGGAACTTGGACTTTCCCTGGAGAAAGCTTAGTTCCACTGACGTGTATAGTTGCCATAGTTATTGTGTTGTTTTGAATGAAAAAAAGACCAGCATTGGCTGGTCTTTGTACTTTACCTGTTTTTTCTACTTCAACATAGGCTTAAGGAAGCGAGCTGTGTGCGAACCTTCGATCTGAGACACATCTTCAGGCGTTCCTTGTGCGATGATCTCACCGCCGCCTTGTCCACCTTCAGGACCTAAGTCAATAATCCAGTCTGCCGTCTTAATTACATCGAGGTTGTGCTCAATGACGACAACGGTATTTCCGTGGTCTCGCAGACGGTGCAGTACAGTTAGTAGCTGCTGGATATCGTGGAAGTGCAGACCGGTTGTCGGCTCATCCAAAATGTATAAGGTTTTACCAGTATCACGCTTAGACAGCTCTCGAGCCAGTTTCACACGCTGAGCTTCACCACCTGACAACGTAGTTGCTGCTTGACCTAAGCGAATGTAAGACAAACCAACATCCATTAGCGTTTGCAGCTTACGAGCAATCGCTGGCACTGGGTCGAAGAAAGTACGTGCATCTTCTACCGTCATTTCTAGTACTTCATCAATGGTCTTGCCTTTGTAACGAACCTCAAGTGTTTCGCGGTTGTAGCGTTTACCTTTACACACATCACAAGGAACGTAAACGTCAGGTAAGAAGTGCATTTCCACCTTGATTACGCCGTCGCCCTGACAGGCTTCACAGCGACCACCACGAACGTTAAAGCTAAAGCGCCCCGGTTTGTACCCGCGAGAGCGCGACTCTTGTGTACCCGCAAACAGTTCACGAATCGGAGTAAATATGCCTGTGTAAGTGGCAGGGTTTGAACGTGGTGTGCGACCGATAGGGCTTTGGTCAATGTCGATAACTTTATCGAAGTGCTCTAAACCTTTGATCGCTTTGTATGGTGAAGGGTGCGCCGTTGTTGCACCGTTTAATTGAGTATGGGCAATCTTAAAGAAGGTATCGTTGATCAGAGTCGATTTACCTGAACCGGATACACCGGTGATACAACTGAACAAGCCAACAGGAACGGAAAGATCGACATTCTTTAAGTTGTTACCTGTCGCGCCAAGTAGTTCAACGGTTTTCTTTGGATCGCGTGGCGTACGCTCTTTTGGTACCGCAATCTCTTTCGCGCCACTGAGGTACTGACCAGTCAGTGAGTTCGGATTGGCGATAATCTCGTCCATCGTACCTTCAGCGACCACGTTACCACCGTGTACACCTGCGCCTGGACCGATATCGATCACGTGATCAGCGCAACGAATCGCATCTTCATCGTGCTCAACCACTAATACTGTGTTACCCAAATCTCTTAAGTGGGTTAGGGTTTTCAATAGGCGTTCGTTATCACGCTGGTGGAGACCAATCGATGGCTCATCTAGAACATACATGACGCCCACTAAACCAGCACCAATTTGGCTTGCTAAACGAATACGTTGAGCTTCACCACCCGATAGGGTTTCCGCGCTGCGCGATAAGTTGAGGTAGTTCAAACCCACGTTAACTAAGAACTGCAAGCGGTCGTTGATTTCCTTCATCACTTTTTCAGCGATTTGGGCGCGTTGACCTTCTAGTTGCAATGAGTGGAAGAATTCCAATGCGTCGGCGATGCTGAGCTCAACGATCTCTGGTAGTGTCGTATCAGCAATAAAAACGTTACGTGCTTCTAGGCGCAGACGTGTACCGCCACAGCTTGAGCAAGACTTGGTCGAGATGTATTTTGCGAGCTCTTCACGTACTGAGTTAGATTCAGTATCGCGGTAACGGCGTTCAAGTGTATTCAGAATCCCTTCAAAAGGATGACGCTTAACACGAATGTCACCACGATCGTTAATGTACTTAAACTCGACTTCAGTACGCCCCGATCCTTTAAGAATGATGTCTTGGGTTTTCTTTGGTAGAGAGTTAAATGGTGCGTGAAGATCGAAACCGTAGTGATCCGCCAGTGCAGTCAGCATCTGGAAGTAGTAATAGTTCTTTTGATCCCAACCTCGAATCGCACCTTGTGCCAAACTCAGCGTTTCATCTTGAATGACTCGGCTTGGATCAAAGTATTGCTGCACGCCTAAACCATCACAAGTGCCACACGCGCCTGCAGGGTTGTTGAACGAGAACAAGCGAGGCTCAAGTTCTTGCATGCTGTAGCCACAAATTGGACAAGCAAAGTTGGCTGAGAAGATCACTTCTTCGCCTTCGCCGTCCATTGGTGCCACAACCGCAATACCACCAGAAAGCTCTAGCGTGGTTTCGAAGGATTCAGCTAAACGTTGCTGCAAATCTGGGCGAACTTTAAAGCGGTCCACAACTACTTCAATAGTGTGTTTCTTGTGCAGTTCTAGCGGCGGCGGATCAGAAAGATCGCAAGTTTCACCATCGATACGTGCGCGGATGAAACCTTGAGCTGCTAGGTTCTCCAGTGTCTTAACGTGCTCACCTTTACGCTCCTTCACGATAGGAGCAAGTAGCATCATTTTGCTGCCTTCTGGCAACTCTAAGACTTTATCGACCATTTGGCTGATGGTTTGTGCTGCTAGAGGCGTATGGTGTGTTGGACAACGAGGTTCACCAACGCGTGCGTAAAGCAGACGCAGGTAGTCGTACACCTCAGTAATAGTACCAACAGTAGAGCGTGGGTTATGTGATGTTGATTTCTGCTCAATCGAGATTGCAGGAGACAAACCTTCTATGTGGTCAACATCTGGTTTTTCCATAAGAGACAAAAACTGGCGTGCGTAAGCTGATAAGGATTCGACGTAACGTCTTTGACCTTCAGCATACAAAGTATCGAATGCGAGAGAGGATTTACCAGAACCACTCAAACCAGTAATGACAATCAGTTTATCGCGGGGGATAGTGAGGTTGATGTCTTTGAGGTTATGGGTGCGGGCACCACGAACTTCTATTTTATCCATCGTTTTTGCTCTATGTATAACCAAGTGACGCAAGTATTACATAGTGTGAGAAATGTGCAAAGAAAATACTGGACAAAAAAACAGTAAAAGAAAGCCCAGCATTAAGCTGGGCTTTAGAATCAGTAAGTTTGAGTTATTTACACTTCTTTCTTCGTTGCGTGTTTACCTAGCTCAGACTTCTTTTCGTCTTTTAGGTATAGGTTTTCGAAGCAGTAGTTTGTGGCTTCGATGTAACCTTCTACGCTACCACAGTCGAAACGTTGACCTTTAAATTTGTACGCCAATACACAACCTGCTTTTGCTTGCTTAAGCAGTGCGTCAGTGATTTGGATTTCGCCGCCTTTACCCGGTTCCGTGTTTTCGATCAGTTCGAAAATGTCTGGAGTCAGGATGTAACGACCGATGATCGCTAGATTACTTGGTGCAGTGCCTTGTTCTGGTTTCTCAACCATGTCGTCTACGCGGTAGATGTCATCTTTAATCATCTCACCAGAGATTACGCCGTATTTATGAGTTTCTTCTTCTGGTACTTCCTGAACAGCAACGATTGAACAACGGAACTGTTTGAATAGCGCTACCATTTGAGCCAACACGCCTTCCTGCTCGTTCACACAAAGGTCATCGGCAAGTACTACTGCAAATGGTTCATCACCGACCAATTCGCGACCAGTAAGGATTGCGTGACCTAGACCTTTCATCTCACGCTGGCGGATGTAAGTGAAGTTTGCAGAGTCAATGATTTCACGGATATCAACCAATAGTTCTTCTTTGTTTGTTCCGCTGATTTGGTGTTCCAGTTCGTAGTTTTTATCGAAGTGGTCCATGATTGAGTGCTTACCACGACCTGTTACGATGCACATGCCATTCATGCCAGCTTGGATGGCTTCTTCTACACCGTACTCAATCAGTGGCTTGTTCACTACAGGCATCATTTCTTTAGGCATAGACTTAGTCGCTGGGAGGAAGCGCGTACCATAGCCAGCTGCAGGGAACAGACATTTTTTAATCATTGGGGGAATATCCTTTCTCATTTTTTAATCAAGAATCTGGGCATCACTTTAACACGAGAGATGCATATGAATCATGAATTAAGTAGGAAAAAGTACGTCAATTTGAGCCTAAATAAGCATGAGCCATCACTGTATGAGCGAAATTGTGTTGTTCATCTGATTTATGACAACAGGTTTTGGTCTGCCCAAGCGATAGCTTGAACGCGATTCTTTACGGAGAGCTTTTTGAATATCTGATAAAGGTGAGATTTAATGGTGAATTCACTGACGAACAATTCTTCTGCCATTTGATTGTTAGATGCTCCTGCTTGAAGACAACGTAAAACTTGCAACTCACGGATGGTTAAGTCCACGGTTGCTGGGGCGGTGTGCGTGCTGAGGACATTGCGATAATAGTGAAGCAATTGACTAGTGACATTTCTTGGCAACCAGTTCTGACCATTCACGATTTCTCTCAAGCCTTCACCTACCTGCTCTAGAGAGTCTTCCTGATAAAATACGCCTTTTAGTTGCCCAAAAGACAACAACTCATCGGTGGTTAAGCGTTTAGGAACATTGAATATGACCGTTTCAAAATTCTTCCAAATTAAAGGCAAGTTTTTGATCGATTGTACGAGTGTTTTATGTTCACTAAAGTCAATCAACAGGATTTTATTGCGATGCTTTGGATTGGCTTCCATCAGTGCTTGTGTGGAGATGACAGGGATATCAATATCAGTGTATTTCACGAGTGCTTCGACTTTTTTCTCTGCGTCGTCTTCCATACTGATCAAAAACAATTTTCTCGCATAAGCTGATTTTTTCACGCGCCCTAATCTCCTTGAGTGAAGTTCCATGAGGTCAAAAACGCAAATACGGTGTCATCAATCACAATTTGGAGCCATAGCGTTAGAGAGGAAATGCGTTGAGATTCAAAGGTTCGCGAAACGATATCTGCAAAACGAATCAAAAATGCTACGCCTAGAGGTTGGAGTGAGATTTTGATTCCACAATTTCTAATCTCAGAACACAATGGGATTAGGCTTTAATCAAAACACCAAAGCGTGTATTCTTATGCGCTAAAATTTTATATATAGATCCAGAGTGAAACGGAGCACATCATGGCCAGCCGTGGAATTAACAAAGTTATTTTGGTGGGGAATCTAGGTAACGACCCTGAAATTCGTTACATGCCTAATGGCGGTGCAGTAGCAAACATCACGATTGCAACTTCTGAGTCATGGCGTGATAAAGCGACTGGCGAACAGCGCGAAAAAACAGAATGGCACCGTGTTGTGTTATTCGGCAAGCTTGCTGAAGTAGCGGGTGAGTACCTACGTAAAGGTTCTCAAGTTTACGTTGAAGGTCAACTTCAAACTCGTAAATGGCAAGACCAAAGTGGTCAAGATCGCTACTCAACAGAAGTGGTTGTTCAAGGCTTCAATGGCGTAATGCAAATGCTTGGCGGTCGTGCTCAAGGTGGCGCTCCAATGGGTGGCGGTCAACAACAGCAACAAGGCGGCTGGGGTCAACCTCAACAACCGGCTCAACAGCAGCAATACAACGCTCCTCAGCAACAGCAACAACAGGCTCCGCAGCAACAACAGCCGCAATATAACGAGCCGCCAATGGATTTTGACGACGATATCCCGTTCTAAAATCTAATTGATATTGAATTTAAAAGGCCGCGAATTTCGCGGCTTTTTTATTCCCGTTATGTTCTGTCATTGTGGTTCACATTATTTCCGTATCGCCACAAAAAGGCAGCAACTCTCAAATATCGAATGATGCCTTGTTTCTTTCCGCCTCAGCTTCTCACATTCATACGAATGCGATTGTTTACTGAACGCTTATCAAGTATAAACATTTCAACAAGGTATATGATGAATAGAAAAGGAATTTGGTATTCATGAGGTATACCCCAACTCTTAAGCTAAGCACGCGGCTGGTGGCTTTTGTCACCATGATCGTCATTTGCGCAATGTTTATCTTGTTTGTCGGCGGCACCCTCTCTTTTAAGCGACTAGGGCAAGAGTATCTCAACCATTATTTGGAAGGGATCGTTGAAGTGGTTGATAAAGAGATGGAAGACCCTGACGCAGCATATTCCATGCAGCGTTGGATGCCAAAGATGCTACAGGCAAGTAACATTGTTGAGATGACGCTCTCGACGAATAACGCCGTCGTATACCGCTTCAAAGACACCTCCCACAAGATAGACAGTTCCATGTTGTTTGAGCATGAGTTTCAGCTCACTCACAACCAAGACTATGTCATCTACTTTAAGGCTATTCCTCCTTATTTAGGCTACGGCTATTCAATGCAAGCTTTGTGGTCGATTACGCTCGCGGTCATCTTGATCATCTTCTGCTTGATGCGTGGTGTTGCATGGCTCAAAGAACAACTTGCTGGCTCTGAAATGCTCGAAGAGCGCGGTCGTATGATCTTAGCTGGGCGGGTTGAGCAATACGCGAAAGGTGATGAGCGAGAATGGCCATACACGGCAAGCGAAGCATTGGATGTATTAATTGAAGAGCTGCAAGATGCCCGCCAAGAGCGCAGTCGCTTTGATACCTTTATTCGTACTCAAACTTTCCTCGATAAGTTAACTGGTACAGCAAACCGAGTTTTGTTTGATAGTAAGCTTGAATCGGCGCTGTTAGAAAGTGGGGCTCGTGGCGCAGTGATGCTGATACGAGTTCAAGATTGGAAATCTGTAGAAGAAGAACAGGACAAACAAACTTGCGATGAATTTATCGTTGAGATTGGTAGTTTACTGTCCAATTTAGTTCAACGTTATCCCGATGTCGTATTTTCTCGTTACTACGATGCTGACTTTGCGCTTTTCTTACCTCACCAAGCAGCGAAAGATGTCGCAAATTTGGCGTCTCAATGTATTCGCCAATTAGAAAAACTCCATCCTCCTTATCCATTGGATTCTGATAACTGGTGTCATATCGGAATCACCATGTACAAAGAAGGAGAGCGTCATAGCCAAATCATTGATGAAGCAGAAACCGCATTGCGTAGTGCCCAATTGCAGAACAACAATAATTGGAGCCGTTTTAAAAAGTGGAATCATGATGAAGAAGCACGAGGCAGTGTGAGATGGCGTACGCTATTTGACACAGCACTCACGTCTGAAAATGTGATACTCTACGCACAATCAGCCTATTCAATAAGTGATGTGGCGCATAAAAAACCATTGCACGAAGAGTTAACATGTCGGATTCGCGATCCGGAAAATGGCATTGTTAAAGCTTCTCGTTTTATTTCTGCCGTTCGTCAAGTCGGCTATGAAGCGCAAATGGATCGCGCCGTTATTGGTACATTCTTAAAAGACTTTAAACACAACTTTGATAGCTCTAAGCAATATGTACTTAATCTTCATGTTGTGCCTTTTGGGCAGCGAGAATATTTCAAGTGGTTCCGTGATGAACTCTTACAATTGTCACGGGAGCAAAGAAAGTGTCTCATTTTTGAGTTTGTGGAAGCACAATTTGTAAGACACTTAGACTTTATGCGACCAGTCGCTAAAATGCTGTCCGGTTTAGAATGCTACGTAATGATTGGGCAGGCCGGACGTACCATTGTCAGCACGCATTACTTAAAAGAAGTAGACATTCGTTATCTCAAGCTTCATCGCAGCTTGGTAACAAAGATCGATCAGAGACATGAAAACCAGTTGTTTGTTCGCAGTATGTTGGGTGCGGCCGCAAACAGCAAAACAAAAATAATAGCAGTGGGTATTGAGAATAAGCACGAGTTGAACACGCTTAATGAGTTGGGTGTTCACGGTGGGCAAGGGCGTTACTTCTCTTCTGAAGAGCAGTACCTTCCTCGTTCTACACCGGCGCCGACTTCTCAATCTGAATCCCAAGTTAAACTGGGACGAAGAAATCGCTGGCGAAAAAAATAAAGATAATAATCATGGATTTTAAAGCAGTACTCGACAAGCTCAAGCGATCATCGGTCGGTGGTCGCACTTGCTTTTTGGTTATTCAGCCAGACGCAGTTTATTTATCATCACCGACGAAAAGCAGCCGACCATCTAAATTTGAGATCTCAGAATCAAATTGGGAACGTGCCTGTGAACAGGCATTAAGTGTAGCTGCAAGCTCTTATGATTCGTTAACGGTTGTGTTAGCTCACAACTACTATCAGATGTACCAAATCGACAAGCCTGCTATGCCTCGCAATGAGTGGCCATCGGCGTTGCCGTTTTTGTTAAAAGAGCTGATATCAGAGCGTGCTATTGACATTATTGCCGATGCAGTAGAGCTACCAAACTCGAATAAAGTCCAAGCTTATGTTCTTTCTCGCAAAATTCTCGATAAGATTGTACTGCTTGCGAGTCGAGTTCAACTGAGCCTTGAAGCGATTATTCCTGAGGATGACATCTGGGGTGATACCTCAGGTGAACTTGGTAATTTCTTATTGCTACAACGCAGCGCACGCGGACACTTCCGTATCAGCGCATTCGTTGATCATACTATCGCTTTCCACCGTTCTATTCGCAGTGTAACGCCACCACTAACGGGCGTACCTTCGAGTGACTTGCAAATGGATAGCTTGTCGCTAGAGCTACAGCGTTCAATCGATTACCTCTCTTCTCAACTGCGTCATGTTCAGTTGCACCAACTGAAGGTGTGTTGTGACGATGAAGATGAACAAGAACTGGTGGAATCGCTTAACTACCGCTTAAGCACCAAAGTCTCTCCGCTGCTTACTGAAGAACACGAACTATCTGGTCATGTATTGGCAGATACGGCGTTAGCTACGTCCAGTGAGCGACGTGTCAATCTTTATCCAGACTTCCTTAAACCGAAGAAGAATTTATTAACCCTCAAAAACGTTGCTATTTCTTGGGGTGTTGCGGCTGCGTTGATCTTTGTTTCTTACGGTTATGTGACTTGGCAAAGCCAAGGTGTAGAAGATGAAATTGCGATTGTGAAAAGCAAGGGCGATATCATGAAGTCAGAACTTCAACACCAACAAGCCAAATTACGTAAGCACCAGCCAGACACCAATAAGATCGCGGCCAAAGCGCGTTTAGAGCGTGAAGTAAAAGCGAAGCGTGACTCATTAAAAGCCGTTGGTAAGTACGATGATTCACAACGTACAGGCTACTCTGGCGTAATGCAGGCTTTAGCCAAGTTGGGCAGCAACAATATTTCTTTGTCTGCAATTCGTATTGATGCATCGACTTTAGATCTCCAAGGTTTGGCGAGATCGCCAAGCGCAGTTCCGAATTGGGTAAGCCAGTTTAAAAATGAAATTAGCCTTGTAGGGCGCACGTTTGATGACGTAAAAATCGGACGTAATGAAGACAACATCGTGACCTTTGAATTGAAGACGCGCGGAGACAAAGAGAAATGAATGAGTTTTGGTCCTCGTTAGAAGAGCGCTTCGATGAAATGAGCGGGCGTGAAAAAGTACTCATCGCACTGTGTGGTTTAGTGACGGTAGTGATGTTGCTTTTCACTTTGGTCTTGGAGCCAAAACTGAATGAGGTTACGAGTAACGATAAGCAGCTACGTAACTTAAAACAGACGAATCAACAGACAGAAATCGAGATCTTACGTATTCAAGCGCAGTTGAAAAAAGATCCGAACGCGGAAATTGATCAAGCTATCTCTCAATTGCTTATGGAAAGCCAACACCTTTCAATGCAACTTTCAGAGATCATCGAACATTTGATTACTCCTTCGCAAATGGCAAGTTTGTTAGAGAGTGTCTTAGAGCAGCAAAGTGGTATTCATTTGGTATCTCTACAAACTTTACCTGCTGAACCAATTACAGAAGACAAAGAAGCGTCGCAATACTCGGGTTATTACGTACACCCTGTGCGCATGGAGCTGACTGGCGATTACTTTTCAATTGCTAACTATCTGACGAAATTAGAAGGTTTACCAGCGAGTTACTACTGGCGAAGCTTTAGCTATAACGTGGAAGAATATCCAAAAGCAAAACTTGTACTGGAAGTTTACACCTTAGGTTCACGAGAGGAGTTTATCGGTGGTTAAGCAAATCATAATCTCCCTAATGCTGACAGTTGTTGCTGGTCATAGCTGGGCAAGCCAAGACCCAACAGCACCATTAGGCTGGCAAAAGCCAGTCACAGAGCAAAAAAAGCCAAAAGCAAAACAATATCGCTTGCCAACACTGAACAGTATTGTATGTAAACCAAATACTCAATGCGTGGCGATTTTGAATAACCGTATTGTTGAGCCGGGAGCGAAACTCAATGGCTACCGTGTAGCCAGTATCAACAGTGAATTTGTAACTTTAAAGCGTGGTGACCGTCAGTGGAAACTAGAGCTTTTTGGTTTAAACGTAAAAAAATAATAACCAGAGCCTGATCAGATATGCGCAAATTAGTTGTAGGAATCGTGGTTGCTTCCTTAATGGGTTGTTCTATGGGTCACCGAGACCCAGTGGAAGTGAAGCAAGCACTTAATGAGTCTATCAATGAAGCAAATAGCCGTGCACTAGAAGAGATCCCTTCTTCTGTAGAAGCCGATCTTATGCCGAACTTAGACACTAGCGTGTCTTCAGAGCAAGGCACTTTAAAGCGTTTTAGAATCCAAGCGAACGCAGTAGAAGCTCGTAGCTTCTTTGCCTCTTTGGTGAAAGGAACTGAATACAGTGTGGCTATCCACCCAGCAGTGCAAGGCAACATCACCGTTAACCTTTCCGACGTCACCCTAGATGAAGTGCTCAACGTTGTACAAGACATGTATGGCTACGATGTTGTGAAATCAGGCAAAGTGATTCAGGTTTATCCTGCTGGTATGCGCACAGTGACCATTCCTGTTGATTATCTTCAGTTCAAACGTTCTGGCCGCTCACTGACCAGTATCGTGACGGGTTCTGTGACATCTGCGGGCACTTCTAGCTCTGGTGGCAGTTCTGACGATTCAGATTCTTCTGATTCAAATAACAACAACGGTGATAGCTCAACCACATCGACTGGCGGTACACGCATTGAAACCATCACCGAAAGTGATTTTTGGCCGATGCTGCAACAAGCCGTTGCAAACCTAATTGGCTCAGGTCAAGGCCAAAGTGTTGTTGTTACGCCACAAGCGGGTGTGATCACCTTACGTGCTTTCCCTGATGAAATTCGTGAAGTTCGTGAGTTCTTGGGCGTTTCTCAGGAGCGTATGCAGCGCCAAGTTATCCTAGAAGCGAAGATTTTAGAGGTGACGCTAAGTGATGGTTACCAGCAAGGTATCAACTGGTCGAATATGACTGCTTCTATTGGTAATTCAGGTAGCGTAGTTATCAACCGTCCAGGTCCTACAGGTGGTCTACCTCCATTGGATGCGATTGGTTCACTTTTAGGTGGGCAAACTAATATCACCATCAGTGATGGTAACTTCTCAGCCGTGATGAACTTTATGGCGACGCAGGGCGACTTGAACGTGCTTTCTAGCCCACGTATTACCGCAGCAAATAACCAGAAATCAGTTATTAAAGTCGGTACCGACGAGTACTTTGTAACCGAACTTTCTAGTAATGCGGGTAATGGTGAAAACTCTAATGCGGTTCCTGAAGTTGAGTTGACGCCTTTCTTCTCAGGGATCTCTCTAGATGTTACGCCACAGATTGACAACAAAGGTAACGTATTCCTGCATGTTCACCCTGCCGTAATTGAAGTGGAAGAAGAGATTAAGAAGCTAAACCTTGGTGGTGACTTCAACAATGTTCAACTCCCGCTGGCAAAAAGCTCGATTCGAGAATCTGACTCAGTGATTCGCGCAAAAGATGGCGATGTGGTGGTTATTGGCGGCTTGATGAAACAGCAAAATATCGAGCAAGTGTCAAAAGTACCGTTCCTAGGTGATGTGCCTGCTCTTGGTAACTTGTTCAGAACTATCAATAACGTATCGCAGAAAACAGAACTCGTCATTCTTTTGAAACCAACAGTTGTGGGCGTAAATACATGGCAGAAAGAGCTAGAGCGCTCACGTGATTTACTGCAAGAGTGGTTTCCTGACGCTGAGTAATTGGCGTTAGGAAGTCTCTGTTTAACGTGGTGTTGTGATTCGAGTATGTACCTGTCACATTTTGGATTTCGAGTTCAACCTTTCTCACTAACCCCAAATACAGAAATGTTTCTGGGGCTGGTACCTCATTATGAGGCGATTCAGACCATTATGGCAGCCGTCAAAATGGGGGAAGGGGTCATCAAAATAACAGGTGAAGTGGGCACGGGTAAAACCATGGTGTGCCGAAAACTGATTGAGCAAATTGAATCACAAGTCGAATTAGTTTATTTGCCAAATCCGGTTCTAAGCGGTGAGCAATTGCAGTTTGCAGTGGCCAGAGAGCTTGGGATTGAAGATACTGACCCACTTAAAGTCGTTTCACTGATCCAAGAGCGGCTGATCCAAGTCCACGTGTCAGGGAAAAAAACGGTACTGATTGTTGATGAAGCACAAGCTCTGTCTTCTGAAGCGTTAGAAACCTTGCGCTTGTTTGGCAACTTGGAAACGGAACAAGATAAGTTGATTCAATTGGTATTGTTTGGTCAGCCCGAATTAGATGAGCGATTAGAGACTCACGAATTGCGCCAATTTCGTCAACGCATTACGTTCAGTTGCCAACTGCGTCCTCTCTCGATCGAAGAGGGCGTTGCCTACATCAACAATCGTCTAGATAAAGCGGGTAATGGGGCGCATATCTTCTCTATTGAACAAAAGAAAGCCATTTGGCGCTCGGCGATGGGCATCCCGAGATTGATTAATCAGATCAGCCATAAAGCTTTACTTACTGCGTTCAATGACCGTTGTACGCTTTTGAAAAATCATCATGTTTACGTTGCCATGCATGACACTTTTGACGCACGTAAACCTAAGTTTAAATCTCCCGTATTTTGGGGATGGAGTCAGCCTTGAGTGCCATCAATAAAGCATTATCAGAACTTGCTGAAAAAGAATCGCCTTCGGAACTAACCAAGGCAGAGATCCCGAGTATTTCTCGAAGCAAACCATGGCTATGGCTTGTGGGGGGCTTTTCGTTGAGCTTAGCTGTCGGTGGTTGGGCGGTATCTCAAGGTCCCGCTCCTATTGAAGAGATTGCAACAGTTTCGTCTTCAACGACTAATATGGAGAATGTTCCACCTTTGCCCGTAGTTGAAGTAAGCCAATCTCCAACCAATAAGACAACGCCACAATTAAATGATGTGGTGTACACGCAACGAATTGAAAAACCGAAGGTAAAAGTCGCATTATCTGCTGCGAAATCAACGCCAGAGGTGGATGATTATGTTCCTCGTAATGAGGTGAGCAGCACGGTCGAGCAGCCAGTGTTGTTGGCGAGTCTGAGCAATAATGTGACGAATTCATCGAATGTTGAGCAAGAGCATTCGATGCGAATTGAGCAAGTAGAACTGACCCATCAAGAGTTAGCTGAAAAAGCGTTGGCACGTGCGGATAAAGCGATGGATGCGAATGACATGAAAACCGCATTGTCATCTTTTAATGAAGCACTTCGTTACCAACCAACGAACCTTGAAGCTCGTCAAAAGCTAGCCGCATTATATTTTGGCAAAGGTGACACGCGCAAAGCCTACGAAATCCTACAAGCTGGTATCTCGCTAGATACGAATAACCAGTCACTTCGCTTAGCGTTATCAAAGTTATTGGTGAAAGCAGATCAACCAGAAGCGGCGCTGAGCCCTCTAGTGCATCTGCCTCCTGCACCAAGCCGTGATTATCTAGCGATGCGTGCCGCTTTGGCACAAAAGCAAAAACAAAACCAAATTGCTCTAGAAAGCTACCAACTGCTGACGCAGCGCGAACCTGACAACGCGCGCTGGTGGCTTGGTTTAGGTATTCAGCAAGAGCGAGCATTGGATTTTTCTGCTGCTATTGCCGCTTATCAACAAGCATTGGGTAAAGTGGGTATTTCGAATCAGTCTCAGGCATTTATTCGTGACCGTTTGAACATCTTAAAACAACTGGAGAACGCGCAATGAAAATTCAGTTGAGAAAGCGCTTGGGTGATCTACTTGTTGAAGAGGGGATTGTCTCTGAAGAACAAATTCAGCAAGCATTGAGTGCTCAGCACAGCACAGGACAAAAACTGGGTGATGCGTTGATTGACCTTGGTTTTATCAGCGAAAAGCAGATGCTGGAGTTCTTATCTCAGCAGCTCGGTTTGCCATTGATTGATTTGAGCCGAGCCCCGATTGATGCTGATGCTGTACAAGTTTTGCCTGAAGTGCACGCGCGGCGCTTGCGTGCCATGGTCGTTGCTCGAAACGGTGACACGCTACGTGTTGCAATGAGTGACCCTGCGGACTTGTTTACTCAAGAATCCCTGATGAACTTGCTTGGTGAATATGACCTAGAGTTCATCATTGCGCCAGAACGCCAATTAGTCGAAAGCTTTGACCGTTACTACCGTCGTACAAAAGAAATCGCCTCGTTTGCTGAGCAGCTTCAGGCTGAGCACCAGGACGTTGAAGGCTTTGACTATGGTATTGATGAAGGTGATAGCGAAGAAGTTACCGTCGTAAAACTGGTTAACTCGATGTTTGAAGATGCGGTGCAAGTCGGCGCGTCAGATATTCACATCGAGCCTGATGACAAAGTGCTTCGCTTACGTCAACGTGTTGATGGTGTATTGCACGAGACGCTTCTAAATGAAGTTAACATTGCCTCTGCGCTGGTTCTGCGCCTCAAACTGATGGCGCACTTAGATATTTCTGAAAAGCGTTTGCCACAAGATGGTCGCTTTAATATCAAAGTTCGTGGTCAATCGATCGATATTCGTATGTCGACACTACCAACGCAATACGGTGAGTCGGTGGTGATGCGTTTGCTCAACCAATCTTCTGGTTTGCGCAAACTTGAAGACTCTGGTCTACCTCCAGAGCTGCTTGCTCGCTTACGTCGCCAGCTTTCTCGTCCTCACGGTATGATTTTGGTTACGGGACCGACAGGCTCTGGTAAAACCACCACGCTTTATGGCGCACTGAGTGAGTTGAATGAACCGGGCAAGAAGATCATCACTGCAGAAGACCCGGTGGAATATCGCCTACCACGTATTACTCAGGTTCAGATCAACAGTAAGATCGACCTAACATTTTCTCGCGTGCTACGTACCTTCCTGCGTCAGGACCCGGACATCATCCTCGTTGGTGAGATGCGTGACCAAGAAACAGTAGAGATTGGTTTACGCGCAGCACTGACTGGTCACTTAGTGTTAAGTACGTTACACACCAACGACGCAGTAGACAGTGCGCTACGTATGATTGATATGGGGGCGCCTGGTTATCTAGTTGCGAGTGCGGTCCGTGCGGTGGTTGCTCAGCGTCTGGTTCGTCGTGTTTGTCCCGACTGTAAAACCACGGATGTATTGGATGAATCGCGCCAGCAATGGTTGGCTGGTCGCTTTCCGAATCAAGTCGGCACCACTTTCCACAAAGGTGCGGGTTGTCAAAACTGTAACTTGACGGGCTATCGAGGTCGAATCGGTGTGTTCGAAATGCTTGAGCTAGAGAATGAAATGATGGACAAGCTGCGTGCGAATGACGCGGTAGGGTTCGCTCAAGCAGCGAGACGTTCCGAGAATTACAAGCCACTACTTGCTTCAGCGATGGAACTGGCACTGCAAGGTATTGTTAGTTTGGATGAAGTGATGACCCTAGGTGAAGGGGATGCTTCTGGTAAAACCGACCCAATTTTCATGTAGGTAAGTGAATGCCAACTTTTCGTTATCAAGGTCGCACTTTAGACGGCTCATCCACCAGTGGCAAAGTCGATGCTGTGAATTCTGAAGCTGCAGCGGAAGCATTGATGAATAAGGGGATCATTCCTCTTAACCTGCGTTTGGAAAAAGAAGCGGTAAAGAGCAAAGTTAGCCTGTCTAAATTGTTCGTACCGGCGATTCCGCTTGAAGTGATTATCCTGTTTTCTCGCCAGCTATTTAGTTTGACGAAGGCTGGTGTACCACTGCTGCGTTCTATGCGTGGTCTGCTGCAAAACTGCGAAAACAAACAGCTCAAAGAAGCGCTTGAAGATGTGGTAGCGGAGCTGAGCAATGGTCGTGGCTTGTCCTCGGCAATGCAGCCACATTCCAAAGTATTCAGCCCGTTGTTTGTTTCTATGATCAACGTTGGTGAAAACACAGGTCGACTAGACCAAGCTTTATTGCAATTGGCGAATTACTACGAGCAAGAACTGGAAACTCGTAAGCGAATTAAAGCAGCAATGCGTTACCCAACATTCGTTATTGTGTTCATCACTATAGCGATGTTTATTTTGAACATTCTGGTGATCCCAGAGTTTGCATCGATGTTTACCCGCTTTGGGGTGGATCTTCCTTTGCCGACCAGAATCCTGATTGCGACCTCTAACTTCTTTGTGAATTTTTGGGGGCTGCTCATTGCGGCAATCGTTGGGGCATTCTTTTTATTTAGAGCTTGGGTTGCAACCGCAGATGGTCGAGAGAAGTTCGATAAGTTCCGTCTACGATTGCCAATCGTGGGCGATATCGTAAACCGAGCACAGCTATCTCGTTTCTCAAGAACCTTTTCGTTGATGCTGAAATCCGGTGTGCCTCTAAACCAGTCTTTAGCTCTGGCTGGTGAGGCGCTTGGCAACAAGTTCTTGGAAAACCGAATTTTAGAAATGAAGTCTGCTATTGAAGCGGGCAGTACCATTTCTGTCACGGCAATCAACAGTAAAATTTTTACGCCTTTGGTTATTCAAATGATAGCGGTTGGTGAAGAGACTGGTCGTATCGATGAGCTTCTCTTAGAAGTGTCGGACTTCTACGATCGAGAAGTGGATTACGACTTGAAGACACTGACAGCTCGAATTGAACCACTACTTTTGGTCATTGTGGCAGGCATGGTTATGGTGCTCGCACTGGGTATTTTCCTTCCAATGTGGGGGATGCTGGACATCATCAAAGGCGGCTAAACCAGTGGTTGAAAATCAGAGTCGCGCAACGCTTATCCTTGCAGGTGTTATTGGGTTAATTTTGCTGGTGGCGTTTGTGCACAGCCTCAAGCCAGTAGAGCAGCAAGCGCAAGTCACCGGAGCCAAGCTTGCCAAGGTTTGGATGCAAGATAGCGTGCAACGTTATCATCAGGCGTGGATAGTTCATGGTGAGCCCAAACATATGTCGATGGATGGGTTTGAACTCGATATGACAGAAGCAGGTCTAGTGTCGCCATTTCGTCAAGACGGGGTTCTGGATTGTGGCTTTTGGTTAGCGGTGCATTACCCGCAACGTAAAATTATGGCGAGCGAGTTGTTAGAAATTCGTGGAGCAATTAAAAGTAATAGTTATACATGTCACTATACTTATGAAAATGGACAGAGAGTTGTCGTTATATCTGACGCTAATTACCTGAAAATAGACGTCGAAATGTCGGCGGAGTGAATTTTTTGACACTTAAGTACTATAAATAGGAATGAAAGTCGGTATAATGCAAACATTACCATAAGAAAAAGGTTGTAATTGAAAGTAAACCATTTGGTTATTCACTTTTTAGCGCAGCTTTTACTTAACAATGGCGAATCGTCATTCTGCTCAAGCGGTAGAGAAAGTACTCACCTAACTAATTTCGCTTAGTGTGTTGAGACGCAAAACCGTTTTGACAATATCCAAAATGGTCGTGTGACCGATAAACTTTGCAGTCACTCTGCATGCTTACATAGAGAGAGTAAACAATGAAAAGACAAGGTGGTTTCACCCTTATCGAATTGGTAGTGGTAATTGTAATCCTAGGTATTCTAGCGGTAACTGCAGCACCACGTTTCCTTAACCTGCAGTCGGATGCTCGTGCGTCTTCTCTTGATGGTCTTAAAGGTGCGATGCAAGGGGCTTCAGGTATTGTATTTGGTAAAGCTGCAATTCAAGGTCTTGAACGCTCGAATACAGCTACAACGGTTAGCTCTGCTGAAGGCAATATTGAAACTATTTTTGGTTACCCAACTGCAACGGCTAATGGTATCGGTGCGGCCCTACAAGATACTGGCGATTGGCGAGTATCGGGTGGTGCCAATACTGCTGGCGCTATTATTCAATACACTTTTGCTGATGGTAATCCTAATTGGAACTGCGCAGTAACGTATCAAGCTGCAACGTCAGGAGCTGCTCCTGTAATTACATCTGCAGATGCTGACGATTGTTAATCGATTTTATTAAAGGCCAGCTAGTCTGGCCTTTATCTCCTTATTTTGATTAATCTCGGAATAGTTCATATGCGTAAATCATCGGGTCTTAGTGCAATCGAATTTGTGGTTGTGTTGATTATCTTAGGTGTGATCGGTTATGTGGTATTACCAAGATTTATCAGCTTTGAACCAGAAACTTACGAAGCGAAGTGGGAGCAAACTAAGCAAACCGCTGAGCACGTTTCTGAAACGCTAAGCAATAAAGAAACCTACGATCGAATTGAAGAAGAATTGGAGCGCTCGAAAGGAGAGAAATAACTTATTGGTGGTTATTTGTACACTTGCTCACACTTCGAATTTAAAACTTATAAACCTATCATTATTCTCATAATTTCATCGTATACTTACTTCGCTTGTCTTAAGCCTAAGGTTGGGTTATGAAAATTCGCAGCTCTACATTAGGGTTTACCTTGATGGAATTGATCTTAGTGATCGTCCTTTTATCTATTCTCTCCCTTTTTGCTGCCAGCCGTTTTATGGGCAAAGGCAGTGTGTCTGCATTTGCACTTCAAGAACAAGCCATTTCTGTGATTCGCCAAGTTCAAGTGAATCGCATGCAGTCGAATATCAATATCCCAAACAAGTCTTATCCTGAAAGATGTCTACCCAGTAGCTACAAAGCTGGAGAGGACTCTAGCTACACTAACTTTTGTCTATCGATTACGAGTACTTGTATAGGAGCCAGTGCAGCGTGCAATCTGGCTAGTAAGGAACGAGATGCTCGAAGCGATGTTGTTGTCGATAACTCAGCACAGTTTTCTATTATTAATGGTGCCTCTAGTCCCATTGAATTTGATCTATTGGGTAATCCTCTCAATGTTTCCTCTGCTGGTATTTCTATTCTTATTCAAGATAAAAACAGTCAAAGCCAGTGCCGAGTATTGATCAACCCTCAGGGTTATGTTTCGGAGGGAGCATGCTCATGAGAAAGCACATTGGTATGACGCTTATTGAGATGATCATTGCCATCGTTCTTATGGGGATTGCGATGGTAGCGTTTACGTCTTTTTTAGTTCCTCAAATTCGTGATTCAGCAATGCCTCATTATCAAATGCGTGCAGCAGCCTTAGGGCAGGGATTTATGTCGCAAATATTGGCGCGCGGCTTTGATGAAAACAGTGACTTCGATGGTGGTACTGTTCGATGTGGTGAGAACGGTGTGAATTGCACTGAGGTGAGTAAATTAGGTGCTGATAGAAAACTCGACGGTTCTTTGGAGGCAACGCCTAATGATTTTAATGATGTAGATGACTATATCGGGTGTTGGAGTACGTCTACAACGGTAGGTCAGTGCCAAGGAGCGAAGCGTGGGAGTATTGCTGATGTGTTAGGGAAGAGCGGTGAAGATAAATATCGCAATTTCCGTGTTGAGGTCGGAGTTGCGTACGACAACTTATCTACGGCAAAAACGACAGGCATCACTAACTATAAAAAAATCACTATTACTATTTTTGCAAGCAACACTCAGCCATTAACACTCACTGCCATAAGAGGGAACTACTGATGAAAGCTCGTGGTTTTACCTTAATGGAAATGATCGTCACCATTGTGATCGGGAGTTTTATCATGCTGGGTATTGCGGGTTATGTTCAGCTTGGTATGAAAGGTTATGCGGATACAATTGACCGACAACGTATGCAAACTCAAGCCCAGTTTGTGTTGGAGAAAATGTCTCGAGAAATTCGCCATGCGGTACCGAATAGTTTTCATGAGCCTGATGACACGACGAAGTGTTTAGAGTTTGTACCTATTGAGTATTCAGGGTTCTACACACTGACAAATAACGACTTGGAGTTCTTATTGGGCAATGACACCACGTTAAACCCAATGCCCGCTAACGCTTGGATGGTTATTAATCCGAGCCGTTATGAAGATCTGCAACCTTCTTCTTCACAAAGTTTAAATGTTGGTGGTCTAGCCAAAACTGGTGATGTCTTTGTTATTAGTGGAGCTGCCAGTACGATTGGGGGCTCTTCTATTTCGAGCCGTCATTACGTCTATCAAGATAAGTCTGAAGTACGTTACTGCTTCGAAAATAATCAAATAACGCGCAATGGAATTACAGTCGCGGATAGTGTTGATACTTCTGTAAGTGATATGCACTATCTAGAGCCAACGCTGCAGCGTGGTGGTCTTGTACACATCAATTTAGAGTTCACTCAAAACGGGGAGCGTAGTGTTTACCAACAAGACGTGCAGGTGCTCAATGTTCCGTAGAAATGTCCAACAAGGTAGTGTTCTGATCGTCGTGTTGTTTGTCATCATTGTGATGGGGTACTTAGCTGCCTCTTTGATGAGAGTAAGTTGGTCAAACCAAAGTACATTAACGAGAGAATTCTTAGGCACCAAAGCTTGGTTTATTGCTCAATCTGCCAATGAGTGGGCACTAACTCAGCTTTATCCATTAAACACAGATGGCTCCGTCATCGCTGATGTTTGCTCTAAGATTGAAAACGGTAATACATCTCCTCCTACACAGATTACACAAGGCTCGGGTTGCCGAATCAATACTATGACATGTTCAAATATCGGTACCTTTAACGCAGGTACCTCTGAAGCTGAATCTCTTTTCAGAGTGCAAGCCACAGCAATTTGTGGTTCCGGGGGGGCTCAAGTACAGCGCCTAGAAGAGATTTGGGTTAGGGAGTAAATAATAATGAGAAAAATAATAACGTTAGTACTTACTGGAGTGCTTTTGCTTTCCTCTTTTTCAAGCTTCGCTGCTGTAAATAACAACCCTCAGTTTGAGTTTGGCACTATCCCTGCCGAAGATTGCCGAGTAATAAACAATGAACGTGGTGTTACATGTAATATCAAGTTTAAAAATACCTATGACAAAGAGCCGCTGGTTTTTGTTATGTCTACGATTGATGCATCTATGTCCAACTTTGGGGATAAAAAGACGGAATATCCTTCAGACTTGCGAGTATGGTCAAAGTCTAAAACTCAAGCAATAGTTAAACAGTTATTCCCCCCTCACTCCGCTGCATGTAAGTACATAAAATACAATTCGCACAAGAATAAGTGGCAATGTAATAATAAAGGACAAGGGAAAGCTGTTACCTTCTTTGATGCCCCAATGGAGGATATTGACTATTTGGTCATTGAACCGGGTGTTATCAGGTTTGATGGTGATGCAACGATTGTTGCTGGTACAGTTAGCTCTGATCTGACTTATTCTAATATCGGCGGTTCAAAGTATCAGAGCAAGGACGTTCAGTTTCGCAATTATGGTCTGAATGCTCAATTTGCGTCCCCTCCAGGTGTCTTGGTACAACTCCAAACGAAAAATAACTACAAAAATAATCAGCCTTTGTGGCTCACTTCTATTGCTTTGAACCCAACAACAAAGGGCTTTTCTCTTATTCTAGATCGTTCCGAAGTTACGAAAAATGCTGAACTCGATACCCCAGAAGAAGTTGGATTTGTTGCTGGTTTAGGTCAAGGGTTTGTTAGTGGTCGTAAATTTTGGTTAGGCAATGGATCAACAAGAAATACACTGGGTGATTTAAATGACAATGTAATTAAACCAGTAACTGAAGGTTGTTTACAGGTTAGTGATTTTCCAGTCTCTGGATTTAAATCTGCACCAGTATTACTTGCATCCAAGCGAACTCGTAATGGTAACAACGGTGGCTGGCTGCGTCGTTGTTCGGTAACAAAAACAGGCGTTGCGCTGATCAATGAAGAAGATATGCAAAAAGACTCAGAGAGGGGGCATGTTGTTGAGCCATTTTCATATTTCTTATTTGATAAGCCTCCTACAAGTGAAATTTGTGAGTTGTTTCCATCTCCAGTCCAAACTTGGACAGGTAACTCCAATGCTCGTCTATATATGAAAAATAACGCTTTGATTTCAGGAGCTCCTCTTGCAAACGGTAAGCGTTATGTAGGCTTCCCTCAATCGAAGATTACCTTAGAAAATAGCGCGTCATGTGACAATTCTGGATGCTTTGGTAATGAGGGTTTAATGATTAAACGACTAGAGCTAGAAAGTTTTCACAAAAGCTCTAAAGAGGTGGTTGTTGATAGCTTAGAGCATGAAACATTTTCTGGGTACGAGGCTTTAGAAAAATTAGAGGTAAAAAATAATGGTAAAGTTACTTTTAAAAGTGGTACTTACTGGATAGAAGAGCTAAAGGTTGATAATAGCGCACAAATAGCTATACCTGATTCACAAAAAGTACAAATTCATGTGAAAAAACTGGAGCTGAAAAATAATGCGAAATTTTATACAGTTGGAAAAGCTGAGCTAATAATTATTGGTCATGGTAACGATAAAATTACGTTTGATAACAGTGCTGAATTGACTGGTTTGCTCTATACAGAAGCAAATGTAGAGTTAAAAAATAATGCAGTAGTTTATGGAGCGGTTACTGCCCGAAGTATTTCGATGGATAACTCGGCAAGCATCATTGCTACAGATAACCATTGTTTTACACCTTCAGACAATTACGAAGTAACACTGTCTCCAGCTACTCAGTACGCGTTGATGTGCGGAACTGAACAACCAAAATTTGATATTCAGACCAGAAATGACGGCAATCTAGAAAGCACTGGTGTAACTGTTCAGATCTCTCCGGATTCAGATAAGTTTTCTGTAGATGTGATAGAGGGCACTGGGTCTGGCTCCTATCCTAAATTCACTACAAGTAGCGTACCTTCAAAACTTGGTAAGTTGAAGTTAGGAGTTACTGTGAAGGATCAAGCTGGTATTAAACTTGATGATGAATATACGTTAAAAGTAACAGTGGACAATGATTCTGCTAAAACACAGACATCGACATTCAAGTTCGTACCTTTCAAGTTTGATGTGAGTGGTCTACCTAGTAGAAATGCGATTGTTGCCGGGAAAGGTTATGATGTCGAAACAAGGGTACTAGCTTGCAGTAATGGTCAGAAAACGGTAGTTAAAAGCTACACTGGAGCCCCAAGCATCCAGTTAGAGCTTAAAGCTCCAAATGGTGGTCGAAGTCAGAACATATTGACCTATGCACCGGAATTTTTGAGTTCAGAACAAGGGACGTCAACTAATGATACCTTCAAGCTTTTAGAAGCAGGTTTTTACACTATCAAACTAGAGGACTCGAATTTTACTTGCGATCCTGAGTATTCTGATAGTTGCCCAATCTCTCCGGATGCCGCCGATAATGGGGAAAAAACTACGACAAAATTGAATGGTTCATTCAGCGTTAAGTCACGACCATGGAAAATTGCCGCGTGTGATATAAAGGCAAAAAATAGTGGGACGCACAATCCAGCAACGCAAGCAGATGGTAGTGGGTTTATTGCGGCTGCTGAGAGCTTCAATGTCATTTACAAGCCAATTGTTCATCCTGACTCCAGTGAGGGGAGAGGTGATGCTTGTGAATATCCACTTACACGAAACTATTTTTCTGATGCCAACACCAAAGCACCGCTCGATGTCGCTTTTTCAGTTATTTATCCATCAAAGGGTGATATTGCTAACCTAGCACCAAACGACGGTTCAAATCTAAACTTTAATTCTGAAGAAGCTAAAGCTGGAAAATTAATGGTATATACATGGGATGAAACTGGCTCGTTAAATCTTCAAACTAAAGCAACGTATTTGGATGAAAAACTAGATGAGTATGACGTAACTGTTGGTCGCTTCTATCCAAAATACTTTAAGATTGTGGACAGTTCGTGGACTTACCCTGATGAACAGAACTTTGTATATATGGGGCAGCCTTTTGATGGAGTTTCATATTCTGTTGAGGCTCTGAACTCCAATGAAGATTCAGTGAAAAACTACGCTTTGTCTGGAACTGCTGTTCAAGCTAAATTCAATGTTGATGAATTGGGTGTCCTTGGCGAACGGTTTGAAGCTCCTAACTCAAATGGTAATTGGAGCTTGGTAAGCGATACTATGAGCATTGGTAGGTTTTCGATCGGGGGGAATCATGTCTGTGGAACTGATTCTGTCGATAAATCCATAGGAAGCGCTTGCTTTAGGAAAGACTTTTCAAAGATTGATGAGCTGAAAGAGTATGCAGATGGACCTTATAATGCAGGAGGGAAGGAAACAACAAAATTAGGTCTCACTTATACGAATAATACCGACCCTGTTGCCTACTTAAATCTAGGAGAGAGCCAAGACTCACGATTGCTTACCCAACCTGACATCCGCTTTGGTCGTGTAGACTTAGATGATGTCGGTGGCAACCAAGGCTCGACGTTGAGAGTGCCATTACGAGTTGAATACTGGAATGGTAGCCGCTTTATTGCTAACCCAAATGACAGCCAAACCGATGTTACTGGTGTGAAGGCTAAACAAGAGCATATTTGGCCTAAAGGTGATAATGCGAAACCTAAGGATGTCACGTTAGGGGCTGGTGGAGAGGTCGCTTCTGGTCATTCTCGTTCTGTAACAGCAAAAGAAGCAGAGCCGTATCGCCAGCAAACTCGCGTATGGCTTAATCTTGAAGGTGGTGGCAATTCGCTCCCTTGGCTCAAATACGACTGGGATAAAGATGGCTCCGAAGAAAACCCATCATCGGTAGTCACGTTTGGTATTCATCGAGGCAATGACCGAGTGATTTATCGTGGTGAACCGGGCTTAACCGGACAATAACAAACTTCGGTTTCTTGCGTTAAGTAAGGAAACTGCAAGAAATTGAGGCTTTCTGCTCATGTTTGTGTACCAATGCCTTGCTGTGACAGCGAGGCATTGGTACATTTAGGACAATTTTTGTCTTCTAAATTTTTGCAGGATGAGCGAAGAATATGTTTAAAAAACTTCGTGGCATGTTTTCAAACGACCTATCTATCGATTTAGGTACTGCCAACACTCTAATTTACGTAAAGGGACAGGGTATTGTCCTTGATGAACCTTCTGTAGTTGCTATTCGTCAAGATCGTGTAGGTTCTGCAAAAAGCGTTGCTGCTGTAGGCCATGCGGCAAAACAGATGCTTGGTCGTACGCCAGGTAACATCTCAGCTATCTGTCCAATGAAAGATGGCGTTATCGCTGACTTCTACGTAACAGAAAAAATGCTTCAGCACTTCATTAAGCAAGTGCATGACAACAGCATCCTTAAACCAAGCCCACGTGTACTGGTTTGTGTTCCTTGTGGTTCTACTCAAGTTGAGCGTCGTGCGATTCGTGAATCTGCACTAGGTGCCGGTGCGCGCGAAGTTTACCTAATTGATGAGCCAATGGCGGCAGCAATCGGTGCAGGTCTGCGTGTCTCTGAGCCAACAGGTTCAATGGTGGTTGATATCGGTGGTGGTACAACTGAAGTTGCGGTTATCTCACTAAACGGTGTGGTTTACTCTTCTTCTGTACGTATTGGTGGTGACCGCTTTGATGAAGCTGTGATCAACTACGTACGTCGTAACTACGGCAGCTTGATCGGTGAAGCAACGGCTGAAAAGATCAAACACGAAATCGGTTCTGCTTACCCTGGTGATGAAGTTCAAGAGATCGAAGTTCGCGGTCGTAACCTTGCAGAAGGTGTGCCACGCAGCTTTAGCCTGAACTCAAACGAAATCCTAGAAGCATTACAAGAGCCACTGTCAGGCATCGTATCGGCAGTGATGGTTGCACTAGAACAGTGTCCACCAGAGCTTGCGTCTGATATCTCTGAAAACGGTATGGTGTTAACAGGTGGTGGTGCACTACTGAAAGACCTTGACCGTCTACTAATGGAAGAAACTGGTATTCCAGTGGTTATCGCTGAAGATCCACTAACCTGTGTGGCTCGTGGCGGCGGTAAAGCACTAGAAATGATCGACATGCACGGTGGCGATCTATTCTCTGAAGAATAAAGTGCAGGGTGGAGTCCATATGGGCTTCACCTTCATTTCCGCTCTCTGTAATTTCAATCTGCTCCATACCTAGAATCTCTTCATGTCAGATTCTCAGGTTGCCAAGTAAGGCTCAATAATCATGGTAGCAATCAGGTTAAAAACAAGATGAAACCGATTTTTGGCAGAGGTCCATCTCTGCAATTGCGTCTGTTTTTTGCTGTCATCGTGTCGGCGAGCTTGATGCTGGCTGATAACCGTCTAGATACGTTTTCCAACGTCCGATACCTATTGAACAGTATGGTTGCGCCAATCCAATACGCAGCTAATTTGCCTCGTAGCATGTTCGATGGAATGTTCGAGAGTTTAAATACTCGTCAGGCACTGATTGAAGGCAATCGCAATTTGAAGCGCGAAGTGCTTCGCCTGAAGAGCGAGCTGATCTTGCTCGACCAATATAAAGAAGAAAACCAACGCCTGCGTAAACTGCTCGGCTCTTCATTCGTCCGTGACGAGAAGAAAGTCGTCACAGAAGTGATGGCTGTGGACACGTCACCGTACCGCCACCAAGTGGTGATCGACAAAGGTCGTATTGATGGCGTTTACGTTGGTCAACCTGTTATCAACGAGAAAGGTATCGTTGGTCAGGTAACGTTTGTGGCCGCGCACAACGCACGTGTCTTGTTGTTAACAGATGCGAAAAACGCAATTCCAGTCCAAGTGATTCGTAACGATATTCGTGTTATCGCTTCCGGTAATGGTGAAGTGGATGAAATCCAACTAGAGCACATCCCAACCAGTACCGATATCCAAGTTGGCGATTTGCTGGTGACATCGGGTCTTGGGGGTATTTATCCAGAAGGCTACCCAGTCGCAACTGTTACGAATGTGGATCACGATACTCGCCAAGAATTCGCATCAATCAAAGCGGAACCTGTGGTTGAGTTTGATCGCCTGCGCTACTTGCTATTGATTTGGCCGAATGAAGACCGTCAACACAAAGTACTGCAGTCCAATGTAGAAGAAGGTTCAGAACAAGAGGTAACCGATGGCCAATAGTGTATTTAGAAGCCGAATGGTCATCGGCGTCAGCTTCTTCGTCGCGCTAGTCCTGCAAACTATTCCATGGCCAGGCGTTTTGGATTTACTACGTCCATCATGGCTGTTCCTCGTTACCTGTTATTGGGTGCTGGCACTGCCGCATCGTGTTAACGTTGGTACCGCTCTGGTTTTAGGTTTGCTTTGGGATATTTTGATTGGCTCGACGCTCGGGATCCGAGGGATGATGATGTCGATCGTTATCTACTTGGTTGCGTTGAACTTCTTGGTGATTCGTAACATGGCATTGTGGCAACAATCGATTTTGATTGCCTTTTTTACCGTGCTACTGGAACTTCTTATATTCTGTGGGGAATATTTGAACCAGGACGTAGTATTTAATCCATTATCTCTGTGGACTGCGGCAATAAACTGTATACTTTGGCCATGGATGTTTTTATTAATGCGACGCGTCCGTCGCGCATGGCACGTAAGGTAGCGTTGTGAAAAAGGGCTTATCCCTCGTTCTCGCATCGGGTTCTCCGAGAAGAAAAGAGTTGCTTGCTCAACTAGGTTATGACTTTGATATTGTGCTTCCTGATATAGAGGAAGCCAAACAAGATCACGAGCAAGCAAAAGACTATGTTTTGCGTCTCTCTCTGGAAAAAGCTCAAGCAGGCTTAGCGATGGCTAAGCCTGATTCCGTTGTATTGGGCTCCGATACCGTGGTGGTGTGCGATAACCACGTATTAGAAAAACCAAAAAATTTCGAAGATTCAAAACGCATGCTCAGCGATTTATCGGGTCGTCAGCATCAAGTGATGACTGCGGTGAGCGTCGTATCAAAAGAACAACAACACTCAGTGGTCGTTATCACTGACGTGTGGTTCAAAACTCTGACTGAAGAAGAAATAGAACGATACTGGCAGTCAGGCGAACCATGCGATAAAGCTGGAAGTTATGGTATTCAAGGACTCGGTGGGCGTTTCGTCACCCGAATCGAAGGCAGTTATCACGCCGTAGTAGGCTTACCTTTGTTCGAAACCGATCAGCTAATTCAAGAATTTTTATAATTGTTTTGAGGTGTGCACATGAGTGCAGAATTGCTGCTTAACGTGACCCCGAGTGAAACTCGTGTGGCCATGATTGAAGGTGGAGTACTACAAGAAGTTCATATAGAACGAGAATCGCGCCGTGGCATTGTTGGCAATATTTATAAAGGCAAAGTGAGCCGAGTATTGCCGGGCATGCAAGCGGCGTTTGTCGATATTGGTTTAGATAAAGCGGCATTCTTGCACGCGTCAGATATTGTTCCGCATACTGAGTGTGTGGCGGAAAACGAAAAGCAACAATTTCAAGTCCGTGATATTTCTGAGTTGGTTCGCCAAGGTCAGGATATTGTTGTGCAGGTGGTTAAAGACCCACTAGGTACCAAGGGCGCTCGCCTGACGACTGATATTACCCTCCCATCACGTTATCTTGTCTTTATGCCTGGGGCTAGCCATGTTGGCGTTTCTCAGCGTATCGAAAGTGAAAGTGAACGTGAGCGTCTAAAGAAAGTGGTTAACCACTACTGCGACGAGCACGGCGGTTTTATTATTCGTACTGCGGCAGAAGGTGCAGACGAAAAAGAGCTCTCTCAAGATGCGGCATTTTTGAAGCGCTTATGGCAGAAAGTCATGGAGCGTCGCTCGAAGTACAAAACCCGTTCGACCTTGTACGGTGAGTTAGGCTTGGCACAACGCATCCTGCGTGATTTTGTTGGCACTGAGCTAGACAAGGTTATGGTTGACTCTCGTCTTGAATACGAGAACCTTAAAGAGTTTACGTCTGAGTATGTTCCTGAGCTGACTGATAAGCTTGAGTTGTACGAAGGCGATAAGCCAATCTTCGATATGTACGACACAGAGAACGAAATCCAACGCTCTCTGGAACGTAAAGTTGAGCTTAAGTCAGGTGGCTACCTAATCATTGATCAAACTGAAGCAATGACAACGGTCGACATCAATACTGGCGCGTTTGTCGGTCGTCGTAATCTTGAAGAAACCATCTTCAACACTAATGTTGAAGCGACTCAAGCGATCGCTCGTCAGCTGCGTCTGCGCAACTTAGGCGGCATTATCATTATCGACTTTATCGATATGGCGTCAGAAGAACATCGTAAGCGTGTACTAACTTCGTTGGAAACAGCGCTCTCAAAAGATCGAGTGAAGACCAACATTAACGGCTTTACTCAGCTAGGCTTAGTTGAGATGACTCGTAAGCGTACGCGCGAAAGTATTGAACATATCTTATGTTCTAGCTGTCCTACTTGTGAAGGTCGCGGTAGCGTGAAGACAGTAGAGACCGTGTGTTACGAGATCCTACGTGAAATTACCCGAGTGAACCGTGCTTATGATGCAGACAACTTTGTCGTATACGCGTCACCATACGTAGCGGAAACACTATTGGGTGATGAATCTCACGCACTGGCTGAACTCGAAGTATTTATTGGTAAGCAAGTTCGTATTCAAGCTGAACCCCTGTACATTCAGGAGCAGTTTGACGTTGTCATGATGTAATTGGAAAATTTGTGAATTCTGGTTTTAACCGTTTCGGGCGTTTCTGCGCGTGGACTTTAGTGACGTTATTAGTGCTTTTAGCCATCTTAGTAACCACACTACGCGTAGCATTGCCACAACTTAACCACTTCCAAGATGAGATCAAAACCTGGGTCAAGCAAGGCACAGGTTTTGACTTTTCTATTGCCAGCGTTGCTGGCTCTTGGCGTAATAGCCATCCCTCTATCGCACTGCAAGGCTTAGAAGCGAACCTGCCGAATAACCAAGACGCGCGCTTTGCCGTGGATGAAATTCATATTGAATTCGACTTGATTCAATCTCTCCTAAAGTTTAAGCCTGTGGTCGCGGATCTCACCATTGATGACTTGGCGTTAGATATTCGTACCGTTGATTTGTTGTCTAAATCAGAAAGTAACGACCCAGCAGCGAATGTCAGCCAAAGTGAATCAAAGCTGATTGATCAGTTGGACTCCTTGTTACTGCGTCAGTTTGAAGATTTCACGATTACCGACTCACGTATTTGGTACAAGTCAGTGTCTGGTGAAACACGCCGCTTGGACATCGAGCAATTACGTTGGAGCAACCAAGGTAAGCATCACTTAGCGGAAGGCACAGTGAGCATTGCGGACGCAAGTCTCAACTCATTGTTAGTGCGTGCTAACTTCAAAGATTATGGTTCGCTGCGTGATATCTCAGGTGAATTTTACGTAAGTGCAAAAGATGTGTCCGTGACGCCTTGGCTAACCACTTACATGCAAGATGAGTCTGGCGTTGAGTCAGGCAAAGTGAGTCTCAACACTTGGTTGACGTTGCAACACAGCCAACCAAGTTACGCTTATGTCGATCTGCAACCCTCTGAGTTAGTGTGGAATGAGAAAGGGCGTCATGAACTGCTGCTGGAGTCTGGTATTTTCAAGCTTTCACCAGATAAAGAAGGCTGGAAAGTAAATGGTCACTCACTGCAAATCCGCACCGATGACCGACCATGGCCTGAGCTGGATGTTGCCTTTGATTGGCAACCAGGTGGCTGGCTACTCAACTTATCCCAATTAGACATTGAAGCGTTAACCCCGCTCGTTAAGTTAGCACCTAAATCAGAATCCACTACGGATTTGCTAGATAAACTAGCGCCGAAAGGACGAGTGGAAGACATTCGCCTGTCGATGAATGGTGGTTTAGATACGCTACGTTACTCAGCCGAACTGGATGAATTGGGTTTAACGCAGTGGGAGCTGCTGCCTGGCTTTAGTCATGTGCAAGGCAAAGTCTCGGGTAACCTAGAACAAGCAAAAGCGAAAGTGACGGTTATCGATGATGTCTTCCCATATGGGGACGTATTCCAAGCGCCTTTAAACATCAAGCAGGGTGAAGTCGACATCGTTTGGCAGCAAGATGAAGATGGTTGGCGTTTGTGGTCTGATAAAGTGACTGCGGCGACACCCGATCTGCAAGTGCTGGGTGCGTTCCGTCTCGATTTCCCGAAAGAGCAAAGCCCATTTCTGTCGTTTTATGCAGAAGCTGATCTCTACAACGCTGGTGAAACGTGGCGTTACCTTCCAACTCTAGCACTTGGGCAAGATTTGACAGACTACCTATCTACTGCGATTCAGGGGGGTAAGGTCAATACTGCGAAGCTGCTTTGGTATGGCGAGCTAGGTGACTTCCCGTATAAAGAGCATAACGGCATGTTCCAAGCATGGGTTGGATTGAAGAATGCGAAGTTCAGCTTTGATACTGCTTGGCCAACCATTACAGATTTACAACTCGATTTGTTGTTTGAAAACGATGCCATGTACTTGGATTCGAAGTCTGCCACGTTAAATGGCGTGAAAGCGAAGCGAATCACAGGTCGTATTCCCGAGCTTGCAGAAGGTGGCCATATCGAGATCGAAGCGAAAGCAAGCGCACCGGGTAATGAAGTTCGTGACTACATGATGGCAACGCCACTGGTTGACTCTGTGGGGGCTGCGTTGACCGCACTGCAAGTTAGTGGTCCTGTTTATTCAGAATTCCAACTCAATATCCCATTTGATACCGAGAAAGATGCTCGCGCATGGGGTTATGCGGATCTTAAGAACAACCGCGTAGATATTGATGCGCCGCCGATGACGTTAGAGAACGCGACTGGCCGTATCAAGTTCGATAACGATGTAGTGACTACTTCTGGTCTATCTGCTGAATTATTGAAGCAGCCAATCTCACTGGACTTTCGTGGTGAGAACGCCGAGCAAGGCTACAATGTGACCATCAATACCCTTGGTGATTGGGAGGTAGACCCACTCAAACCTTACCTTGGCGAGCGTTGGTTAAGCCTTGTTTCAGGTCATGCACCATGGCAAATGGACATCGATCTACAACTCAACGATGTGGGTTTTACCTATCAAGTGGATGTGCTTGCTCAGCTTAGTCAGTTAGCAAGTGAATATCCGTACCCGCTTGGGAAAAAACGGGGCGAAAAAGGGCAAGCGAAGCTCCAAGCTTCTGGAAACCAAGAAAGTGTTTCGGCTCGTTTGCAGATCCCAAATGCGAAGTACCAAACGGAAATCGACATTTCAGGCGATGTCCCAGTATTGACCGCAACAAATCTCGTTGTGGGGAACGGCGGTTTCAAAATCAGCCCTGTGGTAGGACACGATGCCTCAATTCGTTTGGATGATTTGAGCCTCGATAAGTGGGCGGATTTAATGCACGTTCCACAAAGTACCACACAGTCTGTTTTGTCGAGCATGAAAACACCGACTGTTCCACTTCCAACGCGTATTAGCATGGATGTGAAGAATTTGGAGCTTGGTGGTATCGAGTTTCACGATGTGGATTTGAATGCACGTAAGAAGAATCTAAGCTGGCAGCTCGATGTTGATAGTCAAGAAGTGAAAGGCAAAGCCAATTACCTCAAACCATATGATTTGTCCGTCTCATTGGAGCATTTACACCTGTATATTCCAGGTTTTGATGAGATGACGAAAGAGCGCAGTTCTCTGTTCGCTAGTGAAGATCAGAGCGCACCACTAATCTCAAACTTTGACCGCAAGTTCCATGCAGAAATGCCAAACTTAACTTTGAACATTGATGATTTCTGGTTGCAAGGTTACAAGGTCGGCAAGGTAAACGTGGATGTCGAGCGTGGCAATAATCGACTTGAATGGAAGAACGTAACTTTCAGTAGTGGCCAAAACCGTATTGATATGAGCGGTTGGTGGGAGCTAACCAAAGAGCGAAGTCATTCAAACCTATCCATGAAAGTTAAAGGTGATAATAACAGTGATTTGATGGAGCGCTTTGGGATCACCTCTGGCATCCAACAAGCGCCGTTTGAAATCAATGCCAACCTAGACTGGGATGGCGCGCCGTGGTCGATGAAGACTCAAAGTTTGCAAGGTGACGTCTCTACCGAATTTGGTAAAGGCGTGATCACCGAAGTGAGTGGCGCGGCGCGATTGCTCGGTCTGTTTAGTCTTGATTCGATCATTCGTAAGATGCAGCTCGACTTTACCGACGTGTTCGACAAAGGGATGGCATTCAACTCAATCACGGGTACAGGCAAAATCCAAGATGGTGTATTTATCACCAACGATATTGTGATGGATGCACTGGCCGGTGAAATGAAGATTCGTGGCATCGCCGATATGAACACCCGCTTGGTGGATGCGGAAGTGAACTTTACTCCGGACATTACTTCAGGTTTGCCTATGCTGACTGCCTTTGCTGTAGCGCCTCAAACGGCGTTGTACGTACTGGCGATTTCGACGGTTATCTCTCCAGTAGTGGAAGTCTTCACGCAAGTAAACTACGAAGTGAAAGGTCCTCTGGATTCACCTACCGTAAAAGAGATTTCACGAAGCAAAGGTGAATACAAGTTGCCAGAAAAACTGCGTGAGCAAGCGAAGTAATTGCGCGGTTAGTCTTCTGACGAACAAGGAATTGAATACATGGAACGTGTTGGCATCATTCAAATGACATCAGGTCCAGATATCGAGGAGAATCTGGACTTCATTGCCAAGCAATGTGCATTGGCTGCTGAGCAAGGTGTGAAGCTGGTTGTGACACCAGAAAACGCTACGCAGTTTGCCAATCGAGAGGCGTATCACCAGAACGCAGAAACTTTGGGTGACGGTCCTATCCAGCAGTGTTTATCTGAGATCGCACAACGCAATCAATTAACGCTAATAGTCGGCAGTATGCCGATTCGTACTGAACAAGGTGTGACTACCACGACATTGGTTTTCTCACCGCAAGGCGAGCGTATTGCTCATTACGATAAGCTGCATATGTTTGACGTGGATGTCGCCGATGGGCATGGCAGCTATCGTGAGTCGGATACCTTTAGTGCAGGTAATCGCATCGTGACGGTAGAGACCAATATTGGTACGGTAGGCTTAAGTATTTGCTACGACGTACGCTTTCCTGAACTGTTTAAAGCACTACGCTTAGCAGGAGCACAAGTTATCGTTGTGCCCGCTGCGTTTACCGCTGTCACGGGAGAGGCGCATTGGGGAGTACTGCTAAGAGCGCGTGCGATTGAAACCCAATGCTGGATTCTTGCCTGCGGGCAAACGGGGACGCATCCATGTGGTCGTCAAACCTGGGGGAACTCCATGGTGATTGACCCTTGGGGGCGCGTTCACCAACAATTGAATGACCAAGTAGGATTGCTGGTGGCAGAGATAGATTTGTCACACAACCAGCAAGTAAGGCAGAATATGCCGCTGACTCAACACAGTCGCTTTCAAAATGAATTGAAACGGAAATAAAAGAGCTAACTATGAGCATAAACCAAATAGAACAGGCACTCCTTGCCCCAAACGGTCTGACAGAGCAAGACATCGCTGACACACTAGCGAGCATTGCAACGCGCCAGATCGATTATGCGGACATTTACTTTCAGTCCAGCTGGCATGAGTCTCTGGTTCTAGAAGACAGTATCATTAAAGATGGCTCTTTCAATATTGACTGTGGTGTCGGTGTACGTGCAGTCACAGGCGAGAAAACCGGTTTCGCCTACTCAGACCAAATTCAACTAGAAGGTTTGAAGCAAAGTGCGATTGCAGCGCGTGGTATTGCGCAGCAAGGTCAAAACGGCAAAGTACACGCATTCAAGCGTTCTGATAACCAAGCTTACTACGATGCGGTAAACCCACTAGCAAGCTGGGAAAAGCAACAAAAAACTGAACTGTTATTGTCTCTGGATGCGTACATTCGTACCAAAGAGCCACTCATCAAAGAAGTGTCGATAAGCATCAGCGGTGTGCACGAGCAAATGCTAGTTGCAGCAACCGACGGTACTTACGCTGGCGATATTCGTCCGCTGGTTCGTCTATCAATCAGTGTTCTTGCTGAAAAAGGCGATCGCCGTGAACGCGGTAGCGCTGGTGGTGGTGGTCGTTTTGGTTACGACTTCTTCCTATCTGAAACGAACGGCGTGAAACAAGCCTTCCAATTCGCAGATGAAGCGATTCGTATGGCGCTAGTGAACTTAGAAGCAGAAGCAGCACCTGCAGGCATGATGCCTGTGGTACTTGGTTCTGGCTGGCCGGGCGTATTGCTGCACGAAGCGGTAGGTCACGGTTTAGAAGGTGATTTCAACCGCAAAGAGTCGTCAGTGTTCTCGGGCAAGATGGGTGAGCAAGTGACATCTCCGCTTTGTACGATCGTGGATGATGGCACGCTAAAAGATCTGCGCGGTTCATTGAACGTGGATGATGAAGGTGTGAACGGTCAATACAACACACTTATCGAAAATGGTGTGCTTAAGGGCTACATGCAAGATAAGTTGAACGCACGCCTAATGGGTGTGAATCCTACAGGTAACGGTCGTCGTGAGTCTTACGCGCATCTACCAATGCCACGTATGACCAACACTTACATGCTGCCGGGTGAGCACACGCCAGAAGAGATCATCTCTACAGTGAAGAAAGGTCTGTACGCACCAAACTTCGGGGGCGGTCAGGTGGACATCACTTCTGGTAAGTTCGTGTTCTCTGCATCGGAAGCGTACTTGATTGAAGATGGCAAAATCACTCGCCCAGTGAAAGGCGCAACGTTGATAGGCTCAGGCATCGAAGCAATGCAACAAGTTTCTATGGTGGGTAACGACCTAAGCATCGACAGAGGCGTTGGCGTATGTGGTAAGGCGGGTCAAAGCGTACCAGTTGGCGTTGGTCAACCAACATTGAAGCTCGATTCAATCACCGTGGGTGGTACTGAGTAAGCATTAACTACCAATTAGCTATGACGTTAAAGATCGTCATTCCTTACCGCGACGAAGGAGCGATGATAGGGAATCTCGACTTTTAGCCTAGAGCATCAAACGTTAAGCTATTAAAGAATAAAAGAGCGCCCATTGAGCGCTCTTTTGTTTTAGGGGGAGATGATTCGCTACAGATTCTCTTCCGCAAACTCTGCCAAGCGACTGCGCACCACACCATTGAGGTGAATATTGGCGCTGCCTTCAAAGTTCTTGAAGCGTTCAACCATATACGTCAAACCAGACGTCACTGGGGTTAGGTAGTGGGAGTCAATCTGTGCCAAGTTACCCGAGCACACAATCTTAGTGCCTTCACCACAACGGGTGATGATGGTTTTGATTTGTGAAGCGGTTAAGTTCTGACACTCATCGAGCAAGACAAACGCATTCTGGATAGAGCGACCACGCATAAAGTTAATCGATTTAAACTGAATGTTGGCTTTATCGCAGATGTACTTCATCGAACCTTCGGTGCAATGGTCGTTCTTGTGCAGCGCTTCCAAGGTATCGGTCACTGCGGCTAACCACGGCATCATTTTCTCTTCTTCCGAGCCCGGTAAGAAACCAATCGACTCACCAATATCTGGCGTGTTCCGCGTTACGATAATCTTATCGAACATGCCTTTTTCAATGGTTTGCTCTAGTGCTGCTGCCATTGCAAGGAGCGTTTTACCACTACCGGCAGCGCCGGTCAGAATTACCAAATCAATATCAGGATCAAGCAAGGCATCCATCGCCATGCCTTGATAGATATTTTTCGGTGTAATGTCCCAAGCGCGACGATGCATCATGCGCTCACGACTCAGGTCGAGCAGCGTAACCTTATCCTCATTAATGGTTTCTACTCGACCTACAAAATCACTCTCTTCATCAATCACGTATTGGTTGATAAAGGTCGGCTCGAACGGTTCGCGGTTGAGTTTATGGAACGTTTTTCCACCCAGCGCGTAACTCTCAACTTCATCCACATCGCTCCAAAAATCACCTTCACGTTGTTGGAAGCCTTTGGTGAGATATTGGATATCATCAATCAGTTGATCCGTACGATAGTCTTCAACGAAACGTACGCCAGCGCCTTTGGCTCGCAAACGCATGTTGATGTCTTTGGTTACGAGCACGACTTCACGTGGTGCGCGTTTGTTTTGCAGATAAAGCACCGCATTGAGTATGCGGTTGTCACCGGCTTTGTCGGCGAAGGCTTTGACGGTTTCCTGCAATTCGAAGTCCGCCAAAATAGAGATGGTGCCTTGGCTAGGGTTGTCTTTAGAAACTGGAATACCTTCTGAGATTTCATCGGGTGTTGCGTCTTTAAACAGATCTTCCAAAGCGCGAATCGCAACGCGTGCATCCCTTGCTACATCACGTTTACTGTCTTTGATTCGGTCGAGTTCTTCCAACACGGTCATTGGGATGACGACATCGTGTTCTTGGAAAGAGAAGATGGCGAAGGGTTCATGAAGAAGAATGTTGGTATCGAGTACAAACAGTTTCCGATCGGTATCGCCCATAGCGTCTCCTTGCCGCAGCGCGGCTTTGCTGGCTAGTAGCTAAGAAGGAACAGTCTTCCTAACTCTGATTGCTTGCAATAGAGGTTGTCGGGCAATGTCGGTTAGTGCGCAACCGAGTAGCAAGACAACTTACTGCAAACCCGTGTTGATCCTAATCGTGTACTTAATGCGCTCAAATCATGCTTGATGACTCTAAGCGCCCCTCATTAGAAGTATACGTAAAATTTACTTCTTACAACTTAATAATTGTCATGAGTTTTTTACAATTTGATTGCATTCCTAATTCAGGAAAAAAAGTTGCCCCTCTGGGCGGTTTCGGCGTGACCTAAATCACAGCTTCAAGTAAGATTAGCGACCTTTTTCTGCGTATAGGCTACGCCCGATTTATCATGTGCAGCTGGCTTAAAAATGCACAGCACAAAGTGGCATGACAAGCACGATTGGCATAGCAGAAGCCAGAATCAGATCTAAACTATTATCCATGCCCATCGGGATGGGTAGAGACCAACAAGAAACAACAACGAGGTAGTCAATTCATGACATTTGCTTTGGGGCAGCGCTGGATTAGCGATACGGAAAGCGATTTAGGTTTAGGTACCGTAGTAGCAATGGATGCTCGTACTGTGACATTGATGTTTGCAGCATCAGAGGAAAACCGAGTTTACGCACGTAACGATGCACCAGTTACCCGAGTAACGTTCAACGTCGGTGATGTCATCGATTGCCAAGAAGGTTGGTCATTAAAAGTTGAAGAAGTACTGGAAGATGAAGGTCTATACACCTATTTCGGTACTCGTGAAGACACGCAAGAAACGGCGATCGTGTTGCGTGAAATCTTCCTAAGCAACCACATTCGTTTTAACAAGCCGCAAGACAAGTTGTACGCAGGTCAAATCGATCGCATGGACAACTTTGTACTTCGCTACCGTGCGCTACAAAACCAATTTGAGCAACACAAGAGCCCAATGCGTGGTCTGTGTGGCATGCGTGCAGGCTTGATCCCTCACCAGCTTTACATCGCGCACGAAGTCGGTCGTCGTCACGCGCCTCGCGTATTGCTAGCAGATGAAGTTGGTCTGGGTAAAACCATCGAAGCGGGCATGATCATCCACCAGCAAGTGCTGTCAGGTCGTGCTGAACGTATCCTTATCGTGGTGCCAGAGACACTGCAACACCAGTGGCTCGTTGAGATGATGCGTCGTTTCAACCTGCACTTCTCTATCTTCGATGAAGAGCGTTGTATTGAAGCGTTCGCAGAAGCGGAAAACCCATTTGATACGCAGCAATACGTGCTGTGTTCACTGGATTTCCTACGTAAGAGCCGCAAGCGTTTCGAGCAAGCGCTAGAAGGCGAGTGGGATCTATTGGTTGTCGATGAAGCGCACCACTTAGAATGGAGCCAAGACAAACCAAGCCGCGAATACCAAGTGGTAGAAGGCTTGGCAGAACGCACTGCGGGTGTGCTACTGCTAACGGCAACACCAGAGCAGCTAGGTCGTGAGAGTCACTTCGCTCGTCTACGTCTTCTAGATCCAGATCGTTTCTACGATTACGACGCATTTGTTGAAGAAGAAGAACAATACGCACCAGTGGCGGATGCTATCACTTCGCTGTTCTCTGGTGAGAAACTGCCTGACGAAGCGAAAAACCAAATTACAGAACTGCTTTCTGAACAAGACGTTGAGCCGCTATTCCGCATTATCGAAAGCGACAGTGATGAAGAAGCGAAAGCGTCAGCGCGCCAAGAGCTGATCGACAACCTGATGGACCGTCACGGTACAGGTCGCGTTCTGTTCCGTAACACGCGTGCAGCGATCAAAGGTTTCCCGAAGCGTAACGTGCATCTAATGCCAATGGACATTCCGCAGCAGTACACCACGTCAATGCGTGTATCAGGCATGATCGGCGGCAAGATGACACCGGAAGCGCGCGCGGTGAAGAACCTTTATCCAGAAGAAATCTTCCAAGAATTTGAAGGTGAAGATTCAAGCTGGTGGCAATTTGACTCACGTGTGAACTGGCTGCTCGAGAAAGTAAAAGAGAAGCGCAGCGACAAAGTGCTGGTTATCGCTTCTCGTGCAAGTACAGCGCTGCAACTTGAGCAGGCACTGCGTGAGCGTGAAGGTATTCGTGCAACCGTATTCCACGAAGGTATGTCGATTCTTGAGCGTGACAAAGCGGCTGCTTACTTTGCGCAAGAAGAGGGTGGCGCGCAGGTTCTCATCTGTAGCGAAATCGGCTCAGAAGGTCGTAACTTCCAGTTTGCTAACCAGCTAGTGATGTTCGATTTACCGTTCAACCCAGATTTGCTAGAGCAACGTATTGGTCGTTTGGACCGTATCGGTCAGAAGCGTGATATCGACATTCATGTACCTTACCTAAAAGGCACATCACAAGCGATCCTTGCGCGTTGGTTCGATGAAGGTCTAAATGCGTTTGCTGAAACCTGTCCAACAGGTCGCGCGGTTTACGATAAGTACTCTGATGCGCTGATTGAAATGCTGGCGTCTGGTGATGTTTCAAACCTTGATGAAGTGATTGAAGAATCAGCGAAAATGAACAAAGAGCTGAAATCACAACTTGAGCAAGGTCGTGACCGTCTGTTAGAGATGCACTCAAACGGCGGCGAGAAAGCGCAGCAGATTGTTGAGAAAATCTCATCGACAGATGGTGATACAAACCTAGTAACGTTCGCATTGTCTCTGTTCGACACCATTGGCTTGAACCAAGACGACAAAGGCGAGAACGCACTTGTGGTAACGCCATCTGAGCACATGATGGTGCCAAGCTACCCAGGCTTGCCATACGAAGGTGCGACTATCACATTTGACCGTGATACAGCGCTATCTCGTGAAGACATGCACTTCATCAGTTGGGAACACCCAATGATTCAAGGTGGTATTGATCTGCTGATGAGCGAAGGTGTGGGTACCTCTGCGGTTTCTCTGCTGAAGAACAAAGCGCTACCAGTGGGCACTATCCTACTTGAACTGGTGTATGCGGTGGATGCACAAGCGCCGAAACGCAGCGGCATTGCTCGTTTCCTACCGAAGACGCCAATTCGCATGATGATGGACAGTCGTGGTAATGATCTGTCTTCTCAGGTTGAGTTTGAAGGCTTCAACCGTCAGCTTAGCCCGGTAAACCGTCACCTAGGCAGCAAGTTAGTGACATCGGTACAGAAAGACATTCACAGCCTAATCGAAGCGGGTGACGCATTGGTTGAGCAGAAAGTGGAAGAAGTTCGCAAGCAAGCGCATCAAGACATGCAACAAAGCTTGAATGCCGAGCTTGAGCGTCTACAAGCACTGAAAGCGGTTAACCCGAACATCCGTGATGAAGAAATTGAATCGATTGAAGAGCAAATCAAAGAGCTAACAGGTTACATCAACCAAGCTCAGGTTCAGCTAGATTCGCTACGTCTGATTGTGGTCAGCCACAACTAATCAGCGTTCAAACACACGAAAAAAGGTCTTCAATTGAAGACCTTTTTCTTTATCTGAGCTTGGTTTATCTCAGCGGTTCGGTGAATTGCTCGTAGCCAATTACATTAGCCACTTCCACCAAATAAACAGCGCTAAGAAGCCGAATAAGTAAATCAAGCCAGCAATCGACAACCACTTCAATTTACGACCTAGCGCTAATGGCTTAGGTAAGTCGGTTTTGCTCACTAAAATGTAGTTCAGTAGCGCAAAGAATGGTGTCGTCATAAACGCCAGTACCATGGCAAAGTTCAGCATTGGTAGTAGTGCTGAAGCCCAGAACACCACAATACCTAATGCTAAGACCGATACCGTTAGCATGATCGCAGACGTGGCTTTTGGGGTCGTTTCTGGTTGCGAGCGCAGTAGACGTTGAGAGTCTGAAATCACACGTGAGTAGCCATCAATTACCGTAATTGTACTGCCGAAGATGCAGAAGAACGCAATCACCGCAATTAGGTAGCGTGACCATTCACCAATAGTTGCAGCGTACAAGCCGACTAGCTGGTGGGAGAAGCCCACGCCAGAGCTTTTAAGCTCGATGCCTGAGCCGTGTAGCATCAACGCACCTAGCGATACAAACACCAAAGCCAATACCGCAGTACCAATATAGCCGACATTGAAATCAAACAACGCAGATTTTGCGGTGACTTCTTGTTGGCTAGTTTGGCGTTTGAGCCACGCAGACGTCAAACAAGAGATCTCGATTGGTGCTGGCATCCAGCCCATGGTTACAACGATAAAGCCGATAGCTGCAATTGACCAAGGAGAAGGGGGTTCAAAGTTCGCAACGGGCTCTACCGGATTACCAAATGCAATCGCCACTGCTAGTAATGTCGCAATAGTCAGTACTGTCATGATGACTTTCGAGAGCGTATCCAGCGCTTTGTAATGACCAGCGAATAGGATCACCAAGCACGTGACCAATACAATGATACTGAGTGATGCCATCGACAATGAAAATGGAATGAAGTAGCCCAACAAGCTCGCACTGAACATCAGAAGCGCTGCTGTATTGATCACCGCAGAAACGGAACTGAGAAACAAGAACAACCAAAGGTAGGGGCGACCAAGCTTAGCGTAGCCTTCAACCAAGGTTTTACCTGTGCCCATGGTGTATTGCACGCCTGCTCGAAAAAAAGGGTATTTAAAAAGGTTTACTAGCAGGATAAGCACGGCGAGTTGCCAGCCATAAATGGCACCAGCTTTCGTTGAAGCAACGAGGTGAGAGCCACCAACCGCCGCAGAAGCCATGAGAATGCCGGGACCCAACGAGCGTACAAATTGGGAGATTTTGGATTGGGGTTGATCTGGTACTGCCGATTCCATTTGTTATTGTCCTTGTTCATCAACGATAAACTATAAGTAACATGCCCAGTATGGTTGTCAATTTAAATTTACAACTTGGTTTGAATTTATTTTTATTGGTGGTTTGACTTGTTAATTTTTATTATTTCAAAAAGTTATATCGACCCTTGTTGGTGAAAAAATTAAACGTGTTTTGTGCATGCATCTTGAGGGCTCTTGGGTATAATCAGCGCGTTTTTATTCTGTAGAGATCCTGCCCATGGCAATGCTTGAGTACAATCCACCAACTGATCCTTGGATTGATGTCGTTTTTGAAGATGAGCAAATATTGGCTGTGAATAAGCCATCCGGTCTGCTCTCTGTGCCGGGCCGTCTCGCTGAGCACTATGACAGTATGTGGAGTCGCCTCACTGAGCAGTATCCAGACATTCAAGTGGTACACCGTTTGGATATGTCGACTTCCGGTTTGATGGTTCTGGCGAAGAACAAACATGCAGAAAGTGCTTTAAAGAAGCAGTTTCAATATCGATTGACGCATAAGATCTACTATGCACGAGTTTGGGGGCACGTAGAGCAAGAAGAGGGTGAGATTGACCTGCCGCTGATTTGCGATTGGCCTAACCGTCCACTGCAGAAAGTGTGTTTTGAAGATGGCAAACCTTCTAAGACGCTATTCCAAGTGGCGAAGCGAGAGGAGCACCCTGATGGAGCGAAGACGACGATTGTACGTTTACTGCCTATCACTGGTCGCTCACACCAATTGCGTGTCCACATGCAAGCATTAGGTCACCCGATTGTGGGGGATGAATTTTACGCAACTGAAGAAGCAAAAGCTTTCTCTGAGCGCCTAGAACTGCACGCCGCTGAATTGAGCTTTTACCATCCGAAATGCCATTGGCTGCGCAGCATTTTTGTTCCTTGTGATTTTTACCCGGAAGCGGAAGCGATGATCTTTGACTATTTCGACCCAGCGCGTAAATTACCAGATTACAAAACACTGCCACGTCCATAAATTCATCTTTAGGCAGTGAACAAGGAGTTGTTATGTCACTGCCTAAAGTGGTCTTCCTCGACCGCGCGACTATTCCCGTTCAAATTCAAGTTCCTCGTCCAAGCTTTGCCCATGATTGGGTGGAATACGATCTGACTTCTTCTGAGCAAGTTGTTGAACGCCTTTCTGATGCAGATATCGTGATCAGCAACAAAGTGATGCTCGACCAAACCGTTCTCTCTCAACTTCCCAACCTCAAGATGATTGCTGTCGCGGCTACGGGTTTTAATAATGTCGATGTTAATTATTGCGCTGAGCACAATGTTGCGGTCGCCAACGTGCGTGGCTATGCGACTCGCTCGGTGCCTGAACACGTCATTGCGATGCTTTTTGCCTTGCGCCGCAACTTGTTTGGTTATCATCAAGACATTGCCGCAGGCGAGTGGCAACGTAATAAACAGTTTTGTTTCTTTACGCATCCAATTGGGGACGTTGCAGGTAGCACTTTGGGGGTGGTTGGCAGCGGCGCATTAGGTCTGGCGACGGCACAATTAGCGAAAGCGTTAGGTATGAACGTGGTGTTTGCGGAGCGCAAAGGCGTAACCGAGTGCCGAGAAGGCTATGTCTCTTTTACTGAAATGCTAAATCAAGCGGACGCCATCACTCTGCATTGTCCATTGAATGATGAAACACGTAATTTGATTGGCGAAGTGGAACTTAAGCAGATGAAGCCAACATCAATTTTGATTAATACCGGACGTGGTGGCTTGGTAGATGAGCAAGCCTTAGTGGATAGCTTAAAACAAAGTGAGATTGCTGGTGCAGGGTTTGATGTCTTTACCCAAGAGCCCGCCGATGAGAGTAATCCGTTGGTTGCCAATATGCACTTACCCAATCTATTGTTAACGCCACACGTCGCTTGGGGCAGTGACTCATCGATTCAGCGTTTGGCTGAGATCTTGATTGAGAATATTAACGCCTTTGAGCGTGGTGAAAGCCTCAATCGCTTGGCGTAATATCTGAAAATAGGCATGAAAAAAGCAGACTCACAGGTCTGCTTTTTACTTTCTTAAGCGTTGAATTACATTTCTTCTTCAAATGCTTTCAGAATTTGGAAGATTTCACGGTAAGATTTTGCTGGTTTACCGGCTTTCTTCTCTTTTGCTGCTTGGCGAGCAAGTTGGCGTAGACGTTGACGATCCGCTTCTGGGTACAATTCCATTACGTCATCAATCGCTTTATCGCCTTCTTCCACAACGCGGTCACGCAGCGCTTCTAGCTTGTGCAGAGCAGCTGTCGCTTGTGAGTGCTTGTTGCGGATTTTATCCAGAGCCGCTTGAATTGGTTCTGGATCTTCGTAGCGCATTAGCTTACCAATGCGTTGTAGCTGACGACGACGTGCTTCGTTTTTAAAGCGTTGTGCATCAGCAACCGCTTCGCGCAGTTCTTCGCTCAATGGAAACTTTTCTAGAACCGCCGGCTTAAGACCAACTAGCTCTTCACCAAGCTTTTGCAGCTCTTCCATGTCTCGCTTCATCTCGGATTTACTAACCCAGATGATCTCTTCTTCTGGTTCCCATGGCGCTTTTTGATTCTTACGTGCCATTTCAGTTGCCTGTGTTTTGATTAATATTATGACTATTTTAACAAGAATCGTGGGGAGAAAGCGAAATTCTTGTTATTCTATTGTGCATCGAATACATGATGTGAAAGACAATGGATATTAAACAGCAGGTTGCTGAGCAACGTACCGAGCTAGAACAAGCCGTTTCACGTGCACTAGAAATCGCTGCGGCGAAGTCTGATGCCGCTGAAGTCGCAATCACCAAGAGTACGGGTTTGAGTGTTTCCACTCGCATGGGTGACGTGGAAAACGTTGAATTCAACAGCGATGGCGCACTAGGCATTACTGTCTACCGTGGTCAACGCAAAGGCAGTGCTTCCACATCTGACTTGAGCGAAGCTGCTATTGAGCAAACCGTCTTAGCAGCACTAGACATCGCTCAATACACATCAGAAGACCCGTTCGCAGGTCCCGCTCCAAAAGAATACATGGTGAAAGAGGTACCAGACTTAGACCTTTTCCACCCAGATGCTCCTGATCCAGACTACGCAGCGCAGGTCGCTATCGCAGCTGAAAAAGAAGCGCTGAACTACAGCGACGCAATTAAGCAAAGCGATGGTGCGAGCTACGATAGTCACTACGGCGTTAAGGTTTACGGTAACAGCCATGGCTTGTTAGCAAGCTACGCATCAAGCCGTCATAGCACTAGCTGTTGTGTGATTGGCGTGGGTCAAAACGGCGAGATGGAACGCGATTACAGCTATACCGTTGCGCGCCATCGTGACGATCTTTGGTCACCAGAAATGGTTGGCCGCAAAGCGGCAGAGAAAACCATCAGTCGCCTTGACGCGCAAAAGCTTAAGACGGGCAAATACCCAGTGATGTTTGCTGCGGACGTAGCGACAGGCTTGATTGGTCACCTAGTGATGGCAATCAGCGGTGGTAACCTGTACCGCAAATCTTCTTTCCTATTGGATCACCTTGGTAAGCAAGTATTGCCGGAGTGGTTCAACATTTCTGAGCGTCCGCACGTACTACGTGGGTTAGCTTCAAGCCCATTCGATAGCGAAGGTGTCTACACGCAAGATCGTGAAATCATCACCGATGGTGTTTTAGCTACCTACTTGCTAACTAGCTATGCCGCTCGCAAGATGAAGATGGACCCAACGGGTCACGCTGGTGGTATCCATAACTGGTATGTGAAGTCGACAGGTCAAAATTTCGAGCAAATGCTAAAAGAGCTGGGCACAGGTTTACTGGTAACAGAAACTATGGGTCAAGGCGTAAACGTTGTAACTGGCGATTACTCTCGCGGTGCAGCTGGTTTCTGGGTTGAGAACGGTGAAATCCAATACCCAGTGTCTGAAATTACCATTGCGGGTAACTTGAAAGACATGTTCAACCAGATTGTTGCTGTGGGCAGCGACGTAGAAACACGCTCGCAAATCCAAACTGGTTCTATCTTGTTGGATACCATGAAGGTTGCTGGTGAATAAGCTTGCTAACCGCTAGATACGAAAAAGCCTGATGTGTTCATCAGGCTTTTTTATTGCTCGTTATTGGCGGTTCGCTACACAGCTTAAATCATTAAGGTTGCGAGACCGAGGAAGACTGATAGACCAATTACGTCCGTTACTGTGGTCAGAGCCATACCACCAGCGAGAGCTGGATCGATGTTCATTTTCTTGAGTAGGATTGGAATGGTAACGCCCGCAATACCTGCCACAAGCAGGTTGGTTAGCATGGCCGCCGAGATAATCCCACCAAGCATCCAGTTTCCTTTCCAGGCAACCACAATACCACCGATGATCAGCGCCCACATGATGCCGTTTAGCAAGCCGATAGCCGCCTCTTTCATCAAGAGTTCGCGTTTGTTCGAGTCACCGATATGACCGAGAGCTAAGCCACGGATTACAAGTGCAACGGTTTGGTTACCTGCTACACCACCCATTGAAGGCACGATGGTCATTAGGACAGCAATCGCAGCCATTTGGTCTAGAGTCGCTTCAAACATGTTGGAGACAGAAGCAGCTGCCAGTGCAGCAAGTACGTTGGCACCAAGCCAAATACTACGTTTACGAGCAGACTTTACCACAGGCGCGAAGGTATCTTCGTCGTCGTCCATACCCGCCATACTCATCATTGAGTGTTCAGCGTCTTCACGGATAACGTCGACTACGTCATCGATGGTGATACGACCGACAAGATGCTGGTTTTCATCCACAACCGGAGCTGATACCCAGTTACGACGTTCAAACAGGCTTGCTACGTCAGAGTCACTGGTATCAACTGTAATTGCATCGTCGGCGTCTTCCATCACTTCACTGACTTTGACATCAGGTTGCGTGGTGATCAGCGTGGTGATCGGTAGTTCACCAATCAGTCTGCTGTCATCATCAATCACGTATAGTGCGTCAGTTGCTTCAGGCAGTTCGCCTTTCATACGCAAATAACGCAGGACTACATCCACATCAACGTCACCACGAATGGTGATTACGTCGGTGTTCATCAGTCCACCCGCGGTATCCTCAGGGTAGGATAGGGCGGTTTCGACGCGTAGACGATCCGCTGAATCCATCTGAGACAGAACTTCGCGTGAGACGTCGTCAGGCAAGCTACGTAGGACGTAAGCCACGTCATCGGTGTCCATGCCTTCCGTCGCTTCTGCAAGCGCTTCAGGAGCCATTTTGGACACAAGACTGTCTTTAACGTCTTCGTTCAGCTCGTCAAGAATCTCACCGTAATCTTCTGGGTCGGTAAGTTGCCAAAGAACCTCACGACTTTTACGCGGCGAAGCTTCTAAAAGGTGGGCGATATCCTCAGGTTCCATGTCCTGCAGTTGGCGACGAACATGGACGAAGCGACCGTTTTCCAGTGCTTCAGTGACTTCTTGGAGGGCTTGGTGAGCTTGGTCGAATTCTATTTGCTCTGCCATTCATTCCTCCTAATTCCTGATATTTACAATGCTTTGAATAATAACTTAATTCTAGGCACCTTTTAATAACAACTTATGAAAGTCGACAAAATTATTTATCGGAATTTAAGCAGGAGGTGAAAGTTATGTGGGATATCTGGCTATAGATAATAAAAAAGCGAGTGAATCACTCGCTTTCATCAAACTTATCTTCAATCAAATGGCAAACAGCATCAAGAGCTTGCTCGGATTGGTCGCCAGTTGCGTGGATAGTCACGTATTGTCCTTGGGCGGACTCCAGCATCAACAACCCCATGACGCTGTCTGCGGTCGCGGTTTTGTCTTCTTCGTTGTCGATGGTGATCACCGCATCGAAGCTTTGCGCCAGCTCTACCAGTTTAACCGCAGCACGAGCGTGCAACCCTAAGCGGTTTTGGATCAATACTTTACGACTTATTTCCACCGTTATTCCTTAACGTTCTTTTCCAATGAAGTGTGGCGAATTTGTACTTGGTGTCCTTTATCAGCAAAGAACTCACCGATTTTTTGAGTGAGATAAACCGAGCGGTGCTTGCCACCAGTACAACCAATCGCAACTGTAAGGTAGCTGCGGTTGTTTTTCTCGAGTAGAGGTAACCAAGTCTCAATGAAGCTCTCAATTTGGTATTTCAGGTCAAGTACAGACTGATGCTGCTCTAAGAACGCACCGATTGGAGCGTCTAAACCAGTGAGAGGGCGCAGTGCTGGCTCCCAGTGTGGGTTTGGTAGGAAGCGTACATCGAACACGTAATCCGCGTCTGATGGTAAGCCGTACTTGAAACCAAATGATTCAAACACCATCACCAAGTCTTTGCGTTCCCTGCCTTCAACTCGCATGCGTACCGTTTCGCTAAGGTCATGAAGAGATTGACCACTACTGTTCAATACTAAGTCTGCATGGGCTTTTAGCGGCATTAGGATGTCATGCTCAAGTTCGATAGCTTGATCAAGAGAAAGCGACTGGCTGCCAAGTGACAGTGGGTGGATTCGACGAGTTTCGCTGTAGCGCTTGAGTAGGGTTTCTTTGTTGGCGTCTAAGAAAAGTACTGTCACATCCAGTTCAGCTTTTAGCTTTTCAAGTGTGGTGTTCAGTTCTTTGAGTTTCTTAGGGATATTGCGAATATCGATACTTACTGCCACGTTCTGTTTGCTATCGGAAACCGATTGAACAAACGCATCAAGCAAGTTAACTGGTAGGTTGTCTACACAATAGTAGCCTAAGTCCTCAAGCACACGTAAAGCAACACTCTTCCCGGCACCAGAGTGCCCACTAACAACGATTAATCGCATGGTGATCGTCCTGATTACTGATGAATCATAATGTCGTAGAGTTCTTCATCGCTCTGAGCGTTACGCAAGCTCTTAAGTACTTGCTTGTCGCTTAGGCGCTCTGCCATAGAGGATAATGTTTTGAGGTGCTCTTTGCACTGTTCTTCTGGAACAAGGAGAGCAAAAAGAAGGTCGACAGGTCGATTGTCGATAGCATCAAACTCAATCGCCTCGTCACATTGAAGTAACACCGCGATGGCTTTGTCGCTTGATTGCATTCTTGCGTGGGGGATAGCAATACCGTTACCGATACCAGTACTACCCATTTTTTCTCTGCTGAGCATACACTCAAACAGTTCCGTAGAATCTTGACCCGTGTTCTCAGCAACAATTTGACTGATCATCTCTAGGGCACGTTTCTTACTTGTACAATGGACTGCACTTTTGGTGCAGTCCAGTGACAGTATCTCGCTCAGTTGCATGATTAATGACTGTTTAGTTTTTCTTTGTGCTTGTTAAGTTGACGAACTAATTTATCCACCAGCGAGTCAATTGCTGCATACATATTTTCGTCGTTCGATGACGCGTGGATTTCGCCTTGATTTATGTGGAGTGTAGCTTCCGCTATTTGGTCAAGTTTTTCAACTTTTAGTACCACGTGAACTTGGTTAATGTGGTCGAAGAACCTTTCGAGCTTCTGAAACTTAGATTGAACATAGTCTTGCATTGAATCGGTAAGATCAACGTGATGGCCTTGAATATTGATTTGCATAGACTTTCCTTTTCAGTTGGTGCCTTAAAGTAGGCGTTTACGCTGACTTGAAGGGGCGATACCCAAGGATTCGCGATATTTCGCAATCGTTCGTCTTGCGACTTGAATCCCTTGGTCAGCCAGAAGAGCAGCAATCTTACTATCACTTAAAGGTTTAGCGGTATTTTCCGCTGCGACCAGTTTCTTGATGAGAGCACGAATTGCTGTGGACGAACATTCTCCACCATTGTCTGTACTGACATGGCTAGAGAAGAAGTACTTCAATTCAAAAATGCCACGTGGTGTGTGCATGAACTTCTGCGTTGTCACACGAGAAATCGTTGATTCATGCATGTCCACTGCCAATGCTACATCGTTTAGTACCATTGGTTTCATGGCTTCTTCACCATACTCGAAGAAATCTTGTTGATGTTCAACAATACATCTTGCAACTTTGAGAAGCGTCTCGTTTCTGCTTTCTAGGCTCTTAATCAGCCATTTTGCCTCTTGCAAATTGCTGCGAATGTACTGGCTATCCGCACTGTTGCCTTTGCCTAGCTGCGCATATTGTTGATTTACTTTTAGTTTTGGAATGCTGTCAGGGTTAATGGATACGGTCCACTTACCATGATCTTTAAATACGGACACATCTGGAATGACGTATTCAGTGTCATCCGGTGTGATGCGACTGCCTGGGCGAGGATCAAGTTGTTGAATTAGCTTCAAGACTTCACGCAGGTCAGCTTCTTTAAGCTTAGTCTCTTTGATGACTAGCTTGTAGTCGCGATTACCAAGGTGATCGATATGATCGCTCAATACCATTTTCGCTTCTGCTAGCCACGGCGTATCTTCTGGGAAGGTCGCTAATTGCAGCAGTAAACATTCTTGTAGGTTGCGGGATGCAACACCAAGCGGGTCAAATTGTTGAATACGCTTACGCACTGCTTCGATTTCATCTAACTCGACTTCCTCATTATTGAAGCTCTCATGGATTTCTTCAGGAGAAAGAGTGAGGTAGCCATAATCATCGACAGCATCGATGATCGCGAGTGCGATGGTGCGGTCTGTTTCACTGAAAGGCGTGAGATCTAATTGCCACATGAGGTAATCATGCAGTGATTCAGTGGTTTCACCTTGGTAGACCGGCATGTCGTCATCAAGCGCTAGACCTGTACTGCCAGTGTTAGCGCTGTAAACGTCATCCCAGGTGGTATCGATTTCTAGTTCAGAACTGATTTCAGATTTTTCAATTACGTCTGAACTGTCTGGAAGATCGGGTTCAGAGGTGTCGTTGGCACTGGCTTCAGCGGCTTCGGATGCTGACTTATCTTCACCATTTACTTGAGGTTCATCGTGACCTTCTTCAACTTCCAATAGCGGGTTGGAATCCAGCGCTTCTTGAATTTCTTGTTGAAGATCGAGCGTCGACAATTGCAACAAACGGATGGCTTGTTGCAGCTGCGGCGTCATGGCTAACTGTTGACCTAGCTTGAGTTGTAATGAAGGTTTCATTCAGTGTTACTTACCTTGTAATGCTCAGAATCTTACCGTTCCTAATGTAATCATAGACGGAATTGTTCGCCGAGATAAACTTGTTTCACCTGCTCGTTATTGAGAACTTCATCCGGAGTTCCCGATGCGATGAGATGTCCTTGGCTTACGATATAGGCTTTTTCACATACGTCCAAGGTTTCACGAACGTTGTGGTCAGTGATTAGTACACCAAGACCGCGATCGCGCAGGTGTTCGATGATTTTTTTGATGTCGTTAACCGAAATAGGGTCAACACCCGCAAATGGTTCATCCAGCAAAATGAACTGAGGGTTAGCAGCTAGTGCTCGCGCGATTTCTACACGGCGGCGCTCACCACCCGATAGTGCCATACCCGCACTGGTGCGTATGTGCTGTATGTGGAATTCTTCTAACAAATCTTCCAGCTTATCTTGACGCTCTTCTCGCGTTAACTCTTGACGAGTTTCCAGAACCGCCATGATGTTGTCTTCAACCGACAGCTTACGGAAGATGGAGGCTTCCTGTGGCAGGTAACCGATACCCATACGAGAGCGGCTATGCATCGGCAGAATACTGATGTCTTGGTTGTCGATTGTAATGGTGCCTTCGTCACGTGGTACCAAGCCAACGATCATATAAAACGATGTGGTTTTACCCGCACCGTTAGGACCCAATAGACCAACAATCTGACCAGACTCTACTTCAAGGCTTACATCAGTTACCACCTTGCGTTTTTTGTAGCTTTTAGCAAGGTTCTTTGCACTTAGTACTGCCATATTAGTTCTCGACTTGGTTCGGTTGCAGGATGGTTGTTACGCGCTCATCCTTCGAGCTGTCAGCGACTAGCTTCTGTTGACCAATTTGGTAACGAATTGACGAACCTTTGATGGTGTTTCCGTCTTGAGCCAGTTGCGCTTGACCTTTCATGGTCAATTCATCAGTAGAAATACGGTAGTCTAACTCAGTCGCCTGACCACTGAGCGTTTTGCCATCGTCCATTAACTGAGAAAAGGTAGCTGGTTTGCCAAATGCTTGGATCTGTTTGATAGACTCGGTTTTAGGATCGCGAGTCACCACGATTCTATCAGCATCGATATTGATGCTACCTTGCTTAAGCGATACATCCCCTTTGAAGATCACCTGATTACTCTTCATGTCCACTTGTTGAGTGTCTGAATTAATGTAAACCGGCTGTTGTGTATCCGACTTAAGTGCTAACGCTTGTGGCGCTGCTAAAACCAATGCCAATAGGCTAAGGTGTAACGGTTTCATATCGACCTTGAACTTCATCAGTTAGAGTCGCAGTGTGAGCCTTTAAGTTGCCCTGCATTGCGCCCCCAGTAGTTTCAAATTGCGGTCCAACCAACATCACTTGTTGATCGGCTTTAAAATCACGATTGGTTAGATTAATCACCAATTTGTCTGTCGCCATGGTATCGAAACTTGCACCAGGCAAAAGGTTTTGCATTAGCACGTTGTCGTACAGCGTCAGAATTTGGTCTTCATCTAAGACTGCTCTGGTTGCAGTCACCTTCCACTCAACCACACTACCTTCGCGGTACACCATGAGTGTTGGGCTCTTAAATATCGTGTCTCCACTTTTGGCATAATGATCCAAATTAGTGGAACGGATGATGTAACTGCGGACACCATCTTCACCATAAGTGATGTTTTCTAGTCCAGTACCACTGAACATAGGCAGTTCTAAATTTGGTGCTACTTGGATATTTTCATTGCTTTTTGGCGTCATGAGGTAATAACCGCACCACGCAACAACAAAAATCAAGAGCAAATAAATAAGGCGAGTAAAACTCATAAAATAAAGGCCTTTATCTTAGCTCAGTACTTCCCTGACCATTGCCTTAATCTGTTAAATCAATCGTTAAGTCTTTTTGGTGACGCAATATTACATCACGCCAGCCTTTAATAAATCATGCATATTCAGTGCGCCGACAATTTTATTGTCATCACACAAGATCAGAGCATTGATGTTTTTGTCTTGCATCAGGTTTAAGCCTTCTACTGCTAGCATCTCAGGATGGGCGGTAGTTGGGTTTTTCGTCATCACTTCACCAATGGCTGTGGTATGGATATCAATGCGTTTATCTAACGTACGACGTAAATCGCCATCAGTGAATATACCAAGCATAGCATCGTGCTCATCGACGATAGCGGTCATGCCTAAGCCTTTTTCCGAAATCTCAAGCAGTGCGTCACGAATTAAAGCATCTGGTGACACTTTTGGTAGCGAATTACCAAAGTGCATAATATCAGACAGCTTAAGCAGCAATTTTCTTCCCAAGGCGCCACCTGGATGTGATAACGCAAAATCTTCTGCAGAGAACCCTCGCGCTTGGAGAAGTGCAACTGCCAGTGCATCGCCCATGACCAACGTTGCCGTGGTGCTGCTGGTTGGAGCAAGACCAAGCGGACAAGCTTCTTTTGGTACAGTAATTTGCAAGTGGAGATCGGACAGTTTCGCCATGTTAGATTCCGGCTTACCTGTCATGCTGATGATCTTAATGTTCAAGCGTTTCAAAACAGGGAACAGAGATAAAATCTCATGTGATTCACCTGAGTTTGAAATGGCGATAACAATGTCGCCAGCACTGATCATACCGAGATCACCGTGAGCCGCTTCACCTGGGTGAACGAAAAATGCAGAGGTACCTGTGCTTGCAAGCGTAGCGGCAATCTTGTTGCCAATGTGACCTGACTTGCCCATACCCATCACGACAACCTTGCCGTTGTTGGAAAGAATCAATTCGCAAGCTTGCTCAAACTGCGCATCAAAGTATTGGTCTAGCTGTTGTAGTGCTTTCACTTCGATATCGAGTACTTGTTTAGCAGCAGCGCGAAAATCAAATTGAGTGGACATATCAGTGCTCCAATTTGTCTTTACTTATTATGTTATTAAGCAGCCATGTTTGCGAATAGGTAAACTTGGTAAGCCAAGAAACACACAAACAAAATGCCACCTTCAATGCGGTTGATGCTACGAGATTTACCCAAGCACATCGCTACAAGTAGTAGAGATACACCCAGCATTACCCAGAAATCACGCCCCATTGCATATTCGCTTAGCATTGATGGATTAATAATGCCCGGTAGACCCATTACCGCAAGAATGTTGAATACGTTTGAGCCGATGATGTTACCAACTGCCATATCGTCTTCGCCCTTTAGAACACCAGCAAGAGAAGCTGCCAGCTCAGGAAGACTAGTACCAATGGCAATAATGGTTAAACCGATCACGAGGTCACTCATGCCAAAGTACTTCGCAATGATCACGGCGTTATCAACCAACATACTTGCTGCCAAAGGAAGCAGTATCAGACCGATCACTACCCACATCACCGCTTTTGAGTTGCTCACACCTTCTGGTACTTCAGACTCTTGATCTTCAACAAACGCATCACCCGCTTTTTGCTCTTTACGGCTAATTTGCAACATTGCAAACAAGAAACCACCAAACAGAATGAACAGCAGCACGCCTTCGTAAAAACCTAAATGGCTATCCCATAGCAAAATACCCGCCAGTACGGTTACTGCTATCATCAAAGGCAGTTCACGGCGAATAACTGCAGAACTGATAGAAAGGGGCTTAATAAGCGCTGTAATGCCTAGGATTAAAGCAATGTTGGCAATGTTGGAACCCAATACGTTACCAACGGCAGTATCGGTTTTTCCATCCCATGCTGCTGTCGCCGAAACCATCATTTCCGGCGCAGATGAACCCATTGCTAGGATTGTCATACCGATCACTAAAGGTGAAATACCGACGTTGCGGGCCAGAGCAGCAGAGCCAAAAACAAGTTTATCTGCACTCCAAACAAGTAAAACAAGACCGACGATAAGCAACGCAACGGCTTCGAGCATGATGATTCCTAAGTAATAAAATAAGTGAAATGAGTAACCGCTAATTTTGACCTTTTGCGGCCAAAAATGGAAGATAAACAACAAATAAATTAAAGGTTAGTAACGAAATTGTGTTTAATTGTTGCTCATACACTTGTCTGTTGGAATACGGCTATTCTGGAATGGGATTTAAACACCTTCCTTGGGTTTCGTCATATTTTATGCTGAATTGCTTGAATTTCGTCGGCTTTATTTAATCGAACAGTGCTTTTAATTCAGGTTCATTGTGCTTATGATTGCAGCCTAATAAGTGTACCGAAGTCACTTTAGGATATTCTCGACGTAATATCTTGAAAACAATCGGGGTTGAGTTGGATTGCAACTCTGTGAGAACCGCTCACAACTAGTAGAAGAGATAGTATGTCGAACAACGATTTAGTTACCGTTAACAATCTCACTTTTTCACGTGGAGAGCGCAAGATCTTCGATGGCATTGATCTGCATGTGCCAAAAGGAAAAGTGACGGCCATTATGGGACCGTCGGGGATTGGTAAAACGACACTGCTGCGCCTTATTGGTGGGCAGATTTATCCCGAGCAAGGGGAGATCTGGTTTGATGGCGATAATATTCCATCCCTGTCTCGTAAAAAGCTTTATCAAGCACGCAAAAAAATGAGCATGTTGTTCCAGTCGGGAGCTTTGTTTACTGACTTGAATGTGTTCGACAATGTGGCGTTTCCTTTGCGTGAACACACGGAACTTTCCGAAGAATTAATTCGTACCATGGTGCTTCTAAAGCTTGAAGCGGTCGGATTACGAGGTGCGGCAGAATTGATGCCAAGTGAGCTTTCCGGCGGCATGGCTCGCCGAGCTGCACTAGCTCGTGCCATAGCCTTAGACCCAGATCTCATCATGTACGATGAACCTTTTGTTGGGCAGGACCCAATCACTATGGGCGTTTTGGTTGAGCTAATTAGCAACTTGAATCGCGCATTGGGGCTGACTTCAATCGTCGTCTCTCATGATGTGCCTGAAGTGATGAGTATCGCGGATTGGGTCTACTTGATGGCTGATGGCAAAATCATTGCTTTTGGTACGCCACAAGAGTTGATCGATAATCCCGACCCACGTGTGAAGCAATTCTTACAAGGGGAAGCCGATGGTCCCGTGCCGTTTCGCTTTCCTGCTCAAAGTATCGAAAAGGACTTATTTGATGGTCGATAGCTTTATTCAATTTGTCGCTTCATTAGGTAAACGAACATTAGCCATCTGTGAAGCCTTTGGTCGTGCGACCTTGATGCTTGTTGGCGCATTAGTGACTCGACCTCAGCCAATCAAGAATTTTCCTCTGTTGATTAAACAGCTTTATTCCGTAGGTGTGCAATCGCTGGCGATTATTGTCGTTTCTGGCTTGTTCATCGGCATGGTGCTTAGCTTGCAAGGTTATGTTGTGCTGGTGGATTACGGAGCAGAAGGCAGCCTGGGTCAAATGGTCGCTCTTTCGCTACTACGTGAGTTAGGACCAGTAGTAACAGCGTTATTGTTTGCTGGTCGCGCTGGCTCAGCACTGACTGCAGAAATTGGGTTGATGAAGGCAACGGAGCAGCTTTCAAGCATGGAAATGATGGCTGTGGATCCACTAAAACGTGTCATCGCACCACGTTTTTGGGCTGGGGCTATCTCAATGCCATTATTAGCTATGATCTTTATGGCAGTTGGTATCTGGGGCGCTCAGCTTGTTGGTGTGGATTGGAAAGGCGTAGACCACGGCAGCTTCTGGGCTGCGATGCAATCTTCAGTGGAATTAGGTCAAGACATCGGTAACAGCATGATCAAATGTATTATGTTCGCGATTACCGTTACTTGGATCGCTCTATTTAATGGCTATGACGCTATTCCAACTTCGGAAGGGATCAGCCGAGCAACGACGCGCACTGTTGTGCATTCTTCTTTAGCAGTACTGGGACTAGACTTTGTACTGACCGCATTGATGTTTGGGAATTAATCATGCAACAAACACGTAAAACAGAATTATGGGTTGGCAGCTTTGTATTAGCAGGAATTTGCGCGATTCTTGTGATGATTTTTCAGGTTGCTGACGTAAAAAGCATTGGCTCTGGCAATACTTACACCCTGAAAGCCGAGTTCGATAATATTGGTAGCTTGAAAGTACGTTCTCCTGTGAAAGTAGGTGGCGTTGTTATCGGTCGTGTAAGTAACATTACACTTAACCCTGATAGCCTATTACCTGTAGTGAGCTTGTCGATTAACAGCCAATATAATCAATTCCCAGAAACTTCTAGCGTGCAAATTTTGACATCTGGATTGATTGGTGAGCAGTACATTGGCTTGGTACCGGGCTTTGTTTTTGATGATGAAGAAATGCTTGTTGATGGTGACACCATCGAAGACACCAAATCTGCATTGGTACTAGAAGACCTGATCGGTCAGGTTCTATACAGCATTGGTGGCTCAGGCGATTCTGGTGACACGAGTAAGGAATAATCCATGTTTTCTAGACTATTACTTTCTTTCTTAGCAGCATTTACTGCATTTGGAGCCGTTGCTGCTGAAGTAGATAAAACTCAGCCATACCAAATGATGAAGCAGGTTGCAGAAGTGACGTTTGAGCGTCTCAAAGCGGAGCAATCGCAAATCAAAAAAGATCCAAACTTGCTAAAAACCATCGTTGAAGAAGAGCTTATGCCTTATGTCAACGATCGCTATGCGGCATTGAAACTGCTTGGTCCAAACCTAAAAGGGGCGAAGCGTGAAGATGTGGGTGAATTCATCACAGCATTTCGTGCTTACTTGGTGACGTCATACGCGCAAGTATTAACGCAATATACGGATCAACAAATTGAGTTTGGTCCGGAGCCAAAACTGGATCCTTCTAAGCGCATTACTAGCGTCAAGGTTGAAATCATCGACGCACCGCGTCCAAATATCAAACTTGAATTTAAACTGCGCAAAGATAAGAAGACCGGTGAGTGGTTAGCATTCGATATGGTGGCTGAGGGTATTAGCCTACTATCAAGCAAACAATCGGAGTGGAATACACAAATTCGCCAAGAAGGTATTCTTGCGGTCGCTAAAGATTTAGAGAAACTGGCTGCACAGCCAATTCGCTTCGAGGCAGCAAAGTAATGGCACAGTCTCATTCTCAGTGGCATTTACAGGCAGACATTCTTAAGCTTACAGGGGCGCTGGATCGCGATTCGGTGCCGTCTTTGTGGGCGGTGGCACAGCAATGGCGACCTTCTCAAACCGAGCTAGAATGCTCACTCCAAGAGATTGAACGCATCGACTCTGCGGGAATGGTGATGTTAATCCACTTATTAGAGCATGCAAAAAAGCAAAACTGTCATATAATGCTCAGTTTCGTGCCAGCGCAATTGCGCACTTTGTTTCAATTGAGCAACGTTGAATCTTTAGTGGCCAAACATATACAGAATTATCAGGGGTAAATTGTGGATAGCGCAAAAGTACAACAGTTACTAGAAGAAGCACTAAACCTTCAAGAAGTGCATGTAAAAGGTGAAGGGAGCCACTATGAAGTGGTTGCTGTTGATGCTTGTTTCGATGGAATGAGCCGCGTTAAGAAGCAGCAGTTAATTTACGGTCCTCTGATGGATTACATCCAGCGTAACGACATTCACGCGCTATCAATCAAAGCGTTCACTCCAGAAGAGTGGGCTCGTGATAAGAAGCTAATGTCGCTTTAAGGTTTATTGATGGAAAAGTTTCGAGTTATTGGGTCAGATAAACCACTGGTTGGTGAAGTGACCATTTCAGGTGCAAAAAACGCAGCACTGCCGATTTTATTTGCGTCTATCTTGGCGGAAGAGCCAGTAGAAGTGGCAAACGTGCCACACCTTCGTGATATCGACACAACCATGGAACTACTAAAGCGTCTAGGCGCAAAAGTAAGTCGTAATGGTTCCGTTCATGTCGATCCAAGCAGCATTAATGAATACTGCGCTCCTTATGATTTAGTAAAAACCATGCGTGCTTCTATTTGGGCGCTTGGTCCTCTTGTCGCGCGCTTTGGTCAAGGTCAGGTGTCTCTACCTGGCGGTTGTGCTATCGGTGCTCGTCCTGTTGATCTACACATTACTGGTCTAGAACAGCTTGGCGCGACCATTACTCTTGAAGATGGTTACGTTAAAGCAGAAGTCGATGGTCGCCTTAAAGGCGCGCACATCGTGATGGACAAGGTGAGTGTTGGTGCAACCATCACTATCATGTGTGCAGCAGCACTTGCTGAAGGTACGACAACACTAGACAACGCAGCGCGTGAACCTGAAATCGTAGATACGGCTGACTTCCTAAACAAACTTGGCGCGAAAATCTCTGGAGCAGGTACTGACACCATCACTATTGAAGGTGTTGAGCGCTTAGGTGGTGGCAAACATAGCGTTGTGGCTGACCGTATCGAAACAGGTACATTCCTAGTTGCAGCTGCCGTGTCTGGCGGTAAAGTGGTATGTCGCAACACCAATGGTCACCTGCTAGAAGCGGTACTGGCTAAGCTAGAAGAAGCGGGCGCGTTGGTAGAAACTGGTGAAGATTGGATCTCTGTTGATATGACAGATCGCGAGCTGAAAGCTGTGAGCATTCGTACTGCACCACACCCAGGTTTTCCAACGGACATGCAAGCACAATTTACGCTGTTAAACATGATGGCGAAAGGTGGCGGCGTGATCACTGAAACTATCTTTGAAAACCGTTTCATGCACGTGCCTGAATTGATGCGCATGGGCGCGAAAGCGGAAATCGAAGGTAACACAGTAATTTGCGGTGATGTAGATTCTTTAAGTGGTGCACAAGTGATGGCAACTGACTTACGAGCTTCGGCAAGTTTGGTGATTGCTGGTTGTATCGCGAAAGGCGAAACCATCGTTGACCGTATCTACCACATCGACCGTGGTTACGACAAAATCGAAAATAAACTGTCTGCACTTGGCGCAAATATTGAGCGCGTAAGTGAGGCGGGTTAAACTGCATCGCAGTTGACCTAGATATGAAGAGAGCCGAAACGTAGGTTTCGGCTTTTTTATATCGCGTTTTCTTTCATAGTTCATGACTATGTTCAAAGAGACAATAATAGCTGTAGCTGGCGCAAAGCCGGTTCTTGGAGAACAACAATGATTGCACTGTTACGTGTATTTGCTGTCGCAATTTTCGCAATTGTGATGTTTATTGGTGGTTGTGGTTACTGCCTACTTAGCCCTAGAAACCCTAAGCACGTTTTCACGTTCGGTCGTCTATTCGGCAAAATGTCACGTGTATTTGGTATCAAGCTAGAATTGCGTATTCCGGAAGATGCGTATTCTCGCGGTCAGCATGTTTACATTGCTAACCACCAGAACAACTGGGACCTTTTCACTGTATCTTCAGCTGTTACACCTAAGGTAGTAACGGTAGGTAAGAAGAGTCTTGCGTGGATGCCTTTGTTTGGTCAGCTTTACTGGCTAACAGGTAACATCTTGATTGATCGTGCAAACCGCTCTAAAGCAAAAGGTACTATCGACCAAGTTGTAGATAGCATCAAAAACAGCGACGTTTCAGTGTGGATGTTCCCTGAAGGTACACGTTCACGTGGTCGTGGTTTACTGCCATTTAAAACTGGTGCATTCCATGCAGCTATCGGTGCAGAAGTGCCAATCATTCCAATCGTGTGCAGCTCTACAGGTCACATTAAACTGAACCGTTGGAACAATGGTCATGTGATCATTGAAATGTTACCTCCAGTAAGCACGGAAGGTTACGGCAAAGAGGGCGTACGTGAGTTAGCTAATGTTTGTCGTGAAGAGATGAAAGCGAAACTGGAAGCCTTGGATGAAGAAGTGAAACAGCGCAACGCAGCTTGAGTTTTACGGCGATATCATCGCAAAAAGACAATAAAAAACGGGTAGCTTGAGCTACCCGTTTTTTATGCTTGTCAGCAAGGGCAATTATTTGCGAACTGCGATTGCTTCAATCTCGATACCGACATCTTTAGGCAGGCGAGCTACTTCTACACAAGAACGTGCAGGGTAGTTTGCTACTTCGTGCTCATCGAAAAACTTGCCGTAAACTTCGTTCACAGTACCGAAGTCGTTTAGGTCTTTCACGAATACTGTCATTTTAACGATATCAGTAACCTTAAGACCTGATGCTTCCACAACTGCTTTTACGTTCTCTAGAGATTGACGAGCTTGCTCTGCGATGTCTGCAGACACTTCACCTGTCGCTGGGTTTACTGGGATTTGGCCAGAAGTTAGAACCATGTTGCCTAGATCTACGCCTTGAACGTAAGGACCGATTGCTGCTGGTGCAGACTCAGTGTGAAGTACTTTCGTCATTTGAATTGTTCCATCTGTTTAGGGGAATAAAGAGTTTACTCAAGCATCTTGAGTGTTCTTAAGAAGAATCAGTTTGCCTTTAAACATGAAGCACGTAAAGAGCAAAATACCCCGCATTAGCGGGGTATCAGTTAATTTATCGTTAGCAAGATTCGAAGCGGGAAATTAACGCTCAGTCACGATCTCACGTGCGAAAACTTTCTCACAGTATTTACACTTCAGACGGATTTCTTCCTTCTTCTCGAACACCTGGAAGCTGCTCGCAACCGGTTCGTTGTGTGTAATACAGTTGCTGTTCGGACACTCAAACACGTTGTTGATTCGCTCAGGGAGTTCTAGCGCTAGCTTCTTCACTACTTCGTAGTTTTCGATTTGGTTAACGGTCGCGTGTGGTGCGTACAGTGCTAGTTTACTTGCCTGCTCTTCGTTGATGAACACGTTTTCAATCTTGAGTAGGTCTTTATGACCGAGTGCAGATGAAGGCAGATTCAGACCGATGGTGACACGTTGAGAAGAGTTGTGCATATCGAACAGCTTCAACACTTTGATACCAATTTGTGCTGGGATGTGGTCGATTACTGTGCCGTTTTTGATTGCTTCAACCTGCAATTGAGTTTCTTTAGCCATGTCTTTTTCTCCCTCGATTACAGTGTTTCGTTAAGAACCAGTGCCAACAACGCTTGGCGCGCGTAAACGCCGTTTTCTGCTTGTTGGAAGTAGTAAGCGTGTGGTGTGACGTCGACGTCTGTGGTGATTTCATCCACGCGTGGCAGTGGGTGCAGTACTTTCAAGTTTTCACGTGCACCTTCTAGTATTGCCGCCGTTAGGATGTAAGCTGATTTGATGTGCGCGTATTCGGATTCATCAAAGCGCTCTTTTTGTACGCGAGTCATGTACAGAATGTCGAGCTCAGGAATCACGCTTTCCATGTCTGTGTGTAGGCTGTATTGAATGCCTGCTTCATCTAGCTCTTCACAGATGTAGTCTGGCATTGCGAGTGCTTCTGGTGCAACAAAGAAGAAGCGAATGTTATTGAACTTTGCCAATGCTTGAGTCAACGAGTGCACGGTGCGACCGTATTTTAGGTCACCAACAAACGCAACGTTTAGGTTGTCTAGACGACCTTGCGTTTCCGCGATGGTGTATAGGTCGAGTAGCGTTTGCGTTGGGTGTTGGTTTGCGCCGTCACCTGCATTGATAACTGGTACGCCGTTAGAGAACTCAGAGGCTAAGCGCGCTGCGCCTTCTTGAGGGTGGCGCATCACGAATGCATCGACGTAAGAAGAGATAACTTGAACTGAGTCAGATAGCGTCTCGCCTTTTTTCGCCAGAGAGGTGTTACCACCGTTATCAAAACCAATAACATCGCCACCGATACGTTGAATTGCTGTCTCGAATGACAGGCGAGTACGTGTGGATGGCTCAAAGAAACAGCTTGCTACAACCTTGTTTTTAATCAGTTCTGGACGAGGTTCTTTTTTTAGCTGACCTGCAGTTTCTACAATCAGTTCCAGTTCTTCACGTGAAAGCTCTGGAATAGAGATGATGTGCTTCTGGTAAAGCGAGTTCGCCATGATCTTCTTCCCTATAACAGTGGTGACTATCCCCAAAATTCACCGCGATGGAATTTTAGGCATAAAAAAACCTCCCCAATTGGGGAGGTTTTAAAATTCAATAGAATTAACGAAAATAACAGCACGTAAGCGTAGTCGCTTAGCTAGAGCAAATCGCGTTTTTACGTCAGTAATCGGCGTGGTCATTTCGTAATCCTCAGACAAATTGCCGAGCATTATACGCTTAACTTTCGTGAGCGCAAGCGATTACATCATGGTTTTTGTTACCATTTTTAATGCTTTGGTTTAGCTGCCTAATGTCGCAACCATCACGGCTTTGATGGTGTGCATGCGGTTCTCGGCTTCGTCGAATACGATAGAGTATTCAGATTCAAACACCTCTTCGGTTACTTCAAGCCCTTTCATACCGTATTTCTCCGCGACCTCTTTACCCACAGTCGTTTCATCGTTGTGGAAGGCTGGCAGGCAGTGCATGAACTTCACATGAGGGTTACCCGTTTGCTTAATCACATCCATATTGATTTGGTAAGGTGTCATCAGAGCAACACGCTCATCCCAAGCCTCAGCCGACTCACCCATCGAGACCCAAACGTCGGTGTATAAGAAGTCACACCCTTTAACGCCTTCTTCAACGTTTTCCGTCAGTGTGATTTTCGCACCGGTTTGTTGGGCAATTTCTTGGCAAGTTGCCACTAATGCTTCTTCTGGCCAGAACGCTTTTGGCGCTACAAGGCGGATGTCCATGCCCATTTTTGCTGCGCCAACCATGAGTGAATTACCCATGTTATTGCGAGCATCACCAAGGTAAGCAAACGTCATCTCATGCAGTTGTTTCCCACGTCCGTGCTCTTGCATGGTCAGGAAGTCCGCAAGGATTTGGGTAGGGTGGAACTCATCCGTTAAACCATTCCAGACAGGTACGCCTGCAAAAGTACCAAGCTCTTCAACAATCGATTGACCAAAGCCACGGTATTCGATGCCATCGTACATACGACCAAGAACACGAGCGGTGTCTTTCATCGATTCTTTATGACCGATCTGTGAGCCAGAAGGACCGATGTAAGAGACTTGAGCGCCTTGGTCAAAGGCCGCGACTTCAAACGCACATCGGGTACGAGTAGAAGATTTCTCAAAGATTAGTGCGATGTTTTTACCTTGAAGTTTCTTCTGCTCTGTTCCTGCATATTTAGCTTTTTTCAGCTCTGCAGACAGTTCGAGCAAAAACTGGATCTCTTTAGTTGAGAAGTCCAATAGCTTCAAAAAGTTGCGATTACGTAGATTGAAAGCCATAGCTCGTCCCTTAGGTCGTTTGGTTGATAAAGAATAAAAGCATTAAAACATATAAATGCTTTTATTGTGAATAATTATTTTAATTAAAAACAAAAAAAGGTTGATGCATTCACATCAACCTTAGTCTCAATTGGTTTTATTTGGTGGGAGAGATTTCTCAAATATCGTCACGTTCGATTGGGCAACTCATACAACGTGCACCACCACGACCGCGACCAAGCTCGTTACCCGGAATAGTCAGGACTTCAATACCAGCTTTGTCGTACTTCTCGTTAGTGTAGACGTTACGTTCGTAACCAATCACAACACCTGGTTTCACCGTCAGTACGTTGTTGGCATCGTTCCATTGCTCTCGTTCAGCTTCGTAGCTGTCACCACCGGTTGTGATTATCTTCAATTGATCTAAGCCAAGTGCCGACTCAATGGCGTGCAGATAGTTGTGTGACGCTTCGACATGCATTTCATCGTTGCCTTTAGGTGTTAGGCGCCAAGTGTCTAAATCTTTACGCATGATCTCTGGGTATACCGAGAAAGTGTCTACATCCATGTGCGTCATGACCGTATCAAGGTGCATGCACGAGCGGTGTTTTGGTAGGTCGATAGCAATCACTTCTTTCGCCTGACCAGATTTAAACAGGCTTGCCGCTAAGTTTTCTACACCTTGTGGGGTTGTGCGCTCAGACATACCAATCAGAACCGCACCTTTACCGATAACCAGTACATCACCACCTTCAACGTTGGCATTGTCGTAGTGCTGGTCTTCATCACCAAAGTAGTTAATGAAGTCTTGACCAGCGAAGGTTGGGTGCCAGCGATAAATCGCACGCAGATGGTTGGTTTCGCGTTGACGTGCAGGCATCATCATTGGGTTAAGAGAAACGCCGCCGTATACCCAGCATGACGTGTCACGGGTAAAGAGGTGGTTCGGCAGAGGTTCGATCACGAAGTCCAGTGGGCGCTTCATCTTCGGCAACATTGATGAAGATTTGATTGGCAGTTCCGAGTAAGCCAAGCCGCCAAGGAGAATGCTTGCTAGATGCTCATCGTCCATCTCTGCGAAGTACTGGCGTAAGTCACGAGCGAAAGTCGGACCGTAACGGAAGTCAGAGATCTGAGTATTCAACAACCATTGTTTTGCTTCTGGAACCGCAAGGGTTTCAACCAGTAGATCATGAAGTAGTAGTACTTCGACATCTTGTTCACGCAGTGTGCGCGCAAACGCGTCGTGTTCTTCACCTGCCGCTTCTACCGCTAATACGTCATCAAACAGTAGCTCATGGCAGTTCGATGGCGTTAGGTGGGTGAGGGCGCGCTCTGGGCGGTTTAATAGAACTCGTCTTAGTTGACCAACTTCTGATCCAACGTACAGCTTACTCATTTTGCATCCTTACAAATATTCCAGCCGTTAGTTATGACAAGCTTGGTGCAAAGATGCAAGTCTTAGAACTTTGCTTATATATTGCAAAAATATAATTTTTTGGCGTTATATTTTGTAAATGCTTCCTTGGTGTATTTTAATTCTATATTTTGTTGTTTGTTCATGAGTTTTAAAAAGTGCGTTTTTATTCTTTTTCGTTTGAGAAAGAAGTCATACATCAAAAGTGCATAAAACGTGCATAACCATTCTGAAATATGCAGTTTTTGGCTTTCTTTTATTCGTTAGGTCAGAATTAACGAGCCGTTGCTGTATTCACTCCAAGATCATAAACACGCAAACAAGCCTAAAATTACTCGTCTCAGGCTCAATTAGGATCTTCTGAATATTAAAGATTAGCCGTTTTTGTTAATTTTTTGTTTCTGTGAGCGAGGTTTAGATTTGTGAGTAAAAATTATCATCAAGAATCACCGCAGTTTGGTGTTTGTTTGTGGCTTTTCATCGCAATCCGTGCCATATTTCACCGCATTAACGTACTCAGTTTAGAGTATAGTGTTTCCATCAAGTAACTAATCTGGAGCCAAAACATGTCTCACGAAGATGAATATCTATCAGTAGAAGAATTAATTGAGATTCAAAAGGAAGAGACTCGCGATATCATTGCAGCATTGCTAGAAGATGGCAGCGATCCAGATTCACTATACGAAATCGAGCACCACCTATTTGCTGAAGACTTCGATACGCTAGAAAAAGCGGTTGTTGAAGCGTTCAAGATGGGCTTTGAAGTTCTTGAAGCTGAAGAAACAGAAGATGAAGACGGCAACAAACTGCTTTGCTGTGATGCAACAATGGAATCTGCACTAAACGCAGAAGCAATTGATGCTCAGGTTGAGAAACTGGTTCATCTGGCAGAAAAATACGACATCATTTATGACGGTTGGGGTACTTACTACGAAGGCGAAGATGCGCTTTACCCTGAAGAAGATGATGAAGACGAAGAGTAATCCTCTTATTCAATCTAAGAAGCCAGCGTTTATCGCTGGCTTTTTTGTGCCCTGAAAATGATAACCGCAGGTAACGATAAATAATTCTCATTGAGTTTGTGTGCTTATTGCCTGTAACCCTAAGTTACTTGTGTATATAATGCGTGAAAATTGATCTAGCTCAAGGTAACTATGCAACTCTCACTCGCCGGTTTATGGCAAGTCTCTCCACTGACGGACCTTTCTATCCCACAGGATGACATTACTTTCCCTGCTCCTTTGAGTCAGGTATTGCCTGCTGAGCTGACAGAAGAAGCAATTCGTCAGCAAGAGTGGCATCTGATGCATGACATCGAAGTGGATGAATCCATGATGGCATTCCCAGCGGTAGAAATGGTGTTGGGTGGTGTGGATTACCATGCTGAAGTGCGTTTAAACGGGGTAGCATTGTTCGACTGTGACGGTTCACAAAGCGTGTACAAAAAAGACATTCGTCCGTTCATGCAGATGGGGCGTAACCGTTTTGAGATCCTGTTCCTTGAGGAAGAAGAAGATCTTCTGCTGGATGAGGATAAACCAGAGTTGTGCTCACTTGCGGATCATGAATACCAAAAGAGTGATGAGCGCTTGGGGGTATGGCAAGAGCCGTATCTGCAGTTTATTCGCAATGTGCGTTTAGACCGTGTAGCAACCGAGCAGATTTGGCACCATGGTGGTGGTTGTGAGTTTAAAGTAGACTTGTACTATCAAACTTTTGCGCCGGGTCTAGTATCGGCATCGGTTAAGTTTAATGGCATGACTTACCATATTCCTATTGATGTCCGAGCGGATCATGCGAGTGCTTTATTCCAGATCGAAGCGCCAAAGTATGCCGATCTTAACGATCCCGATCCAAAAGATCTCTACGAACTCGTGGTGGAGTTGGATGGGCAACGCCAAGCATTTACAGTGGCGCTTAGCCAAGAGCTCTGTGTTACCCATCTTGTACTTTAAGTTTGGGGATAAAGCGCTATAACGTTTTAAGCATCACGACTTCACATGCATCATGCCCTGTTTGTCCTAGCGGGGCATCGAGATGCTCAAAGCCTAGCTTTTCGTACAAACCTACCGCCTCTCTCAGACATTCGGTCGTTTCCAAATAGCACTGCTGATACCCAAACTGTTTCGCCAGTTGTAAGCTTAATGCGACGATGCGTTTGGCTAAGCCGTGTCCTCGCGTTTGAGGTAAGAAGTACATCTTTTGCAGCTCACACACATTTGGCTCACCAGCTAAAGGTGCAAAGCCGCCGCCACCCACAATCTCGCCTTGGTACTCTACTACCCAGTAGGCTGCGCCTTGTTGGTCGTAAACCGAGTACATGTCATCAAGCGTTGGATCTGCCACACCATAACCTTTATCTGCGGTTAAACCGTATTCTGCAGAGACTTTACGAATCACGTCCGCAACTTGCGAGTTATCTGCTTTGGTAAGAGGTCGAAGAACGTATTCCTCAGCCTGGCACACTTTCGTTAGCCCTTTTAGGTAAGTCTCTAGACCAAGTTTGAGTTGCTCTTGCTCGTTGTCATCGAGTTGGGTAAGCAGTTGTTCAAAGAAGCTGTTTTGCTGCTGGTCTAGTTGCGATAACGCCTGTTGCCCTTGCTCTGTAAGCGCGACAAGTTGGCTACGTTTGTCTTTTGGGTTTTCGATGCTCTCAACCAAGCCTAATTTAATCAGACCAGTAACGGTTCGGCTCGCATTGGACTTGTCGACATTAAGCTGCTGTGCCAATTGATTGATGGTTAACGGCTGCAGCTGGATTTCACCTAATGCGTGCGCTTGTACTGGAGTGAGGGCGACATCGCCGCATTGTTTATCGAGCATACCAAGCAATCGGACGGCTTGACGGGAGTAGTGTCGGAGTTGACGAGCATTCATAATCACTTACCTCTGGAAACAAAGTTGCGCACCGCAATTAAATTAATTGCGGTGCGCAACTTTGTCAATGGTAAATGTTATTTTGCTTGTTAGGAGGCGTATTGAGCCTCCATGTTTAAGCGTGTTGGTGTAGACAAAATTGTGGTGCTTGGTTATCTGATTTACGCATCCATACTTTCTCGTGGAAGTAGTAAGCCACTGTGTTCAAGCTTGGCTCTAGCATCGCCATAATACCGCCGACAAACGCATCACCTGTTAGTAAGTAAACCACGCTAAACGCAACACTGAAGTGGATAGTGGCAAAGCTTGCGGTTTTTAATTTGGTCATCCACTGACGAGCTTTAAGCGCTGGGACTTTTGCCCATGCCTTTTCATGAAAGTAGAAAGCGACGGTGTTCACTGAAGGCTCAATCATGGCAATTAAACTACCAATTAGAATGTCGCCAGTAAGCACGTAAGCGACACTAAACGCGATAGTAAAATGGAGTGCTGCAAAGGTTAGTGTCTTTTTCATGATAATTACTCAATCGTTGTGTTGTTTCGATGGGTCTATTATTGAGAATTATTATCATTAAATCTAATGGGCAGTTAAGATTAGTTTGATAGGTAAAAACTATTAAATAGGAGGGGAAGTAGGAGAGAAGAGCGAATATCTTTGAAAGCTTTCCTAGCGATAAAATGCAAAAAGGGTTGATGCTTTCACACCAACCCTTTGATTCTTTTACTCTAGCCTTTAGCGATTAAAGTGCAGCGATCGTTGTCTTCTGCTCTTCTAGCTTAGCTAGCGTCTCTTTGTAGCCTTCAAGTTTCTCACGCTCTTTAGCAACAACTGCTTCAGGAGCTTTCGCTACGAAGCCTTCGTTACCTAGTTTGCCTTCGATACGCTTGATTTCGCCGTGAGTTTTCTTGATTTCGCCATCTAGACGAGCAAGCTCAGCGTCTTTGTCGATCAGACCCGCCATTGGGATCATCAGCTCAGACTTAGCAACCAATGCTGTTGCACACGCTGGCGTTTCTTCGTCAGCAGCAAGTACGCGTACAGATTCTAGTTTCGCTAGAGACATCAGTACTTGTTTATTTGCTTCTAGACGCGCTGCGTCTTCTGCGTTTGCAGCTTTCAGCATAACGTCAAGCGGCTTACCTGGGTTGATGTCGTATTCAGCACGTAGGTTACGGATGCTGGTAATGAACGCTTTCACCCATTCAATATCGTCTAGCGCTTCTTGGTTGAAGTTTGCTTCGTCGAATTGAGGCAGTGCTTGAAGCATGATTGTCTCGCCTTCTACACCTTCAACTAGTGGCTTGATGCTTTGCCAGATAGTTTCAGTGATGTAAGGAATCACTGGGTGAGCTAGACGTAGAGTCTTCTCAAGAACCGTGATTAGTGTGCGGCGAGTACCACGCTGTTGCGCTTCAGTACCTTTCCATAGAACTGGTTTAGTTAGCTCTAGGTACCAGTCACAGAATTGGTTCCAGATGAATTCGTAAAGCGTGTTAGACGCCATATCTAGACGGAAGTTGTCGATATGGTTGTTGAACGCTTTCGCTGCAAGTTCAAACTGAGACTCGATCCACTTGTCCGCTAGTGAGTATTCAATCTCACCACCGTTGAAGCCACAATCTTGCTCTTCTGTGTTCATCATTACGTAACGGCTTGCGTTCCATAGTTTGTTACAGAAGTTACGGTAACCCTCAAGACGCTTCATATCCCAGTTGATATCGCGACCTGTTGATGCCATTGCTGCAAGAGTGAAACGTAGTGCGTCTGTACCGTATGCTTCGATACCGTTTTCAAACGTCTTACGAGTGTTCTTCTCGATCTTCTTCGCTAGCTGAGGCTGCATCATGTTGCCACAACGCTTCTCTACTAGAGATTCTAGGTCGATACCATCGATCATGTCGATTGGGTCAAGTACGTTACCTTTCGACTTAGACATCTTGTCGCCGTTTTCGTCACGGATTAGACCAGTAACGTAAACTGTCTTAAATGGTACTTGTGGTTTGCCGTTTTCGTCTTTCACGAAGTGCATGGTCATCATGATCATGCGCGCAACCCAGAAGAAGATGATGTCGAAACCAGTTACTAGTACGTCTGAAGGGTGGAATACTTTCAGATCGTCAGTTTGCTCAGGCCAACCTTGAGTACCGAACGTCCATAGTGCAGAAGAGAACCATGTATCCAGTACGTCTTCGTCTTGGTGAAGTTCAATGACTGACTCTAGGTTGTTGTTCTTACGAACTTCTTCTTCGTCACGACCTACGTAAACGTTGCCTTGGTTGTCGTACCAAGCTGGGATGCGGTGACCCCACCATAGCTGACGAGAGATACACCAGTCTTGAACGTCACGCATCCAAGAGAAGTACATGTTTTCGTATTGCTTAGGAACGAATTGGATGTCGCCGTTTTCTACTGCTTCAACCGCTGTTTTCGCTAGAGGCGCAGTACGTACGTACCATTGGTCAGTTAGCATTGGTTCGATAACCACGCCGCCACGGTCGCCGTAAGGAACTTGTAGATCGTGATCTTTCACTTCTTCAAGTAGACCTAGCTCGTCGAATTCAGCAACGATAGCTTTACGAGCAGCAAAACGTTCCATACCGTGGTACTTAGCTGGTAGCTCAGTGCTGTAAGCGTCGCTTGCTTCGCCGTTGGTGTTGAATACTTCAGAAGCGTCACGGATGTTCGCGTCGAAAGTCAGAATGTTGATCATTGGTAGCTGGTGGCGCTTACCAACTTCGTAGTCGTTGAAGTCGTGCGCAGGTGTGATTTTCACACAGCCAGTACCTTTTTCCATATCTGCGTGCTCATCGCCCACGATTGGGATGCGACGATCAACGATAGGAAGGATGATTTCTTTACCGATAAGATCTTTGTAACGTGGATCTTCCGGGTTAACTGCAACACCAGTATCGCCTAGCATGGTCTCTGGACGAGTCGTTGCAACAACGATGTAGTCTTTGCCATCTGCTGTTTTAACGCCATCTGCTAGTGGGTAGCGGAAGTGCCACATGTTGCCTTTAGTGTCTTTGTTCTCTACTTCTAGATCTGAAATCGCTGTGTGTAGCTTTGGATCCCAGTTAACTAGACGCTTACCGCGGTAGATTAGATCGTCTTCGTATAGACGTACGAACACTTCTTGAACAGCGTTAGATAGACCATCGTCCATCGTAAAGCGCTCACGATCCCAGTCTACAGATGCGCCAAGACGACGAAGCTGCTTAGTGATAGTGCCGCCAGATTCGCCTTTCCATTCCCAGATTTTGTCGATGAAAGCTTCACGACCGTAATCGTGTTTTGTTTTGCCTTCTTCTGCAGCGATCTTACGCTCAACAACCATCTGAGTTGCGATACCTGCGTGGTCCGTACCTACTTGCCAAAGAGTGTTTTTACCCTTCATGCGCTCACAACGGATAAGCGTATCCATGATCGTATCTTGGAACGCGTGGCCCATGTGTAGGCTACCAGTGACGTTCGGTGGCGGGATCATGATGCTGTATGATTCTTTAGTAGTGTCACCGTGTGGCTTAAAGTAGCCTTTCTCTTCCCAAGTCTGATACAGAGCTTGTTCGATTGAAGTTGGGTTGTATGTCTTTTCCATAGCGCTCTTTTAATGGATACGTTGATGGTTGAATCTAAGTCAATCTTTATAAGTGAACTCTCTGAGTGGAGAGCTTAACTATAAGGATTGACCGTTAAGGATATTGAATTTCGATCGTTTGCAGTTGATAACCTGCCTGACGGTAAATTTTATACCTTTCTCTTGCGAGCTGTTTAGCTTTTTCTTCGCAAGGCACGAAGTCTACCACTTGAGCAAACTTGTTCGCAAAGGTTGTCTCATTTTCCGCCAAATTAATTACCAGCTGACGGTTCCAATTAGGTTTTACACCTTCATGGCCGATTTCAATATTGGTGGCGTATTTCGGTCCTTCGCCTACAAGATTATGTGCCATGAACTTGTCTGCATCAATTTGCCAAAAGGCTTCGGCGAGCTGCTCGGCGTGCGGTTTGTCTTGGCAGTTCAGATACACTTTTGCGCCTTGGCGAGCAAAGTGCTGAGCCAAAAACACGATGTATTCTTCAAAGCCAGTCACCGTTGCTTGTGGGCTCTCTTCGTTAATGATGTAGAAGGTTGCAGTTTGCATCATTCTCTCGCTTGCCGTTGGTCTCTTCCTAAGACCATCTTAAATCCGATTTTCAATCAAGAAAATCGAGGTAATAAAAAAGGGCCTTGCGGCCCTTTTAGATGTTGTTCAGAAATTACTCTTCTGTCTCTTGGCCGCTGCGGTTCAAAAGGAATTGGACAAGCATTGAGACAGGACGGCCCGTTGAGCCTTTCGCTGCGCCTGATTTCCACGCAGTACCTGCGATATCGACGTGTGCCCAGTTGTACTTTTTAGCAAACTTAGACAGGAAGCAACCCGCAGTGATAGTACCAGCAGGACGACCACCGATGTTTGCCATATCAGCAAACGGGCTCTTCAATTGCTCGTGGTACTCGTCTGCCATTGGTAGACGCCATGCACGGTCACTTGCTTGCTCAGAAGCGTTTACTAGCTCATGAGAAAGTGGGTTGTGGTTAGAGATTACGCCGCTAATATGGTGACCTAGAGCGATAACACAAGCACCAGTTAGCGTTGCAACGTCTACTACACAGTCTGGTTCGAAACGCTCTACGTAAGTCAGTGCATCACAAAGAACAAGACGACCTTCCGCATCCGTGTTTAGAACTTCTACGGTTTGACCTGACATGGTTGTTAGGATATCACCTGGACGGTAAGCGTTGCTGCCTGGCATGTTTTCACAGCCTGCTAGAACACCAATAACGTTGATTGGTAGGTTTAGCTTCGCTAGCGCTTTCATTGTACCGAATACAGACGCAGCACCACACATGTCGTACTTCATCTCATCCATACCTTCACCAGGTTTTAGAGAGATACCGCCTGAATCGAACGTTAGACCTTTGCCGACTAGTACGATAGGTTTTGCTTCTGATTCTGGGTTACCTTTGTATTCGATAATCGACATCATTGATTCGTTCTTCGAACCACGACCTACTGCTAGGTAAGATGTCATGCCCAGTTTTTCCATCTCTTGCTCACCAATGATCTTGGTGGTTACTGTTTCGTAATCGTCAGCAAGGCGACGTGCTTGAGAAGCGAGGTACGCTGGGTTTGCGATGTTTGGTGGCATGTTGCCAAGATCTTTTGATGCTTTCACACCAGATGCGATAGCTAGACCGTGAGTGATTGCTTTCTCACCTAGGTTTAGTTCACGACGCGTTGGTACGTTGAATACTAGCTTACGCAGTGGACGACGAGTTTCTGGCTTAACGCTCTTAAACTGATCGAATGTGTAAAGACCATCTTTAGTCGCTTCTACTGCCTGGCGAACTTTCCAGTAAGTATCACGACCCTTAACGTGTAGTTCAGTTAGGAAACATACTGCTTCCATAGAACCTGTTTCGTTAAGTGTGCTGATCGTCTTTTGAATGATTTCCTTGTACTGGCGCTCGCCTAGCTCACGTTCTTTACCACAACCTACGAGTAGAACGCGCTCTGACAAAACACCTGGTACTTGATGCAGTAGCAGCATCTGACCAGGTTTACCCTCTAGATCACCACGACGAAGTAGTGAACTGATGTAACCGTCACTGATTTTATCAAGTTGCTCGGCTACTGGAGAAAGGCGACGTGGTTCAAACACACCAACAACGATACATGCGCTACGTTGTTTCTCTGGACTGCCACTTTTAACACTGAACTCCATGCGTACTCCTACATCCTGAAGACAAATTGCTCTAAATGTTAGATAATGATCGCTTACTTGTTGAATTTAAGCTCAGGTCTTACCAACAGAGCTGATTTAAGCGCTAACATCTAGTTTATAATTTTTAAAAAAATAAATGGTTCAACGGGAAACTATAGTGATTCGACCAAAAAAACAAGTTTTGTATAGGTAATTTCAGCGTGATTATTGTTAGATATTTGATCCGCGAAACACTCAAGAGCCAATTTGCGATTTTCTTCGTGCTTTTTTTGGTGTTTGTGAGCCAGAAGTTTATCAGTGTTCTTGCTGATGCTTCGGACGGGGATATTCCTGCTGGGTTAATTTTCTCAGTTGTTGGTTTAAACATGCCAGCAATGGGGCTATTAATGCTGCCATTAAGTTTGTACATCGGCATATTGATCACATTTGGTCGTTTATATGCGGAAAGTGAAATCGTGGTGATGAACGCGACGGGTATCGGGAATAAGTTCCTGGTACAAGCTGCGTTGTACTTGGCGATCATCACATCGGGTGTGGCAGCGTTCAATGCATTATGGCTATCGCCTTGGTCACAAGACCGTGTTGAGCAACTTTATGAGCAAGTCGCGGCAGAAAACAGTGTCGACTTATTGAAGAAAGGTCAGTTCCAAGGCACGCCAGATGGTTCTTCGGTTGTCTTTATTGATGACATCAAAGACAGCACGTTAAGTAATGTGTTTGTAGCACAGATGCGTCCGCGTGATTCCATCTTACCAAGCGTGATGTTTTCCTCTTCTGGTGAAGTAAAAGAACTGTCGGATGGGCGTCAGATCATCACTATGCATGAAGGTACGCGCTATGAAGGTGTGCCGACTCGTGTTGAATACATGGTTACTAAGTTTGATCAGTACGAAGGTTTGATTGGTCAGCGTGAAGTGAAGCAAAAAGGTCGCGATTGGGAAGCGTACCCAACGGCAGACTTGATTGGTCACCCAGATCCTGAAGCGCAGGCTGAGCTGCAATGGCGTATCTCGTTGTTCGTATGTATTCCACTATTAACGATGCTGGTTATTCCTTTGTCGGCAGTGAACCCGCGCCAGGGACGCTTTGCTAAAATGGGACCGGCTATCTTGATTTACTTGGCGTACTTCCTTGCGATTAGTGCAACGAAATCCGCGCTAGAAGATGGTGCTATTCCTGCTGCTATTGGTATGTGGCCAATTAATGCCATGTTATTGATTGTCGCTATCTTGGCTAACATGATGGACAGTGTTCCAGCTCGACGAATTAAAGACAAATTCCGCAAGAAGAGGCTCGCGTAAGCTGTGTTCAAACTCTTAGACCTTTACATCGGTAGAACGATTATCTCTACCACAGCCTTGGTTCTGGCGACTTTCGTCGGCTTGTCGGGCATCATCAAGTACGTAGAACAGTTGCGTAAAGTTGGTCGTGGTGCTTACGACCTAATGCACGCGCTTTACTTTGTTTTGCTGAGTATTCCTCGCGATATCGAAATGTTCTTCCCAATGGCGGCGCTGCTGGGAGCCTTGATTGGTTTGGGCATGCTTGCTTCAAGTTCTGAACTTGTGGTTATGCAAGCCGCGGGTTTCTCTAAGTTGGATATCGGCTTATCAGTACTTAAAACCGCAGTACCTTTAATGCTTATCGTTATGACGCTCGGTCAATGGGGCGCACCAGAGGCGCAAAAGATGGCGCGTGACCTACGTGCATTTGCTCTATCTGGCGGTAGTATTGTGTCGGTGCGGGCTGGGGTATGGGCTCGTGATGCCAACGACTTCATCTTTATCGGTAAAGTGGAGGATGACAAACTCTACGGCTTGAACATGTGGCGTTTCGATGAAGATAAGAACTTAGACAAAGTTATCTTCGCAGAAGAAGTCGACTACCAACAAGATAACAATTGGTTGATGCGTTATGTCCAAATCACCGATATGGAAAATGAAAACGTCATTACCAAGCGCGATTTAGAGCAGATGGAGTGGCACACCTCATTAGCACCGGACAAACTCGCCGTTGTGACGGTGAAGCCAGAGGAGCTTTCTTTAAGTGGCTTATATGACTATGTGACCTATTTGAAAGCCTCGGAACAAGATGCTTCGCGTTATGAACTCGCATTTTGGCGCAAGCTATCTCAACCACTCTCTATTGCGGTGATGATGTTGATGGCGCTGTCGTTTGTTTTCGGTCCATTGCGTAGTGTCACCATGGGTGCAAGGGTGCTCTCAGGGGTAGTTGCAGGTTTTACCTTCTACATATCCAGTGAGTTCTTTGGACCTCTGACCTTGGTATATGGCATTCCGCCAGTGTTCGGCGCATTAGCCCCTAGCTTAGTGTTCCTAGCAATTGCGGTATCCTTGCTAAGAAGAAAGCTGTAGGTTTTCAAAAGCGATAAACATAAAAAAGGAAGGCACTGTGCCTTCCTTTTTCTATTCTGCTTGCGCGGTTTCGCTATTTTGCTTTCGGCAAGACAACGACTTCGGTTTTTGCCCAAATGTCGTGGAAGCCACGTTTTTGTGGGTCGATTGGCACAGTCAAGTTAGCCAAACCAAAGCCCGACGTACCTAAACGAATTAAAGCCTGAGTAACTGTAATTGGCGCACCATCCTTACTGTTACGAATTTGCATTTTCCAAGCTCGCATGCCCAGTGTTTGTCCTGCGCGGGTCCAGAAGAATACAAAGAAGTAGATCCACACCACAGCCAGGTACAGCGTGAACAATGGGCTTAGAACTGGATGCTTTCCTAGCATATCTGCTGCATCCACATATTCCCCATAACTCAGCAAGCCTGCCGCATTAAGCGCAAAAACAATCGCCATTACTATGCCTGCTGCCATCATCTCAATCGCTAGGATGATCAGCGTGTCGTAAAACAATGCTGCGAGTCGACGGAAAAAGCCCGCTGGTGGAAGAGTTGTAGAAGTCGTCATAATTCCATCACTTACCTTTAAAATTGTGCGTCAGAATATAGATTCCATTAGCTTGTGAAAAGAGAGCTAACGCACAGAGTCTTCAATTGTGGGCAAATCACAAGTTTGAATACGACTCTATCGCTAATCAACTATCCAACAAAGTAACCGAGTTCAAACTTCCTATCATGCAATCTGTGAAAGCATCAAACATGGGTTACTTTGCTTAGAACACAAGATTACGAATGACGTGATAGAGGTACAAGATGATCGTAATTACAGGCGCGAGCAGTGGCTTAGGTGCGCAGTTAGCTAAGTTGTATGATGCTCAAGGCGAAGAAACACTGTTAACTGGTCGCAGCGAAAAGAAGTTAAATACGCTTGCCCAACACCTCTCGAGTAAAGCTCAGGTAAGAAGTTGCGATCTTATCGACGCATCTCAAGTCGATAAGTTGTTTGATGAGTTGCCTCAAGTGCCTTCAACTCTGATTCATTGTGCGGGAAGTGGTTATTTTGGTTTGTTAGCTGAGCAAGACCCACAAGAGATTCAAAAGCTGATTGAAAACAATCTCACTTCAGCAATTCATGTCTTAAGAGAGTTGGTAAAGCGTTATCAAGATCGGTCGGTAAATGTTGTGATGGTGATGTCGACAGCGGCACAACAGCCTAAGGCACAAGAATCGACCTACTGTGCGGTGAAGTGGGCTGTCAAAGGTTTGATTGAATCCGTTCGTATGGAATTAAAAGGCAAACCAATGAAAATTATCGCAGTGTATCCTGGAGGTATGGCGACTGAGTTTTGGGAGACGAGTGGCAAGTCTTTAGACACCAGTAGTTTTATGAGCGCAGGTGATGCAGCGCGGATGATTCATGGTGCGCTATCTAATATCGGTAATGGTTACGTTTCGGATATTACCGTTAACCGTTTATAGGACTGAATGGTGGTATTACAACAAAGCAAAACGGCAGACTGAGCTAAGATGAGATCTTCTTTGTCACACTTTGTGGCGAAATTATCAGCAAACGATAGTTATTTAAGGTTTTTCTGCTTGCGCAGGTCAAAAGCTTACGTATAATGCCAACCATCAAAGGGCAATAGCCCAGAGATGCCGGTGTGGTGAAATTGGTATACACGACGGATTCAAAATCCGTTGCCTTCGGGCGTGGCGGTTCAAGTCCGCCCACCGGTACCATATTCCAAGACAGAGCCTCGACGAAAGTCGGGGCTTTGTTGTATCTGAGGTTTGTGAATTCTAATCCAGCATGATGATCAAGGTGGTAGTTAGCGGGATTATGTCCCTAAAAACTGACGCATTTCAGGCTAACAAAAAGCCTCGACACTATCGAGGCTTGGTTATTTGTTGGAATCTTATTACGCGGGATTAAAGAGGAGCGGCTCGATAGTCGACGTTAATTGGTCCATTTAACTTGGCATCAATTTGGCTATTGTGCGCTGCTATCGTTAGATTGACCTCAAGATGCAGCGAGCTTTTATCCGGATCTAATGGCTCTTCGTTTAAACCAATCATCATTTTAAGTTGCATGTCCAATTGGGCATGAAGTTCCATTGTGCCATCTTCTTTATTGTACAAATTGAACGTGGATGTTGGGTCGCCTATTGGCGTGATGCCTTTTTCATTCATTAAAGAGATAAGGACGCTTGCAAACAACTCTTGGTTAGCAAAGTAGCTTACGCCTGTCGGCATTTTACTGATGTCATCTAATGTTGAATCTTCATTGCGACTGATTTGTGCACCATCAACTAGATAAGTTGCACGATCAAAGTCTTTCTCAAACTGCTCACTGCGTTTTTCATCCACTTTTGCGGCTATTTCTTTGAGTGCATTGGTGACGGCTGTGGGGTTAGTCAGCGTGACATATTGTTTGGTTTGCGCAGCAACAGGCTCTTGAGTAAGCCCACAATCGTCAAGATTTAAGTGGTTGTCATTGGCTTGCATCGTCAAAAAAGCAGAAGCAAACTCAGGATCTGATGCTGAAATCTCACCAGCACCAATACCCTGTCCATAGTAACTAACCCAATCATTTAAACGTTGCGATGCTTTGTCACTACCATGTGCGCGTTTATCTAACTCTGTAATTAGTGCATCAAGCAGTGTTTCAGTTCGACACAGTTTAGTCAGTGTTAACAACTGCTCTTCATGTGGAATATCGGCTTGCTCTAGGTCATCCATTACTTGCATTTTGAATCCTGGAGAGTTGAGCAATTGGACCAGTTCTTTGCTGGTTGGATGATTAAGAATAGAGTTGAGTAAATCGCTGGCTTGAGTCTGAGATAAGCCTTGCGTTAATTCAGACACGATACGTTGCTGGTAACCACTCTTGTCGTCAGCGCCAAGCTTTTGCTTATCGACATCAGCTAAGTCAAATTGCGCGCGTAGCATGATCTTTTGCGCACAATTATCGAGGTTGTGAAGTACTTGATAATGATCTTTCTGATTGAATGCATCCGCTACTTGGTTGAAGTCTTCTTGAATACCTTGTGGAAGACGATGTATGTCATCAACAACGGTTTGGGCGATCTCAGCAATTTCTCGTTGAGTCAATTGATGATGTTGTTTGTCGCATGCCTCGTGAAGCAAACCTTCAAATTGTTTTCCTGCTGCATTATTTGGAGCCAACCATTGCCCGTGGTCGTTGTTAGCAAGTAATTTTTGAGCGCCATTTGGAGAGGCAATAAAATCATGAACGGCTTGGGCATTGAAAGCGGTCATGGCCTTGCTGATGGCATTCGCCTCACCAACAATGGTCTGGATGACTTTTCCGTTTAACGGCTTACTACCGGAGGTAATATCTAACTTAGAAGCTAGATGTGAGGTGATATCACTTCCGTACTCTTTCTGTAATGAGTTGAGAAAGAGCCCCATGGTTTGAAGGTTAAGATTGGATTGAGTTTGAGTGTGCTTTGCAAAAGGAGAAAGCGTTTTGCCTTCAAAACGACCACTTTTTAAAGTGACCTCTCCTTGATTGTTTTGATTGGCAACCACAGTGTTATTTTTAGCAACACTAAGAAACTGTTGTAGTTGTATAGCCATATCGGTATCTCTATAAATTCTTGAGGAAAATTAAACGCAGATAGCAGTATTGAGCATGCTATTTTTAGGGGGCGAGTCCTCTTGGGTACTCTCTAGCAAATGACGGCATTTCTCTGTTTGACTGATGAAACACGACAGTGCGCTTTCTAGGTCAAACACAGTACAAAGACCAGCATCCACGCTGTATGTCAAAACGATACTCGCTGTGTGAGTTTCAAGGCTTAGAGACATATTGAGTTCTTTATATAAGGCTTTATTGAACTGCATTAAGCTTGATAATTGTTTTATGCCTTGTTGGGAACTTAATGGTCCTACTAGCGATGTCAGGATCAGCCGTTCACGTTTAGGGTCCAACTCGATGTCTAGTAAAAGAGTTTCATCAACCATCAAAGTACAATGCCCGTCTTCGTTGGGTTGGAGTGTGTCGATGCCTAGGTCTGTAACTAATTCTTGAAATAATTGCTCAATTAATGTGCTCACGTCAGCAGTCTCAATGGTTTATTTAGTTGATGGCAATGTATAAGAGCTGTGTCGGGAAATCTGTCAATGACGGTTGTGATGTTTTAGGTTACTAAGAGGATTAAATAGTTAATGACATGAAATTTAAATGATTATTATCATGGTTTTTAAGCTTCTAAATAGCGAGGTTGATAATAAATTCCTTGTTTTTAATTTAATGTTTTAATTGAATAAATATGAAAATTGTAAATATATACTTAGCTTTGTCTTTTCCTGTCTAATTCCTATTTTTATGTAATTACTCCTTTGTTTTATATTGAAAGTGAGATCTTGTTCATACTCAATGCAACCGGTTGCGCTTTTTTGTGTTGGTTATTTTTGCTACAGTTTTTGTAGTTCGAAATTTACACAATGGGAGCAAGGCTATGAAAAAGATCCTCTTATGCTGCAGTGCTGGAATGTCGACCAGTATGCTAGTGAAGAAAATGGAGCAAGCTGCTGAAAAGCAAGGGCTTGAGTGTAAGATTGATGCACTGTCAGTTAATGCGTTTGATGAGGCAATTAAAGAGTACGATGTCTGTCTGTTAGGTCCGCAAGTGCGATTTCAGTTAGAGGAGTTGCGCAAAACAGCACAGGAACATGGTAAGAATATTGATGCAATCTCTCCACAAGCCTACGGGATGATGAAAGGAGAAGAAGTACTCCAGCAAGCTTTAGAACTTATTAACTAATTCAATAATTTTAAATAGAAATAAGAGTTGCCACTAAATATCAATATTTGGTGTGGGATTCTTTTGTCTGAAAATAAGGATGGATTCTATGAAGCTCTATGATGCGATTATAGGAATAGTCGAAAAACATATAGCCCCAATTGCAGCGAAAGTAGGTAATCAGCCTCATGTCAGAGCAATGAGAGACGGATTTATTGTGGCAATGCCGTTTATTATTGTTGGTAGTTTTATCTTAATTTTTGCTTTCCCACCATTTGCTGAAGACACGACGTTTGCACTAGGACGAATTTGGTTGGATTTTGCGACCACGCATTTCGATACCATTATGATGCCCTTCAATATGTCGATGGGCATCATGACCATATTTGTCTCGCTTGGCGTCGCCTATAGTTTGGCGAAAGCGTACAAGATGGACGGTATCACCAGCGCCGTATTGTCTTTGATGTGTTTTTTGCTGGTAGCTGCACCTGCAAAAGACGGAGCGCTTGCTATGAAACATATGGGGGGGACCGGGATCTTTACAGCGGTAATGTGCGCCTTCTTTGCTGTTGAGCTATACCGCTTCATGAAAAAACACAACATTACTATCCGCATGCCAGAACAAGTACCACCTGCGATTGCTCGCTCTTTCGAAGTTCTTCTTCCGGTACTGGCTGTATTTCTAACACTGTACCCATTAAGTATCTTTGTTCAAACCCAATATGACATGTTGATCCCTGATGCAGTGATGGCGATGTTTAAGCCATTGATCAGTGCTTCCAACACCTTACCAGCAATTATCGGTGCATTGCTTGTGTGTCAGCTACTTTGGTTTGCTGGTATTCATGGTGCCGCAATTGTGGTTGGTTTATTGTCTCCAATCTTCCTAACTAACATCAGTGCCAACATTGATGCGTTTGTCGCGGGTCAACCAATTCCAAACGTATTCACTCAACCATTCTGGGATTTCTACATCTTTATTGGTGGTTCGGGCGCAACGCTTGCCCTTGTTATGTTGATGTCATTTAGCCGCTCTGCTCACCTAAAGAGTATTGGTCGCATGAGTGCGGTACCTGGTTTTTTCCAAATTAATGAACCTGTGATTTTTGGTAGCCCAGTCGTAATGAACCCAATTCTATTCATTCCATTTGTGTTTGCACCAATCGTCAACGCAACCATTGCTTACTTTGCAGTACAACTCGGCTTTGTTGGTATGGGGGTTGCGACCACGCCATGGACGACTCCGGCGTTAATTGGTGCCTCATGGGGGAGCGGTTGGACATTCTCACCTGTGCTGTTGGTGATTGGGCTTCTGATTCTTGATCTCTTCATTTATCTGCCGTTCTTCAAGATGTTTGAAAAGCAGGTTATGGAACAAGAGTTACCTATGAGCAAAGAAAGTAAAGACGCTGAACAGCCATCAGGCGAGGGCGTGACAGCTTAATCATGATTTGGCTGTCGCTTGGCAGCCTTCATTTCCGGAGAGAAGAAATGGAACAAGAACTAGTCGTAATGGAAATTATCTGTAATGCAGGTGAAGCCAGGAGTTTGAGCTACGAAGCGTTGCGTCTATCGAGAGAGAAAGATTTTACCGCCGCAGAGGAAAAGCTTTCTCAAGCAAAAGAGTGCATTAACAAAGCGCATCTGATTCAAACCCAATTGATTGAAGAAGATCAGGGGGAGGGCAAAGTGCCAATGACTCTTGTTATGGTACACGCACAAGACCACTTAATGACAACCATCTTAGCGCAAGAAATGGCAGTGGAAATCGTTGCGTTGAACAAGCAGTTAGCAGCGAGATAAGGACGGTACGATGCCAAGAAATGCAATCAAACTCGCCATTATAGGTGGTGGAAGCAGTTATACCCCAGAGCTTGTTGAGGGGGTAATTAAGCGTTTGGAGTTCTTGCCTGTAAAACAGATGCACTTTGTCGATATTGAATCAGGTGCGGAGAAATTAGAGATCATCAAAGGCTTGGCACAACGGATGATTGATAAAGCAGGAGCTGACATTGAAATCAAAGCCGGCTTTGATCGTCGTGAAGCGATAAAAGATGCAGATTTTGTAATGACTCAATTTCGCGTTGGCGGACTAACGGCACGAGCGAATGATGAGCGAATTCCAATCAAGTATGACGTTATCGGTCAGGAAACCACGGGTCCCGGAGGTTTTGCAAAAGCGCTGCGCACTATTCCTGTCATTCTCGATATCTGTAAGGACATTGAAGAACTTTCTCCACACGCGTGGATGTTGAACTTTACTAACCCTGCAGGTTTGGTATCAGAAGCGGTCAGTAAATACTCCAACGTAAAAAGTATAGGTTTGTGCAACGTTCCTGTATCTATGGAGATGATGATTGCCGAAATGATGGATTGCGAGCCAAAAGAGCTTCAGCTTGAGTTTGCTGGTTTAAACCATCTTGTTTGGGTGCTCAAGGCTTGGTTGAAAGGAGAAGACATTACGCAAACCGTTCTGGAAAAAGTTGGGGATGGTGCTAACTTCAGCATGAAAAATATATGGGAAGAGCCGTGGGATTCTGCATTTCTTAAAGCGCTTGGAGCCATACCTTGTCCGTATCATCGTTATTTCTATCAAACAGATGCGATGCTAGCGGAAGAAAAGCAGAGTGCAGGAGAGCAAGGGACACGTGCTGAGCAGGTGATGGAAACAGAAAGCGCATTATTTAAGCTTTACCAAGATCCTAATTTAGACCACAAGCCAAAGGAATTGGAAGAGCGAGGAGGTGCTTACTATTCTGACGCGTCGTTGAATCTCGTGGATGCAATTTACAACAATCGTAACAGTATTCATGTAGTGAACGTGCTAAACAATGGTGCTATCAATGGCTTACCGGATAGCGCGGTGATTGAATGCAGTGCAGTGATCGGCAGTTGGGGAGCGAAGCCGCTGGCAGTTGGTGAGCTGTCTAGCAATATCAAAGGACTACTTCATCAGGTCAAAGCTTATGAACAACTCGCTATTGAAGCAGCAGTGGAAGGAAGCTATGAAAAAGCGTTAATGGCGTTAACCAATAATCCACTTGTTCCTGATATCGGACGGGCTAAGTCCATTTTGGATGAGATATTAGAAGTAAACGCCGCGTATCTGCCTCAATTCAAATTGACGACTTTGTAAAGTAAGGAACCGCACCAATGAAAGTGATCTTTAACGCAGATGATTTCGGTTTAACTCCGGGTGTGAACAAGGGAATTATCAAAGCCCATCAACAGGGTGTGGTTCAGTCTACAACAATGATGGTGGGAATGGATGCTGAGCGGCACGCGCTTGATTTAGCAAAGCAGAACCCAAATTTGAACGTTGGTGTGCACCTTCGTTTTACTACCGGTATTCCTTTAACGGGACATCCAAATCTTACTCGTGGTCAAACTCAGTTTGTTAGTTACGATGAGCTATGGAAGATACAAGATTTCGAAGAAGAGGTGATCTATCAAGAAGCGGTGGCCCAGGTGGAAGCATTTCTTAAATTGGGTCTACCACTAAGTCATTTAGATAGTCACCACCATGCGCATACACATCCACAGCTGCTTCCGGTGATTCGAAAGGTTGCTCAGAAATACAAAGTACCTTTGCGTGGTAGCGGTTTGTGCCACATAGAGAACAGTGTGAAGTATTACTTTACTGCTGAGTTCTATGATCAAGGGGTTAGTTTGGAAGGCATTATGAAGCATTTATTGAGTTTGAAAGCTCAATATGACGTAGTTGAAGTGATGTGTCACCCGGCGGAAGCGGACCAACCTCTATTGTCGAAAAGTAGCTACGCCCAACAAAGAGAGGTGGAACTTCAAGTCCTGACTTCTCCCGTTTTTAAACAAGAACTTGCTCAGCATGGTATGGCAATCACGGATTACTCTGCTCTCGTTTCTTCAAGTGGAGTCGCCAGTGTATGATTAAGGCTGTCAGCATCGCCCCCTATACACCTTACGATTTGCTGGCAGCCACTTTTCGCTAAGTCATGATTAACAAAACAGGAAGTTGGATTAAGCAGCATTATGGCAAGGATTAAAGATGTAGCCGAACTCGCAGGAGTAAATCGCTCAACGGTTTCTCGTATCATTAATGGAGAAGGGAAGTTCCGAGAAGAAACGAGAAAGAAAGTCGAAGCTGCGATGGCAGAGCTCAACTATCGCCCTAGTGCAATCGCGCGTTCACTCGCGACCTCTTCTAGTAATATGGTTGGCCTTTTGGTGACGTACTACACGGGTGGGTTCTTTGGTGAAATGATGGAACAAGTGCAGACTGAGTTGGATATGCACAAGAAGTTCCTCATCACGGCACAAGGACATCATTCAGCGGAAGGGGAGCGAGAGGCAATTCAGCGTTTTAATGATTTGCGCTGTGATGGTTATGTGCTCCATAGTCGTTATCTTTCTGATGATGATTTGAGAGAACTTGCCAAACTACCAACACCATTTGTACTGCTCGATCGGTATGTCGAGGGCATTGAAGAACGCTGTGTGACCTTTAACCATCATCACGCGAGCCGAATTGCTGTTGAGCATTTAATCGCTGGTGGCCATCAAAAAATAGTTTGCATCGCTGGTCCCTCTCAACGCCAAAACAGTTTGTTGAGAAAGCGAGGTTATATTGATGCAGTGAAAACGGCGGGTATAGACATCGATGAGAGTTGGTGTGAAGAAGGCAACTACGGTCGTCAAAGTGGGTACGATGCAATGGCTGCTCTTTATAGAAGGCATCCCGATTTGACCGCAGTGTTCTCATGCAGTGAAGAAATGACCGTGGGTGCCATGCAGTTTCTTCATGAGCATCGTATCTCCGTACCGAAGCAAATCTCATTGGTGAGCTTCGACAGTGTGGATTTGTGTGAAAGTTTGTACCCAACTGTGTCAGCGGTACATTTCCCGATCAGTGATATGGCCAGAGTAGCGGTGCAAACGTTGATAGGCTTAATAAAAGAGCAACCATTGATGACTCAACCCGAATTTGAAGCGCAATTAAAGCTGCGCAAAGCCGACCGAATAATTACTTAGTTTCCCTTTCTTATCGACCTGGTTAGTGCAACTTTGTTGACGACATGCACAGAGGTGCTTGATACATCCTCCTTATTGATGAATTCATTTACAAAATTGACTACTATTATAGGCTTATCAGGAAAACCGAATCAGTAGTGGAAAAGTGGCAGCAATTAAACTTACAGTGGATCGTATTCAGCCCGGGTTACATATCCGTCTTCCGCTAAAGTGGAATGATCACCCATTCCTACTCAATAGCTTCAAAATCAAAGACCAAGAACAAGTTGAGATGATTCGTCATCTTGGTGTGAAGTTCGTTTATTTCAATCCCGAGCAAAGCGATGCGTCTCCTTTACCTGCAAATCAACCTCAGGTCGAAGTAACGCAAGACAATACATTAGATCTTGAAGCGCAAAAGCTTTGGAAAGAAAAGCAAAAACGCATAGAAAAGTTAAGCGCGTATCGACGCCGTGTCATTCAATGTGAAAAAGAGTTTGAGCGTTCACTTGCGAGAATGCGTTCAGTGATGACCAAAATTCGCAACCGCCCTGTCGATGCAGTAGGGGAGGCACAACAACTGATCGATGACATCGTTGATAAGTTAATGTGTGATGACAATGTGACACTGCACTTAATGAACGGTAAAAACGAGTTTGAAGATATCTACTTCCACTCCCTTAATGTTGCGGTAATCGCGATGATGATTGGACGTGCGAAGGGGTATTCAGCAGAGCAACTTAAAGCGCTTTCTTTTGCTGCTTTGTTCCATGATATGGGCAAAATCAAAATTCCAACCGCTATATTAAGGAAGCAAGTTCCACTCACTGAACCAGAAAGCAATTATCTAAAGCTACATACTAAGTATGGCTTGGATATGGCTAATCAAATTGAAGACTTTCCTGACAGTGCAAAAACAGTGATAGCGCAACATCATGAATTGCGTGATGGCTCTGGCTATCCTGAAGGTTTGAAGGGAGATGAGATTGATGAACTCGCTCAAGTGATTATCGTTGCGAATGCTTTTGATAATTTATGTCACACCTCGATTGCTGCTGAACAAAAAATTCCATATACGGCGCTTTCCCACCTCTATAAGAATTGCAAACACTTATATAAAGAAGAGAACCTCAACATCCTTATTAAGTTTATGGGGGTGTTCCCACCGGGAACAGTGGTTCAGCTCTCCAATAATATGGTGGGATTGGTTATCTCTGTTAATGCGTCCCACTTACTATTTCCAAATGTACTGGTCTATGACCCAGCAGTTCCAAGAACTCAAGCGCCAATCATTGACCTTGCATCAAAGGACATAAAGATAGTTAATGCGATTCATCCGTCTAAATTGCCGGAGAAAATCAAAGAATACCTTAATCCACGTTCACGCATTTCTTATTTCTTCGATAGTGATGAGTAGTTATCCACAGCTTTTTGTGGGTAAATTGTAGAAATCCTGAGTGTTATTTCTGGGTAATTTTAAGGTTGGATGGAAAGTATCCATTTGGCATGTTTTTTTAGAAAAAATGCATTTTTAGTATTGCCAAAGAAAATCTTCTCCCTATAATGCGCATCCATCGACACGGCAGACGCCACAAGGCTTCAGCAGGGTCGGAGAGGTAAAAAGCTTCTACGAAAAATTAGTTGAAAAAAGTGTTTGACACTCTCAATTATCTCGCT
>NZ_BCUF01000016.1 GCF_001591145.1 Vibrio harveyi NBRC 15634 = ATCC 14126 = KCTC 12724 | reverse complement strand
CGATTTGAAGGCTTAGTGGGTCTAAACATTGATTGACTAAGTAAACTCGCTTTTAACTCGCTTTCGCATATTTCTACATTCATTGTGTACTTTCGTGACCGCCGCATCAGATCCGGTAATTAGCAGGTCAGAATAATGTCAGGCAGAGGCGTTTTTTGATTCAAGACAGTTTTCACTCGGATTAGCTGTGTAATAAGAGGTGTTCTGTTCCCTTTCGGGCTCGCACTCTATACCGCTGCGGTCTCGACCAAGAAAGAAAGAGACATCCAAATGACACAAATTAATCAAGAACGTCTAGTTGAACATTTCTGCCAACTGGTTCGCATCGACAGCGAATCTATGAATGAAAAACAAATTGCAGAAACTCTGGCTGAGCAACTGGGCGAACTAGGCTTTACGGTTCACAAGCTACCTGTACCAGAACACATTTCTAACGGCTTTAACGTGTACGCACGTCTAGAGGGTAAGAAAGAAGGCTCTATCCTAATGAGCTGCCACATGGATACAGTAACGCCTGGTATCGGCATTGAGCCAATCATCGAAGATGGCATCATTCGCTCTAAAGGCAATACGATCCTTGGTGGTGACGACAAATCAGGTATCGCGGCAATCATGGAAGCGGTTCGCTGCATCCAAGCTGAAAACCTAGAACACAAAACGTTAGAGCTTGCTTTCACTGTGCATGAGGAAGGCGGTCTGTTCGGCTCTGAGTACTTCGACATGACGCACGTAACGTCTAACGAAGCGATCGTACTGGATACAGGCGGTCCTATCGGCACCATCGTGACTGCGGCACCTGGTCAGCAAAAAATCGTTGCGACAATCAAAGGCCGCCCTGCACACGCGGGTCTAGCACCTGAAGAAGGCATCAGCGCAATCATGGTAGCGGCAGATGCAATCAACCAGATGAAACTGCTTCGTATCGACGAAGAAACCACAGCAAACATCGGTATGGTAAACGGCGGTCAAGCGACAAACATCGTGATGCCAGAACTGAAGATCGTTGCTGAAGCACGCTCTCTAAACGGTGAGAAGCTAGAAGCGCAAGTGAACCACATGATCTCTACCTTTGAGTCAGTATGTGAAAAACACGGCGCAGAAGTTGAAATCGAATCAAGCCGCGCGTACGACGCTTTTGTTATCGAAGAAGACAATGCTCACGTATCAGCAATCAAAGCGGCATTCGCTGACATGGGCATCGATGCATTTACAAAAGGCACTGGTGGCGGTAGCGACGCAAACAACTTCAACAAGAAAGGTCTAACAACGGTAAACCTTTCTACTGGTATGGCGAAAGTACACACCACTGAAGAATTCATTGCCGTTGACGACATGGTGAAAATCACTGAGTTCGTTAAGCACTTCCTAGTGAAATAATCTAGAGAATAGAGCGCAACTTACGCTGAATGTGAAACGCTAATGCAGATCCCCTTCTTGCTTCGCGCATGAAGGGGATTTTTCGTTTCTATCCGCTTCACTCTCTTCATTATCTCTTTGCCCTGCATTCTTAGCAGAGAATCTGACTATGCCAAGTTGGCATAAATTCATGGATTGAAATTCTACTGGCTCACTTTTTGAGACCAAAAAGCTCAGCTTCTAACACCCTGTTACAGGTATGTTAAAACTCGATTGTCTGAACAATTTATACAATATACATTCAACTCATCTTCAAGGATGAATCGAGTGAGGAAAGGATGAAACTACCTAAGCTACTTTTGTTGGCATCTGTGATGAGCCCAATGTTTGCGGCTTCGACTTATGCTGTGCCGTACCCATCGGGCGTGACACTCGCCGAAGCTCAAGAGATCACGCTTAATAACGGTGCAGAAGTGACGTCTATCGATCCAGCGAAGCAAGCAGCTGAGCCCGCATTTAACCTTGGTCGAGACTTGTTCGAAGGGTTAACCATTCAAGACAAACAAGGAAAAACCATTCCCGGCGTTGCGAAATCTTGGTCGGTGAACGACAACAATACGGTCTACACCTTTCAGCTTCGTGATGCAAAATGGTCGAATGGTGACAATGTCACTGCACAAGACTTTGTCTACAGTTGGCAGCGCCTACTCGACCCCAATACGGCGTCCCCTTACGCTTGGTTTGCCGCGATTCCAAACATCCAAAACTCACAAGCGATTATGAAAGGCGAAGCAACACCGCAAACACTTGGCGTAAAAGCACTGGACGAAAAAACCTTCCAAGTGACGCTTGAAAAGCCAATTCCATTTTTTATCAAGCTGCTTAGTCATCCGGTTCTTGCTCCGGTGCATCAAGCCACGGTTGAAAAATACGGCAGCAACTGGACGCACCCAAAACACATTGTTACTAATGGCGCGTTTACCGTTTCTGAGTGGAAGGTAAACGAAAAAATGGTGATGGTGAAAAATCCATATTATTGGGACGCAAGCAACGTCGTGTTGGATAAAATCACGTGGCTGCCGATTGGTGATGCCAATGTTGTGCTCAATCGCTATTTAGCGGGGGAAATAGACCAAGTGATGTCGATTCCTTCTGCGCAAAAGAAAAAGCTGATCACCAAGCTGCCACAAGAAGTCGCAGACACCAGTGCGTCACTTGGCTCGACGTTTTATTACCTCAACACCCAGCAGGGTCCAACCAAAGACCTGCGTGTTCGACAAGCCCTATCCTATGCCATTGATCGCAAGATCTTAACCGACGCGATTTTAAGAAACGGTGGTATCCCGATGTTTACCTTAGTGCCGCCACAAACCGATGGCTTTCAATCACACACTCCCGAATACGCGACATGGACAACAAATCAGCGTATCGACAAAGCCAAACGCTTATTGGCACAAGCTGGTTATAACAAAGCGAATCCACTCAAACTCACTTTCACTGTTCCTACCTTCTCTAAAGACGTGAAAATGGCAACAGCAATGGCAGGCATGTGGAAAAGCCGCTTAGGCGCGCAAATCACCATTAAACAACTCGAGCCTAAAGTGTTCTACGCATTAAAAGAGCCAACTGAAATCACTCGTGGCGGCTGGACCGCAGACTACAACGAAGCTTCAACATGGCTCGATATCTTCGTCTCCAATGGCGAGTACAACGATTCACGCTACAACAACCCCAAATATGATGAGTTGATGTCGCGTTCTAAAACCATGAATGATCCCTCAAAGCTGTATCTACAAGCAGAAAGCATGCTGATTGAAGATATGGCGATTATCCCGGTTTACCGTCCAGGCAACGATCAATATTTGATCAAGCCTTATGTTGGTGGCTACGAGCGTACTAACCCCGAGTCTTCGTACTACCGCAAGAATGTCTATGTGAAAGTCCACTAATGGCATGCTTTCGGCCTGAGTCGGCTCGGTAACACGCACTGACATTGCGAGTACATGGCATATCGTGTCGAACTTCTCTTCTCTCGGTGATGAGCTCAGGCCAATTTTTTTCTCTTTCTCGACGTGACGACATGTAACGTCGAATGACCAAAGGATGATGGATCATGATTTGGTACATTCTCAGACGATTAGCCATCGCGATTCCGACGTTGTTGTTTATCACTTTGGTCTCTTTTTGGTTGATGCATATCGCACCCGGCGGACCGTTTGACATGGAGCGTCCTATGCCGGAAGTGGTTCGCGCTAACATCGAAGCCAAATTTCACCTCGACGAACCATTTTTGGTTCAGTTCTGGATTTATATTACCAACTTCGCTCAAGGCGATTTAGGACCAAGCTTTGTCTATCAAGACTTTACGGTGACTCAGTTGGTCGCTCAATCTTGGCCGGTCTCTGCCCTGCTCGGCGTTCTGTCTTTTTGTATCTCAGTGCCACTTGGCATGTTGCTTGGCACCATTGCTGCGTTAAAACGCAATAGCCGCTTAGATTACGGGTTGATGACCCTTTCCATGACGGGTGTTGTTGTGCCTGCTTTCGTCCTCGCGCCAATATTGGTGACGATATTTGCGATTCATTTAGGTTGGCTGCCTGCCGGTGGTTGGGAAGGAGGACAACTCGCTTTTCTCGTACTACCAGTGCTAAGCCTTGCGATTGGCTCTATCGCCAGTATTGCTCGTGTTATGCGCGGCGCCATGATTGAAACACTGAATCAACCTTATATTCGTACTGCAAAAGCCAAAGGGTTATCGACTGCATACATCTTGTTCCACCATGCACTGCGACCGTCATTGATCCCCGTCGTCGCCATGCTGGGTCCAGCTTTTGTCTCGGTTGTCACAGGCTCGGTCATCATCGATATCTTTTTTGGTACTGGCGGTATGGGTCAACACTTTGTCTCCGGCGCACTGAATCGCGATTACGGCTTAGTCATGGGTATTACTCTCATCGTTGCTTCACTGACGATCTTTTTCAACCTTGTGGTCGACTTGCTCTACACCGTTATCGACCCGCGTATCCGAGTTTAGGAGCCGAGCATGTTATCGATTAAAAAGCTGGATACTCAATCCTTACAAGACCGAGTTGTTGATAATATCGAAGCCGTAGAAGGTCGAAGTCTATGGCAAGACGCGTGGACTCGCTTTCGCCGAAATCGCGCGGCAATGACCTCCGTATACGTGCTTGCGTTCATCATCTTGTGTATCACCTTTGGTCCTTCACTTGCTGCCTTTGGACATGATGAGATTGATTGGAACATCCTTGCTGACCCGTACGAATTGGGGAAACCCTCTTTAAGCAGCGGGCACTATTTTGGTACCGACGACCTAGGACAAGACCTGTTTGCCCGCACGATGCAAGGTGGTCGCCTGTCGATTTTGGTTGGCTTTGTTGGTGCCTTGGTTGCCGTTGTGATTGGCACGATTTGGGGCAGTATTTCCGGCTATCTTGGTGGTGTGGTAGACAGCGTAATGATGCGTATCATCGAAGTGCTCGACTCAGTGCCATTTATGTTCATGGTCATCCTGTTCGTGACCTTATTTGGCAACAACATCTATCTGATCTTTATCGTAATTGGCATGGTGTCATGGCTGGGTATTGCCCGAGTGGTACGGGGCGTAACCTTCGGCATCAAAAAGCGCGAATTTATTGAAGCAGCGCACTCCATTGGCGTCTCAAAGTTCACCATTGTGCGTCGTCATGTGCTGCCAAACGTGCTTGGGATCGTGATGGTCTACTCCTCCTTAATGGTGCCCGGCTTCATCATGTTTGAATCCTTCTTGAGTTTCTTAGGCTTAGGAGTTCAACCGCCAGACACCAGTTGGGGAATCTTGATTTCAGAAGGCGCAAAAACCATCGACGTGGCATTGTGGATGCTACTTTTCCCATCGCTGTTTTTGGTCGCAACCCTGTTTTGTTTTAACTTCATCGGCGATGGCTTACGCGACGCCCTTGACCCGAAAGATCGATAAGGACTTCCCATGCTATCAATTGAAAACATGAACGTGCGCTTCGATACGCCAGACGGACAAGTGCAAGCGGTCAGCAACCTCTCTTACGCGATTCAAGCGGGAGAAACACTAGGCATCGTTGGCGAGTCCGGCTCAGGCAAAAGCCAATCGGTGTTTGCGCTAATGGGGCTAACGGCTGATAACGGTAACGTCTCGGGCGAAGCGCGTTTTCATGGCGAGAACTTACTCGCGATGTCGAAGAAGCAACTAAACCGCATTCGCGCAGAGAAAATCGGCATGATCTTTCAAGATCCGATGACCTCTCTTAATCCTTTTATGAAGATTGGCAAACAGCTCAGTGAAGTGCTGATGGTGCACAAAGGAATGAGCCGAAAACAAGCCATTGCAGAATCCATTCAGATGCTAGATGCAGTGCGGATTCCTTCTCCGGAAACGCGCATGAACCAATATCCACACGAGCTTTCTGGCGGTATGCGCCAACGTGTGATGATTGCCATGGCGTTGTTGTGTAAACCGGAACTGCTTATTGCCGATGAGCCCACAACCGCACTCGACGTGACAGTACAAGCGCAAATCCTGATGCTGTTGCGTGAGTTACAGCAGGAGTTCAACACTGCCATCTTACTCATCACTCACGATATGGGCGTGGTCGCTGAAATGTGTGACCGAGTTTTAGTCATGTACGGCGGACAAAAAATGGAACAAGCCGATACGGACACCTTGTTCGCCCAGCCAGCTCACCCGTATACCCAAGGGCTTCTAAAGGCGATCCCATCGATTACAGAAGATATGCCTCGTTTGCCAACCATTGCCGGTAACCCGCCGAGCGCTCTGATCAATCACAAAGGCTGCCCGTTTAGAGATCGCTGTGACTATCGTGAGCCACATTGCCAAACACAGACGCCTCGGTTCGCTCCCCTTAACGGACGCCAATCCATCGCCTGTCATGTCAAAGCGCAAGGCAGTATTTCTCTTATTCATCAATCGGCTTAAGGAAACGTTATGACCCAACAAGAAGTGTTACTGTCTGCCCGCGACCTGAAAGTCCACTTTCCAGTATCGCGCCATATCATTCCTAGTCGAAGAAAGATCGTCAAAGCGGTGAATGGCATTGACTTAGATGTGTACCGAGGCGAAACCCTTGGCATTGTCGGCGAATCCGGCTGCGGCAAATCCACATTGGCGCGCGCCCTACTTCGTTTGGTTGAACCGACACACGGCGCCCTGACATGGAAAGGTGAAGATATGCGTGGCTTTGACAAAAACGCACTCGCCCTTCGTCGTCGCGAATTCCAGATGATATTTCAAGACCCATCAGCCAGCTTAAACCCACGCTTAACCATTTCAGAATGCATTGCCGAACCACTACTAACGCACGAACCAAGGTTGAAACGCGCCGAAGTCGAAAAACGAGTCATCGCCATGATGGACAAAGTAGGACTGCTCGCAAGCCAACGTAACCGCTATCCGCATGAGTTTTCCGGTGGGCAGTGTCAACGTGTCGGCATCGCACGTGCGTTGATTCTTAATCCAGACTTGGTGGTGTGTGATGAACCCGTGAGCGCACTTGATGTGTCCATTCAGGCGCAAGTGATCAATCTACTCGATGACCTCAAACAAGAAATGGGACTGACACTGGTAATGATTGCCCACGACCTCAGCGTGGTACGTCATATTAGTGATCGCGTAATGGTGATGTATCTGGGTAAGCCGATGGAAGTCGGACGTTACGACCAAGTATTTGATGATGCGCAGCACCCTTATACCAAAGCGTTGCTTTCTGCGGTGCCAATCGCCAACCCTCAATTAGCACGCAACCGCGAGATCCAATTGCTGCCCGGCGATCTCCCTTCCCCACTCAGCCCTCCGAGCGGTTGCGTCTTTCGAACTCGATGCCCAGAAGCAACCCAACTCTGCGGGCAGCAAAGCCCAGCAAAGATCGGCTCTGAGCAACATCATATCTATTGTTCAAACATGATTTCAGGAAGTCTTTCATGAATACAACAAACTCGGTAAATCAACGCCTTTCATCGCTGCGAGATGCGATGGCAACTTATCACGTTGCAGCTTATATCGTAACGAATAACGATCCTCACAATAGTGAATACTCTGCGGATCATTGGGCTGGTCGAACATGGATTTCTGGTTTTACCGGCTCGGCAGGCAATGTTGTTATCACTACTCAGGGCGGTGGATTATGGACCGACGGTCGTTACTACATTCAAGCTGAAGAACAACTTCATGGTACTGGACTCAACCTATTTAAAGCGCGTCAACCAGAGACGCCAAGTATTCCTAAATGGTTAGCCAGCACGTTAGAAGCCAACAGTACCATCGCGGTAGATGGGCGCTCGATCAGCTATGCATTTTACCAAGAACTCAAACAAGCGCTTGAGCCTAAAAACATCCAGATTATCCTCGACCTCGACTTACTGACACCAATCTGGCATGACCGCCCTAGCAGACCAACTGAGAAGATCTTTGAGCACCGTGTCGCCTATGCCGGCATAGAGACCAAGCAAAAGCTGGCAGACCTTCGCTCTTGGCTTGGCGACAACCACGTTAACAGTTTGTTGGTGTCAACGTTAGACGATGTAATGTGGACGCTAAACATTCGCGGCGCAGATACTCCTTACTGCCCGGTATCTGAAGCGTATCTTGTGGTGGAACAAACGCGCGCTACCGCATTTATCGACAAAGCGAAGTTACCAGCTGAGATAGAAAAACAACTCAACGAGCAAGGTGTCAGCGTTCGTCACTACGACTACGTGAGCCAATATTTGAATCAGCAATGTGAAGGGCTGTCTCTCGCGTTTAACCCAAGCTACACCGACAGTTTATTGGTCAGTGCAATTGAGCAAAACGTTTCACTAAAGCCAATGGCTTGCCCGGTCACCGACATGAAAGCCAGCAAAAACCCGACCGAGCTAGCCAATCTCGAACAATCATTGAAGGACGATGGTGTGGCAGTTGTCAGGTTTATGAGTTGGCTAGAAGACCAAGTCCCAAGTGGGCTTGTTACTGAATTGTCTGCTGAGGCGCAGTTAAAAAGTTATCGCCGTCAAACTCGCCATTATGTGAGCGACAGTTTTCGCACCATCGCAGGCTTTGCTGCCCATGGTGCCAAAATGCACTACGCCGCCGATGAAGAAAGCAATGCCCTCGTCAACGAAAGCAACTTCTTTCTTGTCGACTCTGGCGGTCAATACCTTGGCGGTACTACGGATATCACCCGTACTTTCCATTTCGGGTCACCGACCATTAAACAGCGCAAAGACTACACCTTAGTGCTCAAAGCGGTCATCCGACTGACTCAGACTCGATTTATGAAAGGCTCTACGGGTGCCAATCTCGACATCATGGCTCGTGGTGTGTTGTGGCAGCATGGTATCGACTATAAATGCGGCACGGGACATGGCGTTGGCATTTGCTTAAATGTTCATGAGGGTCCACAAAACTTTTCGCAAAGCCATCGCGAAGTGGAACTGAAACCAGGCATGGTGATCACCAACGAGCCGGGGGTGTATCGCGAAGGTGAATACGGCGTTCGTATCGAGAACATCATGAAAGTCGTGGAAGTCGAGCAGAATGAATTTGGCACATTTTACGGTTTTGAGACCATTACTCTCGCCCCAATTGCCACCAGCATGCTCGATGTCACCTTACTTAGCCAAGACGAGGTGGATTGGTTAAATCACTATCACACGCAGGTTTACAAAGCGCTCAGCCCATCATTAGATGCGCATGACAAAACTTGGTTACAAGGTGCAACCCAGATGGTTGAAAAATAGCGTTTTCTTCATCTCCAATTTCATTTTCATTTCAAACTCTTGTTAACTTCAAATAACTCAGTTTGATTGCCAGTCTTCGGGCTGGCTTTTTTCATTTAAAGTCTAACTTATTATAAAATAAAGGCATTTCATTAATTTACTATATAAAGAACCCTATTTTGTATAGATAGATAAATACAAATTTGGACATAAGATATCAATTCGATTTCGTGATCAAATCAGAGCTGGAAGCAGAGTCACAAGTCCGATTTATCCCACCTATTTAAAACTCAAATCCCATCAGATAATCAAATTTATCATCCGTACATATTGAAATGGATGATGCAACTCCCCTAAGTGCCGAGCTTCTGGCGGCATGTTTAATGTCTATTCCATTGGCAAAAGTAGAGTCTCATATGAAGAAAAATACGCTCGCTTGGCTGATCTCTTCACTCCTAGGAAGTACAGCCGCTTTCGCAAACGCGAACCACGACCTAACCTTGGTCGAAATCGGAAATCAAACCTTTGAACGCATTGAAATGCTCAAGCAGTTAGCAGACAAAGGTCAAGACACCTATCAACGTGATGGCAAAACCTATCTAAATTTCCAAGGACATGAATACTGGGTTAACTTCGATAACTACCCTAAGTTTCCTTTTATGTTTGGAGAGCAAGACCAAGCTTATCGCAACGTAGTGGACTTCGTCGGTCCGGAATGGGAATTTATTTGGTATAACGGTGGTTTCTACCTTATGCACAAAGAGTTTGGTGTGATGACCCCAGACGACACAGGTTGCTACGTAGAATATATCCCTGCTGCCCGAGGCTCTAAGGGTCCAAATGGCGAATACATTTGGCAGTCAGATATGATTCAAAACATAGAGACTTCTGACTGTGGTGGCCTATCTGCGCCAAGCATCAATGCATTGAACGTAGCCAGCGTTTCAGATCAAGGTGTTCAGCTAAAATGGGCTACGCAAAACGCGAATGACAACGTGGTTTTGACGTTGACCGAATCAGGTTCAGAGCCCGTTCGTTATGACAACGTTCACTCTGGCTTGTTCATTGGCAGCCTGAAACCAGACACTCGGTACACGGCGGAGCTTTCTTCGTGCAATGCGATTGATTGTATCGAGCCACAAAAGATTGAGTTCACGACAAGTGCCGCACGCCTTGCTTACGCAGATGAATTGCCGCTAGACAATCATTTGAATGGCGATTTAACTGGTTCTATCCATTTTGCTCAAACCCATACGACCACCGCCCCAAATCAAAACGATGTTAACCTGTTCCCTGACTTGGTGATAGACCGTGAAGCTCTGCTTTTATTCACACCAGAAGACAAAACCGTTCAGCAAGTTTGGGTAGAAGTGAGCTTTGAAGGCACTGTCATCACTCGCCTCCCAATGCTGCCACCAAGCGCACTTGCGGCTTCTGATCAGCCAGAGAATGGACGTTCTAAAGTGGTATTCTCCCATCACGCATGGTCACTGCCGCTGCAATGGGATTGGATGAAGCCAGGCTTGTCGCTACGTTTAACCGATAACACTGATCGCCAAGGCGATTTAGCTGCTAATGAACTTGTCTTTGGCGGCGCGCCGGAGCTTATCATTCAAAACATCGACATGGGTATGCTCACGGCGCCGCGTGATGGCAACACCATGATCAAAAACATGGCAAAACTCAGCGCCGATTACTTCCAGAAAATCCCAGCATCTAAACTGGTGATGGCGGATTACACTGCCGCTTATTTCCCGAAAGTGACGCTGCCAAACGGTAAGGTTTACACCACAAGCTCCGATGGTGAAGGTGGCTGGCACGGCGGTGACATGCGTGAAGCCATTGGTAAAGCACTGGTCTCTACAGGTGTGAATAATGCGAACGTTGGCATTACCGATAGTGCTGGCTATTCGCAAGCTTACAATAAGCGCTTCAATCACATTACCGCGCACACCAACCGCGGCGTGTACACCAACGGCATTATTGATCATGGTGGCAGTGGCGGCGGTGGCATCGTGACGTTAACGGCAACAACCGGTAACGAATGGTCACACGAACTGGGTCATAACTATGGTCTGGGTCACTACCCTTGGTATGCTTCCACGCACGATTTGGAATCTGGTTGGGGTTGGGATGCTCTGCATCGCCGCTTTATCGGTAACTTACACTGGACAGGTGAAGCCACGACTAACGATGTGGGTGGTGAAGTAGTGCCACCATTTGCGGGTGAATTCCGCTTTATGCGTGATGCGCAAGCTGGTGGCGAAGCCGCACTATTAGGCACCATTAGTCATTACACGTTAGAGCACCCTTCTCAGTCTCGCCGCGTGCAAACTTGGCTCAATAACGGCTTTAACGTCGATTTAAACAGCTCGACTGGTTATGTTCGTTGGAATCAAGAAAGCCAAAGTTACGAAGAAGCACAAACCGACACGCCAGTACCTAGCGCGGCAGGCGTGCCTGTTGTCACCATGTTGGGCATTTACGATCCGCGTAACGAACTTGCAAGCCAAGTTTACCCGCTGATTTACTCCAACTACGGTAACGTGTTTGATCTGCCTTCTGCACCAGACGTAACTTATCATCCGGAGGGTTGGCAAGCGGTTTCTTCTTTGTCTGACGAGCAAATTCAACAAGATTTGTGGCAGACGATGAAGGTCAACAACCAGCAGGCTCGTATTTGTCAGTTCACCTACACGGCAAGCAACGGCAAAAGTGCAAACTTCGTCGGTACAGTCAGTACGGATATGGCGCGTTGTGAAAGCAGCGAAGACATGTACTGGAACATCAATGGTCAGCGTGAGCGCATGATATCTCAAGATCATGACTACTCATTGCTGTCTAAATACGGTGAAGGTGCTGTGACTTACACGCCGAATACCGAAATTGGCGAAGTGCCACTTTGCGTGCTTGATAAATCTGGCACGAGTCATGATGGTGCGGGCTACTTTACCTCTTCCCACTGCCAGCAGTTTAGTGGTGTGAAACACAACAACGGAGCGGATTGGCGTTACGCACGACATCAAGGTGGAATGCATCAGCCAAGTATGATCTCTCAACGTAGCTGTGCAGTTACTGTGGAGCGCCAAGATGGCTCAGTACAGAACATTGCGGTTGCAAGTAGCCGATTAAACGACTCACAAAGCAATAAGTTCCACTTTAACCTAGAGCAATTGCCACTCCCGACTCGTGTCACCTTAAGTTGTACTGACGTGAATGGTGAACAAGTGCTAGATAGCTTGATCCCTGATCAAAACCCAGCGATCGATAAGCTTGTTGGTCCTATCTTTGTTGGTCAGGAGCACGGTTACAAACAATACGTTGATGAACAAGTCATGTTTGCCGACAACGCAGCGTTAAACCGCATCGACTTTGGCTTTGTGGCTGACTTCGACAAGTTCGTAGCAGACAACTACGGAGCGGGTGTGCTGAACAATGGTGAGACAAGCGCAGAACGCCGCGCTGGTGCACTTTACGTGTACCCTAACCCAGTCACCGGCACTCGCGATTACTTCCTAATGCGTGATATCTCTGCGGCGGATTTCCCAACCAATCAAGCAGACAATGAAGGCTGGAAGTACCTAGGCTCAGCGGAAAACCATGTCCAGTTTGGTTTTAACCCACTGAAAGTCGATCGTAGTAACATCGACAATGCACAGCGCATTGCCAACTACTTCAATCAACCGCAGTTGCTAACGTGGGAACAAGCGAGTTCAACGGCATGGGGACAATCTGAGAACGCTATTTTCATTGATACCGATGAAAGTGGTGAGCGCCGCTACTTTATGCAAAAACGTCCGGGAGTGAACAGCGCGTTGCCAGTTCAAAACACCTCTGACGCTGATTGGCGCTTTATTGGTAGCGATACGGATATTGAACAGTACATTGCTGAGCTCAACAGTGACCTAGCTAAGTTTGAAGCCGAAATCTTAAACTGGCACAAGCAAGATCGCATGGGATTTTGGGGCGAGAACAACAACACGGGAACGATAAACGATATTTACATGTACCACTTCCGTGGTGGTTACCATTACTACCGCCTCATTGACGGCAAGTACTGGTACTTCCCTTGGCCAACGGAGGCGAACCCAAACAACGCTGATTGGCAGTACTTGGGGCACTTCTAAGCCTCAACCGATATTCAATATGAATAAAAACGCCCAGCACAATGTAAACTCGTGCTGGGCGTTTCATTTTCTGTTGTTACTAGGACCAGTTGATCTTAATCAACAGAAACAATGTTTACTGACGACAACCTGAGGTATCAAAGTCCACTACAATCGCGGCATTTTCAAACTCACCAGAGACTTTAACGTACCCCCAGTAATTGCGCTGATTGGACAAGGTAATACACTCGGCATTACCCGCATTGTCTGACCACGCATGGTGATTTGAACCGTTTGGCCAACCATCATTGCTGTACTCAATTTTCAGGTCGCCTACCCCATTTGCCGTGGTGATTGCCATACTGGTGTGCTCATTGACCGCTGGGATACTCAACCAAATGGTTTGTTGCGTCGCCAAACACGCCGCTTGTCCCGCAGTTAAACGTCCACCACTAATTTTACTTTGCACTGCACAATCTTGTGGTAGCGCATCAGAACCGCCCTGCGCCGTAATAGTAAGACTGTGTGTCGTGCTTGCGGTTAGCCCATCATTATCAGTCACGGTTAAGCTGATCGTGTACTGCCCTTCACTGCCATATTGGTGCGACGGCTGGGTTTGTGTGCTGGTCGTGCCATCACCGAAATCCCACAAGACGCTGACGATCTTCCCGTTTGCATCCGTGCTGTTTTCACTGCTAAATGTAATGCTTTCACCGACTTTACCCTCACTGTTTGCGGTTATGACTGCATTAGGAGCATCACCAGAAACAAGAGCTTGTTGCCACTGTTCAAACTCGCTCTGGTATAAGATTGCCCACTGATTAATGGTTGCTTTGTAATTTGCCCAGTTACCCTGACGAGTTTCTATCAGCATTTGATTTACGTCCTCTTTATGTCGCTCAAACATGAATCGAACCGCCAAGTAACCCCAGCGATAAATTCTATCGACATCAAAGCCATCATAACTGGTCTCAAAGATCTCGCTGAGCGTAAACGTTGACCCATCTTTGATGGTGTCTATCGCAGCTTGGTTATCGTTCTCCTTCGACACATATTCGGCGATGCCCTCACTCCACCACACGATTCTTTCAGTTGGATGACCGAAGCCACCATAAAGGTCAAATCGTCCATCAAGGTAATGAACATACTCGTGCTCTAGGTTCCACACAAAGTGATCTGGGTTGGCGTAAGGCGCTTCATAAGCAACAAAATTAGGGATGTTCCCCGGCGTTGCTGGATCGCCCTCAAGGTACATTCCCCCATTGTTGGTACTGATGTTAAAAATCGGTCCAGCGTATTTGCCGTAATCATCGCTTGAATCAAAGATATTGACCTGCAACTGCGTGTTGTAGTCATCCGCAACAGGCTGTCTTCCTGTCTCAAGTGAAGTGTGGAAATACCCCTCTTCGTACCCCATCTTCGAACAAGCCGCGACGTGCTGATCTTGCGTCATGTTCTGCGACAAAATATGAATGGTAGGACTACATGTGTACGATTGAGAAAGCACTAAACCTTTCAACTGGAACTCAAAGTTACAAATTCCATAGTCACTACAATCCGCGTAATAAGAGACCGTATCGGCAGCGCCAAGCCAAATGGCATCGCCTCTACCGTACATCTCGTATTGAGCAAAGATCTCGGTCAGTTTGCTTTTCACTGTACTGGAAGCACTACCGGAATATTTGGTTAATCGTCCTAACTCACGACCAGCATTCGCTGCCATAAACTCATCACTAGCACCGATAGCTGACGAGCGTAGCGCAAAGTCCCCTAGTGCTTTAGCAAGCTCAGTCTGATTACCAATGGCTTGCACAAATTGCTCATTCCACTGACCACCAAACAAAATGGTAAATACGCCATTCACTGCATTCCGCATGTACCAGTTCTGAGCGTATCGACTGTCCCAGCGAGTGAGCCACTGCGTAACCTGTGGTAGGTAGGCATGCTGGAGCCCTGCACTGTCCATAGTGATAATCACTTCACTGAGCACCTTGCCATGGGGGTCACTGTTCTCATAGAAGTTCGCATTGTTAACGAAGGCATCGACGGCTTCTTTTACTGCAGGTGTCACCCAAGAAAGAAACGAGACCTTGCTGTTGTAAAACTCAGCGTAATAACCCGCTCGTAAATACAGGAACAAAGCTTCAAGCTCACCGCTGCCGCCCCCAGCGTAGGCTTTCGCTAAATTGGTCGTGTGCTTTGCAATGTTGTACATGTGCCCAGATTCGAACGCCGCTTCTTGTATTCGACTCTCGGCTGAGAAAAGCGCATTAACACAACTTGCTCCTTGGGTTTTGATTGCGTTGAGCACATCATTGCTACTGTTCGAAGTGAAAGCTTCTACATCACACACGTTTGCTGCCTGCTCCGCAGACCGAGTAGAAAGGGTACGAAGGGTCGGTTTCGGTTGCTGGGGAAGCAGCTTAGTTGGTGCATAATCTGGCAACGCTCTATCATTACCGTTTTGATGAGCGTGATGTTGATATATTTCTGTGACTTGCTGCGATGGCTCACTTAAAGCAAGCGCATTCGTACTAGCAAAGAAGGTCGCTATTGCGACGGTGAGATTTTTTAGTTCCATCTTTATTCTTCTATATGATGAGTTCCTTAAATGCCGTTACCACTTAGGCATCACCATTTACTCTTCTCACGACAAAGAGCACTCTCATATAAAGCGCCTTGAGCTTTAAAAGAAACATTTCATTAACATTCAAGAGCTTTGGTCTCAGTTTCTAGTACTCAATCTGCCAGAAGACGAACTTTATAAAATTCACTTGCTTGATAAGGATTTCTCACCTATTGCGCTTTTTCACCAGGATCACTTAACGACGTGACTTACCATAAATGGTTTCACTTTCGTTGAGCTTTCTGGCTGCCTTTCTTTCCTCTCAGAAATGCACTTGTCAATAAATCGCCGAAATAATGAGCAACAACATGCGCTTGTGTAATTTTAAGGTGAATTTTCAAGCCATAACGCTCCGTTCTCATTACCTAAACACAAAGTTGTGGTATTCATTCTGCGATTATTTGATCGACTTAAATTAGGATTATCAATATGACTTTGGTTAAGAGATTTATGTTAGGAACATTGCTGTTTTTACCGTCGCTTAGCTATGGCGGTGATTTTGTTTACGTTTGCTCTCTAAAACCTTTTATGGATACATTTTCTCAAGCAGGTCGAACTGAAGCAGAGGCAAGACAAAACGTACGAAGCAGTTGTGAAAAGCAATATGGGGAAGGCAGTATCTTTTGTAAAACGTCTGATGCGAAATGCGAAGGCTCCTCTCTTCGTGGCAGTAGTGATAGTGATGTGAATGATAATGCGTCAGCCGTGATTTATCAGTATCGACACCAAACAGGTCCATCACTGATGCTTAGCCATGACATTTCCGACCTCAGTATGTACAAATTCGATGACAAAATGAGCTCGTTTTCTATCCCTCGCGGATGGCGTGTCCGTTTTTATGTCGATAAAAACTTCCGAGGTGATTACTACACCCGCGATCATGGCTCATACAATGCCGATGGCTTTGAAGGTAAGATCAGTTCAATCAAGATCATTTCTCGTTAAGCTTCCACGTTTGTGCTTTGCTTAAAACAGCCCCTCGGTAAATCGAGGGGTTGTATTATCAAAAAGCGTCGAACTTAATTTGGAAGAAAATCAATAAAGACATCATGACCATTATCAATGGCTCGGTTTTTATACAACCAATTGTTCTGCTTGATGATTCGTTCAGTCAATTCAAGCCCTAAGCCAAAACCGAGATTGTTCTCTTCTGCATCTTGAGTTGCACTTTGATTGAATATCACCACCGAGCTGCCCTCTTGCTTTACTTGCACAAAACCATCTGCCGTGTGTTGGAAAGCGTTGCGAACCAGATTGGTGCAAACCATTCGCGCTAATGGTTCGACCAATAACACTTGTTGTCGATCAGTAATAATATCGACGGTTACTTGCTTGCCTTGCAGCAAATAGGACAATTCATCAATGATTTGGGCTAATAAATCTCCCAACACCACTTCTTTGGCAGGGATTTGAGGCGCGTTACCTCGGTTGAGCCACAGTATTGCTTCTGTTAAGTCGGTCATCGTCGCATTTGCACGCGATATCCGTCTGAGCACCTCCTGTTGTTTTTCCACCTCAACTTGCTTTTCACACATCTTCTTTAGCAGTTCGGTATTGGTTTTGGTGACCGCAATAGGTGTTCTTAGCTCATGACTCGCGTAGGCAAGAAATTTTTTCTCACGCTCAACACTTTGCTGCACTGACTCCATGCTTGATTTAACGATATTCGCCAGCACGTTGAGCTCGCTGTAGTGAAAATCTGGAATAGGCTGACTAAGTTGATCCGTCGTCATGTTCTTTGCCCAATTCTTTAACTGTTCAACAGGTGTTGTGACCTTGCGAAAGATGATGATCAAAACCAAATAGAACAGCAATATCGCCACCAACGCGGTAGAAAAAATAATGAAGAAGTGAGGAAACTCATCATCAACGGGGAACTGCTCTGAGCTGTCGTAGAAAGACACTGAGACATATTTCAGCATGCCATTATGCTGCACTTTCATCGCAAACAATGCCATTTTGGGTGGCGAGAAGATCGAACCATCAACAAAATAGTTGGTAAGTTTATTCGTTTCCAAGCTATCACGAGGAATATTCTCACGCACATCTTGGGGCAGATCGCGCCAACGTGAAGCAATGGTAAAGTCGCTGATTTTTACTGGTTCTCCAGGTTGGGTCTCTATAGAGATCGCGTGAGAGAACATCAAGTCTCTTAGTGCGATGTCCATGCCGGAGAAAAAGTAGTGCATAGTTAAAACGGACAACACCACGATTGTCGTAACGCCTGTGAGTAATACCGCAAAAAAACTGTATAAACGGATACTGGGTCTGATCTTCACGACACATCTCCTTCTGAGATAACAAAGCCTTGCTTCACCACGGTCTTGATGAGCTTTTTCTGGTGCCCTTGGTCGACGCGCTGACGCAGGTTAAACATGTGAACTTTAAGGCTGTTGCTGTCGGGCTGTTCTTCACCCCAAATTTTGTACATCAACTGCTCACGAGTGACAGGATTTGGGCTCTCACGCATCAGCACTTCTAATATCTTAAAAGAAATCGGAGACAGTAAAACGGACTGCCCTGCTCGATTCACAGTCTTCTTTTGTACATCGATGGTCAGATCGGCAATGGTTAACTTGGTGTTTTGCGCGCTACGTCGTTTAGATAAGGCAATAGTTCGGGCAATCAACTCTTCCATCGCAAAAGGTTTGATAAGGTAGTCATCTGCCCCGCGCGAAAATCCCGCAAGTTTGTCGCTCAGCGAATCTAATGCTGTGAGCATGATGATTGGCGTTTCCACCCCTTGTTCTCGCAGTTTTTCACATACATCTAAGCCGTTCATTCTTGGCAAATTGATATCCAAAATGATCACGTCATAGTCGGTTTTTTCAATCATCTGCAAGCATGCCACGCCGTTCGCCACATGGTCGCAATGGATGTCTTCCAAGGCGAGATAGTCAATCACAGCGCTCGCAAGGTCGTGATCATCCTCTACGATGAGAAGCTGTAAGTGATTGGATGACATGAAATCCCCTTAAATGTTGTTTAGTTGGTCGAATGAACGCTTTGGACTGTGTTTTACCATATCGCAAAAGCGTCCCTAATTTTACTTAACCAACTTTTGGTATTTTGATAAAACTCGACCGCATAAGTGGTCTCTTCACGATGCAAAGAAGGCATCTCGATTTGTGTTTGCTGTTTAAGGCTCTCTTCAACAATGAGCTTGTCTGGAGGCAAACACTCGACAGAAGCGATGAAACGGTAACCGCACTTAGGCACAGTAAGAATATACTCAGACTTTTGACGATTGTCGCACAAGGTCCTTCTTAGCGTTGCAATGGCTTGGGTCAAACTCGCTTCAGTGACTTTAACGTCATTATCCGTCCAAATTCTATCAAACAGAATTTGCCTCGATAGAGTTTGGTTTGGGTGTTCAATCATCATACTAAGTAACTGATTGCTGTTTTTGCCAAGCACTTTTGTCTCTTCTTCTTGCTCGGTATCCACAATGGTGCCATCAAGAAAAGAGTAAACAAATCGACTACCGATAAGAACCGTCACGCTACCACTCTCCATGCTCGTTATTATTTTCGCTTTTTTCGAGAGTGGATACTAAAAAGGGTCAGGTTAAGGTTGGGTTAAGACGACCCTAACTGAACGCAAAAAGGGGCGAATTCACTCGCCCCTATTATTTTTGAATCGCCTAGCGTAGTAATGCATTGTTAGACACGAGCTTGCTTTGGCATCGCTCCTACTTGGCTAACCATTGACGCGACTTAACGCTTAGTTTTGGTTAGCTTGTTCACAAACACAAAGAAGGTCGGCACAAACAACAAGGCTAATAACGTCCCTGATACCATGCCACCAAATACGCCTGTACCGAGTGAGTTCTGTATCTCTGAGCTTGCCCCACTTGCGAACATCAGTGGCACAATACCAAAGGTAAATGCCAGAGAGGTCATCAAGATTGGTCGTAATCTCAATTTCGCCGCTTGAATTGCTGCTTCAGCAACCGATAATCCTAGCTTGCGTTGTTGGTTGGCAAACTCAACAATCAATATCGCGTTTTTAGCCGATAAACCGATCAGAGCGATTAACCCCACTTTAAAGAACATATCATTTTGCAGCCCGCTTAATGATACCGCCCACGCAGAACCCAATAGCCCAAGCGGTGCGACCAAGACAACTGCAATTGGTATGGTCCAGCTCTCATATAACGCGGCAAGCACTAAAAACACCACCAGCAGAGAGAACAGCAACAAGATCTCCACTTCAGATTCTGCCTGGCGTTCTTGTTTGGATAAGTTGGTCCATTCAATACTCACGCTGTCATCGACTTGGCTAGCGACTTCTAACACTGCGTTCATTACCTGTCCGGAGCTGTAGCCCTGAGCCGCCATCGCAGAAGTGTCCGCCGCTTGCATACCATTATATCGCGTCAGCTGTTGCGGCATGGACTGCCAATCGGCTTTGATCAGCTCGGATAAGTAGACCAATTTTCCACTGCTGTTTTTCACCGCAATGCCCAAAACATCTTCGATGTTCATGCGGTATTTCTGGTCCGCCTGCACAATCACCTTCTGCATCCGCCCATGGTTTGGAAAATCATTGACGTAGTTTGACCCCATAGCGGTGCTCAGAGTTTCGCTAATGTCAGAGAACGAAACACCCAACGTCATTGCCTTTTCACGGTCAATATCTAACGCCAGCCCTACCGTATAAGGAGTCGCGTTATAAAACAGCCCTGTCACTTCTGGTCGAGCCGTCAATGCTTGGTTGAACTTCTGTTTCAGTTGTTCAAAATCGGCTGCACTTCTATTTGCTCGGTCTTGCAGTTGAAAGCTAACACCATTAGTTGCGCCCAACCCTTGGATTGCAGGAGGTAAAGCCGCAAACACCGCACCATCATTAGAGTGCTCACTCATGTACGCGTTAAATGCATTGGCAATGTCCGCACTCGAACGCTCACGCTTATCCCACTCGACTAAGTCTGTAATCATGAGTGCAGAGCCGGAGCCGGAACCCGCAAAACTAAAGCCTAAGACTACGTTGGAAGCGCGCACCTCTGGCTGAGCTAATAGGAACTTTTCAGCAATCGAAACCACTTCTAAGGTTCTTTCTCGGCTCGCATCGGCTGGCAGTTGGATCGACGAAAAGAAGTAACCTTGATCTTCTTCTGGGAAGAAAGTGCTGTTGAGTTGCTGGAACATGTACACCGCACCCACCGATAACACGAGGTAAATCCCCATCATGCGCATCGTTTTATTGGTTGTCTTCGCCACCAACGAGCCATAACGCTGGGTGGAGGATTCAATCGCGCGGTTAAACCAACCCAATAAACCCGTACGCTTGTGCGCATCTTCCTTAATGGGTTTTAACATGGTCGCACACAGCGCTGGCGTCAGGGTTAGCGCCAAAAATGCAGAGAACAAAATCGCAACAGCGATCGACAGCGCAAACTGCTGATAGATTTGCCCAGACGTCCCCGAAGCGAAAGAGATTGGCACAAACACCGCCACCATGACCGCCGTTACCCCAATTACGGCACCGGAGATTTCTTTCATCGCTTTTTTAGTCGCTTCTAAAGGTGATAGTCCTTCTTTTGCCATCAAGCGTTCGACGTTTTCCACCACAATGATCGCATCATCCACAATGATACCGATCGATAGAACAATCCCGAACATAGTGAAAACATTAATCGAAAAGCCCATCAACTTCATGATCACGAACGCACCGCACAAGGCTATCGGTGCGACAATGGCGGGGATAAAGGTGTAAGTAAATCGCTGCAAAAATAGGTACATCACGATAAACACCAAGATCATCGCTTCAACCAACGTCTTAACCACTTTCTGAATGGAGATTTTCGCAAATGGTGCTGCGTCACCCGACGCCATGTAGTCGATATCTTCAGGAAAGGTTTTCTTGAGCTCCTTCATCCGCGCATGAATGCGGTTCGACGTCGCCACCGCATTCGCGCCTGACATCATCTTAATCCCGATACTTGCCGACGATTTGCTATTGATGCGACTGCCAAAGTTATAGCTTTCTTGCCCCAATTCAACGCGCGCCACATCTTTAAGTCGCAGTTGTTTACCATCGGTCGAAGAGCGCAAAATGATGTTCTCAAACTCTTTGACGTTTTTGAGCTGTCCAGACGCGGTCAACGGCGTTACGGTTTTCTGCCCTACTTTTGCAGGCTCTTGCCCTACTTGCCCCGAAGCGATTTGTACGTTTTGCGCGCTGATGGCGCCCGTCACGTCAGACATGGTAAGGTCATAAGAAACTAGCTTTTGTGGATCGACCCATATACGCATCGCGTGCTCGGCGGAGTAAACCGTCACTTTACCAACCCCAGGTATACGCTTGATTTCATCGGTCACATTACGCGCTAAAAAGTCACTCAATGCCCCTTCTGTCATCTTGCCTGATTTGGAGTACACGCTTAAATACATCAGATCGGAGCTTGAACTCGACTCAACATTCAAACCACTTTGTCTTACGTCTTGAGGTAAACGAGGCTCAACGGTTTTTATTTTGTTCTGCACCGCAATTTGTGCCAGTTCAGGGTCAGTCCCGTAGGCAAACTTCACGCTGATCTGCCCATTACCAGTCGAATCTGAGCTGGATGTAAACGACTCAATGCCATCAGTACCAAACAACTCACGTTCGATGATCGAAATAACGGTGTCATTGATGGTTTCCGGCGAGGCTCCTTGGTAGCTAAAAAAGACGTCAACCTGAGGCTGACTCACCGACGGAAATCGCTCCACTGCGAGCTGAGTAATCGATACTAAACCCAAAAGCGTAATAAGGATGCCGATCACCCACGCAAAGATGGGGCGGCGAATAAAAAAGTGCGACATAGTGATTACCCATTCAACTGCTTAGTATTGTCGTGCCATTCCATTGTTTCGATACTGGTACCGGGAAAAGCGTTCTCACCACCAACGACCACCACTTGTTCTCCTTCATTGACACCACTGGTCACTAAGGTCATACCGCCAGTATTACCATCGGTCGTTACAAGCCGTTCTTCCAATTGACCATTTTTCACCACCAACAAGTAAGCCTCGCCCGTCGATTTGTGTTTCACGGCTAAATTGGGAATAGCAAAAGCCTCAACTTTGCCAACGGGGATCTGTGCTCGTACAAATTGCCCAACCAACAATCCTCGTGATGTGTTATCTACGACGGCACGCAAGGTCACGTTGCTGGTTTCTTCATCCACATACACAGCGGAATAGACCACCTTACCGGAGAGGATCTGACCGCTGGGCGATATCACTTTTAAGCTGCGATCGGATTGATGGATGTCATCGGTTAAGCGAGAAGCCATAGACGCCGGCACTTGAACATCGAGATACACTTGATCAACCTTACGAATCACCGCTAGCGGCGACGAGTCACTCGGCTTGACCAACGCACCTTCAGTGATCAGCTCTTCACCTATCACACCGTCAATTGGAGCGGTTACGACGGTACGCTCTAAATCGAGTTTGGCTTTATTAAGCTGCGCTTTGCGGCTCATCCATTGCCCTTTCGCTGTACCAACACTAAAACGCGCATCATCTAAGTTCTGCTGACTTGCAAAATCAGTCTCACTGAGCTTTTTCAATCGCTCATATTGCGCCTGTGCTTTTTTATAAGCGTTTTCAGCTTCAACCACGTTAGCACGCTGGGTTTCGACTTCAATTTGGTAGGAGTCAGCATCGATTTGATATAAGGGTGTGCCTTTCTTCACAAAGTCCCCTTGGGTGAATAACCTTGCTTCGATGATCCCCTCGACTTGAGGGCGTATTTGCGCAATTTTGATGGGATTTACGCGCCCTTGCACTTGCTCATACAACGCCGTAGTCGTGGATTTGGCAACAACAGTAGAGAGTTTTACAACCTGAGCAAATGCTGCCGGACCTTCTTGACTGGCTTCTTCAGAAGCGGAAGATGGATTGCACCCTGTAGTTATAAGAGCGGCGGCAATCATCACCGCAACCAAAGACTTTCTGTACATGTTTCTTTCTCACAATCAGATGACACGTTTTCGTCACTTAACTTGAATTCGCTCCCAAGGATGGAGCAGTGTGAGAACGGAAACTAGCAGCGGCTTGGTTAAGACAGGGTTAAGAGACCAAGCAATATCAGGCAATAACGTAAAGAGGGCGACATGCGTGTGACTTTTCGAATACCTTAAACGCAGTTACACTACGCACTCTTTTCTTTTTCCGATTCATTCCCATGACTGACGCTGATATCGAGCTGCAACACCTTTGGTTAGAAGTCCAAGCTGAGCGCTGGCAGAACCTGTCACGCTTTTTGTTTAGCTATTACTGCTACAAACACAACCTCGTGAGTAAAACCAATAAAGTGTGTTGGGAAACTGCCCGTGCATCACTACCTTGTTCTAAAACGATTACCGAGCGCAAACATGCGGTTATCGAACCATTGATACCGGAAGATACGGTCCTTGGACTATTAAAAACCATCAGTAAAGATGGCGACATGAGCTTTGAAATAATGGCGAGCACACTCGACACATTTTTGCGCTATGTTGTGATCAGCAAACAAGAAAAAGCCCAGCTTAAACCCAACATGCCGGCAAGTTGGTATCAGCTAGAGAACAAGCCATTAATGGCTCGTTTTGAACTCGCGGGTATTGTCATTTAAGGTACGTCGATGCAATTACAAACCCTAGGTAAAGGACGCTTTGAGGCGCAATGGAGTGACGATAAACATCTCATCGAAAAAACGATCCGAGATTGCATCTGTACGCGCCGAATTTTTGATGAAAACGAAAAGCTCCTCACCCAAGGTGAGCATGTCGAAAACTTATATCTGGTCGATTCAGGACGCATCTCTATGGGCGTTACAGCAAGAAACGGCAAAACCTTTCTGCTTGGTACGCTTGAGTGTGAACAACAAGTCTTTGGTGAGATGGAGTTCTTTACTGGCTACCGCTGCCAAATGGACATCGTTCCGGTAGAACCGGTTGAAGTTGCGATTATTGACGCGCAAAAGCTGCAAAAATGCTTGTTAGAACAGCCTCGACTGTCGCTTTACTTTGCCAGCGCCATCGCGATTGATTACCAAGATACGGTGGAGATTCTTTCTCGCCGATTACTCTACCCAATCACCTATAACGTAGCGTACGACATTTATCATCAGTATCTAAATGACCTGCCAGTGGATGGGTTCCAAAAGAACTATTTGGAAGCGGAGCGATTTGCCACCTCAGATCGTGTGTATCGTCGCGCGGTGAAAGAACTAGAGAACAAAGGCTTTATCGCTAAAGAAAAGAAAGGATTACGTATTCTCAACTTAGAAGGACTGCGTAATTTTGTTGAAGAATAGCTAAGTTCTTCAATCGTAAATGAGAAAAGGTCTGCATGGTGCAGACCTTTTTGTTCTCTTACTTAATTTCATTTAAGCGGTTTGCGTTTGCTCTACTGTCTTAAATTTCATTGAAACCACCAGCATTGCGACGACCACTGCGTAGATAACAGGAATAGCGTACATCACGGTTTGCAGACCAACCACGCTTTCCATTACCGAACTGATAGCTGGGCTGAACATCGCGCCCGCACTGCCACTGATTAAGATGTAAGACACGTTCTTACTGGTTGCATTGCGCACAAACGATACACCATAAGCGATGAAAGCATTGTAAAGCGCTGCACAAGCAAAGCCGTAACCGTAAGTCAGGTATGACAGCCATTCTAGTTTATCCGTGGTGACGATAACGCTAGTGATCACCATAGCAACAGAGATGATAGTCAGTAGGAATGTCTGAATCTTCATGCGCGAAACAATCACGGTAGAAACCAATGCACCAACCAGAGCGGCAGACCAGTATTGAGTGATGATGTTGCCTGCTTGCTCAAATGGGATATCAAACTTCTCTTTCACGAACATTGGCGCCCAAGTTAGGAAGGTGTACAGCGCAAGCATACCTAGGAACAAACCTACGCCACCGCTAATGATGCCGAAGTTCCATTCAGATTTTGCTTCTTGCTCAGAGCCGCTTTCACCGCCACATTGTTTAAAGTTAGTCAGCAAAGCAACAAACATGGTTGCCAACGCCACAACGCCCACGCTTAGGTAACTGATGCTCCAGTTCATTGCGTTCGTCAGCGCGTAAGTAGTGATCAATGGGAAGATGACGCCTGCAATGTTAAAGGTCGCGTCTTGTACCACCAGCATGGTGCTTTGAATTTTGTCTTTCCATACCGATACCACGATAGTACCCGCGATACAAAGACCGACACCGCCACAGAAACCAATCACAGTCATGCCAAGCATCACGATAAACAGAGATGGCGCGACATATAGACTCAGTGCTGCCGCGGCAATCGCGCCGTAACACAATACGGTCATGCGTTTGATGCCGACTTTTTCAATCAAAAAGAAAGCCGCGATAGTACCGGCAAGTGCGCCGCCGTTTAATAGCGAGAAAATCGATGCGACTTCGTTAACGTTCGCATCAAAGGTGTTGGCAAGCGGTTCAACCAACATACCAAATTGGGTCGCAAAACCCGCCATGATGAAGTTGGCGAGAAAGCTAATTGCGGTGAGTGTTATTTTATTTTTCATAATTCACTCCAAGGGCTCATGAGATAGATGTTCTTAGTATTAGAGAGAGCCAGCGAGCCAGCTCTCAAAGAAAACTTAATTGTAGGGTTAAGCTTTAATCGCAGTTTCTAGCGCAATTTCAATCATGTTGTTGAAAGAAAGCTGACGCTCTTCTGCTGTGGTTTCTTCGCCAGTAATGCAGTGATCAGACACGGTCAAAATCGCCAGCGATTCAATGCCGAATTGGTGCGCCAAGCCATACAAGCCCGCTACTTCCATATCCACACCAAGCACCCCAAAGCGCTCTAGGGCTGGAATCATGTCTTCATCCGGATCGTAGTAAAGATCGCCTGTGAAGATGTTACCCACTTTGACATCAATGCCCTTCTCTTTCGCTGACATGTAAGCGTTATGCAGAAGTTCAAACGTTGCAGACGTTGCCATATGGTAGCCACTGCTGCGCTTAGCATTCGTCGGTGAATCTGTGCCTGCCGCTTGGGCTAGGATAACGTCACGCATGTGAACGTCTTTTTGCGTCGCGCCGATGCTACCGATTCGGATGATGCGTTTCACACCAAAGTCATTAATCAGCTCGTGACCATAAAGCACCATTGATGGAATGCCCATGCCGTGCCCCATCACTGAAATGCGCTGACCTTTGTAATAACCGGTGTAGCCCAGCATGTTACGAATGTCCGTAACCAGTTTGGCATCATCTAGGTAGGTTTCAGCGATGTATTTCGCGCGTAGCGGATCGCCCGGCATGATAACAGTTGAAGCAAAATCTTCTGCAGAACCTGCGATATGAGCAGTCATAATGTTTTCCTCGTTCGTTCTGATGGCGCAATCATAATGAGGAAGCAGGATAAAGTTTCAGGACAAAAGTCCGGTTTGAAAGTACGAGCTCTCATAACTGAGCAAAGCGTCAGTATTCAACGAAAAAAGCGCCCACAAGGAGGCGCATTCGGTCAAAAAGTGAGTAATTCTTTGCAGAGAAAGCTCAGGGTAACCGCAAAATGGCTTGTTGCTTTAACCAGATTTATTCTTGAATGCCGCGGATACGCACGTTTCGTCTGCGCAGTATTTCTAGCGTGACGAGCAGACACACCGACATAAAAATCAACAGTGTCGCGACAGCAAGTATAGTCGGACTGATTTGCTCGCGAATACCCGACCACATTTGCCTTGGTACGGTTTTTTGCTCCGCTCCCGTTAAGAACAACGCGACCACCACTTCATCAAACGAAGTACCAAAAGCAAACAAGCCGCCGGAGATCATACCCGGACGAATTAGAGGAAACGTCACATGTCTGAAGGTATACACCGGATTCGCTCCAAGGCTGGCAGCGGCTTTAACTAAGCTGTGGTCAAAACCACTCAGTGTTGCCGTTACCGTGATCACCACAAACGGTGTACCAAGTGCAGCGTGAGCCAAAATGATGCCGATGTAGGTTTGGGACAGTCCTAAGCGCGTATAGAAGAAATACATAGCTGCCGCCGAAATGATCACCGGAACAATCATTGGCGAGATCAGTAGCGCCATAATGGCATTGCGAAACGGCAAATTACTGCTGGCTAACCCTAGTGCCGCTAATGTGCCAAGCGCTGTGGCAATCAAAGTCGCCATCAAAGCAATGAAGGTGCTGTTCTTGAGCGCTAACAACCACTGCTCGTTAGTGAACATCTCGTGGTACCAACGCACTGAATATGCCTCGGGATCGAGATTCAGCATGCCCTCTGTAAAGGTAAAATAAGGTGTGGCATTAAACGATAGAGGAATGATGGTTAAAATCGGTGCAATAAGGAAAAACAGCACCAAGCCGCAAAAGACCAAATACCCAGCGTAGGCAACTCTCTCGCCTTTGGATGCATAATTCGGCAAACCCATGATTACCCTCCTACCTTGATATTATTAATGCCCACGACGCGGTTGAACACATAAAACAGCGCTAACACCACAAACAACAATAGACCGCCTAAAGCCCCTGCCATGCCCCAGTTCAACGAGGTTTGCATGTGATAAGCAATCATGTTGGAAATCATCTGTCCGCTTCGTCCGCCAACCAATGCCGGTGTGATGTAAAAACCAATGGAAAGAATGAAGGTCAACAACGCACCTGCGCCAATACCGGGTAGCGTCAGCGGCATATAAACTTTGGTGAACGCCACCAAAGGCGTGGCACCAAGTGAACGAGCCGCACGAAAGTAAGTCGGACTAATGCCCTTCATCACGCTGTAGAGCGGTAAAATCATAAACGGCAAAAGGATGTGAACCATCGATACCACGGTGCCAAACGTATTGTGGATCATTTGAATCCGTTCCGACGTTAAGCCAGACCAAATCAGTAAGTCATTAATCACACCTTGGTTTTGCAACAACACAATCCAAGACGTGGTCCGGACAAGTAGCGAAGTCCAAAATGGTAGAAGAACAACGATCAGTAATAGGTTTGCGCGCTTGTCTGGTAAATTTGCTAACAAGTACGCTACTGGGTATGCCATCACCAAACAAATGAGCGTGATTAAGACCGACATCCAAAAGGTTTTAAAGAAAAGGTCGACGTAGATCTGGCGTTTTTCTGGTTGCGCTTCAATTTCACCAAACTCATTCACTTGCATGTCTAATGCCGCTAAATAGTGGCTCAATGTAATGGCACCACTGAGGTTCTTAAACGCCGCCCAATACTTAGTTTCTGCCCAGCGCTTATCTAGCTTAGATAACTCTGTCATCGATGCTGGCAATGACTCAAGACGAGATAACTTTCTCCCGGTTTTCATCATTAAGCTGCGCATTCCGGAAACTTCAATATTCATGCGATTAGCGATTTTTGGCAGCGTTTTGCTTTGATACAAAGCCAATAGCTCATGAGAAAACGCAGTGATTACTTCTGGGTGCGGCTGACCGCGATAGTCCCAACTTTCTAGCGCTTGAATAGTGTCTGGTAATGCTTGTGGTATGGCTCGATTGTCGACACTGCGATACAGCATTTCTAAGATGGGAAATGCAAAGGTGAGCAAAATGAAACACACCAAGGGCACAGTAAGCATGATCGAGCGAATGGTTTTTCTACGTTCTGCTTTTTGCAGCTGAGCTTTGAGATCGTGTTCTTGCTCATGAACTTGGCGCTCGATTTCCAATACCGAGTCCAACGAGGTTAGCTCTCGACTCATGCTGCCTCCTCATTGCATTCCGTTTGCGGTTGAAATTGAGGTTGTGAGCAATCAAGGGCGTGGCAATCTTCACTTTGCCAGCCGATGCAGCATTGTGCGCCGGGAGTAAGTGAGAGATGGGTGCGATTGTCATTTGGTACTTTGACGACGAGTTTGCCGACTGTCTCGACGTCAACCACTAAACGATAATGATCACCATGGTAAATCAGCTCACGCAGGATACCGGAAACTTGGTTATCACACAGGTCGCCATCAGACTGAAGGATAATTTTTTCAGGTCGAATCGAAAGCGTGGTACGCTGCCCTCGCCCTGTAACTCTTACTGGTTTCGCATTGAATGCCGCTTTCCCGACCTGCACTTGGCAGCTAGCAGCACCTAACGTGTTTACAATACCGGTAAGTTGATTGTTCTCGCCAATAAACTGCGCCACAAACGCATTGCTTGGCGATTCGTACAACTCAGTTGGCGGCGCCAATTGTTGCACTTCGCCATGGTTAAATACCGCAATCCGATCAGACATCGTCAGCGCTTCATCTTGATCGTGCGTTACGTACAAGATGGTGATGCCGAGCTTTTCGTGAAGATGCTTTATTTCCATCTGCATTTGCTCGCGAAGCTGCTTATCCAACGCACCTAACGGCTCATCCATCAACACAAGTTTTGGCTCGAACACCAACGCTCTTGCGAGTGCAACGCGCTGTTGCTGACCGCCAGATAACTGCTTGGGATAACGACTGGCAACGTGCCCTAGCTCCACCATGTCTAATGCGCTTTGCACTTTACTCTCGATGGTTTCACTGTCGAGCTTGCGTACCTTTAACGGAAAGGCAAGGTTTTCTGCAATGGTCATATGAGGAAAAAGCGCATAGTTTTGAAATACCATGCCGATGTCTCGCTTGTGCGGAGCAAGGTTATTCACCGGTACGCCATCAATATAAATTTCGCCGCCAGTGGCAGTTTCAAACCCGGCAAGCATCATTAAGCACGTGGTTTTGCCCGAACCGGAAGGTCCAAGCATGGTGACAAACTCACCGGGGGCAATATCTAAGTTAAAATCTTTTACAACCAAGTTGGTGCCATCGTAGGTTTTCTTAACGTGTTGAAAGCTGACATAGTCCTTGTTCGCCGAATTCATGGCTTCCCTCCTCTCACTTTTTTGAACATCAAGAATAAGCAGAGCGTCAGTTAACGCCCTGCTAAGCAGCTTGGTTATAGATTGTATTTAGTTAGATCTAGACGAGTAGCAAGCGCATGCTCGACCAATTGAATCACCTGTTCACGCTCTGCGCCTTGCAAGATTTGACGAGGGGCACGAACTTGCTCAGAGCCGCGTCCGCACACTTGCTCTGCCAACTTGATGCACTGAACCAAAGTCGGGATGGTGTCTAAACGCAGCAATGGTAGGAACCAGCGGTAAATCTCCAACGCTTCTGCGTAACGACCTTGACTTGCCAACTTGTAAATCGCTACTGACTCTTCAGGGAATGCATTGGTCAAGCCAGAGATCCAGCCTGTTGCACCAAGCATCAGTGATTCAAGCGCAATGTCATCAACGCCGCTGAACACGGTAAAGCGATCGTCAAATTGGTTGTAGAGTTCTGTAATGCGGCGCGTATCCGTGGTGGACTCTTTCACCGCCACAATGCTTTCAAATTCAGCCAGTTTCGCCATGATGTCGAGATTGACATCCACACCGTAAGAAACTGGGTTGTTGTAAATCATGATTGGCATTTCTGGAGTTGCTTGCGCCAAAGTGCGGTAGTAATCAAAGGTTTCGCTTTCTGACGTGCGGTACACCATTGCAGGCATCACCATACAGCCATCAATACCGATTTTTTGAGCGTCTTGCATATAGTCAATCGCTGCAGTGGTAATGGACTCTGCCGTACCAGCAATCAAAGGTACACGACCATTGACCACTTCTTGTGCTGCCTGCAATACCTGACGTTTTTCTTCTGGATACAAGGCGCAGTTTTCTCCTACTGTACCCAAACAGATGATGCCGTTGACGCCATCCTTAATTTGGTTATCGATAACGGTTTGTGTTGCATCTAAATCAATTGACTGATCGTGACGAAACTGAGTACTGACCGCTGGATAGACACCTTTCCATTCTACTTTCATGGACTTCCTTCCCTATATGTATATTGTATGCAATTTAAAAAGGCGAGCAAAAATGCTCAAACTAGGCTGATGCCGCTTTCTTTCAATACCGCTTTTACGGCGGCTAAATCGGCTAAGGCACTGCCCACCGATTTGTATAAGGTGATCGCCTCATCACTCTGACGCGCTCTCACTTCTTTGGCGCAAAGCTGTGGCAACTCTCCTTTAATCTGCTCGGCGTTAAACACGCCCTCTTGGATTGGGATCAGTAAATCCCCTGCTTCCGCTAACACATTGATACGGCTATCGACATACACCAGTGCGCGCTGCACAATTGTCGAGTCACACTCTCGTTTATCCGAATCATGATTACCCACTAAGTCGATATGTGTGCCGGGTAGAACCTTTGCACCATCAAACAGTGGTGTAGCGGAAGCGGTTATACAACTAATGATATCAATGTGTTCAAGAGTCTCATCGACGCTCTCAACCACCGACACCGCAAACTGACGTTCGATTGGCAAGGATTGATACTCTGGCGAAGAGACAATGCGATCGACGGTAGTCATCGCTTTGTCCAAGCTGCGTCCCCAAACATAAACCTGTTTAAGCGGTCGAACTGCGGCATACGCCCACGCAAAATATGGTGCCAGATTGCCAGTTCCGCATATCAGCAACCGAGAAGCGTTTTCACGCGCTAGGTAATCCGCAGCTAACGCAGACGCCGCCGCTGTACGCCAGAAGGTCAGCACTTTTCCATCGACCAATGCAACGGGTTGACCGTCTTCTCTTTTAAACACCAAGATTTTGGAAGCCAGCGTATCTTTGCCATCTGCTGGGTTTTGCGGAAAATAGGTAAAAGCTTTAACCGCGATTAAGTCTTGGTTCCATGTAGGCAGCAAAGCGAATGCTTCATACTTACCTTCTTCCAAAGGCATCACTCTTCGTTGGGGAATAGCAGCTGGCTGGGCATAAGTTTCTCGCATGGTTTCAATCAATGACTTCATGCTCAAACACTTGGCAACTTGCTGCGCATCGATAACGTTCATGGTTTCTCCAAAGCAAATAAGGGGGAACATCAGAGGCGGAACTTTTGGTCATGAAGCCCGCCTCTTCAGTGGTAACACTCAACTGAGCTAGCGCTTGGTTAATGCCTAATTAAGCAGCCAAGTGTTAAACTCTTCATTGAGCTCATCGGCATAATCCGACCACCACTCATCATTAATCAAAAAGGCTGTTTTAAAGTTCTGCGGTGCGGTAGGCAGGTTTGCCAAAATCTCAGGACTTACTTGCGCCGATGACGACTTGCGTGTTGGACCATAGGCAACGTATTTTGCTTGGTCAGCTAAAGGCTTGGTACCCGACGAAAAAGCAATGAAATCAAGCGCTAGCTTGGTGTGCGCACTGCCTTTTGGAATCGCCCAGCCGTTCATGTATCCCATTTGGTGATCCCAAATGATGCGAAATGGCTGACCTTCATCTTGTCTGGCATTATGGATACGACCGTTAAATGCCGAGGCTATTACCACTTCTTTGTCGGCGAGCATTTGCGGTGGCTGAGCACCTGTGGTCCACCACAACACTTGTGATTTGATGGTATCGAGCTTGGCAAATGCTCGCTCGCGCCCTTGTTCAGTCTCTAGCAAGGCATAAACCTCTTCAGGCTTCACGCCATCCGCTAACAGCGCCCACTCTAAGTTACCTTGAGGCTGCTTTTGTAGCGCACGTCGACCAGGAAAGTTCTGCAAATCAAAAAGGTCGGTCAACTTGCTTGGTGCGGCTTTGCCTTTAAATGCCTCTTCATTGACGGCAAGTACGGTCGAAACCACAATCGAGTTGATAGCGCATTCGTGAATCGCCCCTTCAATGAAGTCTTGTTCTGCTGGCGTGCCATCCGCACCCGGCGGCAAAATACTTGGATTAACAGGCTCTAACAGCCCTTCTGCACAGCCGCGTACAATGTCTGGCTTGTCTAGTGATACCAGATCCCAGCGCACATTATTGGCTTCTACTTGCGCTTTGATTTCGGCTAAACCACCACTGAAGTCTTCTGAGACAATCTCAACGCCCGTCTTTTTGATAAAAGGTTTGTGGTACGCCTCAACTTGGCTCTTGGTAAACGCACCGCCCCAAGACACAATCGTTAATTTCTCTTCTGCGTATGCAGAGGTCCCCAACAGCATTCCTGAAATCAACATCGCCAGTGGTGCTTTCGTCATTCGTGACATGTTTTACTCCTTTGGTCGTTTTCTGGAGGTATCCGGATACGGCTGCTGGACACCTTATTGTTAAATTTTCGTTAACATTAGCATTAAATATATTTTATACAATATTTAATCTTAAAATTTTTTAAGCGAATCGCTTGAGCGTAAATGGTGAAAGATCAACCGATGGGCTTTTACCTTCAACAAGCTCCAAAATGAGATCGGCAGTGATTGCAGCTTGGGTTAATCCAAGGTGCTGATGCCCAAATGCCAGCAGCACTTTTCCTTCGCAAATCTGGTCAATCACAGGTAACGAATCCACTGTTGATGGTCGATTTCCCATCCACTTCTCTTGTTGCTTGAGTGGGTTTAATCCACTTTCGAACATCGCATCTCCTTGCTGATACAGCATCTCGGCACGCTTCATATTCGGGGGAGATTCTATGCGTGCATACTCCACGGTTCCCGCTAAACGCAGCCCACTCGCCATCGGCGTCATGATGAATTTTCGGTCGGCAGAGCTGATCGGAAACGGCAACGCTTGCCGTTTATCATCCATCATCAAGTGATACCCTCGCTCGGCTTGAATAGGCACAGAAATACCAGTTAATTGCTCCACTAAAGGCTTGGAATGCACCCCAGCAGCAACGATGATACGGTCGAATGAATATTGACTTGATTCCACCAACACTTGTCCAGACTGACTTAGAGCATCAATCGTTTTATTAACAATGGTCCCACCCTGCTTCTCAAATGCATCATAGAGCTCAACGCAGATGGAATAAGGGTCTAACGTATGTCCCGTCTCAGGAAAAAACACGCCATGACGAACCTGGCGACTGATTTCGGGAAGCTGTTCACGGATGGTTTTCTGCGTCCAAACTTGATACTTCACGCCGTGTTTTTCTAGCTCTTCTAGCGTACTTTGATAACGTTCGAACAGCCGCTCGCTTTCAAAGGTCAATAACGAGCCATCCATTTTGATCAGGTCTTTTTTCTCGATGGAATCGAGCAGCTGTTGCCAGCTTTTCACTGCTCTTGAATTGAGACTTTTGATGGCGTTGGTCGAAGGTTCTGTCGACGATGGTTTGGCTTTTGATAAGAACCGAAGCATCCAACCCATGGTGGAAGGGAGATCTTGCCATCGGATAGAGACTGGACTTTTGGGGTTCAATAACATCTTAGGTAACTGAGGAATAACACCCGGTGTTGCGAGTGGAAAAACTTGCTCAGTGGCAATATGTCCAGCGTTCCCTTTCGAGCAACCATTTCCCACGCCATTCGGGTCGAATAGCGTCACCTGATGCCCTTGTTGCTGCAATTTTAAGCCAATCGCTAAGCCGATGATCCCCGCGCCTACTATCGCTATATTTTGATTTCCAGTTTCTTCCTTGACCAACATGAATATGCTCCAAGTCACATTTGAAAAAGCAGATTGTATACAATATATTTTACATCACGATAACATTAAGCCTGTTCGATTCAACCCATTTTTTCAGCAAGGAGCGAAAAATGAGACAAGGAACCTTTTTCTGTATCGATGCCCACACCTGTGGCAATCCAGTCCGTTTAGTGGCGGGCGGTATTCCTCCACTTAAGGGCAATACCATGAGTGAGAAGCGCCAATATTTCTTGGAACACTATGATTGGATTCGTCAGGCACTGATGTTTGAACCTCGTGGTCACTCCATGATGTCAGGTTCCGTTGTTTTACCGCCTTGCAGTGACAATGCTGATGCCTCGATTTTGTTTATCGAAACCAGCGGCTGCTTACCAATGTGTGGGCACGGCACAATAGGTACAGTCACCACAGCAATTGAGAATCGACTGATCACACCGAAGGAAGAAGGTCGTTTGGTCCTTGACGTCCCTGCTGGACAAATCGAAGTGCATTATCAAACAAAAGGTGACAAGGTCACGTCAGTTAAGATCTTTAACGTTCCTGCTTACCTTGCTCACCAAGATGTCACCGTTGAAGTAGAAGGACTGGGAGAAATCACTGTCGATGTTTCTTATGGAGGCAACTACTACGTGATTGTCGACCCACAAACCAACTATGCCGGTCTTGAGCACTACTCACCTGATGAGATTTTGATGCTCTCCCCCCGAGTACGTGAAGCGGTTTCAAAAGCGGTGGAATGTGTGCACCCAGACGACCCTACTGTGTGTGGTGTCTCTCACGTGCTTTGGACAGGTAGCCCTACTCATGAAAACGCAACCGCTCGCAACGCGGTGTTTTATGGCTACAAAGCCCTTGACCGCTCCCCTTGCGGCACAGGCACCAGTGCCCGTATGGCGCAGTGGCATGCCAAAGGCAAACTCAAACAAGGTGAGGACTTTGTCCACGAAAGTATTATCGGCAGCCTTTTTAACGGACGTATTGAAGGCGTCACTGAAGTGAACGGGCGAGCAGCTATTCTGCCTAGCATCGAAGGTTGGGCGCAAGTGTATGGACACAACACCATTTGGGTGGATGACGAAGACCCATACGCGTATGGATTTGAAGTGAAATAAGGACAGTAAGGAATCACAATGAACCCGCAAACCGACAACGTTTTTTACGCTACTAACGCCTTTACCGGTGAGGCGCTCCCTTTAGCTTTTCCTGTTCATACGGAAGTTGAGGTCAATCAAGCCGCTACTACAGCAGCAAAAGTCGCGCGCGATTTTCGCCGCTTAAGTAACAGTAAGCGTGCGAGTCTGCTTCGCACGATTGCCAGTGAATTAGAAGCAAGAAGCGATGACATTATCGCCCGAGCCCATTTAGAAACGGCGCTTCCCGAAGCACGTCTGACAGGAGAAATCGCTCGCACAGCTAATCAACTTCGCTTATTCGCTGACGTAGTCAATTCTGGCAGTTATCACAAAGTCATTCTTGATACGCCAGACCCAACTCGCGCCCCGCTACCTAAGCCAGATATTCGTTGCCAGCAAATTGCGCTTGGTCCTGTCGCGGTATTTGGTGCATCCAACTTTCCGTTGGCTTTCTCTGCTGCTGGTGGAGATACTGCTTCTGCTCTCGCGGCAGGTTGCCCGGTGATTGTAAAAGGTCATACGGCGCACCCAGGTACAAGCCAAATCGTTGCAGAGTGTATCGAGCAAGCGCTGAAACAAGAGCAGCTACCACAAGCGATTTTCACCTTGCTGCAAGGAAATCAGCGTGCTTTAGGACAAGCTCTGGTCAGCCATCCTGAAATTAAAGCGGTGGGCTTTACTGGATCGGTTGGTGGTGGACGCGCCCTGTTCAACCTAGCGCAGCAGCGACCTGAGCCAATCCCGTTCTATGGTGAACTTGGTGCGATTAACCCGACGTTTATTTTCCCTTCTGCAATGAGAGCCAAAGCCGACTTAGCGGAGCAATTTGTTGCTTCAATGACCATGGGATGTGGACAATTTTGTACGAAACCTGGCGTAGTGTTTGCGCTGAACACACCGGAAACACAAGCGTTTATCGAAACCGCGCAAGCCCTTATTCGACAACAGTCTCCTTCTACTCTACTTACTCCCGGAATCCGTGATAGTTACCAATCACAGGTCGTCAGCCGAGGTACTGACGACGGAATTGACGTCACTTATTCTCAAGCGGAGCCCCCTTGTGTTGCCTCGGCTCTCTTTGCTACAAGCAGTGAAAACTGGCGCAAACATCCTGCGTGGGAAGAAGAGATTTTTGGTCCACAATCGTTGATCGTCGTTTGTGAAGATGTGGCCGATATGCTTTCGCTCAGTGAAACGCTAGCAGGCTCGCTAACCGCGACAATTCATGCAACGGAAGAAGATTACCCACAAGTATCGCAGCTCATCCCTCGTTTGGAAGAGATTGCCGGACGATTGGTATTTAATGGCTGGCCGACAGGCGTAGAAGTTGGTTACGCCATGGTGCATGGCGGCCCTTATCCCGCATCGACCCATTCGGCTTCGACTTCTGTTGGTGCAGAAGCCATTCACCGCTGGCTACGTCCGGTGGCTTATCAAGCGTTACCAGAAAGCTTACTGCCCGATTCGTTAAAAGCAGAAAATCCATTGGAGATCGCGCGCGCAGTAGATGGCAAAGCAGCTCACAGTTAAGTCATTGGCTCAAAAAGGCACCAGTTGGTGCCTTTTATTTCACGCCACATCTCAAAACCTTCGCTTGCAGTTGGCTTAATCCAGAAAAACAATAAACTAAAGAAATTGGATACAATATTTATTTTTGACGGGAGACTTCAATGTCACAAAAACCTGTTTTTAAGACCCGCACTCAACTGGTTGAGGAAGCGATTCGAACTCAGATCCTTAAGGGCGAGTTAAAAACTGGTCAACCTTTACGCCAGGACGCGTTGGCAAAAGAGTTTAATGTTAGCCGTATTCCCGTTCGTGAAGCGTTAGTGCAATTGGAAGCACAAGGATTAGTGAGCTTTGAGCCTCATAAAGGGGCAACAGTAACCGAGCTCTCTCCAGATAAAATCGACGAGTTGTTCGAACTGCGCGCCGTAGTGGAATGCCACATTTTAGAGCGTGCGATTCAGAACATGACTGACGAAGATCTCGAACGCGCACGTGAAGTCCGTGAACGTTTTGAAGCGGTAGTCAACAGCGGCGATGAAGTAGAAGAATGGAGCAACTACAACTACGAATTCCATAAAGCTCTGTATGCCCCAGCAAACATGCCAGAAACCATGGATGTGATTTACAGCCTCAACACTAAGTGCGACCGCTACATTCGCATGCAACTGCTGTTCACGACGGGCATTCAAAAGGCAGAGCAAGAGCATTTGACCTTGTTCGAAATGTGTCAAAACCGCGATGTGGACGGCGCTAAGTATCTGCTGAAAAAACACATTTTGGAAGCTGGCACCGCCATTCGTAACTTGTTGTTGGAACAACAAAACACATCAAAATAAGCTCAGCAGCTAAGGTGGTGTTAAGAAATGAATGTCGGACCTAAATTTCTATTAGCGGCGCTGCGACAAAAGATCAAAGATGAGGGGCTGTGCTACAGCTCTTTGTCGGAGAAAAGCGGTATTCCCTTGTCGAGCATCAAACGCCACCTTCATAATCCTTCTTTGGGCTTGGATAAAATCCTTGTCTATCTCAACTATTTAAACACCGATCTTATTGAACTAGCCAACCTCGCCAATCAGCTTCAGCATGAGAACGAACAAATGCTGACTGAAGAGCAAAGCGCGTTATTTCTTGAACACCCCTACCTTCTCGACTTTATCTATATGGTGACGTCTCGTAACCTTGCTCCGAAGGATATTGCAAAAACCTATCAGCTATCAGAAACCAGTCTGCGTTTTTATCTGCGCATCGCGGAAATGCTAGGTTATGTTGAAGATTTTGGTGATGGGTTGTTCTACCGTTCTGGGCGACGCTTTTTGATGGAAGAAGGCTCTGAACTCGACTCATTATTTCGTGAACGCTTCCAAAAAGAATCCTTATCTCACGAGGTAAATCCGGGGATTTGTGTCGGTCGTATTCGTTTGACCAACGCACAGCGCCAACAACTAGAAGAAGAAGTTTACAACAAGCTGGTTAAGCTCAATGCGATCAATACTTCTAATGATGATGGTGAACTCACCAACGTATTAATGCGTTGTACTCCAGGAGCACAAATTTTCTTCTCTGACGGACTGCCTGACATTGACGGCGACCTATTAAAATATGTCGCGCAACTCACCAATAAAAAAAACTAATATGATCATTATTGAAGTTCAATCAATTTTATATTGATTTTCAATTTAATATTAATTATCGAATTTAAAACCGACAACTAGCTACTTTTAATTCACCGCAGCTAATATCGTTTATATCTCGTCTGCGATGACAATATTTCGACCATTGAGTTTTGCTTTATATAAGCACTGGTCTGCTTTATCTAAGTAATAACGAATATCCAAATTCGGTTCTGGACACTGAGTGAACACACCAATTGAACTGGTTAATATGTGACTTTGAGCACTGGTTTCACAAATAATAGAAAGCTCGGCTGTGGCTTTTCTAAACGCCTCTGCGCGGTTGATTGAGGTTTTATGTTCAGACCCTACAATCACAACTAGAAACTCTTCCCCACCAATTCTAAACACGATGTCATCGAGGTCATTAAAGTGAGCAGACAACAATGCGCCTACTTTGGTGATCGCTTCATCCCCTTTTAGATGACCAAACTGATCATTTAGTTGTTTAAAGTAATCTAAATCAATGGATACAAAGCTGACGAGTTGGTTAGTGTCTTGTGCTTTATTAAGAATATCTGGCGTCATGATATTGAAGTATCGGCGATTGTACAGACCCGATAATTCATCAGTAATAGCGAGTTCTTGCAGCTTTTTATTGAGACATCTCAATTCTTTCTCAGCAACAAAGCGACGATGCTTTTCTCTCACTAATTCAATAGATTGACTTGATACCTCAAAATACATTTTAAGTACAGTATCGGCGACCAAGCCATTGATACCTTGCAAAGTGTCGACAGCATTCACTTTCGCCGCCTCTAAAGAGTCACTCGACTCTAACTCTCTTACTGCCACGCTCATTTTTTTATCGTCACCAATAATATGGAACACGAGCCAACGCACTAAGAACTGTAGGATATGCTCAATAGATTCTTGCCAGTTGAGATCTTTCGACTCCGCTTGGATTTTTATGACTTCATCAACAAAAGAGGCATGGCTCTTCTTATGCTCATCATTCCAAATATCATCAGAAAAGTATTCATTCCATACACTTTCTTCATATGAAAAGTGATATTGAGCATAGTCTTTTAACTCACTAAATACGCCGTCTACTTCAATCTGGTCATCATAAATCAACGTATTAGCTAATTTATTCACCAATAAAAATAGATGGTAATGTTGTTCATCAATCTTTTTCATCCCTGTCTCAAAATTGTGATTCCAAGGGAAGATGATCAGTTCGTTATCGGACATCGCTGGGCATATATAAATATTATTTCTTTACTGGATAGTACCCCATGTTATTTTAACTTGATAGCCCTACCATATAATTTGACATAAAGAGAAAATAAACTTGTTATAATTATTAAATTAATGAATTTCTTGTTAAAAAATAGCACCAACAAAGTGGTGCTATTTTTTAATTATTTGAACAGCTTTGCTGGATAACTACTTTAATTCAATCCACGCTTTACGCTGCGATTTGTCCATGTAGGACCAAGCGATAAAACGGCTGACTTTTTGTCCTTGGCTCATTTCCACGATTCGGATCGCTTTTACATCCAACTTTTCAAGTTGTTTGCGCATCGGACGAACATTGTCTTTCTTTGAGATTAACGTGGTAAACCAGAGCACTTGTGCACTGAATGCTTGGCTTTCGTTCGCCATCTTACGGATGAAAGTAGCTTCACCACCTTCACACCATAGCTCAGCATTTTGCCCACCAAAGTTAAGCGCGGGTTTATTGGCTTTTACTTGAGGCGTTTTCGCTTGATTAGCTTGAACCTTCACCCCCTTCTTACGCTGATTCGCTTTTAAATTATCTAGCTTACGCTGACTGCCCATCGCGGCTTCTTCAGCTGAACGGTGGAATGGTGGGTTACAAGTCGTAATATCGTAGCGATCGTTTGGTTGGATAATACCACGGTAAATATTGGACTCACTGGTTTGTTGTACCAATTCGATCTTACCGTTTAACGAGGCGTTGCGTTCTGTGATTGCTCGTGCTGATTCAATCGATGTTGCGTCAACATCGCTACCAGTGTAATGCCATCCATATTGAGTCACACCTACGATTGGGTAAATACAGTTTGCCCCTACACCCACATCAAGTGCTCGCACCTTATGGTGTGCGTATTTGCCTTTTACTTCACTATCAAGCAACTCTGCTACGCGATGAACGTAATCCGCACGCCCAGGAATGGGCGGACATAAGTAAGTATCAGGAATATCCCAGTATTCAATATCATAATGCGCCGCCAGCAATGCTTTATTGAGCATCTTGACGGCTTTTGGATCAGAGAAGTTGATTGAGTCTTCCCCTTTCGGATTCTTTATCACAAATGATTTGAGCTGAGGCTCTGCTGTGATTAGCTTTTTGAAATCGTAGCGACCTCGATGTGCATTACGTTCATGCAATCCACTTTTGGCAGTTTTGATCACTTCCACATCGCTGCTTTTGTTCGCGGCGTTAGTTTTCAGACCAGTGCTTTTTGCCGCACTCGCAGCTTTTGCTGTTGGTTTATTTTTCACACGCTTTGGTTTGATCTTGGTGACTTCTTTGCTCGGCTTAGACTTCGCCGTTTTTGGCTGAGCTTGTTTCGCGTTGTGATTATTGGTCTTCATTCGAATTCGCTTTTAAATCGAGGTAAATCATAAACAGACGAGCATCAAATTCGAGTTGGTGATACTCAGGTTCCATATAACAGCACAGTTGGTAAAAGGCTTTGTCGTGTTTTTTCTCACGCGTGTGTGCCAGCTCATGTACCACCAGCATGCGTAATAACGCTTCAGGTGCATCTTTAAACACGTTCGCAATGCGAATCTCATTTTTCGATTTCAGCTTGCCACCATGGTTACGATTTATCACGCTATGCAAACCAAGCGCATTGTTTACAGCGTGAATTTTCTTATCGTAGACCACTTTGCTAATTGGCGCGGCTTTCTTCATGTAGCGATTTTTGATCGCTATTGCGTATTCGTAGAGTGCCTTTTCGCTTTTGATTTGGTGTCTATCTGGGTAGCGTTTTTCGAACCAAGGCACCAGTTTACCACTGTCGACGAGTGAACTGACTTGCTCGACAATGTTCTGCGGATAACCTTGAATATATCGAAGTGACGGATGCATGCGTATTAAGTCTGCTATGACAAAAGAAAGGCGCTAAATATACCTGAGATGAGCAAGAGTTTCATCTTAGGTTTCAAGCTTTCCTTTGTTGCGAAACCTCGCTAAACTTCGCCTCCCGACGATAATGGAGAGAAATTGAATGAAACGTGTCGTTCTTTACGTCAAAGACAAATGCCCGCACTGCAAAGATGCTCAACGTTATCTTGATTCGAAAAATATTAACTACCGCTTGTGCAATGCAAAAATGCAACGCGGACGCAAAGAGCTCGATGCTCTGGGGGCTCGTTCTGTACCTGTACTGAAGATTGGCGATCGAGTCATGATTGGCTGGAATCCAAAGAACTTTGAAAAAATGTACAGCAACTAAGTGACATATTAATCAATTTGTTTGATCACTTAGTCACGTTATCTCTACCCTAAAGAGCTTCTCCAAAGAGAGGCTCTTTTTCTATCTGCCCGCCCTATTTCTTTGTCTGTCGCTCTTATTCAAACCACTACTCTGCAAAATTTCCGAATGTCGCATAATGGCAATTTTTACTTCCTTACACATTGTATTTTAACGCTCAAACGAACTGGTCTCAGTTTAATTCGCGCCTAGCTTGCGTCGATGGAGAACTCTGACCATCTTTCTTCATCATTAGTGAGTGTTTATATGTCAGAGACAGCAGCAGAAAACCAAGTAAGCCAGACGCCGCAACCGGTTAATAAGGTCAAGCGCACAACCAATGCACTATTGGCACTCACTATGGTGTCCATTGGTACAGCGATAGTGGCAGATCGCATCATTCCGACAACCGATAATGTCCGTGTGGAAGGCAATGTCGTCTCATTGATCCCACAAGTTTCTGGCCAAGTAGACAGCATCAGCATTAAACCAAATACCCAAGTCAAAAAAGGCGATGTGCTACTGCAAATCAATACCACCGATCACCAGATTGCGGTCAAGCAAGCAGAAGCAAAGCTCAAGATCGCAGGACAGAATGTTGGCTCGCAAATGGCAGGTGTGATGTCAGCACAAGCTCAATTGACCACCGCGCTCGTGGCACAAGAAAATGCTAAACGTCAAGGGCAACGAGTTTTAGCCATGGCAGAAAAAGGCGTGGTTTCAAAATCAGATGCAGATACAACTCGCGCAGCCATTGATAAAGCGAATGCCGATGTCGTTAACGCCAAAGCGAACCTAGAAAAAGCAAAAGCTCAGGTGGGAGCGGCAGGTGAAGAGAACGCTCAGATCCAATCGGCTTTACTAGAACTGCAACAAGCGCAACTGAACTTATCACGCACGACAATGCGAGCACCTTCTGATGGCGCTGTGACCAATTTTAATTTGTCGCAAGGTGCTTATGCCACGGCAGGTTCTCCCTTGATGACGTTTGTTGAAAGCGACGGTTTATGGCTTGAAGCCTTCTTCCGCGAAAACAGCATGGGCAACATTAACGCCGGAGATAAAGTTGAAATTGCACTCGATTATGCTCCCGGACAAACCTTCTCTGGCACAGTATCTTCAGTAGATTTAGGGGTTGCATGGGGCGCGAATAATCAGCCAGGCACCTTAGCCACCGTGAAAAATCAAAATGGTTGGCTGCGCGATACACAACGTATGCCCGTGACCATTAAGCTCGATGATAAACATGCGGCTGACTTCATGCGCATCGGTGGACAAGCAGATGTGGTGATCTACACAGAGAGCAACGCTCTATTTAACTTTCTGGGTAAGATTTGGATCAATCTAGTGAGCGTGTTCTCTTATGTTAGATAGTCTGACTCAAGCACAAGAACGTCGAATACTGCGCTATGTTGTCACCGTAGGTTTGGCTACTTTTATCGCGCTATGGTTTAACTGGTCTTTGGCATTTTGTACGCCTCTTTTGACGGCAAAATTCATCGTCGATAAACCCCAGTTTCATATCCTGCATGTCAAACAACTTGGCTATGCGTTGATCTCCACCGCGGTCATTGGCTTTTTGGTATCGAGCGGCTTGCCAGAGTACAAAATAGGTTTTCTGGCCGTACTGTCGTTGGGCATGTTGTGGAGCTATTACCTATTTACCGATCCAAAATGGGTAATGTTTGCCACTTTCTTGATGATTGCCCTGATCTTGATTCCATCGGTTACCATTATAGACAAGCAAGCCGCGTTAGACGTGGGCATCGGTTTTGCATTTTCTGGTATCGTCGCCGTAGCGCTTTACGGGGTGTCACATGTTTACTTCCCAGAAGAGGATGCGACTGAATTTGCTGGCTTCCCTCCCTCCCCTCTAACTCAAGAAGTTCGTTGGAATGCTGCGATTCGAGCTTGGATGATGTCGTTTCCCTTGGTTTGTTTTTATTTCTATTTCCAACTGTCACAAATATTACTCACCGTTGCGTTTGTCATGCTGCTTTCTCTGATGGCAACCAGCGACAAAGCGGGCAAAACATCATTGTTTTTTGTTATCAGTAATGTGTTAGGAGGACTACTCGCTTTCGCCGCTTTCGTTACCATTTCTCTGGTGCCAAATATGTACATCTACATGCTAGTGATGTTGGTGGTTATTACGTTACTTGGGACCAAGATTTACACCGAGCCCGCCAAAGCCCCAGTCTACGCCACTGCATTTACGGGCTTTATGGTGTTAATGGGTACCTCCATGAGCAGCGGTGCGCTAGACGATAAGTTTTACGTTCGGATATGGCAGTTAGTGTTGGTCGTTGCCTACATGGTATTTGTGACCTATTTCTTCGAATCTCGCGACAAGAAGACCGCGTAGTCGCATTAAGCTTGAGCACTTTATGCTGCTCAAGCTTTCATCACTATTGTCGCTAACTGGCAATGAATATTTCATCAAATTGGTAATCTCATACCTTCCATATTGTTATTCACTGAAGGATGGGAAATACGCCATGCTCGATTCACTCGCTCAAAAATTCATCCCACCAAAGCCTTACCTTGTGCTAGGCAACCGCATGTTTTTGCTTTCTATCGTGCTGCTTATCATCAGTGCGTATTTTTATGATGTCGGAGAAGCTTTTGTGGCGGTGGAAGTGGGAATCATCCACTACCTATACAATCTCAAATTCAGTACGACAAAAGACACCCTGCTAGGTAGCCTTCATCCTTTGGTCATGACATTAATTGCGGTACCACTTTCCATGGTGCCTATCACTTATGCGCCTTTTACTAGTGCGCTGTTTGCCTTCTTACTCGTCATAACAGAGCGCGATAAACACCACCAAGGAGTACCAAAGTACATTCTGCCGCTGACGTTTATGTTGTTATCGATGATGATGCCAGTAGATATCCCAGCCACAGAACTCATACTCCAACGCTCAGTATCGGTTGTACTTGGCATCACTGTGGCGATCATTGCTAGTACGCTGGTTTGGAAAAACGCCAACGCCCAGAATGGCTCGATGAACACGACACATAAAATTGGTCGTGTTGATCTCAAGTACTCCAGCCGCAAAGCGCTAGGAATCGGCTTGGTGCTGTCGTTAGGTATATGGGGTGGCACAGGAGCCGTTTTAGGTGCTTACCTATTTATGATGATCCACAGCCCGTTCAGCAAAGATTTAGCACCGAAAGCTTGGCAACGTTTGAACGGAACCTTGCTTGGCGCATTAGTTTATTTACCTGTGGGGTTGCTATTGGGCTCGTTCAACTCCGACATGGCAATGACAATAGCCATGTGGGTTTCGATCATCGCTTCGCTTTACGGCATCCTTGTGTATCTCGAACACAACTACACCATTGCCACGGCTTGTATCATGCTGCTTATTCTTACTGTATCGGTAGGTCCTTTTAATCCGGAAATGGCTGAATTGATCTTTTCGCAGCGAGTATTGTTCACCGTAATCGGTGGCGCTGCCATGGTGGCTCTTGGGGTTTTGATACCACTTAATGAGAAAGAGATAACTGCATAAAAAAGAAAAGCCTCCCAATTAAAGGGAGGCTTTCCATTGAATAGTTTGGTTTTAATTGGATGCAAATCAAACATACCGCTTCACAAAGTCAATAAAAGTTCGGTCGGCGATAGATAGATAGCCTTGTTTACGCCACGCAAGTGCAAGGTCGAGCTTAACGCTAGGTTCAAATGGAATACCCACTACACCTTGCTCATGTTGTGTCACCAATTCTAGGAGCGCAGTAATAGCAAATTCTTGTTTAACGATACTCAGAATGAGCGGCAGCAAGTTGGTTTCGAATGAGGACTTCATCGTAAAGCCATGCTCTTCACTGACGTGGTCTAAGAATTCTCGGTGGAAGTAGCCATGTTGGAACATCACCAAATCATGCTCGAAAAACTGATCAAATGTGATGGCATTACGCTGAGCTAAATCATGTTCCGGAGCCACAACGGCAACCATTTGGCTAGTAAACAGATGGTCAGTTTCTAAGTCCTCTGGTACATCGTCACAGCTGATCACGCCAATATCGAGCTGACCATTAAGTAACATTCGACGGATAGACTGAGTGCCCGCCTCCACCAGCGTCAGCTTTAAATCTGGATACTGGCTCTTAAACGCCATGACAATTCGAGGGAAAAAATAGCTGCCCATCATTGAAGGCGTACCAAGGCGCACCTCCCCTTTGGCTAAACCTTTGAGCTCATCAATCGCTAGCTGCGCATCGTGTAACTGCTGAATCACTCGCTTAGCGTGAACCAACAAGGTTTCCCCTTCTTTGGTTAAGCTGATTTTCTTTTCTTCTCGGCGAAACAGCATCACGCCAAGAGACTGTTCGAACTTCTTAATTGAAATGCTTAACGCTGGCTGAGCAATGTGCAAAGCCTTAGCTGCATGAGTAATGTTGCCGTGTTCCGCGACCGCCAAAAAGTGTTTGAGTTGTTTCGATTCCATTAGATCAAAAATATATACCAACCATATTTTTAATATATTTTTTCAATCCACAACTAACTGATAGATTGATCACAGTTTCTTTATATTTGCTCGCTCGCATTAGGCAGGACTCATGGTCAGTTTCGGCACTCCGGAATACAAACGCATTACGCTATCTCTGGCGCTCGGCTCATTTTTGGTTTTCTCGAACCTTTATCTCCTTCAGCCGATGCTGCCAAGCTTTGCGGCGCACTTCCAGATCTCGGAAACTCAGGTCAACTGGCTATTCGCCGCTACCACACTGGCTCTCTCCTTTAGCTTGGTCCCGATGGCTGTGCTCTCTGAATCGATTGGGCGCAAACCTGTAATGATGTTTGGTCTGTTTTCGATCCCTGCTATCTCCGCATTAATGCTGCTTGGCGATTCGTTTTTGTTCTTAGTCGTGTGCCGCGCTTTGATCGGTGTTGCGCTTGCAGCGTTTGCTGCTGTTGCCGTTGCTTATATGGCGGAAGAGCTAGATAAACACGCATTTTCAATGGCGATCGGTACTTATATCGCAGCCAATTCATTGGGAGGGATCGCAGGGCGTATCAGCGGAGGTTTGTTGGCAGACAACTTTAGCATCGATGTCGCCATCGAAGTTATGATGCTATTCACCCTTATCGGCGTGGTCAGCGTGCATTACTTGCTGCCAAAACAGAAAAACTTCACCCCTTCTTCGAGCAGTTTAAGGCATCACAATCGAGCTATTATCGGACACTTCAAAAATCAACGTGTGTGGTTTGCCATGCTGATTGGCGGGTTGAACTTTGCGTTGTTCGTTAATCTTTATTCGGTAATGGGATTCCGCTTAGTCAGTGCGCCACATAATGTGCCTGTCGGGTTAGCTTCTCTCATCTTTGTTTGCTACCTGGGTGGTACGTTTTCTTCCCGTTGTGCCGGACATTGGAGTAAACGCTTTTCACCGATACTTGGCATGTTTTTAGGCTCTATCGTCAGTATGGCTGGCATGTGGATTGCGGTGATTGAAAGCATACCTGCGATGCTGACAGGCTTGCTGTTGATCAGCTTCGGCGCCTTCTTCACTCACACACTTGCTTACGGCTGGGTTGGACAAAACGCGACACAAGCAAAAGCAACGGCGACCGCATTGTATCTCGTGCATTACTATATTGGCGGCAGTTTAGGTGGATTCCTATTGCTCTATTGCTGGCAAAACGGCGGTTGGTCGAGTGTACTCATCGGCGGTAGCACACTGTACATTGCCATGTTCGCTGCTATCGCATTCTTAAAACACATTACAGAGCGAATTGATGCTGGCGATAACGCAGATATAACTGCTTAGCAAGGCGTTAAGCCCTATTGATTTTATGTTGTGGCGTTGGTCTGCTATGCTTGCGCCACATTCATAAAAGCAAGAAAGTCGTATGCCAACGCGCTCAACACAAGAATCACCAAACACCGATATCAATACGATCACAGAGCAAGTCAATCAATGGCTCAATGATGTCGTGATCGGGTTAAATCTCTGCCCGTTCGCTGCTAAGCCACAGCGCAATAAACAAATCAAAATCTTCGTTAGTGAAGCCTCGCAAGAAGAAGCTCTACTTGAAGACATTTTGCTGCAACTGATCGAGCTCAGTAATACCGAGCCAGAAAAACTGGAGACAACCTTGGTTGTGGTTCCAAACATGCTGCAAGATTTCTGGGATTACAACTTCTTCATTGATTGGGTTGAAGGTTTGATCAAACAGCAAGATTGGGAAGGCATTTTCCAAGTTGCCACCTTCCATCCTGATTACTGCTTTGGCGGTGCAGAACCAGAAGATGATGAAAACCTGACGAATCGCTCTCCATACCCAGTGTTTCATTTGATCCGTGAGGAGAGCATGGAAAAGGTACTTAAGCACTACCCTGATCCAGAGTCCATTCCAGATACCAATATTGCACGTGTTTCAGCGCTTTCAGAGGAAGAACGTAAGAAGCTCTTCCCTTACCTATTTCGCTAAGACTCACTCCCCAAGAGACAGAATTCTAACCAGTTAGAATGGGATCGCTTGGGGATTAAAGTTCGGTTTGATATGATTGCGACTTCAATCGATTCAATGGACATTAGAATGCAACTGTCAAAGCTAACCCAAGAGATTTTTGATCACCTATACCGTGACATCACCGAGTTCCGTAGCACTTTCGACCTACCAGTGGCGGATGTTGCAAGCCTAGATGCACAAGCAGATACACTACACACTTCTCTTGCGATCGAAGAGCTTACTGAACTAGCGGAAGCGGATTGCAAAACCGAGCAAGCAGACGCAATCATTGACAGCGTTTACGTTCTAATGGGTCGTCTAGTACACCTTGGTGACAGCAAAGTTGAAGATAACCTAGCGATCAGCTACCTGATCGATCTACTGCTTAACGTAGCGGTGAACCGTGGTATCGACTTTATCCCTTGCTGGGACGAAGTGCACTCAAGCAACATGAGCAAAGTGTGCCGTAACGAGCAAGAATATGCAGAAACAGAAGCGTTCTACGCTGAACAAGGCATCAAGCTGATGGCGGTTCAAAAAGGCGAATACATCATTGCGAAATGCGCAGAAGATTTTGTATCTGAAGGCAAAACGGTACGTAAAGGTAAGGTTCTAAAATCGGTTTACTACCGCCCTGCAGACCTTAAGCCACTTACACAGTAAGTCGTCGATTAGGCACTACAGATAAAATTCAGCGCCCACAATACTCGATATTGTGGGCGCTTTTTATTCTGAGCGTTCTTGATAAACAATCAACTTTGCAAAGCCCTAGCATTGATGTGTTGACTCAACCGCTGATAAAGTGCGATGGCATCTATTTTGGACGCTATGTTGCCTATTGCACATTGGTAAGCAAGATCAATATCTTGATGTTGATTTGGGTAGTATTTTCTCGCTACTTCGACACATTCAGGCAAGTTGATGTACCAACTGCCGTCCTTCTCAGCGACAAAATAGTAGGCAGCTCTTATCAACTTCTTACCAATCACTTTTGCTACCGCTTTGTCACTCATTTGCGCAAAACGACCACTCATTTGCTCCAAAAAAACCGCGAGGTCACCATTGAGAGCTTCAGCGATTTCAAAGCTTGGTTTATGTGACACAAGCTCTTTTGATAAATCATTTCCCCAAATGCAGCAGCAACAGTGTTTGAGCCAAAATTGCCAATGGTATTTTTCTTTTGGGTCTAGAACACGATGACGCTCACCTGGGTCAATATCAAGTTTGCTTATTTGCGGATAAGCTTTGGGGATGCTTGAAGACAGTTTGTTGAATATGCCCAGTTCATTTTGACTCACCGGTGCGGTCAGTATTACGGAAACATCGAGATCTGAGTGCCCCAGCATTGCTGTGCCTCTGGGAACGCTGCCGTACAAGTAGATACCATCTATTTGTTTTGGAAGTTGCGTTATCAACTCACCAACAACGACCTCAACAACTGGTTGGAACTCTATTTGAATATTTTCTGGTGAACAGTCATTGCGGATAAAGCCCTGGGCATCGAGACCATTATCTCGCTTGTGCATGGCGAATCTCCATCATAAAAGGAATGCTAAATTCAAATACCAAGCTTTTCGACCAATTTGGCAAACGACGTTTCGATACTGTCTGCTGCCGTATCAATCTTGACGACTTCCGTCTTCCAAGCCTCGTAGTGACGAGCTTTTACTTGTTGCCAATTCGGTAGCTGCAGGTTCTCAACTTCATTCTTACGAGAATCAACACGTTGTTTATGCTCATTCTCATCCGAGCAACTTATCTCTATGTTAACAAAGTGAGCGGACATGCTTGTTGCCACTTGCTGCCATTCATGCCGTGTAAGCTCTATGGGGTTACAAGAGTCAGCGATACAACTCAACCCAAGTTCAAGGTTATCTCGGATGATCCGATAACTTAGCCGATAACCCTCACCTTCAACCTTGAAATGACACAAATCACGTAGACCTTGCTCTATAGTGTCGACGCGTACATACATCGCGCCAACTCTTGCGGCTAATAGCTTTGCTAACGTCGACTTACCAGACGCAGGAAGACCAGAAAAAATGTACAAGGTAGGAATCGTCAAATGAACTCCTTCTCTATTAAATGCCATAAGCTTGAAATACATGATTCAAAAGAATGATGCTAAAGAACATCAAAGCGACATGCCAAACATTCGTCACCATCAATGTACTCTGCGAACCAATAATGCCCATCTTCCAATTCTCGATAATTGACCAAAGTATATGATTTGGCAAACCGATATTGCAATACAATGAGCTTATTGCATTTTGGCGGCCAACTCGTTGTTTCAACAATTAAATTGTTGTTTTTCAGCTCAGATGTAAGGATCTCAGTTAGAAGGAGACTTTGGAACATACTATCGGTCCTCAAAAGAAGTGCTAGCTCTCCAACAAGAGAAGAAACTTACAGCTAAATTTACCCGCAAAATGCCCTACGATCAGGCTCTGAATCACATTTGCCCTCTTTGGCATAAAACACTTCCCATTTACTGCCTGAGTGGGCTAAACAGTATCTCTCATCCGCTATACCGTTTAGCGTGATAGAAGCCGTGTTGAGGTTAAGTACGTTGACGCGTTTTAAAAAACGAAGCTATCCGCGTTTAAGTAACACTACTCAACATTTGGTTCGGGTAAAACCGGTGGCGTACTATCCATGTAGGTTAAGAAGTTTTGCCAAATTTCGTGAGTTCTTTGTTGAGTTAATTGAGTTTCGCAGGAAATAGCCATCACGCCACGAATTGTCCCTTCACGCCACTGCGTATATACCGAATCACAATGCGACGTCACATACGCTTGCCAATCTTTTTGTGCAACTTGAATCGCTTTAATCAGCTCAGGATCATAAGAATTATGTTCGAAACTCGTTTCCAAATACTTATTTAGTTGCTTTTGAGCAGCCTCTAACTCAATGGCTGCACACTGATTAATCTCGAGGGTACTGACCGCGTTATTACAATCAATCGCTTCTTCTTGAGCAAATGCCATAGACGACAAACTCGTTAGAGCCACAATCACGTATTTTTTCATTCCTTTCTCCAAAAAAGAGCTCAAGCCGACGCCATTTGGGGTCATGGTTAAACGTTAGTGTCTTGAAGCGTCGCTTTAATATACGCCTCAATCAAAAATCAAATAGGGTCTATCTTCCAATACGACTTTACGAACTTGAGTTTGGAAAACTTCTGCCAAGCCCTCTTCCGTGAGTACTTCATCGGCATGACCTAATGAATGCAATACGCCGTTATTGAGCAGCAGTACCTTGTCAGCATGCCTTAACGTTCGATTTAAATCGTGGTTTGCGACCAACACCCCGATGCCTTGCGCTGCGACTGCATTAATGAGCTGATATAGCAGCCCTTCTTGGGCAATATCGAGCGGCGCTGCGGGTTCATCCAAAATCAATAGCTGAGAGTAAGGGTTAATTGTTCGCCACACTTGCAAGCACACCCCGGCTAGACGGACACGTTGCCATTCACCGCCGGATAATGTCTGAATGCTTCGATGAAGCTTGTCTTGCAGTTGCACCAGCGCAATAACGATATTGACTGCGTCTCGTACTTTCTCATCACCGATATTGGCACCCGTAGGCAATGAAAGTGCTAAGTATTGAAAGACATCGACATTGAATGCGGGCCTTGATTGCTGACACAGATACCCACGAATATGCGCTTGTTCTGAAAGTGGCATTGCTAGTAAGTTTTTATTGTCGACAAGTACTTCCCCACTCACGCCTTCACGCTGAGTTAAGGTACCAGATATCGCACCAAGTAATGTGCTTTTCCCGGAGCCGTTTGGACCCACGACATGGACAACCTCACCCGGCTTACATTCAAAGGAGAGCGGTAGCAGTCGACTTCCCACTGCGATGTGCTTAACGTGCATCATGACTTTTCACCAGCATCCAAATGAAGATAGGAGCACCGATAGAAGTGGTCATCACTCCAAGCGGCAACTCAGCGGAATCAAGTAACAAACGCGCGCCGATATCAGCAAACACCAATAAGGCTGCGCCAGATATTGCCGACAGAGGCAGCAGGTAGCGGTTTTCTGTACCAAACGCCAATCGAAGCAGATGCGGTACGACTAAGCCCACAAAGCTAATGATCCCCCCCAATGCAACGGAGCCACCAACGAGAATGGAAATTGCCAAAATGAGTTTCCAGCGCATCTGATGAACATCAATACCCAATTGAGTGGCATGGATTTCCCCTAACATCAACTTATCAAGCGGTTTGCCCTTGCAGCAGAGCCAAATCAGCACCGGTAGCATGACCAAAGTAACGGTGTGCTGATACCAACTTGCCCCACCAATGCTGCCCATTAGCCAGTACATTAACTGACGTAGGCTTAAGTCATCGCTAAAGTAGAATGCCCACGTCACAATGGCGCTCGACAAAATACCCAGTGCAACGCCGACGAGCAGCAGCCTTGCAGTAGTGAGATGCATTGCCCTTGCGATACCAACCAATATGACGGTAAACAGCATCGAACCGGCAATGGCAGCCAACATAAAGATCATCGGAGAAGGTAAAACTGGCAAGGCAAACATGACTAGCACCATTGCCAAGCTCGCGCCACCGGAGATCCCGAGAACGCCGGGTTCGGCTAATACGTTGCCAAGCAGAACTTGTAAGGTAGCACCAGAGACCGCCAGAGCAGCACCAATAATAGCGGCAGAAACCAAACGTGGCAGACGTAAATCCAACAAGAGTTTTTGTTCAAATGCAGAGAGAGACTGAAAAGGAGAAAGGAATACCTCTCCGACCATCAAGTGGATAGCAGAGAGCAGCACGAGAATCACTGACATGATCAAAAGATTGCGTTGCCAGCGTCGTTCCTTGTTCAGGATAAGTTGTTGAAAATCCATAGTAGCCGATAAATACAAACGAGGCTTAACCTTACAGTTAAGCCTCGGTAAATTGCAAATGTGTTCGCACGCTTTATTCGCCGAAATTAAAGCGATATGGCATTAATCGTAGACTAACTCGCCATCTTCGTAGCGCGTTTTCACTTCACACACCATTAATGCTGCGCGTTGACCAATCGCGACGTGGCGATTTGGGAAAACAACGGCTTCGTTATCGTTCTTCGCCATCAACGGTTTGTCACCATCGTGACCAAACACTTCGCCGTGAACGAATGATGTAAAGTTCTCGACGTTGTCATCAAACATGAAATCGAAATCTTCGTGCAAGCGCACAATCGTACGACTCACACGGTACTTGATACATGGCTTAGACAAGTGCTCAGCTTTCGCCTCTGCAATTAGGTTACGCAGTGACAAATCGAACGCAGTCAGTTTGTCTAAGTCGTTTTCACCAATGCGAGCCACACGACCCAGTTCCATCGTCAAAGCTTGAGCGCCATAGTTCTCTGCACTGAACCAACTGAATGTGCTGGTTGGTGAGTTAGACAGTAGCACGGCTTCAATATGTGCACTGTCGAGAAAATCAATCAAAGCTTTGCTACGAACAGGATGACGCGTTTTCGGACTCACCGCAAAGGTGTAGTGCTTTGAATCACGGATCGCACAGTGCAAATCTAAGTGCCAGCGTGTTTCCGCTGCCGTATCTTGATAGAAATCTCTGACTAACAATTTGAGAGTGTCAGCAATCGCAAGCTCTTTGGTTGGCTCGTGCTCTTTCTCATCAAACAGTCGATTAAGGTTTTCTTCTAAAAATCGCGTGTGCGCCAGAGTCGATTCTGGGTGAGCGATAATGAACAAGCATCGAGACTCGACTTTCTGGAAGCCGGATTCGATGTCTTTGATAATTGAATCCACCAGCTCCATCGGTGCGGTTTCATCCCCGTGGACACCACAAGAGATGATGACGTTCTTGGTTTCCTGAGTGTATTCGTCAGGAATCACTTCTAGCACACCACGCTGATAGAGTTTAAGTTTTACACCATTAGACAGCACCTGCTCCGCTGGCGCGACATCAATATGAACATCTAACGTGTCAGTTAAAAACGATTGGCGAAAGAGAGACTTCGTCATGCGTTACTCCTTAATAGCACGGCGGGTATGTTAATAAATTGTACAAAGGATTTTTGTTGTTGCGATCCCACTTATGAGTAGAAGCCACCAAATTTATTTAAAATCCCATACCTTTTCGCGCCATGCACTCAAATCAAGCATTGAGGCGTTTATTTTTTAAACAATTACAAAGTGTTAGGGCTGTGAACTTTACCACAGCCCTAAAGAAGATCATTATGATTTGATCAACTTTTAGCGTTTATTCACCACGTTGTGCGAGTAAACGTTCAAATTCGTCTACTTTGTCACGAACTAGCTCCACACTCTGCTGCCAGAATTCGGGTTGCGTTAGATCCATTGAAAGATGCTTCTCGACAACCTCTTCAGCCATCATGTTGCCAGTGTCACGTAATAGATCTACGTAATCGTCGTAGAAACGCTCCCCTTTAGCTTCACGTTGAGCGTAGATACCTTTACTGAACAAGAAGCCGAACAAATATGGGTAGTTGTAGAAGCTCACCCCAGAGATTGAGAAGTGCAGTTTGCTCGCCCAGAAATAAGGGTCAGCCTCGCTCATCACATCGCCATACCAATCTTTCCACGTTTCTGACATCAGCTCACAGAAGTCATCTGCTGTCAGTTCGCCCTCTTGGCGACGCTCGTAGAAGGCTTTTTCGAATTCGTAACGAACTGGAATATTGATCATCAGCGCTAACGCCGAAGAGAGCTCTTCCCACAGCATTTCGAGCTTGTCATCCACACTTTCTGCTTTTGAAATCAGATGATCGCGAACGATGTTTTCAGCGAAAATTGAAGCGGTTTCTGCCAACGTCATCGGGTAGTACGTTTGGCAAAGCGGCAAGTCACGAATCACCCAGTTGTGGAAGGCATGACCAAGCTCATGAGCAAGCGTCATCAGGTCTGAGCGGCTACCACTCCAAGTCATAAACACAAGCGGCGTACGCGTCGCCGGCAGCTTAGTACAGTATGCACCAAGGCGTTTATTGGCATTAGGCGCGGCATCAATCCAGCCGTTTTGTACCATCATGCGGACAAACTCCGACATATCTGGATTCACGGTTTCGAACGCTTCACAAATGACGTCGATTGCTTCATCAAATGGATAAACTTTCGCTTCGCCACTCAAAGCAGGCATCGCAGCAAGATGATTCCATGGTTTCATCTCATCCAGACCGTGGACCTTCGCCATTAGCAAACCGGCTTTTTGACCAATCTCACGGCTGTCTTTAGCGACTTTCATCATGGCATCCAACGTTTCCGCTTTAATTCGGCTGCCATGCAAGCTTGGATCAAGGAAATGAACATCACGTTTGGTAGAACGCTTTTTGTTCTCTGTTAAACGCCAACCTGAAAGCGCGTTAAGGATAGAAGCAAAAGACTCTTGATGTGTCGCCATCGCCCTCTGAACACCACGCCATGCAGCTTCTTGGCGATCAAATTCAGAGCCGTAAAGAATGCTTGCTGCTTGCGAGAAGCCAAGCTCTTCACTTTCACCATCAGCGTAGTCAAGCTTCACTTTCAAAGAGCCCGTGAGGTTGTTGTATAACTTACCCCACGCAGATTTTCCATCCACGCTCATTGCCGCTAATAGCTTTTCTTCCTCGGTGCTTAAGCGTGTGTCAGCCAGTTTGCGAGAGTTTAGGATTGAAAACGCCTGACCACTGATGTCTGGATTTTCATGCTCCAAAACGCGAGTAATGAACTCTTCATCAGCGTGAGTCAATTTAAGCTCAAACGCACTGTAAGCTTGAGAAAGCTCAGAGAAAATACGCGTCATACGACCCAGCAGTGCTTTCGCCTCTGCATTTGTCGCATCCACTGACGCGTAACAGTTTGCGAAGTTCGCAATCGTGCCAGCCAAACGGCTTGCCGCCTCACTGGTTAAGATTGCGTTTTGCATCACTTCAACAGAGTTACAATCGGCAGACTGTTTATTGAGTAGGTCAATGCATTGCTCTACAAGGGCAATGTCATCTTGAATTCGTGGGTCAGCGAGATCGTTATAAACGATGGATAAATCCCAGCTAGGAGCGGTCATTTATGGTTCCTTTTGATGTAATCGAGCCAGCCCTTTTCTCTCTTAAACTCGGTAGAGATCCAAGCGTTGGCTACTTCCGTGACTAATTTTCAAATAGTGGTACGCCTATCGAACGAACTGAGGCGTAAATCTGATCATCGATGGTAATTGTTATATGTGTTACTGACGCATTTCCTATCGCTAATGCCGAATACCATCGCGGATTGCGCCAATCTACACCCAATACATGGGCAAGAATCATTCTAATTACGCCACCATGCGTGACAATTAGCAAGTTGTCATTGATATCATTAATGATTTGAGACCAAGCACAAGTTACACGATGAGAGAAATCATCCAAGCTCTCAGCATTCGGTAAGGTGTGTTGTGCTGGTGCTTTCCAAAACGTATCGAGCTTATTCCAGTGCTCAGAAAGCATGTCAAATGGGATGCCGTCGAAATCACCAAAATCCAATTCTTGAAGTTGTGGCTCCATACTTAAAGGCAAAAGTTGCTGCTCAGCAAGTATCTCAGCAAGGTCGTGACAACGTGACAAAGGAGAGCTGATGATCCCTTCTACTTCTCGACCCGTTTGTTGCCAGGCTTGCGCAATTTTGTATTGCTCAGCTTCATCGACTTTTAAATCGGCTTGTCCGTGTAAACCTGGGGCTGCGTTCACTTTCCCGTGTCGCAGTAAGTAGATATTCAACGTTTTCATTTCTTCCCGTCCTATGGTTTGAGCTCAAGCGGCAAACCCGCAGCGACAAACGTGACTCGCTCACACACGGTCGCCAGTTTTTGATTCATCCGTCCCGCATTATCTACAAAGTAGCGACTGACAGCGCCGAGCGGCACAATGCCCATACCGACTTCGTTAGAGACAAAAATCAGCGTCGCTTCCGATTGTGCTATCGCATTTACCAACCGCTCAATTTTTTCTTCTAACCGCTCATTACAGCAGTCATCACCGAGTTCAAAGATCCAGTTGTTGAGCCAAAGCGTAAGGCAATCAACTAACACGACATCTTGAGACGAAAATTCACAAATGAGCTCAGGCAAGTTAAGCGGACATTCATGTTCAATCCACCCAGCCCCTCGTTGCTGTTTATGGTGAGCAATGCGTTGCTTCATTTCTTCATCAAAAGGCAATGCCGTCGCCACATAGTGAAGCGTTCCGTTTTTGTTTTGTGACGACTGTTGCGCCCTGCTCTCTGCTAAGCTCGATTTTCCCGAGCGTGCACCACCTAGAATAAGTTGCTTCATAATGAATGACTAAATGCGATAAGAGTGAGATAAACAAGCAACTCTGCAAGCTGCTGCGCGGCACCAAGGCAATCGCCAGTAAATCCGCCGATACGTTTGGTCAGCCAGCGTTTAAAGCTCACACGAAACAGTGCCAATACCAATACAATCACAGCTGCCTGAGTCATACCCAGTAACAACGCTACAACCCCACCAGTTAAGAGCAGTATCGCGACTTCTAAGCTCGATTGTTTGTTCGCTAACGGTTTACTTTTCGAGGTATCCGCGTCACTAACGTAGGGCATGTCATATATGAGAGTGGCAGCCAACGCTCGGCTCACGGTATACGCCACGACGATCATCAGCCAAAACTGAGGTTCATTGGCTAACTCGCTCCAAAATACAAACTTCGCCAGCAGCGCCATCATTAACGTTGCCGCTCCGTAAGTCCCGATGCGGCTGTCTTTCATGATGGTTAAGCGGCGCTCTAACGTCATACCACCGCCAATGCCATCCGCCATATCCGTTAAACCGTCCTCATGGAACGCGCCGGTAAGCAGCAAGCTAAAAGCCATGGTTAACACGATGGCAACTGAGTTTGGGAACAATAAACTTGCCAGTGAAAACACAGCTGCGCACAGTAGCCCAAGCAACACACCGACCAAAGCAAAGTATCGCCCTGCTTGGTTCATGCGCGTTTCACTATAAGGTAAATCTGCGGGCACAGGTATACGGCTAAAAAAGCTTATTGCGAGCAAGAAAAGCTCACTCTGATAGCGCAAAGAACGAGTCTCTGAAGTGTGGGTATTCTCAGATGCAGACACTAAACCGTCACTCCCGCACTCTCAAAGCTCGCCATGTTGTTGTAAAACTGAGCCGCCGCTTTTACCAGTGGCAAAGCAAGCGCCGCTCCGGTTCCTTCACCTAAACGCAAACCAAGATCCAAGAGAGGCTCCGCTTGTAGGCATTCCAACACAAACTTATGCCCATTCTCTTCTGAGTTATGAGCAAACAGCATGTAATCTCGCGTCTCTTCATCCAATAAAGTCGCGACATAAGCGGCTACAGAGACGATAAATCCGTCGACTAAAATAGGCGTTTTGTGGCGTTTCGCTTCTAAGAATGCGCCAACCATTTGCACGATTTCAAACCCACCGACTTGAGCCAACGCGCCTTTGGTATCAAGCTCACGGCAGCGATTCACACCTTGTGCGACTAGCTTGATTTTACGGTTGAGTTGCTCTTGAGTAATGCCAGTACCATAGCCAACACAATGGTCGACTTCCAATGGACTCAACGCTGTTAACAATGCCGATGCCGAACTGGTATTGCCAATCCCCATTTCACCAAACATCAACAAGTTCGAGCCATTAAGAATCGCCTGCTGCGCGACCTTTGCACCATATTCCAAACCTAGCGCGACTTGTTCTAGGGACATCGCCGTTTGTTTAGCAAAGTTTGCCGTACCATTTCCGAGACGTTTCTCAATCAAGTTGGGATGATTTTTAAAGTCAGGAACTAAGGTATCGATCGGTGACAACATGCCACAGTCAACAACCTTAAAGTCAATTTGGTTGAGATCGCAGAAACAATTAATAGCGGCGCCACCGGCGAGAAAATTCGCCACCATTTGTTGAGTCACAGCGCTGGGCGCAATACTCACCCCTTCTTCGGCGATGCCGTGATCACCAGCGAATACCAACATGGTTGGTTTGCGAATTTCTATTTTTTCAACCGCTTGAGGCTTATCTTGGCTTTGAATTAACGCCAGTTCTAGCGCCACTTTTTCGAGCAAACCAAGAGCGCCTAATGGTTTGGTTTTGTTATCAATGCGAGCTTGAATTTCTGAGGCAAAAGAGCGATCCATGATGATGATTCCTTATTCTTTATTTTGGACGAGCGACAGAAAAAGTTTTTTCTAACGTGGCGTATTCATTACCGCCTAACCGAGCTAATGGGTCTACAGCTAAGGCATCAACTTTTAAACGGTCACCCTCCATGGATATGACCCGCTCATCGACATAAATGTGTTCAATCTCTGCAAAGATTAAACTTTGCGGTGTCTCCCCCATCTCTATCACTTCATGCAACTTACAGCCGAATGCAATTGGCGCGCCCTCTAAGCGTGGTAATTCGAAACCTTGGAAATCAACCGTCTCAAGTTGAGTCGTCTCCAGTTCAGATTCCCCATGTTCTAATGTGGCAGAAGATAAAGTGACTTTATCCGCGAGATCGCTGGGTGCAATATGGATAACCAACTTACCAGTTTCTAATGCATTTCGCGTGGTGTCCTTGATGTCTCCATTGGGCTTTTTTCCCACAGAAATCATCAATAAAGGTGGACGGCTAGAAACCGCAGTAAAGTAGGAAAATGGCGCTAAGTTGAAGTTTTGCTCACCTGAGTCTGTGAGCACCCAAGCGATTGGGCGAGGAATGACAGTTTGAGTCATCAAATGGTACACCTGCGTTGGCGCAAGCGTACTGAGATCTATGTTCATACGACGTCCTTGGTCTTAGAAAACCGCGAGAGAGATAAGACTCCCGACAAATTGAGAGAACAAGTGTACCCCTCTCCCGTGCAATTTCATCTGATTTTCTCTTTTTGACAGCGCTTTTTGTCAATTCGACAGTCATATTGATAAAAATGTTATTTCAACAAGCTTGTTCCACTAAAGAAAGAATTCAACTTAAACCAACTCAGTCTCAGTCATTTATTTTTCAGCGCTCTAATTGATAACGTCTGATGGTCAATATCAGTCTAACCAAACAACTTAAGGCATTGATAAATAAAAACTATACAATAGCACGTCTAACAAAGATTAGGCGTAAATGAAACGAGAGCTGATTTCCTCATCGCCTGTATTCTGAAAGTTGGCACGTGTGATGCTTTAAAGAAATCGTCCCTAACACAAAAAGCGAGAAATTATGTTTGCCAATCAAAGTCGTCGCCCCGCTAAGAGAGGCAAGCCAAACCCACCACGCCAATCTCGGCGATCCATACCCTTATCATTCTCCTAGGAAAAAAGACCCGTTCGTCCCGCGGGTCTTTTTATTTGCGGGTATTTTATTTGCTTAGCTTTCTATACCTAAGTAACCTCGAGATGCTAGGTTCACTGAGTTCGATTGATTAAATGTCATACATTAGCTACCTGACTGCAGCTTCGTGGAAGAAATGCGCTACAATAGCCTAAGCACTTGTTCTTAAACAGGAAGGATACAATGGGCAACGATTCAAACGCATGTGTGATTATTGCAGGTGGTACAGGTCTTGTAGGGAAAGAAGTCATGGCTAAACTTGTCTCACAGCCTAGCATCGAAACGCTATATTCTCTCTCCCGCCGAACGATCACTGGTATCGAGGATCCAAATAACAAAATTGTCCCATTGTTAGACGCGGCGCTCACAATCCACGATTGGGACGATCAGCAACCGATTCCACGCGTCGGTTTTATTTGTCTCGGCACCACATTAAAACAAGCTGGCAGCAAAGATGCTCTGCGAAAAATCGACGCCGAATTGGTATGTAAAGTTGCTCAACAAATGAAGATGATCGGTGTAAAACGCATCGCTGTGGTTTCAAGTCTAGGCGCAAAAGCGTCTTCTTCATCCCATTATCTAGCTTGCAAAGGACATATGGAAAAAAATATCGAGAGGATGGGCTTTGAAGAAGTGGTGTTCGCAAGGCCCGGACCTCTGGTCGGACAGCGAGAAAATCCTCGTACGGATGAAAAGGTTGTTCAGACACTTTCTAAGGTAATTCGTCCGCTTATGCTTGGTAAATTGGCGAACTTTATACCCGTTCATGCTCAAGACGTAGCCAAAGCGATGATTTATCAAGTTTTCAGCTATCAAGAAGAAAAAGTCATTTATTTGCATAGAAAGGATATGCTTGATCTCATTAGGCACTATGATTGAAAAATTTCGCCTAAATATTACGCTAAATCAGTCATCAACGAGAGTCGAGTCGCATTTTTATATTCATTTTAGATCTATCTAATACCTGTTTATCATTTTTAAAGTTATATCCCACTCGGTATCTTACCCAACCAGTATATAGCTCCGTATAAAATTTAATCAGCACTTCTTATGCCGATTACTAAGGTAAGATTATGAATTTCGCAGTGGTTGCTTCTCTGGCGGTGTTTATCGCCATATTAATGTTCCTTTTTAACCAACAACAAAAACAAAACACACTCTCGCGTTTGGTTTTAATTGGCTTGGTTACGGGCTCTCTTTTCGGTCTTGGACTGCAACTTATTTATGGCGAAGGCAGCGATGTCATTGGACAAACACTTGAATGGGTCGGCATAGTCGGCAGCGGTTATGTTGGTCTGCTTAAAATGGTGATTATGCCTTTGGTATTGATTTCCATGATTTCCGCCGTTGTAAAGCTAGAGAAAGGCGGTTCGCTGGGTAAGATCTCTGGTCTAACGATTTCTGTTTTGCTGGTAACAACAGCCATTGCTGCCATGATCGGTATTCTTGTTACGACTACATTTGGTTTGTCTGCCGCTGGATTAACTGAAGGTGCACGTGAAACGGCTCGTATTGCCGTATTAGAGAGTCGAGTAGGATCAGTAAGCGACCTAACGATTCCTCAGATGTTAGTAAGCTTTATTCCAACTAACCCGTTTGCCGATCTTACAGGGGCTCGTTCTACATCGATCATTGCTGTGGTTATCTTTGGTGTTTTAGTAGGTATCGCTGCACGTAAAGTGATGGCAGAAAAAGAAGAGTTGGAATCTCCAATTCGTACTTTTGTGGAAGCGGCACAATCCGTGGTTATGCGCCTGGTTAAGATGATCATGGCATTAACGCCTTATGGTATTGCTGCCCTTATGGCGAAAGTGGTCGCAACATCAAGTGCTGCCGACATTTTTAATTTGCTTGGCTTTATTGTTGCATCTTACGTTGCAATTGCACTGATGTTCCTTGTCCATGGTCTACTTGTTTCTTTTGTCGGCGTTAGCCCTGCTGAGTACTTTAAAAAGATTTGGCCAGTACTGACATTTGCATTCACATCACGCAGTTCAGCGGCAACGATTCCACTTAACGTTGAAGCACAAATCACCAAGCTAAACGTACCACCAGCGATTGCGAACTTGTCAGCGTCTTTCGGTGCCACTATCGGTCAGAACGGCTGTGCAGGTATCTACCCAGCAATGCTTGCGGTAATGGTAGCGCCAACAATGGGTATCGATCCTCTAGACATCAACTTTATTCTGTCACTGATTGCCATCATCACGATTAGCTCATTTGGTATTGCCGGTGTCGGCGGCGGCGCAACCTTTGCAGCCCTGATTGTACTGCCTGCGATGGGCTTGCCTGTGACAATCGCAGCGCTACTGATCTCTATCGAGCCACTAATTGATATGGCGCGAACTGCACTTAATGTCTCTGGTGCAATGACTGCAGGTACCATTACCAGCCGATTGTTGAAATCCACCAACGACAATGGACAGTTAGAAGAACAAAAAGCGTAGCTGTTCTCAAAAAATAACTCTCAGTTTGAGCCGATGGTTTCTCCATCGGCTTTTTTGTATTTAAGCGCACCAAAGTGAAGAGTCATCCCCTTCCTATCTTCTCCAATTAATGCCTTACTCCCTACTCGCTAACTGTCTAAACTGATTTATTGAACAGTATTGTTATGATATAACATTTCACAAATATCAAAATGAACACAGATAACATCGGAGGTAATGTCATGAGTTCAACTTTAATCGAGTCCACTTCAACTGAGGCTCTTGAATGCACACTTCGAGCGCCGTGTTTCAGTTCAGGCGAAGAGCCAACTGTGTTAGCGAACATCTATCAAGAAGACATCAATATCGCAATCTGGCGGCGACAATTCGATCAACCGCTTGCCGATGCCACGAATCGGTTCATCACCTCCCACCCTAACTTCAATAAATCGCTGAATGTATCTCCTGAAAATGCTTATGAAGTACTGCAATACGCAACCGATGGGCAGGCGCCGGATGTATTGTTGAGAAATATCGTGGAGTTAGTCGACATGTTTTGCTATTTGTTTGAGTTAGAAGACGCAGGACTGCGCCTAGCGACACTCAATAGCGCGATGTGTCCCCGTTTTCACGTTGATCAAGTCCCCTGCCGCCTAGTCACTACCTACCAAGGCATTGCGACTCAATGGATTGCTAATGACGTACTTGATCGCTCAAAGCTCGGTCGCGGTAGTCATGGGCTTTCGGATGCAGAATCCGGCTTATACAGAGCAGAATCAGATATCAGGCACCTTTCTGTTGGTGACGTTGCACTGCTAAAAGGTGAGCGTTGGATCGGAAATGAAAACAAAGGGCTGGTTCATCGCTCGCCTAGTATCCAATCGAATCAAGCTCGTTTGTTGCTCACCCTTGATTTTGGCTAATAAAAATCAGCGATTGTCCAAGCATTAACCAAATAAAAAACTTCAAGCCGGAAGTGACACTTCGGCTTTTTCATTTTCACAACGTCACATTGCATCTTTCGTTGCGAGTCAAGGCGTTGAATGGTCTAATACTCCTATCGGTTCCGTAAACGGTAAGCAGAATGCACCAAGACAATCAGCCCACTTTTTTCTTTTTCGATTACGAGACTTGGGGAACAAGTCCAGCCAAAGACCGCCCAAGCCAGTTTGCAGGCGTTCGCACTGATGAAAACTTCAATATCATTGGTGAACCTTTGGTGATGTACTGTCGTCCACCTGCTGATTACCTTCCTTCGCCAGAAGCAGCTTTGATCACTGGTATTACACCACAAAAAGCAATGCAAGAAGGCTTACCTGAACCTGAGTTTATTGCCAAAATTCATGCTGAATTGTCTAAACCAAAGACGACTAGCCTTGGCTACAACAGCATACGTTTTGATGATGAAGTCACTCGTTACACTTGCTACCGAAACTTCATCGACCCATACGCATGGAGCTGGCAAAACGGCAACTCACGATGGGATTTGCTTGACGTGATGCGAGCATGTCACGCCCTGCGTCCTGAAGGCGTAGAATGGCCAGAGAACGATGAAGGCTTTACAAGCTTCAAGCTAGAGCATTTATCCGTAGCGAATGGCATTGAACACAGCAATGCTCACGATGCGATGGCCGACGTGATTGCCACGATTGAAATGGCGAAGAAAGTTAAAGCCGCCCAACCTAAGCTATTTGACTACTTTTTCTCGATGCGTAACAAGCGCAAACTCAATGAGCTGGTTGATATTGTCAATATGACTCCGTTGATGCATGTATCAGGCATGCTTGGGCGTGAATGCCAATACACAAGCTGGATTGTGCCTGTGGCTTGGCACCCAACCAACAACAACGCTGTTATCACGATTGATTTAGCCAAAGATCCTCAGCCGATCCTTGAACTTTCAGCGGAAGAACTGAAAGAACGCTTGTACACCAAGCGTGACGAATTGGGCGACTTACTGCCCGTACCAGTGAAGCTAGTGCATCTGAACAAGTGCCCTATTCTCGCTCCAGCAAAAACATTAACCGCGGAAAATGCGGAAGTCATTGGTATTGACCGCCAACAATGTTTAAACAATTTAGCGTTGTTGCGCCAACACCCAGAGATCCGAGAGAAGCTGATTAGTCTATTCTCTATAGAACGTGAATTCGAAAAGAGTAATGACGTTGATACGCAGCTTTACGATGGCTTTTTCTCGCCTGCTGATCGCGCTGCTATGGACATCATTCGTGAAACCGATCCGAATAACTTAGCCGCACTGGACATTGAATTCGATGATAAACGAATCAAGCCATTGCTTTTCCGTTACCGTGCTCGCCATTATGCAGGCACATTAGATGAACAAGAACAAAGACGCTGGGCACAACATTGTCGTGAAGTTTTCGAAAGTCAGATTGAAGAGTACATGATGAATTTAGAAAACTTAGTTCACGAACATGAAAGTGACGAAAAGAAGATAGCAATATTAAAATCCGTCTATCGTTATGTAGAGAGCCTAGCCTCCTAATTTCTTACCTTGTTCAAGCGCACCTTCGGGTGTGCTTGTTGTTTTATATGCTGTCAAAATGATAAAAGATCGATTACTACAGCTGATCCATTTGCTCATCTCCCTCGCACTCATCATGGGAGCACTTGGTATCGGCAACACCATTCAAAAATTCATTGGCATTTCTGTTCCAGGAAGTGTCATCGGGATGCTTGTGCTGTTTTTCTCAATGACCCTTGGCTTAGTCAAAGTGGAATGGGTTAAGCCAGGTGCAACCCTATTCATCCGCTATATGATCCTGCTATTCGTGCCTATCAGCGTGGGTCTGATGCAACACTTCGATATGCTACTGGCTAACGCACTGCCAATTATTGCGAGTGCAGTAGGCGGCTCACTGATCGTATTGGTCAGCTTGGCATGGTTCTTAGATTACTTACTGAAGGAGAAGCACTAGTATGTGGTTACTTGTCACTATTGTGGTTTTCCTTGCCGCACGCCAAATTGCAATCAAGGTGAACAATCCGATTGCTAACCCGCTTTTGATCAGTATCGCGGTATTAATCCCGTTGCTAACCTTTTTGAAAGTGCCATTTGAAACATACTACGCTGACAACGAATACATCAGCTTTTTACTTCAACCCGCCGTTGTTGCGCTGGCATATCCACTTTATGAACAACTGCCTCAAATCAAAGCCAATTGGCGCATTATCACTCTGGCTTGCACGTTAGGTAGTGTTATGTCCATGCTTACCGCTACGCTCATTGCGGTGGCATTTAAAGCTGACATTAGCTTAATAGCCAGCTTGGTTGGTAAGTCTGTGACGACCCCTATCGCGATGGAAATCTCTAGCCACTTAGGCGGAGAAGCAGCTGTTGCGGCAATCTTAGTGCTTATTGTGGGTTTGTTTGGTGCCATCCTCGCGTACCCGATCTTCAATATCATTGGTATTAAGCATCCAATTGCGCGCGGTCTAACAATGGGTACTGTTTCTCACGCTCTCGGCACCGCAACATGTGCTGAGAAACAACCGGGGGACGCGGCGTTCTCATCTCTTGCATTGGTGCTTTGTGGCATCATCACCTCGATTCTCGCGCCAAGCTTCTTTGCTTTGGCGGTTTGGTTATACCAATAATAACCTCAATGACCTGCTTTGCTATCAAGTGAGCAGGTCATAATCTCCTCTAGAAAATTCGCAGTATGAATATACGTTGATATAGTTATTAGTGGGACAGAGATAACGTTAAATCTTAGTGAAATCGAATACATGTGTGAGCTCACTCTAATTATGTAACGTAAATTATCATTACACACATTAACGTGATCTAAAGCACAGAACATTTCCACCTTTCACATAGAATAACTGTCCATGCAATAACAAGGATTCAACATGAAAAGTCGCATTGAACAGGCGCTAGCAAGCGCTCCTGAAGCACTTTCAACACCTCTTGCTCCTATCGTCCTTTCTGACGATTTTGATGCCACTATTTCTGAGCAACAGTTTGAAGCGCTACTGAACGCTACCAATCTTTCTGATAAAGAGCTTCGTGTTGCTCTACTTCCTTTTGCCGCTGCGTTTTCTTACGCACCGATTTCTGAATTCTATGTAGGCGCGATTGTTCGTGGTCTATCTGGTCGCCTTTACTTCGGTGCGAACATGGAGTTTTTTGGTGTTCAGTTAGGTCAAACTGTTCATGCTGAACAATGCGCGATTAGCCATGCTTGGATGAAAGGCGAACGTGGTGTTAAAGATATCACCATTAACTACAGCCCTTGTGGTCACTGTCGTCAGTTCATGAATGAGCTAACTACGGCGAAAGAATTAAAGATCCAATTGCCAGAGCGTGAAGAAAAATCGCTACACGACTATCTTCCTGAAGCATTCGGTCCTGCTGATCTTGGTATCCAATCAGGTCTAATGGCAGAAGTGAAACACGAGTTTGCTTGCGATGACAACGACACTCTGATCCAAAAAGCAGTTACTGCGATGAACATCAGTCACGCTCCATACACTAACAACTTAAGTGGCATCGCTCTTGAGATGAATAGTGGTCGTGTATTCCAAGGTGCTTACGCAGAAAACGCAGCGTTCAACCCTAGCCTTCCACCACTTCAGGTTGCCTTAATTCAAATCCTGATGGCAGGCGAGCAGTTTGAAGACATCAAAGCCGCAGCACTAGTCGAAAACTCACAGGGTAAGATCAGCCACCTAGCCGATACTCAATCAACACTAGAGGCACTGAACCCAGATATTCCAGTGAGTTTTGTTAACATTTAACTCACAATGCTCTTATGAGAGAGGCTCTGCATGACGCAGGGCCTTTTTTTATTGTTTAAAATCACACGCAAACGTTTGCTTCGTTCGCAAAAATCAGTATGATCCCCTGAAAATTCGCTTCCACCACTTTATTTTGTAAGGGAACACTATGTTTGGTACTGCTACTAGCACTCATGCTACCCGTGTATTACTTCTGGGCTCTGGCGAGCTTGGTAAAGAAGTAGCAATTGAATGTCAACGTCTTGGTTTAGAAGTGATCGCGTGTGACCGTTATGCTGACGCACCAGCAATGCAAGTCGCTCATCGCAGCTACGTCATCGATATGCTTGATGGCAAAGCATTAGAAGAAATCATCAAGAAAGAGCAACCTGCTTATGTGGTTCCGGAAATTGAAGCTATCGCAACAGACAAATTAGTTGAGCTAGAAGAAAAAGGCGTGAACGTCGTTCCGACAGCGAAAGCAACTAAGTTGACTATGAACCGCGAGGGCATCCGTCGTCTTGCAGCTGAAGAGCTAAACTTAACGACTTCTCCTTATCAGTTTGCAGATAACTTTGATAACTTTAAAGCGGCAGTTGAGCACGTTGGTATCCCTTGTGTAGTAAAACCTGTGATGAGTTCGTCTGGTAAAGGACAAAGCGTCATCAAAACAGAACAAGATGTGCAAGCAGCGTGGGAGTACGCGCAAGAAGGCGGTCGTACTGGTGCTGGTCGTGTGATCGTCGAAGGCTTTATTGACTTCGACTATGAAATTACGCTGCTGACAGTACGAGCGAAAGATGGCGTCCATTTCTGCGCACCAATTGGACATCGTCAAGAAGATGGTGACTACCGAGAGTCGTGGCAACCACAAGCAATGTCAGATACTGCGATTAAAGCAGCAGAATACACAGCGGAGAAAGTCGTAAATGCGCTCGGTGGTTACGGCATCTTCGGTGTAGAGCTGTTCGTGAAAGGTGATAAAGTAATTTTCAACGAAGTTTCACCTCGTCCACACGACACTGGCATGGTAACTATGATTTCTCAGGAAATGTCTGAGTTTGCTCTGCATGTTCGTGCGTTCACTGGCATGCCAATCAACAGTATCATTCAATACGGCCCGTCCGCGTCAGCTGTCATCCTAGGGCAAGGTACATCAACAGATATTCGCTTTGATAATCTTGCCAATGCTCTGGCTCAACCACAAACTCAAGTTCGTTTGTTTGGTAAGCCTGAAATCGATGGTCGCCGTCGTTTAGGCGTTGTTCTAACGCGTCGTAAGACTATCGAAGATTCGATTGAAGATGCAGTGAGCAGCGCTTCTAAAGTACAGATCGTTTACTGATTTCGCTAGTTCACTCAGAGAAACAAAAAGCGCAGCCCAATTGGCTGCGCTTTTTAATTTGTATAAACTCGATTACCCTATTCACTTTCAATTAAATACACTTCTTCAGAGAGGTGACTCAGACCCTTTTTGGCAATTTTAGGGTGATTATCATCGGCTTGATCTACGTTTAAGCATGTGATCTTATAACCGGAAAATAACTGTTCAATCTCTTCTACAGGAACACTAAAAGGAGGTCCTGCCATCTCTTCTTGCGGGTAGTTCAACGTGACCAACAAGATACGACCGCCAGGATTTAGCAATTGCTTAACACGAGCAGCATATTCTGCTCGCATCTCTTTAGGAAGAGCCACTAACGCAGCGCGATCGTAAATGATATCGGCTTTAGATACTGGGGCGGTAAAGAAATCACCCGTATAAATCGACAGCTCATCAAACTGATATAACTCGTGCATACCATTAACAGGCGTTACCGTTGGTGTGTAAAAATGCTCAGCAAAAAACGCTCTTACCGCAATTTGGCTTAGCTCAACGCCCTGAACTTCGTCGTGTTTGGTCGCTAACCAAATCAAATCCTCTGACTTACCACACAGAGGCACCAAAACTTTATCATCACGCTTTGCAGCCGTATGTTGCCAAAATGCAGGCAATAGTGGGTTCACGTCTTCTAGATGAAAACCAATTTGGTTACTGGCCCATTTATTGTGCCAAAATTCTTGATCTCTCATGATTCTTCTACTTGTCGGCTGATAGTGGATTCGAGCTTTGCGCTTCACTTTTGTGGGCTAAGACTAATGATTTTTTCAAATTTGTCTATGCCGTTCATCTTTGGTTAATACTGCAATGTTAGTATGGCTAACGTTCAAGAAGGAACCCTTCCTTGTTCTGATGGTCAGAATAAAGGAAAGCAAAATGGTGATCTAGAACACGATTCCACCATAAGGTTGAAAATCAACCTTGGAATCTATCGTAGAGACCCCATTAACTAGGTAGTACCTGATTTGCGAATCTTAGTGACCTTTTCGTTACCCATTTTCTAAGTGCAAGCAAGTTAAGGAGAGTGAATGAGCTTATTTCTACGTACTACGGCATTGATGCTATTAGTACTAAGCCGTGCGCCGGCTTTCGCCGCACTTCCAAATGTCCCGAGTAACGAGCAAGACCGTTCTGCTAGCCAAAACGAAGTTTGCTCAAAATTGTTTAAACATAGCCTTAGTGGTTTGTATGGCATTCAGTCAATCGACTCCAAACCAACACAGCCTTATTCAGATTTCGACGTACTTTACAGCAAAGCGCACCAAGCGCAGTTTGAGCTAGAAACCATCTGTAAGAGTACTGCCCTTCTCACTGACGCACAGCCTTATTTTGCTGGCGTTAAATCTCAGCACCGCGCCGAAGAGAAAATCGCCCACGAACTTGACGGTCAAGTAGAACGTATCACCGACTTAGCCCGTGCAACTATCGTTGCAAATGACGTAGCAAGCTTGGTGTCGGTATATGAAACGTTAGAGCGCGAAACAACCATTGTTAAAGTAAAAAACCGCTTTAAAAAACCAACGGCTTCTGGTTATCGTGATCTCAACTTGTTGGTCCGTTTACCAAAAACCAACCTAATTGCTGAAGTCCAATTGCATCTAAAAGCGATTGCTGATGTAAAAAGTGGTCCGGAGCATGATTTGTACGAGCAAATTCAGAAACTGGAACGTCAAGCTCTGGTTGAAGGTCGTAACCTAAATGATATCGAGATGGCATCAATTCGTAACATGCGTACTCAATCTAAAAACTTGTATCAAGAGGCTTGGCATCCTTACCTAACGACGCACCTAGAAGCAGCCTAAGCAAACAGTATTTTAGAAACTGATTCCCTGAATACTGAAAAACCACCGCAATTGCGGTGGTTTTTATTTGTTCTTTAGTCAGTAATGAAAGCCACAAACAAAAAGACCACGACAAAGCGTGGTCTCATTCCATGTTACATGGCTTACTGGTCGGTCTTTAGGTTCTCTACGCGAGCTTTCAACTTCTGACCCGGGCGGAACGTAACGACACGTCGAGCAGTAATAGGAATATCTTCGCCAGTTTTCGGGTTACGACCAGGTCGTTCATTCTTGTCACGAAGGTCAAAGTTACCAAAACCTGACAGTTTTACCTGTTCGCCACTTTCTAGTGCCTTACGAATCTCTTCAAAGAACACTTCCACCGTTTCCTTGGCGTCCCGTTTACTAAATCCCAATTTATCAAACAGGTTTTCTGCAAGTTCGGCTTTTGTGAGCGCCATAAAACTTTCCTCAAAGCTATGTTAAACAATGCTACCTTAGTGTAGCGCCAGAGCAGTTTTACCCTACCAATTCAACAACATATCGGGGTTACATCAGGAAGTGTATGCCAAGCTTATGATTTTCGCCAACTTTTTTCTTTGCTAATATACGGAATGTTGCACCACGCAGATAGTTTACCCACCACCATTTCCAGATTTTCCTTTAATTCCCTCTCCAACGGCAAAAATATCCAGTTCAAATTACTAGATTTAAAACTCAAAACAACATTAATCACTATTTAATAAAAATGTCAGATACTGGCTACTTTACAAACAATTGACACAAAACTTCTTACCTTTTCAGTAAGTTGAGTACGTTTGAAAATAGATCTGGTCGGTCCTATTTAGCAGACTTGTTATTCAGATATAGCGTGACACTAGGAGCATGAAAGCTTGAACAGCGACAAAATTCTATTGATTGCTCCATGACGGTTAACTGAAAGGTTGTTACTGTTTATCCCTGTTTTCACCACGCGAAAGAGCCGCCATGTTGCACCAAGTCATCAGTATCTTATTTCCCGTCTTTGTCTTGGTTTGCGTAGGTTACTTAGTTGGTCGATGCCTCAAGCCCGATTTTCGCCCAATCAATCGCATCAATATGGATGTGTTTACTCCGGCACTGGTATTTTCTTCTCTTGTCGGTATGCCACTCAGCATGGGGCAAGTCCCCTTGCTACTAGCCGCGCTTATTGCTGTCGTAGTACCTGGCATTGTGATGGTTCCCATCGCGAAGTTTTGCGGATTATCATTCAAAGCATGGGCTCCACCACACATGTTTCGAAACAGCGGTAACTTAGCGATACCGCTGTTTACTTACACCTTTGGGGAAATCGCCCTTCCCTCCGCAGTATTGCTTTTTGTCGTTTCAGCATGCCTACATATAAGCCTTGGCGTTATGCTACTGAGTAATGGCAATCCGCTTAAACAAATCGTCAAAATGCCGATCTTCTTATCCGCTTTGCTCGCGTTGCTTATCAACATTTCTGGTATTGGTATTTGGTCTCCTCTTTTTGAAGCGACCACATTACTTGGGCAGGCCGCCGTCCCAGTTATGTTGTTATCATTGGGAGCACAAATGCGCCATTTAAGATGGGATGGTCTTCGAGTGGGTCTTTGGTGCACACTTCAATCACTCGGTACCGGAGCACTCGCCTTTGCCTTAATCTATACCTTGATACCATTGCCAATCATGCAATTACAGATGATGGTGTTGTTTACCATGTTGCCACCAGCTGTAATGAACTACTTGTTTGCTGAACGACTCAATATCGAACCTCTGAACGTTGCTTCTATGGTCTTGTTTGGCAACTTTTTAAGCATTATTACTCTACCGCTGCTACTAACGTTCGCTTTATCACTTGCTTGAACCATGCCTCCACATAATCCATCAACATCAAGCAACGTTTAACAAATCACAACGTAACGCTTCAAATTTGAAATCTAATTTTTAACAATAAATTCACCTTATCTAGCCTTTATACCTCGCTTTTTGAGTGTTTTATCTATTAGCCTGAACCCTCCGCAAATTTACAAAGGAGTTGTAATTTTATGGATAAGACATGCCGTGTGATTTTTCTCGGTGGTGCTCATCACTTAGAGGAAATCACAACAACACTCAACACAATCAAATTTACACCAACAGTGTGCTTTGGCGATGACGAATACGTTCTACTCCCAAAAGGACTTGGTAATTCACCTAGAAACTTCATTTATGTGCACTCCACTTTGACAGATGAAGAACAAAATGAACTGATTCAATTAGTCGAAATTCCGATGAAAAATAAATAGAGGCTTAATGGAGGACAGATAATGTACGAAGTTATTTTTATTGGCGGTGAGAGCCATGGTGAAAATATTTCCCTCAACTCTCTACCCTTAACGGTAGATAAAAATGGAGATAAATATTCTTTATTTGGCTTAACAGACCCTAACTATGACAAACCTTACAAAATATACTGTACGAAGTATTCAATCGCAGAACGGTATATCCCTCAAATTGTTAAAGTCGAATTTATTGGTGGTCATTGGGATCGAGAATTTGAACACAGAATTCTGGGGTGGATACCTACAAGGGTGAACCGAACTCGTGAGGTCCTCGATAATCTAATAACCAATTCCTATGAATTAGTCACTCAGTTTTCCGACGGGAAGACCGTCCACGCATACGCCTCTGAAGATGTACCAGAAGTATTTTTAAATGAAAGAATGCAAGCATTGCTCAAAGGAGATTGAAGCAAACTTTATCGCTGACATTGTTTATTTAACAAATTCGCAATCTAAATTTTACGGCTAAATTAACCATGTCTCTTTTTTGAGTCTCGCTTTTTGAGCAATTTATCGATTAGCCTAAAATCTCTCAACACTTGCAACGGAGTTGTAATTATATGGATAAAGAGTGCCTTGTAATTTTTCTAGGTGGCTATGAACACTTAGCAAAAGTTGTAACTACGCTTGATGCCATCAAATTCTCTTCAACAATAAAATTTGGCAATGATGAATATACCCTCATGCCAAATGGATATGGAAATACACCTCGAATCTTCTTTTATGTACACACTGAACTGAGTGAAGACATCATTAGAGAAATGAAAAATATGGTGAAACTTTCTATTGATAAAAAATGGTTTGAAATTGGTGGCGAATAATGGCGTTAGAAGTATTTATTGATATTTGTGGAGTCTCAGCAACAACACGAGAGATAGACAGGGAATGGGTAACCGGACTCGTTAACAGAGCAAAAGACCGCAAATCTAAGGTATGGGTGTCTGTGATTGTCCGAGATTTGAAGCAAGATATTAACATTCGGCTTGCATGCGGTAATGCACCAAGAATAGCAACAACCACAAACAGCCCAAGACGAAAACCGCTAACCCAGCTCGAAAGTAAGCTGGCGGATCTCTGGTCTATGTTCCGGTGCGAAGGTGGGAACGTTAACGTTCAGGGCGTATGTGATTTTATCCGCTACCTCGAAGGGTGTCAGAGACGTGAGAGTGATGAAAAGCTAAAAAAGGATAAGCAGTGGCATTAATTATTTCCATTGATTGCTGTGGAGTAGTCATTGATTCATTAGAGAGCAACTCGAAAACCATAAACGCTATTGTGACGAAAGCTCAAGAACAAGGACAAAAAGTGTGGCTACGTATATGCCTAAAAGATGTATCGCAGAACATCGATATTGAACTTTGCTGTGGAGAACCGCCGTCTAACTCTGTGCCACCAGCAGCTAAAAGGGGCTCACTCATAGAGAAGAATATTAAAAAACTTTGGTTAGAACTTGGTTGCGCGGGTGAACAAGTGAATGCACAGAAGATCTCTGCATTTTTACTGTATTTTCAAAGCTATATTAATCAGTCCTAGAGAGTAGAACCTGCAAGCACGAACTACCTATCAAGTTAACGTTTAAGAAAGGCGCTGGTGTTCTTCAGTTATCGATTAAGCTGTGGCACTGCGCTTTTAAACAGATGACCTAGAGAAACCTTTTAATGGTAGAGGCATATCAAAAACAAAAGATTGAATGATAGACTAACGTCAAACAACTAACGTTTTTGCTTTGCAACTCTATGACATCAATTATTCAAATCAGCGACTGCCATTTAAGTGACGATTCAAGCTTTGAGAATCTACGTAGCGCGCTTCTTTATGCTCAAAAAGATTCATCATGCGATACCCTTTTGCTCACAGGCGATCTTTGTTGCAACCCCAAACCGGGTGATTACCGTGTACTACTAAGTTTCCTAGAAAAGCACATTCGCGATAAGAAAATATTCGCAATTGCAGGCAACCATGATGACACCAAATTGATGAAGCGGGAACTGGTCGGTAGCTCTATTAACGTAGTGAATAAAGCCAAAATTCATAACCGTGACATGCTGTTCTTAGATTCGAGTGCTAAACCTTTGGATAAGCACCACCCTTTAGGCTCTGGTCGTGTCGATAACCGTGGGCTAGCACGCTTCAATAAACAACTTCGCCATGCGATCAATCCGATTGTTGTTATCCATCACCCTATTATTCCCGTAGGCTCGGATTGGATACAAGCCATTTGCTTGGAAAACGATGCAAGCTTACATGCGCTTTTGGCTAAGTACCGGGTTCAAGATGTTATTTGCGGGCATGGTCATGATGCACTGACTGTAACGCGTCAAGAAGTCACTCAACATATGGCACCCGCTACTGCTTACGGTTTTGACCACAGTATTGACGAATACAACCGCAATACAAAGATTGGCGTGAATAAGATTCACCTCGAAGATGAGAGGATGAAGGTAGAGACAGTTTGGCTCTAGTTATTCCCTATTTCCTATCTCCTATCTCCTATCTCCTATCTCCTATCTCCTATCTCTCAAGATATAAAAAAACCCTGCCAAACTGGCAGGGTTTCCATTTCTTAAGAAGATACGTTACATGAGATTAGTCACGTAGAGACGCACCAAACTTCTCAGAAACGTGAGCAACGATAGCATCAACCGCACCAGCGATATCTGCATCTTCTAGAGTACGCTCAAGTGACTGTAGAGTCAGAGCGATTGCTAGGCTCTTCTTACCTTCTTCAACGCCTTTACCTACGTAAACGTCGAACAGCTTCGCATCTTTAAGGAACTCGCCACCTTGCTCTAGACAAGCGTTAACGATATCACCAGATGCAACAGCTTCATCCACGACTACCGCGATATCACGACGGTTTGAAGGGAATTTAGAAAGTGCTACCGCTTCTGGGATCACTTTACTGTTGATTGCAGCCCATTCGATTTCGAATACGATAGTACGACCATTTAGACCGAACTTACGCTCAAGTTCTGGGTGAACAGTACCGATCACACCCACTTCTTTACCATCTACGATGATTGCCGCAGATTGACCTGGGTGAAGTGCTGGGTGCTTAGCTGCAGCGAAAGAGTACGCTTTTTCGTTAGCAGATAGCTCTAGAATTGCTTCTAGATCGCCTTTAAGGTCGAAGAAATCAACAGTGTTAGTTTCGATATCCCAATGCTCTTCACCGCGAGTACCTGCGATAACACCGGCAAGCATTGGCTCTTGGCGCATACCGTTTTCTGCAGATTCACATGGGATGAAACGTAGACCATATTCAAATAGACGAACGCGTGGCTGTTGACGCTTTTGGTTGTGAACAACCGTGTTCAGCAGACCTTGGATAAGGCCAAGACGCATTGCTGACATGTCTGCAGAAATTGGGTTTGGAAGCACTAGAGGCTCAACACCAGGTACAACTAGCTCTTGTTGCTCAGGCTCAACGAAGCTGTATGTGATTGCTTCGTGGTAACCACGGTCAACAAGAAGATCACGAACGCGTTTCAGTGGAAGATCCGCTTCAACGTGGTTGTGCATCTTAAGTGCTGCTGCTGGGTGTTGGTTAGGAATGTTGTCGTAACCGTAGATACGACCAACTTCTTCAATCAAGTCTTGCTCGATAGCGATATCGAAACGCCATGTTGGTGCTACTGCCACCCAACCTTCTTCAGAAGCTTCAACTGTCAAACCTAGGCGCTCTAGGATTTCTACCACGTCAGCATCAGCGATGTGGTGACCTAATAGGTTGTCTAGCTTAGTACGACGTAGAGCAACTTTGTTTGGCTTAGGTAGGTCTGCTTCAGACTCTACAGCAACAACAGGTGCTACTTCACCGCCACAGATCTCAACAAGAAGCTGAGTTGCGCGCTCCATTGCGCTCACTTGTAGTGCGTAATCCACACCACGTTCAAAACGCATTGAAGAATCAGTGTGAAGACCGTAACTACGTGCGCGACCACGGATGTGGTCAGGTGCAAAGAATGCACACTCTAGTAGAACGTCTTTAGTTTCCGTTGTTACACCAGACTCTTCACCACCAAAGATACCTGCGATTGCAAGTGCTTTGTTGTGGTCAGCAACAACTAGTGTATCTGCGTTTAGTTCTGCTTCGCTACCGTCAAGAAGTGTTAGCTTCTCACCTTGCTCAGCCATACGAACTACGATGCCACCTTCGATCTTCGCTAGATCGAATGCGTGCATTGGTTGACCTTGCTCTAAAAGAACGTAGTTAGTGATGTCTACTACAGGGTCGATAGAACGAATACCACAACGACGCAGTTTCTCTTGCATCCATAGTGGCGTTTCTGCTTGAACGTTTACGTTCTTAACAACGCGACCTAGGTAACGTGGACACGCAGCTGGCGCTTTCACTTCGATAGACACTTTATCTTCGATTGAAGCTGCTACTGCTTCTACTGATGGCTCAGTTACGTCAGCGCGGTTTAGTACGCCAACTTCACGAGCTAGACCACGAATGCTGAAACAGTCAGCGCGGTTTGCCGTTAGGTCTACGTCTACTGTTACGTCATCTAGACCTAGGAATTCACGGAAATCGGTACCGATTACTGCGTCTTCTGCTAACTCCATGATGCCATCTGACTCAACATCGATACCTAGTTCAGTGAACGAACAAAGCATGCCGTGAGATGGTTGACCACGTAGTTTTGCTTTTTTGATTTTAAAATCGCCTGGAAGAACAGCACCAACCGTTGCTACTGCTACTTTCAGACCTTGGCGACAGTTGTGTGCGCCACAAACGATGTCTAGAAGCTCTTCTTCACCCACGTCTACTTTAGTAACGCGCAGTTTGTCTGCATCTGGGTGTTGACCACATTCAACAACGTGACCAACTTTAACGCCGTTGAACGAACCTGCTACAGGTAGCACGTCATCAACTTCTAGACCCGCCATTGTAATTTGGTGAGTTAGTTCGTCAGTGGTAATCGAAGGACTAACCCACTCACGAAGCCATGATTCGCTGAATTTCATAGTGATTTATCCCCTGGATTACTTGAACTGTTTTAGGAAACGAAGATCGTTCTCGAAGAACGCACGTAGGTCGTTTACGCCGTAACGAAGCATTGTTAGACGCTCAACACCCATACCGAATGCGAAACCAGAGTATTTTTCAGGATCAATGCCTACGCTACGTAGTACGTTCGGGTGAACCATACCGCAGCCTAGTACTTCTAGCCATTTACCGTTTTTACCTTTCACATCAACTTCAGCTGAAGGCTCAGTGAACGGGAAGTAAGATGGACGGAAACGTACTTCCACTTCCTCTTCGAAGAAGTTGCATAGGAAATCGTGCAGGATGCCTTTCAGCTGTGCGAAGTTTACGTTCTCATCAACCAGCATGCCTTCCACTTGGTGGAACATTGGCGTGTGCGTTTGGTCGTAGTCGTTACGGTATACACGACCAGGTGCGATGAAACGGAATGGTGGTTTGCCATTTTCCATCGTACGGATCTGTACGCCTGACGTGTGAGTACGAAGCATCAAATCTGGGTTGAAGAAGAAAGTATCATGGTCAGTACGCGCTGGGTGATCAGCTGCGATGTTTAGTGCATCAAAGTTGTGGAATGCATCTTCGATTTCTGGACCAGACTCAGTGTTAAAGCCAAGTTCACCAAAGAACTTCTCAATACGCTCTACAGTACGAGTAACTGGGTGTAGACCACCGTTCTCGATACGACGACCTGGTAATGTTACGTCGATCGTTTCTGCCGCTAGCTTCGCTTCAAGCTCTGCACGTTGTAGTGCGTCTTTACGAGCTGCGATAGCTTGCTGAACCACGCCTTTCGCTTTGTTGATCTCTTGACCCGCTTCACGGCGTTCTTCTGGTGGTAGTTTACCTAGGCTTTGAAGTTGAGCAGTTAGCTCACCTTTTTTACCTAGATACTGAACACGCACTTCATCAAGTACGACTAGCGATTCTGCAGCTTCAATTGCTGCACTCGCGTTAGCAATGATCTCTTCTAGATGTTGCATCGTTTCCTCATCTACCTATTGGTAGTATCCATAAGGGAGTGATTGGTTTTTTGATAGCTGTACATAGTAGCCAAACCCGCCACCAAGGCCAAATTGAATTATGAAAAGAAGAGGTTATTGAATAAAAAGAACACAAAAACGTAAAAAAAGCAGCGTTGTCTAGGAATAACGCCCATTTTATCGAGGTTGTTTTTGCATAAGAAGCCAAAGAAAGTCACTGGTTTTGTTCTTATCAAGCGAGAAGAGAAGACCGTTTTCTTTGGCGATTAAATATGAGAAGCAGTCTAGTTTAAAGGCGTCAGTTTTTGTACGGTTTGAACTCGGTTTTTACCGTTTTGTTTTGCCAAGTAAACGCTCTCATCGGCAACTCGAATTAAATCCGTGTAGGTTTCCATATTGTCTCGACGCTCTGCGACACCAACACTGATGCTCCCTCGCCAAGGTTCGAACGAAGTAGGAACAAGCATATGGGAAACCTGTTTTCTCACCGCCTCTGCCACATGCAAACCACCCTCTAATCCGGTATCTGGGCAAATTACGAAAAACTCATCGCCGCCTAAACGACACACAATGTCATCACTGCGGAAGTAGTGCTTCAATGCTTGCGCGAGTTCGGTTAGGACTAAGTCCCCTGCTTCATGGCCGCAGGTATCATTCACTTGTTTGAAGTAATCGGCATCGATCATGATACAAACCAAAGGCAGGTCTTTGGCGTCCTCATCCTTCCACAATTTCTTAAGCGTTTTTATCGCGCTTCTACGATTCGGTAACTGGGTTAATGAGTCGGTTAAGGACAAGGCTTCTAGCTGTTTATTTGCATTCGATAACTGCTTCGTCCTTTCATCCACCTTTTCCTCTAGAACTAGGTTCAGCTTGAGTAGCTCACGATTTCGCTCGGAGGCTTGCGAAAATAGCGCATTTAGCGCATCCAGCAATGGCGCAGTGGATGCGTTGGCTTGCTTTTCTTGTTCATCATACGCCGCCCTCGGTGACATCCCAGATTGAATGGCAGCCACTTGCTTAGACATATTTTGATCAATACCAAGAATGTGGTAAGCCAACCAATGAATGAGGAAATCCAATAACTGCTCAGCAGCGCGTTTATTGGCATCACTGATAAAGCTCTGCATACTGATGATGTCGCTCATAAATGCGCGGTGTACTTGGATATGTTTTTCTAGGTGCTCTGGGTGGATCTCGACCTCTCGCATCAAGTTCTCTTCTTCTTTGAAGTGGAACTCGGCATAGCGAGACAGTTCAAATAATGCTACTTGAATGTCCGTGAGAGTGATGCTGTTTTGCGCCAAAAGTTCGCCGTACTTGTTGATAAATCCAACAAGATATTGGTGCTGTTCATCGACTTCTTCGATGCCTGTTTCAAAATAAGTGTCCCAGCGAAATGAATTCAACGTTACTACCCCTAAGTAAAACCGGAGGGTTTTGTTAGTTGCTTATCGCATCGCTATCAAAACCACAACAAACATAAGGAATAGTAACGATAAATCTTCCTTACGGCTCTAGCAGCCAGTCAAAATAATGACATGGATCTCTTTGCCTTAGAATTTTCGATTTACTTATCTCCCGCACTAAAAATAGTACTGGATAGATAGCTCGATAAAATCATCGTCTCTTGCGAAATACAAGAGGTCCGTTGGCGTGTCATTTTTAAACAACCAAGCATCAATTTGCCACTTAAAATGATTTGAAATGCGGCTGGAAGCCTCAAGTTTTGCGTTGTACACATCGGTATTATCGAGATCTTGCGTGATACCAGTTAGGATTTCGGTGCCATCTTCATCATTAAACGCTAAGCGAACACCTGCAAAGACATCATTTTGACCAATGTTCTGCGCGTTGTTACCACGGCTATCATATAAATACTCACCGATAAGACCCACATCCCATACCGTTTCAAAAGCCCCCACTATCGTGTATTCAAATCCGGTAACAACACTAACATGATTATCAAAACTATCACGATAAACACTTTCAAGTTTCCATAACCAATCTCCCACGATTCCCTGCACATCCAGTCCAACATGGCTCATCAATGCGTAGTAAGGTTTTAGCTCGCCTTGCTCGAATCGAAAATACGGGTCACGGTTCGTTCCATAGACATAGCTCAAGCCGAGATCCCAATCGCCAAACATTTGTGCATACCGCAACGCGACATCTACATGCTTTTCTTCTCGACTCGATTCGTACAACGCATCATCGGAGACAACAGGATCGAACCTCAAACGCCCATCTTTACCCGCGAATATTCGTTCACGAAAATAAGGCAAGATCATCACATCCAGCGTTCCCCACTCTTTGATGGACGTAAAATGCACCATGGGTTGTCCCAATTTATCTTCGCCATCGACCGCTTCTACCGCATCAATTTGGTTTACAACATCCACTAAGTGCGCAGATTCTGTTACCCCCCAAAACACCTTGCTGATACCAACACGAAGTTCATAGTCATCCCAATAGGTTAAATACAAGGCTTCTCGAATATCAGCATGCGTACGTTCATCATCCATGCTGTCCCAACGATAAAAAGGCGTAAAGGTGAAACTCGCATCACCATCTTGAAGATCCCAGTAGAGCTCTGGTTGCAACACTAGCGATGTTTGCCCTTTGCTCTGCCCTTGAGCACCGGCAGAGAAAAATTGTCGATGCTCGAAGTTAACCTGACCTGCCAATTCAGCGCCAAGCAAAGACGAAGAACAAAGCACAGCCATAATGCTAGCCAAGACTCGGCCAGCAGCGATTGCCCTAGTCATTCAACCTCCCTACTTAACACGCTTGAGGATGTTTTTGTTGAAGTCGTTATCTTTAAGACCGGTCTGGAACGTCAATTCACTGGTTGTCAGTTCTGTACTCTTGCCCGTTTGGTGATTCATCATTGCCATAGTGTGGGCACGCCAGTATTGATTCAGATACTGTTTGTAATCAGAAAACTCTAACGTCTTTAACAACGCACCTTTGCGGTCATAAAATTCTACTTTCAGAGGACGATAATGTGCTTGATCTAGCCAAACCACTTGCTTGGTGTAACCGGAGTTTTTATCTGTCGGGATTTGCTCTAATACAAACGTCTCTTGGTCATTCATCGTTTCATCTTTAAGGTAATTGAAACGGTACTTTTCAATCTCGAATGAGCTCAGGTCTTCATAAGCAAACTCACTGCCCATAAATGGACCAGATTTATTGCGTGAAGCGATACGTTTTACGCGTTTGAGCGCGGGCAGATAGAGCCATTGGTCGTCAGCGCCCACCGTGTGTGAATGATTAAGAAATGCGGTTCCTTTAACATCTCGTGGTTCATCAAAGATAGTTAGCCCTTTATCGCCATCATCAGCGACCTCCAGTGATTTTAGGCGCATCAAGCGAGTACTACTTTCTCCTTGAGCATTGCGAAGTATCATTTGCATGGTGGCAACAGAATCTCCCCAGCCTTGGTCACGCGCTTTGCGCTCTTGTGCAATTTCCAACCCTTTAGCTTCGTCAGCCCAAGTGAGAGGAGCCATTAACAGAGAAATCGATAATGTAACGACATTCAGAGGTTTGCTAAATAACTTCATCATATAGTCCTTGTCTTGTTTTCCTTGAGGGCACTGTTCAATCACAACGATGCCGTAATGTTTTTCTTCGCTTGTGTTTCTGGCGTTTTAGTCTTTGTTTGCTCGACATATGCTGCTTTATCAAAACGCATGAGTAGCGTTGGCAAGAATAAAAAGTCCACGACCAAGGCGATAAAGATCACGATCGCACTAAGCTGCCCCATATCTGCATTTAAGCGAAAGCTCGACATAGCCAATACTGAGAAACCTGCTACCAATACGACGGTAGTGATCCACAGTGCACGACCAACAGTGTGGAAGGCATAACGAACGGCCTGTTCAGCATTTTGTCCTTCTTTTCGTGCTCTTTGATATTTCGAAAGGAAATGAACCGCGTCGTCGACCACAATGCCAAGCGTCAAGGTCACCACGACTGACAGTCCTAGATTGATTTCACCAGAGATCAGCGCCCAAAGACCGAAACCAAGCACGGCCGGGGCAATATTTGGAACCAAGCTGATGAGACCAAGCCTTAGCGAACGCAGCGCAAAGATGAGTAATGCAGAGATCAAAACTAATGTAATTGGTAACGTAGAGAGCATACTTGCCATATTGGTCTCACCAATGTGAGCAAACATCAATGATGGACTCGATGCGACCACATCATATTGCGGTGCATTGTCGGCAAACCACGCGTAGATTCGGTTCTCAAGGTCAACTAATTCAACACTCCCTAAATTATCGACGGTTAACACCATTTTGATCGAAGATTTATCAACATTAATCTGATTATTAAGATCTAAGCCGTACGGCAAAGACATCTCATAGAGTAGAAGGTATTGCGCCGCCAATTCTCTATCTTGTGGTAGTAAGTAGTAACGCTCATCATCAGCGTGCATGTTTTTATTGAGGCGTTTATATACATCCGCGAGCGTTGCAACATGATCTGTCTCAGGCTGTTCGCGAAGCCAATCGGTAAAGTTGCCTATAGCGGTAAGAAAAACAGGATCAGCAATCCCTTGCGACTCATTGGTTTTGATGGCAATGCTGAGATTGGTCATGCCGCTGATACGTGCTTCCATAAAATCGGCAGCTTGACGAAAATCACTGCGATTATCGAAATACTTTACGGATTCATCATTGACTCGATTTAACGGTATCAAGCTTGCACTCACTGCAATAACGATCACTGATATTGGCAGTAACACGTTACGACGTAAAACGACAAAATCTCCTAGCTTGTCCATGAAGTCGGTCCCGCTCTGTGAGGCAGGTTGCTTAACTGAGACTGGTAATAGTGTGAGTAACGCTGGAAGCAGCGTCACTGATAGAAAACAGGCAATCATCACCCCTAATGCCGATAAGTTACCAAAATCTCGCAGCACAGGAGAATCCGACATATTCATCATCAGAAATCCAATTGCGGTTGTAACTGACGTGATTAGGATGGGCATAAAGTTAAGAGAGATACTGCGCTCTATCGAATGTGCCTTACTAAAGCCGTTTTGCATCGACTGGCGCATAGTTGCAATAACATGCACGCAGTCCGCTACAGCCAATGTCATGACCAAGGTTGGCACATTAACCGTCGCAGTGCTTAAAAACATACCAGCCCAACCAGACAACCCCATCGTTGCTATCACCGAGCCAATAATCACAATAAGAGTCGCGACAACACTTAAGAATGAACGCAGCATGATGGTTAAGAACAACAAAATAACCAACAGCATCGTTGGTACTAAGGTAGCGCTATCCTCTTGTGCTGCGGTCATGAAGGCATAGTTCATGGCGATAATACCAGCTTTATGAAACTCAACATTTGGATAGTTTTGCTGATACTGCGCCAGCATCTGATTAATGTGAGCCATCACCTCTTGGACTTCCGCTGTTTTATCAACCTCCGGCAATTGAACGGTGATATTCACGACAGTGACATCGCCTTTTGCAGAGATCAACGCATTTTTTAACACTGGCTCTGTTAGTGCGATATTTTTTACTTTCGCAATTCGCTCTGGAGTCAACTCATGCTCTTCGTAAAGCAGGTCTTCGACCAAGAGATCATCTTCAACCGCTTCCGTGTGCTGGTAATTAGCCAGAGAGTCTACTCGGCTCGAATACGGCACTTGCCACGAATCCACTGTTAAGTTTTGTATGAGTTTCAGGATCTCAGGAGTAAACACCTCTCTGCTATCAGGAGCGATCACGATAGCAAGATTGTCTGTTTTGGCGAAGGTGGTTTGAATTTCGTCGAAAGCTAATAACTGCTTATTGCTGCCATCGAAAAAGATATTATAGTCGCCCCGAAAATAGAGATTCTTTGCTCCGATCGTTGCGATAATAACGAGTAATACTGTTGCCAGCAGAACCCAAAGACTGTACTTGGTTGGTATTTTCCCCCATTGACCGGGGCTTGCTTGTTGAGCTTGGTGGTGTTTCATCACACTCTCCCTTTGTGACGTTTCGTCAAAAAACGGAGTTAAAAAAGCAGCTTACGCTGTTCTCTAATTCCAGATGCGTTAATAACGCAGTTTTGGCACTCTAGGGATTAAAAATCCTGATACCAAAACAATCGTTATTGACGATCCGTCAAATAGTGTGACTTAAAAACCAATCGAATAACCGATTGGTTTATACCCTACTCAGCGATTGACTGAATCAAGGTAAGCAATTTCTTCGCTAAATAGTTCCTGCTCAACTCGACGCCAGGTTTTGCGGTAATCCCAATCTGTTGAGAGAGGTAACCACCCTAATCCATCAAGTAACATATTCGCATTGTGTAATACCGAAAACGGGTCTTGCAAACGCTGAATACATCGACTGTTAGATGCATTTTGCGCCAAAGCATTAGAACCAAACGCAATCGACCAATTGGCAAAAACAATCGCATCAGCACCAACAGCAGGAGAGAATTTTAAATCTCCAATTTCCACGGCGTGGTTTACTAATGCGTCCGCTCCAGATATTACTTCTTCTTCCAGCTTGTTCAATTCATTCAGTCGAGCGGGTGAAGCTTTCTCTATCACCCAAGGAGTTTTGGCGACAATAGCGCAAGTCGACAATACGGGTTCCATACGGGCGTAAATACGATACCCAACATGCATTGCAATGATCTTTTCACGCGTGTTGCCATCAAAATTTGCCGTACGCTCAAAAAACACCGCCTCACTTTTCAGTGAGTGTATACAAAGTGCAAGGATCACATCTTCTTTGCTGCAAAAATGGTTATAGATGGTCCCTTTTGAATACGGACTGGCAGCCGTTAGCTTATCCATGGTGAGATTAGCAAAGCCTTGTTCTTGCACTAAAGATTTAGCCAGTTGAACTAATTCGACCTCGCGATCAGCGATCGCCTGCTGTTTCTTAGTCAAACCAGAAGCAATTCGGCCTCCCTCTTGCTTGTCATCTTTGTTGCAACCAAAGTTAAACATACTTCCTCGTCCCGTATCCCTGTGTAACTCAAATGAATTGTAACACGAATATGGTTTGCAGAAACGCCACCACATTTCTGACGAATCGTCATAATTGACACTTCGTCATATTAGTTCATTAAATAAACATTTCAAGGGTGAATCTATAAATCACTAAAAATAACTAGAAGCTATATCGAAAGGCTTGGTTTATCCCCAGCCGAAGCGATAGCGTAGCGAATGTCATCAATGAAGTTGACTTCTGTTTGTACAATACCATCAGAAAACGTTACAGGCTGATGCGGACCTGCTATAAGCAAAACATTGGTAAAGTCTGACACATTAAAGTTCTCTGCAACGACGTTTTTAGAATGAAAATCTAACACGGTTTTCGCCATCTGCTCTTCTAAGATAAGTAGCTGTTCTTCCGTGATTTTCATTCGCGATAGCGCTACACGTACACACTTCTCATGTGTAGTCGTTTGTTCTTTAAGGATCTCGGTGTACTTCTCGTTAAGTTTAGAGTTTTCTGCATAGCTGTAATAAAGCGGACCGTGAAGCGTGATGTTGTTATCTTCGTCCACATAAACCAAATCAAGCAGCTCTAGAGCACCAAGGTAGTCAGACATGCTTTGCTTTGAGAGATCATACTTTTTCATAAGAATGGTGTAGCCATCCTTCCCCCTCAGCATTCGAAGTTCTCGATAAAAATCGTAAAGATGCGGAAACTGGAAAAAGACTTCATCCTGCGTACGACTGAAATAGTCCTGATCCTCAGCTTGTAGTTGATTTGCCAGCTTTTGAAGCTCATCGAGGGTACAATCCACAGCTCGACAATACTCAAGTAGCTTATCAAGACCTAGGTTAGTGCTAGTTAAATGACGTTTAAAAGTGGACAACGGCATGCCCATTTTCTCAGATAACTCTCGATATGTTAGCCCTTTGGTTTTGATCGCTTGTCGTAATGCGGCTAACAAGTACTCGGGAGTGAGTTCTCTCATCTACAATTCCTTATGGCAATGTTACAACTGAATGGTATTTGTAACAATTTAGAACCAATTGGCAAGCCATAAGTTCATATTTTTATAAGAAAACAGTGAATTAATATACCCAACATCACATTTAGATGAGCAATACCGCCACCAGAAATGCATTCAGTTTCATTATATCTAATCAATTAAACACATCATAAATACGGTATAACATCCATAGCCCGTCGCATTTCATGCTGATTTATGGAAACTACTCGAATACTTTCGACTTTGAAAGACGTTCATTTTTAGAATAATCACATTAAAACGCACACGCCAAAAAACTGCATATATATGCAACAAAATAGTTCTATTTCTTAAGGCTGAACTTTCTCTGCCACATTCTGTTCAGTGTCAACTATATGGGAGCGCAAAAAACGTAAATGGATAATAGAAATCCCAACGATGATGAGTGGAACATAGATACTCTTTATTGAGTTTGCGATGTAGATCAGAGTCATTTTAAGTTTACCGACAACGCCAACTGAATGAGACCAGCCCTCTGTATTCCCGTCTGAAAAAATACCAAAAGCAAGGTAATACAACATCAGATACAACAGAATAGATTCTTTCCATTGCCCTTCATTCAAATGCCCGACAGCACTCCAAGATACAAATAATGACAAGAATAAAAGAACAAGTAGACCTAAGAAGTCGATAGGAAAAGACAACATGGTCACGAGTAAATTACCTTTAGCTGCTAGCGTCGCTACCAGTAAGCACACGCAGAACGTCACAATTGCATTATTTAAAACTGTATCACGCATAAATTCGCCTCCTTTTTTAGGAGGCGAATTATGAGATAAAAACAGCCATTGACGCTTAGTTAAAAATGGAGAAACGAGCTACCTCTAACGATTTCATCTTTATTGCACATAAGTTTGCAACACGCTGTGCAAAATCATACTTTATTAAACGAGCTTTACTGCCGTACCAAAGGCAAGAATCTCTGATGAACCGTCCACAATCGAACTGGTGGTAAAACGAATACCGACAACAGCATCTGCTCCTAGGTTCGCGGCATCCTCTACCATTCGTTGAATAGCGATATTTCGGGCTTCAGTCATCATTTCGGTGTAGCCACGAATCTCACCACCAACAATGCTTTTTAAGCCAGCCATGAAATCACGCCCAATGTGCTTTGACTGAACCACATTGCCCGTCACGACCCCTTTTATCTCCGCAATTTCACGCCCTGGAATCGTCTCGGTTGTTGAATAAATCATGTTATACCTCAGCAAGATAATTAGATAACTCAATTAAGTTACCATCTGGGTCTCTAATGTAAACCGATAGGATGTTACCAATTGCACCTGTCCGTTGAACAGGACCATCAATAACCTCGACAGAATGGGAGTCTAAATGGGAGAGCACATTTGCAATTGGCGTATCACATACAAAACATAAATCAGCACTCCCAGAAGCTACTTGACTTGCCTTAGGTTCAAATTCATTGCCAAGCTGATGCAAATTGATCTTCTGCCTTCCATACACAAGTGCAACACGCCCCTCACCAAAGGTGATGCTTTCCATACCAAGCACTCGCTCATAAAAATCCACCGTGGTTGCAATGTCTTTTACTGTTAAAACCAAATGGTCTAATCGATTTATTTTCATCCCTACCTCTTATTACAACGCCTCGCTTGAGATTACTGCCTCTATTTCTATTGCCAAATCAGCATGGATCAAGGCACTTACTTCCACCAGCGAACACGCCGGCAAGTAGCCCTCATAGAAATCAAATAGTACTGAACGAATCGCCGCGAGTTGACTCATATCAGTAATAAATACCGTCAACTTCACCAGATCACGCTTCTCTCGTTGCTCTTCAGCCAGTATTTGCGATAGATAAGATAAAACTGTCTTTGTTTGATCTACTAGCCCCTCAGCTTGGCTCGAAGAGCCTAACGCAGTCAACCCTGAAACATATAAGGTCTCACAGTGTCTAGTAGCATGAACATAAGGACCTGAAACCTGTGGCAAAAATTCATAACTGATTCGTTGAACCATACATTCCTTCCCTAGCGGTTAAGTTTTCGTTTGTTCAGTTGCTCTTTCTAGTCGTGGAGCAACACCATAGTTCGCTTAATGATGTCCTCTAACGGCTGCGCCTTGGTGTCTTTCCTAGCTCTTTTGCTCGTTATGCCGATAAACCCTACCACAGATTAATAACAAAATGATTTAGCAAGCACTGAGATGGAAGTGAGAAGTGAGAAGTGAGAAGTGAGAAGTGAGAAGTGAGAAGTGAGAAGTGAGAAGTGAGAAAACTTACGGATAACAAAACAAAAAGCAATAAAAAAGGAGAGCTAATGCTCTCCTTCTCTTAATCCTAAACTGCTAATTAAAGAGCAGCTTTCGCTTTTTCAACTAGAACAGCAAATGCTGCTTTGTCGAATACTGCGATGTCCGCTAGGATCTTACGGTCGATCTCGATAGATGCTTTCTTAAGACCGTTGATGAAACGGCTGTAAGATAGACCATTTTGACGAGATGCCGCGTTGATACGTGCAATCCATAGTTGACGGAATTGACGTTTCTTAGCGCGACGGTCACGGTAAGCGTATTGACCAGCTTTAGTAACTGCTTGGAAAGCTACGCGGTAAACACGTGAACGTGCACCGTAGTAACCTTTAGCTTGTTTTAGAACTTTCTTATGACGTGCACGAGCTTGTACACCACGTTTTACGCGAGGCATTATGCTTCTCCTAAACTAAACGATTGATAACTAAAAAGAATTAAGCGTATGGCATCATACGAACAACTGCAGCCACTTCACAACGAGGAAGGATTGAGTTTGGACGTAGTTGACGCTTGTTCTTAGTAGTACGCTTAGTCAGGATGTGACGTTTTGTAGCGTGCTTGTACTTAATACCACCAGCAGTTTTCTTAAAACGCTTAGCAGCACCTTTGTTGGTTTTCATCTTAGGCATGATGAATAACTCCGCATTGAGTAGGTTTAATAAACAACGTAATTAGGGCGAACAAAACCCAGCCGCTATACCTTTTATTAGAAGGAAAGGCGGCTAGGTCTTAATTACTTGATGAGCCGTTAATTACTTCTTTTTAGGGGCAAGAACCATGATCATCTGACGGCCTTCGATCTTACTTGGGAAAGATTCCACTACAGCAAAGTCTACAGTGTCTTCTTTCAAGCGATGAAGAACGTCAACACCGATGTCTTGGTGTGCCATTTCTCGGCCACGGAAGCGAATTGTTACCTTCACTTTGTTGCCTTCTTCAAGGAAACGCGTCAGGTTGCGTAGTTTTACCTGATAGTCTCCAATATCAGTTCCAGGACGGAATTTTACTTCCTTAATCTGAACCTGTTTTTGCTTTTTCTTCTGCTCTTTAGCAGATTTGCTCTTTTCAAAGAGGAATTTGCCGTAGTCCATAACACGACAGACTGGCGGCTCAGCGTTAGGACTGATCTCCACAAGATCCATGCCTGCTTCTTCAGCAGCTGCGATCGCTTCTTGAATCGATACAACACCAACTGATTCACCGTCAGCGCCAGTTAGTCGAACTTCACGAACGCCACGAATTTCACCGTTCATACGGTGTGGGTTTTGTTTTACCGGCTGTTGGCCGCGTCTTCCGCCTTTAATAGCTTATTCCTCCAGATTGAGCTTACGGCTAGAGATCTCGTCTTGGATGTATGCGATAAAGTCATCCACTTTAAATTTACCGAGATCTTTACCTTTACGAGTACGTACTGCGATTTCGCCTGCTTCCATCTCTTGGTCACCGACAACAAGCATATACGGTACACGCTTCAAAGTGTGTTCGCGGATTTTAAAGCCAATCTTCTCATTTCTCAAGTCCGCTTTAGCTCTAATTCCACTTTTTTGTAGTTTTTGTACTACTTCCTGAACATAATCTGACTGTTTATCAGTAATGTTCATAAGAATTGCCTGTTCTGGCGCCAACCAAGTTGGGAAGAAACCAGCATATTCTTCGATAAGGATACCAATGAAACGCTCTAGTGAACCTAGAATTGCACGGTGAATCATTACCGGTACAAGACGTTCATTGTTTTCACCTACGTAAGTTGCACCTAGGCGACCTGGTAGGTTGAAGTCTAACTGAACAGTACCACACTGCCACGCACGGTCTAGACAGTCGTATAGCGTGAATTCAATCTTAGGACCGTAGAACGCACCCTCACCTTCTTGAATTTCGTATGGGATTTCCATCGATTCAAGAGACTGTTTCAATGCTTCTTCAGATTGATCCCAGATTTCGTCTGAACCTACACGTTTTTCTGGACGAGTAGACAGTTTCACTACGATGTTGTCGAAACCAAATGTTTGGTACGTATCGTACACCATCTTGATACAGTTTGTTACTTCTTCTTGAATTTGGCTCTCAGTACAGAAAATGTGAGCGTCATCCTGAGTAAAGCCACGTACACGCATAATACCGTGTAGTGCACCAGATGGTTCGTTACGGTGACATGAGCCGAACTCAGCCATACGTAGCGGTAGGTCACGGTACGATTTTAGACCTTGGTTAAAGATCTGTACGTGACCTGGACAGTTCATTGGCTTAATCGCGTATTCACGGTTTTCAGAAGAAGTTGTGAACATCGCATCAGCGTATTTGTCCCAGTGACCAGAGCGTTCCCAAAGAACTCGGTCCATCATTAGCGGACCTTTTACTTCTTGGTAACCGTACTCATCTAGCTTAGCGCGAATGAATACTTCTAGATCACGGAAGATAGACCAACCATTGTGATGCCAGAACACCATACCCGGTGCTTCTTGCTGCATGTGGAATAGGTCTAGTTGCTTACCAATCTTACGATGGTCGCGCTTCGCCGCTTCTTCTAGGCGAGTTAGGTGCGCTTTCAGAGCTTTCTTATCGTGGAAAGCTGTACCGTAGATACGTTGAAGCATTTTGTTGTCGCTGTTACCACGCCAGTATGCGCCTGCCACATTTAATAGTGTGAAATGTTGACAGAAGCTCATGTTAGGTACGTGTGGACCACGACACATGTCGATGTATTCTTCATGGTGGTAAAGACCTGGACGATCATCACGAGATACGTTTTCGTCTAGGATTTCCACTTTGTATGGTTCTTCACGTGATTCAAACGTATCACGTGCTTCCTGCCAGCTTACTTTTTTCTTAACCACTTCGTACTTGGTTTTCGCTAGCTCTTTCATACGCTTTTCAATCTTTTCAAGATCGTCTTGCGTTAGAGACTCGTCTAGGTCGATGTCGTAGTAGAAGCCGTTGTCGATTGTTGGACCAATCGCCATTTTAGCTTGAGGGTAAAGCTGCTTAAGAGCGTGACCAAGAAGGTGAGCACAAGAGTGACGAACGATTTCTAGACCGTCCACTTCATCTTTAACTGTGATGATCTCTAGGCTTGCGTCTTCTTCAATTAGGTCACACGCATCTACGCGGTTACCATTTACACGACCAGCGATAGTTGCTTTTGCAAGACCAGGACCGATCGATTGCGCAACTTCCATAGTAGAAACTGGGTTGTCAAATTGACGCTGACTGCCGTCAGGAAGAGTAATAATAGGCATGCTATGTCCTTTACAGTGGTGTTGCACACCAAGCAACACATGTTATTCAAATTAGAAGATATTTCGAAAGTTGATGACGGTCGCTCGGTAACACGAATACCGGACCTTCATCAGAACGAGGATTGTACCTAGCTCACATTTAGAATGCAAAGAGCGATTTCAAAATGTCATCTAAACTTCATTACTACCAATTCAACACTAAGCCCAAATTGTATAATTATTGCAATTGAACAGCATTCAAAACATGAAGACACTATAGTTAATTTATTGAGTAATCTCATTTTAGGCTTTCATCATGATGGATTTAAGATGGCAACCTACTCTTTTGAGTTGCGCCTTGTTTCTAAGTACCCCAGCGTTCAGCGCATCCGATTTGTATGGTCCACTGCGCTCTTATGCGCAATCTCCAATACAAGTGGTCAGTCATACTAACGTACTTCGCTCTGGGTATAGTCTTCCTTCCGGCTACGTTGAAGCATATGGTTCGGGCACCATCGCAAGTGTCTGGGCTCACACAAGCGATTATTCTCTCGATTACTATCACAACCAACTTGAACTCGGTGGAAAATGGCAAATCAATGACCAGTGGCAATGGGAACTGAACTATCGTTGGGTCTTTGCTGCAGACAACCATTTAGATGGACTGACCGAAAGCTTTCACGACCTATTTGGTATCGGACAAAATGGGCGAGATGAAGTCGACAAGAACCGCTTTTATATGTCGATGCCCGAGTACGACATTTTAATAGAGGATTTTGAAGGTGAAACACTGGCAAACAACCTCTCAACGTATATCCAATACCAAATAATACAAAATGAACATCATGGTTTATCTGTCGGTGGTAGTCTCTACTATAACGATGTCGCTCACGGCTCCTTTAAAGGAAGCAGTTTTGAGCAAGGAGTACAAATTAACTACAGCTACCGACTCAATGCAGCCAATGTATTCTATTCCATGGCGGGGATGACGTTTCGAAATAGTGATCGAGCGCTTGTTGACTTCCCATACCGGCACAACACGGCAGCGCTTGCTGGCGGATATCGTTATGCGTTAAGCAACAATCACCACTTTATCCTTGAATATCATTGGTATCAGGGCTCCACTGAAGGTCCAAGCGAGTTTGCTGACGCATCGAATGAGTTTGTTATTGGTTATCGCTATTTGATGGAGAACTCTGCCATTGAAATCATGGCGATTGAGAATGCGAGAAACATGGATAACAGTACCGATATCGCCTTCACTTTTGGATATCGGTACCTATTCGTTCCAGAAACGGAAAGTTAGATGTTTACAGATTCAATGTCGGCGCAACTGCTGCCGCAACTTCTGAATCAGAAGCTCCAATCGGTAACGAGAAGGAACGGTATTGATCGCCTGACATACTAAATGAACGGTCGATCTCTGCTAAACAGTGGATAATCCCACCATCTAGGATAAATGAGAGTTCGATCTCTTTAGTTGACACAAAACCGTTATTACGAAATTCCAGTTCTTGATAGATACCCGAGCGTGAAGAGAACGTATTGCCACGCAAGAAGCCTTTCTCGACATCTGCTTTCACCATAGTAAAACCCGCTTGTTCGATGGCTTGGATTACACGCGAAGCGACTGGTAACGGCTTAACCTCGATGTAATCTCTATCACGCGGGTCAATCGCAAAGCCAATATCTAGCGTAGTTTCTACCCAAACATGGCATTGATTTTTCTGTGCACTCACAGCTGTGATTGGTGTTTCGTCATGAAGTTTGAGCTCGAATGGCACTTGTTTTTCTTCATTCGGTTGAATGACAAACGGTTCGACCGCTTTAAGTTGGTCTATCGTGAAAGTTTGGTAACTGATACTGTCATCCACTTCCACTTTCATTTCGGTATTGAGCTTGATGGTAATGGCATCAATTTGTTGCTCTACGTCACCACCTTTGATTTGAACATGACCGCGCAGTGTTGCCCCTTGGTACACGCTCATTTCATCTAAGATCGTATCGACTTTAGCTGAGCCGATCCCAAGCGACGCTTTGAGTTTTTTAAACATGCGATTCCTTTGTGACTGTCTATTTTCATTGTTTTGATAAGTCTCTGTTTACACAACTGCAGAAACTCCTGCAAGTAATAGACGACAAGAATGCGGACTAATTCCTTTTATCACTGCACAAAATAGGTATGTTTGTTTGCAATTTGTCCATAGATTACGCACTATTTGTATAGTCAATTAAAAGGAAATCTTTATGTCTGCGCCACTCTACATGCAAATCAAGCAATTCATCCTCGATAAAATTGACTCGGGAGAGTGGATAGTTGGGCATCGTATTGCGACAGAGATCGAGTTGACTGAGCAGTTTGGTGTGAGTCGAATGACCGTCAACAAAGCCATTCGGGACTTAGTCAACGAGGGGAAACTGCAACGTCGCCCTCGCCTTGGGACTTTTGTTTGTGATCCGGCGGAGAAGTCAGAATCGCCCCTTTTAGACATTCGCAATATTGCCGATGAAATCAGTAATCGCGGACGAGAACACCGCAGCGCAGTGTTACAACAAATCGCTATAAAAGCCGATGACGCTATTGCAACCAAGCTTGGCGTGATGTTAGGCACAACAGTATTTTATAGTGAAATCATACACTTTGAAGATAACAACCCGATTCAACTTGAATTGCGTTGGGTCAACAGCCAATATGCGCCAAATTATCTACAACAAGACTTCACTTGTAAGACGCCAAACCAATACCTATCAGACAATTGTCCACTGAGCGCCATAGAGCATACGGTCGAAGCGATTATACCGGATGGACGCGTTAAGCAAGACCTGAAAATGCAAGCCAATGAACCGTGCTTACTCCTCAATCGCCGGACTTGGAGCCAAGATAAACTGGTCAGTACAGCCCTTCTGTATCACCCTGGTAACAAGTACAAATTAAGCTCTAAGATCCTGTTATAAACTGGACGTTACTTCTTCGTTTCGATCACATTTCCGCAACATTAGCCTTGTCAGTGATGCTTTTTTCTCCTATTTATTTGTATATACATTTAAAGAATACGAATTGAAAGGAACGACAAGAATGGATCTGTTGATTGAGAACGCCCGTTTAGTCACGATGCAAGAAGGAGAACATGGTTACCTGCCTTCTCCTCCTGCCCGCGTTGGCATTCGTTCGGGAAAAATCGTTGCCATCAGTACCACAGAAAAAGGCAAAGACAGTGCACAAACCGAATCCATTCTGAATCCAGATCATTACGAACAAACGCTTGACCTTCAAAACAGGTTGTTACTGCCAGGGTTAATAGATTGCCACACCCACCTCGTATACGCGGGTAATCGAGCCAACGAATTTGAAATGCGCCTCAATGATGTGCCTTACGAAACAATCGCCAAGCAAGGCGGCGGTATTCTCTCTACCGTTCATGCCACACGAACCGCAACTAAAGAACAACTAATTGAGCTCGCTTTGCCACGCCTTGACGGTTTGATTGCAAGCGGCGTCACGTCGATTGAAGTCAAATCCGGTTATGGATTAACTCTGGATGATGAAATAAAAATGCTACGTGCAGCCAAAGCCTTGGAACATGAACGTAAGGTTAAGATCACAACCACCTTACTCGCTGCTCATGCGCTTCCTCCAGAATATAAAGATTGCGCTGACGACTATATTCAGCATATTTGTGACGACATTATTCCTCTTGTCGCTCAAGAAAATCTCGCCACCAGCGTCGATGTGTTTTGCGAATCGATAGGCTTTAACTTAGAGCAAACCGAACGCGTCTTTCAATCGGCTACCCAACACGGGTTAAGAGTGAAAGGCCATACTGAGCAGCTTTCTATGCTTGGTGGTACCGCTTTAACCGCTCAATACAATGGTCTGTCTGCCGATCACATCGAATACCTAGATGAACAAGGCGTAATAGCTTTAGCCAACTCTCCAACGGTTGCGACGCTGCTCCCCGGCGCGTATTACTTCCTACGTGAAACCCAATTACCACCGATTGATTTACTCAGAGAACACAAGGTTCCAATGGCGATTGCAACAGACATCAACCCAGGAACATCCCCGTTTGCCGATTTAACCTTGATGATGAACATGGCATGCACACTTTTCCGTTTAACACCACAAGAGGCATTGCGTGGTGTTACGCAAAACGCTGCAAAAGCATTGGGTTACGGAGAATCTCGTGGCGTCATTGATATTGGCTGTGACGCCGATTTCTCCATCTGGGATATCGAGCATCCAGCAGACCTCAGCTATCAAGTCGGGGCAAAACGCTTAGTAGGTCGTATAGTGAATGGTGAATACGTTTCCCACGGAGGGCATTAAAATGTCTCAATCCGATGTAAATCACCCACCCTTTCACTGGCAAGGTCGTCACGATGCCGAAGATGGAGAACAAGGAAAGCGTGTCCACCACGTGATCAAAAATATCTCTACCGAAGAACTACCACATTTAAGCGAAGGCGTTTCAATACTTGGCTTTGCTACCGACGCAGGTGTGGCGCGTAACAAAGGTCGCATTGGTGCGAAGAAGTCACCAGATTTAATCCGTCGTGCCTTAGCCAATCTTGCATGGCATCAGGACGCGCCACTTTACGATATAGGAACCGTCGTTTGTGAAGACGATTTACTAGAGTCAATTCAGAATCTGTGCGCGCATACTATTGCTCAAGTCCTACCCTATAGCCCTGTCGTCGTCTTGGGTGGAGGGCACGAAATTGCGTGGGCTTCATTTTCTGGATTGGCCAAATACTTCAAAACCCATCACCCAGATAAGCAGCCAAAAATCGGTATCATCAATTTCGATGCACACTTTGACTTACGCGCTTTTGAAAGCCCCATTGCAGAGGTAAAGCCAAGTTCTGGTACACCATTCAATCAGATCCATCATTTTTGTCAGCGTAACGATTGGGCATTTCATTACGCCTGCATAGGTGTCAGCCGCAGCAGCAATACTCAGGCTCTTTTTCAAAAAGCAGATCAACTCAACGTCTGGTACGTGGAGGATAATCAGCTTTGTTACATGAACCACAGCTATCATTTAACCCAGCTCCAACACTTTATCGATGACTGTGATTATCTCTATCTGACGATTGATTTGGACGTATTTCCAGCGGCAACTGCACCTGGGGTAAGCGCGCCAGCAGCGAGAGGCGTAAGCTACGACATCCTTGCACCGTTTCTCGATCGAATACTGCATTACAAGAACAAACTCATGTTGGCAGACATTGCAGAGTACAACCCCACTTATGACGTCGATAGCCAAACGGCTCGATTGGCAGCACGTCTGTGCTGGGATATTGCCAATGCCATGGCAGAGAAAGACCATAAACCCAAATAACCGAATTCAATAACACTTAACTCGAATAATGGTTAGTTCTCATGCCAAGTTATTTGAGGAGAAGTAGCCAAGCAGAGACTTGGATATAAACGTGAAACTAAAGGAGTCTTAAAATGACACAGCGCCAGGGACAAGATCCACGACTTGATACAAGCAGAACAATTCGTGCTCCACACGGTACACAACTGCGCGCCAAATCTTGGCTAACGGAAGCGCCACTTCGTATGCTGATGAACAACCTTGATCCAGATGTAGCCGAGCACCCTCACTCGCTTGTCGTTTATGGTGGTATTGGTCGAGCAGCACGAAATTGGGAATGCTTCGATAAGATTGTTGAAGTGTTAGAAAGACTCGACGATGACCAAACTTTACTCGTCCAATCAGGCAAACCTGTCGGCGTTTTTCCGACGCATAAAAACGCGCCGCGCGTGCTGATTGCGAACTCAAACTTAGTGCCACATTGGGCGAATTGGGAACACTTCAATGAGCTCGATAAAGAAGGCTTGATGATGTACGGTCAAATGACCGCAGGCAGCTGGATTTACATTGGCTCACAAGGCATTGTTCAAGGTACTTATGAGACCTTTGTGTCTGTGGCGAAAAAGCACTTTAAGGGTGATGCCAAAGGTCGCTGGATCTTAACTGGGGGCCTTGGTGGCATGGGTGGTGCTCAACCTCTTGCTGGCACCATGGCTGGCTTTTCCATGATTGCGGTCGAGTGTGACGAATCACGCATCGATTACCGCCTACGTACCGGTTATGTTGACAAAAAAGCAACGTCTTTGGATGAGGCACTAGCGATGATCAAAGAATCTGACGCACCAATTTCAGTTGGTCTACTGGGCAATGCAGCAGATATCTTCCCAGAGCTTGTAGAACGTAACATCACACCAGACGTAGTAACAGACCAAACCTCTGCGCACGATCCATTGAATGGTTACTTACCTCAAGGTTGGAGCATGTCACATGCAGCAGACATGCGTTTACAAGATGAAGCGAGCGTAGTTAAAGCAGCCAAACAGTCGATGGCGATTCAAGTGAAAGCTATGTTGGAGCTTCAAAACCGAGGCGCGGCAACGCTCGATTACGGAAATAACATCCGTCAAATGGCTTTAGAAGAAGGCATTGAGAACGCGTTTGACTTCCCTGGCTTTGTACCGGCTTACATTCGCCCGTTATTCTGTGAAGGCATCGGACCGTTCCGCTGGGCAGCATTATCTGGAGACCCAGAGGACATCTACAAAACCGACCAAAAAGTGAAAGAGCTGATCCCGGATAACCCACATCTACATAACTGGCTAGACATGGCACGCGAACGCATTCAGTTCCAAGGTCTACCAGCACGTATCTGCTGGGTTGGTTTGAAAGATCGAGAACGTTTAGGTCAAGCCTTTAATGAAATGGTGAAAAACGGTGAGCTCAAAGCCCCTGTCGTCATTGGTCGTGACCATCTAGACTCAGGGTCTGTAGCAAGCCCGAACCGTGAAACCGAAGGCATGATGGATGGCTCAGACGCCGTTTCAGACTGGCCACTACTAAACGCATTGCTGAATACCGCAGGGGGTGCGACATGGGTATCTCTTCACCATGGTGGTGGCGTAGGTATGGGCTTCTCACAACACTCTGGCATGGTGATTTGTTGTGACGGCAGTGATGACGCGTCGGAGCGCATTGCACGTGTTCTACATAATGACCCAGCAACGGGGGTTATGCGTCACGCTGATGCAGGATACGACATCGCAAAACAATGTGCAGCTGAGCAAAAACTGGATTTGCCAATGCTCAATGAAGAACTGAAAAAGCTGAAGTAAGGATGAAAGACATGCTCAATTTAACGCTAAAGCCAGGTCATATTAGCTTAAACGAACTACGCCAAGTGAGCCGCTCACCCGTAAACCTTACTCTGGATCCAAACGCGATTCCAGCAATAGAAGAAAGCACTCAAGTGGTCGATCGAGTGATTGCAGAAGACCGGACGGTTTACGGCATTAACACCGGCTTCGGTTTGCTAGCAAATACACGCATTGCACCAGAAGATTTGGAAACACTGCAGCGCAGTATCGTGCTTTCTCATGCGGCTGGTATCGGCAAGTTCATGTCAGACGAAACCGTTCGTTTGATGATGGTATTAAAGATCAACAGCCTCGCCCGTGGCTTCTCTGGCTTACGTTTAAAAGTCATCAACATGTTGATTGATTTGGTGAATGCTCAGGTCTACCCATGCGTCCCTCAGAAGGGCTCTGTAGGCGCATCTGGTGACTTAGCACCATTAGCTCATATGAGTACGGTTCTTCTTGGTGAAGGTCAAGCTCGCCATAATGGCAAAGTGATTGCAGGTCTAGAAGCACTGCAAATCGCCGGTCTTGAGCCAATCACTCTTGCTCCAAAAGAAGGGTTAGCACTGCTTAATGGTACTCAAGCGTCAACAGCATTTGCACTAGAAGGTTTGTTCATTACCGAGGACCTGTTCTCATCAGCGACGGTTTGTGGTGCGATGTCAGTAGAAGCGGCTTTAGGCAGTCGTCGTCCGTTCGACCCACGTATCCATCGTGTTCGTGGTCATCGTAGCCAAATGGATGCCGCCTTGGCGTACCGCCACCTGTTAGAGGCGACCAGCGAGATTGGTGAATCTCATACCAACTGTGAGAAGGTACAAGATCCTTATTCACTGCGTTGCCAACCTCAAGTAATGGGAGCTTGTTTGCAGCAAATTCGCAATGCAGCAGACATTCTACAAGTGGAGGCCAACTCTGTGTCGGATAACCCGTTGGTCTTTGCGGAAGATGATGACATCATCTCCGGCGGTAACTTCCATGCAGAGCCAGTCGCTATGGCGGCGGATAACCTTGCACTTGCGATTGCTGAAATTGGTAGCCTGTCTGAGCGACGCATGGCACTACTTATAGATAGCGCTCTATCTAAGCTTCCTCCCTTCTTAGTCGACAATGGCGGCGTGAACTCCGGCTTTATGATTGCTCAGGTGACGTCGGCAGCATTGGCAAGTGAAAACAAAACATTGGCTCACCCAGCTTCTGTCGATAGTTTGCCAACATCCGCAAACCAAGAAGATCACGTTTCGATGGCTACTTTTGCTGCTCGTCGTTTAAAGGAAATGGGAGAGAATACACGTGGCATTTTGGCGGTTGAATACTTGTCAGCTGCTCAAGGGCTAGATTTCCGTGCACCAAACAAATCTTCAGAGCGTATCGAAATTGCCAAGCAAATGCTGCGTGAGAAAGTGTCGTTCTACGATAAAGACCGCTACTTCGCGCCAGATATCGAGCAAGCCAATGCACTACTCAAGCTCGCTCTGCACAACGCATTAATGCCAGAAAGCTTACTACCAAGCGTGCATTAATACATAATGAGTGATGACTTTAAAGGCTCCTGCGTGGAGCCTTTATTGTATTTATATATACCCAAGTAACC
>NZ_BCUF01000015.1 GCF_001591145.1 Vibrio harveyi NBRC 15634 = ATCC 14126 = KCTC 12724 | reverse complement strand
GTTGCGGGACGTATAATAGGGGGAGGCATAAACGTTGTAAAGCATTGTTTTAATGAAAAAGAACTGTTTGCTTGTTTTGTGGTCACACCTATAGACGGATGAAGTCTGATGGAATGCTCAAAAGGGCGCTTGTTACAGTATTTTGTAGAGTATTTACTTTATGTTGTGGTTACTTAATAAAATAGTGTTTTATTGCTATCTTAATGAAAAGTAAGAATAAAATGACTTTGAGTAAACATGTGTTCGCCCGAAAGTGTTTGCAACATATTGTGAACTAATTCAAAATTAACTGGTATAGCCAGTTGTGCTGAATTTATCTAAGGGTTTTTATGAAAGTCACGAATCTATTTAAAGACAAAGTTGGTGCGATTTCTGCTCACCAATCAGAGTTTATGAATTGGATGTCTCCAACGCTACGCGATTACTGGAGTGACTTCTTAGGTCGAGCACAAAGCAGCTTCCTATTTTCTAAAGTTCGCGATCACCAGCAACCAGCGGTAAACGAAGAGGTGATTCCTCAACCTGAGCCAATCGTGCTAAAGCCTGAAGCGCAAGTTCTATTTAATGAGCTAAGCGAGAAGGTGGGTGAAGTGATCCATGTAGGTGATTGGGTTCACGTATCTCAAGAGCGCATTAATCAATTTGGTTCTGTAACCGAAGATATGCAATGGATTCATACAGATCCAGAGCGTGCGGCTTCTGAATCTCCATTCAAAACAACGATTGCACATGGCTTCCTAACACTAGCGCTGTTGCCTAAGTTGACAGATTCTGTGGATCCAGAAAAACCAATGTTCCCAACAGCAAAACTAGTGGTGAACCTAGGTTTGAACCAAGTACGTTTCCCTTACCCAGTAAAAGCGGGCAACAACGTACGTGCATCAAGTACGCTAACTAAAATTACGCCAATTAAGAAAGGTCTTGAGATTGAGCGTGAAATCAAAGTAGAAATTGAAGGCGTACGTCGACCTGGTGCTGTAGTTGTTTCAGTGATTCAATTGCACTTCTAATCGAATTCAAAGATTCAAACGAAAAAGAGAGCCGAAATTGGCTCTCTTTTTTTGTGTCTGCGTTTTATTGATTAAAGCTTTTTACTGGGGTGTAGCCGTAATCTGCAATCGCTTTTTGACCTTGCTCCGATTTCAAAAACTTCACGAAGTCTTTACCTGCTTTATCTAAACCATCCACTTTGTACAAAACTAAGAATGGACGAGCGAGTTTGTAGCTGTGGTTAGCGATGTTAGTTGCGGTTGGGTCTGTACCTTCAAACTGAATGGCTTTTACAGAGCGATCAACCGAGCCTACCGAGATAAAACCAATAGCGTGTGGGTTATGGTTCACAATGGTTTTTACCATACTGTTGCTGTTTACCACCAAGTTGTTCGGATTGATGTCTGATACCAAACGGTCGTTGATGATCTTAGTGAGACCTAGCAAGCTTTCAAAGCTGTAACGAGAGCCAGAAGAGGCTTCACGCGTTACAACGGCGATAGGTTGGTCTGATCCACCCACCTGTTTCCAGTTGTCGATTTTACCTTTGTAGATATTAAACAGTTGTTGTTCCGAAAGGTTAGTTACAGAGTTAGTGCGGTTAACGACAACAGCAAGACCATCATAAGCGATAGGGAATACGTTGAGATCTTCGCCTTTCTCGCTTTCTGTTAGATAACGTGAGCTCATTCCAATTTCAACTACGCCCTTGTTCACCATAGTGATACCAGCGCTTGATCCAATGCCCTGTACTGCAATGTAATCGTCAGGGTGCGTTTTATTATATTCTTCAGCCAGTACATCCATTACGCGTGCCACAGAGGTAGAACCTGAAATGTTGACTTCTTTTGCCATAGCAGAAGGAAGAGACAAAGCCATGGCTAGTAAGGTCGCCACAGAAAGACGTAACATATTTAACTCCAAATACGGTATAAAGCAGCGCTCATCATATTTCGTTCAGGTTACACTTTTGTGAATGGTCGTTGATATCCATAGCGAAAGATCGATTGCACTCACTTTAAGTTGATAACTATCAGTAATGTAGGATGAGTGGATTTTACTGATTTGAAACGAAAGAGGTGACACAGTTAGCTTTTCGGCATCAGATGGGGTGTTATTCTATGTTTGAGCGGGCGCATGCCCCGATGGTGATTTCTGCCTCTCTCAGGCACTTGGGTATATACTAAGAACAACATATCAGGAGTACGCTCATGTCCGTGTCTCAAATGGCGACCAGTCGCTTGCACAAGTTGGTTCAAACGCTCTGCGCTAGGCGTAATGTCAATTTGCCAGTAGAAGCGATAGGGAAGTGTTTATACGAGCCCATAGAGAACGGTGTAGAGCTTTATCACGCACACTTCTTACTTGATTCACAACACAGTGAATACACGTCTCCCATCGCTAAAATTCTATTTGATGCCAACACTCAACTTTGGTGTTTCTATGTGCCTACATATCGTGGAGAGGAGTTGATGTGGGTGCCTTATGAAAAGCTACCAAGTAGTGAGACGCTTGAGGTGCTTCTCGCCGAATTAGAAAGCGATCCTCAAGCGTGTTTCTGGGATTAACAGGTTTCTCTATCTGCTAATGCGTAACGTATCAAGCGTTACTTTGCGATTTGGCTACGAAATTCTTTTGGTGTAATGCTATAAATCGATTTAAACGCAGTACTAAAGTGTGCGGCGCTCTTAAAGCCGGATTCAAATGCAATTTGAGTAATCGACTTTTGTGACACTCGCAGCTGTGTTGCTGCGTGGTTGATGCGTTTCACCTTCAAAATGTGCGAGAACGAAAGGTTTTCTGCTGCCAGTCTGCGTTTCAATGTCGCGATAGACATGCTCATGTGTGTTGCTAGCGCTTCCAACGTGATGTCTTTCTCGATGTTCTTTTCAATGTACTTAATTGCCTTCTGAGAGGCAGTGAGACTGCTTGCGTCATCAATGATCGATAAGATGTCCGGCTGTACTTCAACCATCAGTGATAACAAGGAAAGCGCAATATGACCTTGGGCGTATTGTGGCGCTTTATTGTCTGCTAACTGAATTAACGTGTCTTTAAGCTTTACAATTGATGATTGGCTTTCTGAAGAGAAAGGGTAGAAGCGACGCTCTTCTGTCTCTGATTGTACGCCTGGATGCGTAGATTTAAACTCGCTAAACAAGCCAATATCAAACACAAGCGCGAGTGCTTTAAACACTCCGGGCTTAGCTTCAGCGCTGCGTAGGTCTGCAGAATTATATAGAGTGAAGTCTCCTGCGTTTAATTCAATTTGCTCACCACTTGGTTGGTTAATGATGAGTGAGCCTTCTTCAACAACATATAAGCCATTGTGAGTGGCGGTGTAGCGTTCACTTTTGCGGGCAGTGAAGTGATTAAAGCGAATGATCTCAATGTTCGGCATATTCGTTCTTATCTTTTTGCATGACATATAAAAAAGGCGCTCCATTGAGCGCCTTTAAACTTCAATCGGTATTATTCACTCACAGTTTCTTCTGTTTGTGGCGCTGGTTTATCAGCGAATACCTGGGTCGGCTTTGCAACGATGCTGCGGTTCTCTTGGTTCACGTCTGCTAGAACGATTTCCAATGTATCACCTAACTTGTATACCACTTCTTTATCGATAGAAATGGTACCGTTGTCGCCGTTACACTCAATTCTTTCTTTATTATCAAGAATCAAGCTACCAGGAATAAAGGCTGCTGCGCCATTTTCGAGAAGTCGAACACGTGCTCCGGCACGATTAATATCGAAAATCTCACCTGTGAAACACGTTTGCTTGTTCGGCTCGTCTGCAAGAGTGCGTGCGTATAGCCAATCAGACACGTTTCGCTCGGCAATTTTGTGGTGTTTACGGTGTAGAGCTAGCTCTTCGCCCACTTCATCGTCTGGCTTTTGAACCGGTTCTTTGTTCAAAATCACGGCTTTCAGCATGCGGTGGTTGATCATGTCACCGTATTTACGAATTGGTGAAGTCCAAGTTGCGTAGATATCAAGACCCATTGCATAGTGAGGAAGAGGTTGATTGCCCACTTCGCTGTACGTTTGGAACTTACGGATACGGTTATCTAGGTAAGAAGTCTCTTGCTCACCCAACCAACGGCGAAGCGCTGCGAAGCCTTCTAGTGTCGCGATAGATTCAGCAGTGAACTCTAGTGCGCCTTCTGGGTTTACCAGTTCAACCACTTCTTCAATCTTCTCAGCTTTGAAGCCAGCATGCGTATTGAATACACCCGTTTCGAACTTTTCACGTAGCGTACGACCCGCACAGATGTTTGCCGTGATCATAGATTCTTCAACTAGGCGGTTTGCGCTGCGACGCATGTCAGCATGGATTGCAACAACGTCGTTGTCTTCGCTTAGTTCGAAGCGGTAGTCAGGGCGATCTGGGAATACCACGGCATTCTTTTCACGCCATTCAGCACGAGCGCGAGAGAAGTCGAATAGGTCGCGTACGATAGTCGCGATCTCTTCCGACGGTTGCCATACGTCTGAACTGCCGTTTTCTAACCAGTCTGATACGTGATCGTAAGCTAGGCGAGCGTGTGATTTAATGTTCGCTGCAAAGAAGTTGATGTCATCACCAATCACGCCTTCTTTATTTACTGTCACTGTGCAGCAGATAGCGGGGCGGACTTCCCCTTCAATTAGAGAACATAGGTTGTCCGCTAGATCACGAGGTAGCATTGGGATGTTACGACCTGGTAAGTAGATAGTGTAGCCACGTTCACGCGCCACTTTATCCATATCATCTTCAGGTGTGATGTACGCTGTTGGGTCTGCGATTGCGATAGTCAGTTCGAAATCACCAGATTCTGTTTTCTTCGCGTAAAGTGCATCGTCCATATCTTTGGTTGATTCACCATCGATAGTTACGAAAGGAACGTGTGTCATGTCTACGCGTTCTAGATCGGCGTCGTCTTTCAGTTCCCAGTTCTCGATGCCTGCTGGCTCAGAGTTTGGTAGATCATTCTGAGCAAGCGTTACCCACCAAGGCGCGATCTTGTCGTTTGAATCGGTAATCTTCTCCGAAATTTCTACGAAGAAAGTGTTATCACCTTTAAGTGGGTGACGAATAAGATGCGCGACAACCCAGTCACCTTCAGCAAATTCGTCAGGTTTTAGACCTTTCTTTAGTTTTGCTTTAAGAGAAAGCTTTTTAAGCTGTGGGTGATCAGGAGCTACGTTTAGCTTGCCTTTGAACATTTTTACTCGACCAATAAAGCGAGTTACGGCTTGTTCTAGCAGTTCTTGTGGTTCTGCGACTTCACGTTCGTTTTCAGTGCGGATGATGGCAACGACTTTGTCGCCGTGCATGCACTTTTTCATGTACGCAGGTGGGATGAAGAAGCTGGTTTTACTGTCCACTTCCAGGAAGCCAAAGCCTTTATCGGTTGCTTTGATTGAGCCTTCTTTTTTAGGCAGGTTTTCTTGGATTTGCTGCTTAAGCTGAGCTAATAGCGGGTTATCTTGAAACATCTTTTCTTAACTTACCGTTGGAATTGGGCACACTATAATCATTGCGCACTATTATTACTACCTAAAGCACAGAAATTCGCTGTGAATTATTGATGAATTGAACAGCTTGTTGGTGCTTTTCTCTCCGGAGAATGGGGGGAGAGGTGGAAATTTATGCGAATAATACCATTAGTGAGAATAAATTGTGATGTAATTCAATTTTTTCTAGCTTTTTTTATGCATTTAAGGAATAATCCGCCTCCCTTAGTCGTCCCTAATGGCTTATCGCGGTTGTGTACTGTACTAGCTCCTGTCTGAACGGATTTAGTAATTGGATGGATCAGTATCGAATTGGAAGAGCATATGGGACTGTTTTTTTGTTTAATTAAGTAGGATCCCAATGCAAGATTCTGTTATTCAATTCAGCGATTTATCTCTGAATGATTCTATCCTTTCTGCTCTAGACGGAATGGGTTTCGTGTCACCAACTCCAATTCAGGCTGCGGCAATCCCACACCTGTTGGAAGGTGCTGACGCGCTGGGTAAAGCACAGACGGGTACAGGTAAAACGGCAGCATTCTCTCTGCCTCTTCTAAACAAGCTTGATCTTGACCAACGTAAACCACAAGCAATCGTACTTGCTCCAACACGTGAGCTAGCGATTCAGGTTGCGGCTGAGATGAAGAACCTTGGTAAAAACATCAAGGGTCTTAAAGTTTTAGAAATCTACGGTGGTGCATCTATCGTAGATCAAATGCGTGCACTTAAAAACGGTGCACACGTAGTAGTTGGTACTCCTGGTCGTGTACAAGACCTTATCAACCGTGAACGTCTGCATCTAGACGAAGTTAGCACTTTCGTACTTGATGAAGCGGACGAAATGCTAAACATGGGTTTCGTGGACGACGTAACTGCAATCATGGAGCACGCTCCGGAATCTGCACAGCGCGTTCTTTTCTCTGCAACTATGCCTCCAATGCTTAAAAACATTGTTGAGCGTTTCCTACGTGATCCTGTAACTATCGACGTTGCTGGTAAAAACCACACTGTAGACAAAGTTCAACAACAGTTCTGGGTAGTGAAGGGTGTAGAGAAAGATGAAGCTATGTCTCGTCTTCTTGAAACTGAAGAAACTGACGCGTCAATCGTATTCGTACGTACTCGTCAAGACACTGAGCGTCTAGCTGATTGGCTATCTGCACGTGGCTTTAAAGCTGCTGCACTACACGGTGATATTCCTCAGTCTCTACGTGAACGTACTGTTGATCACATCAAACAAGGTGTTATCGATATCCTAGTTGCAACTGACGTTGTTGCACGTGGTCTTGATGTTCCACGTATTACTCACGTATTTAACTACGACATCCCATTCGATGTTGAGTCTTACATCCACCGCATCGGTCGTACTGGTCGTGCTGGACGTAAAGGTAAAGCGATCCTTCTAGTTCGCACTAACCAAATCCGTATGCTTCGCACTATCGAGCGCGTAACTAAGTCATCTATGGAAGAAATCCAACTTCCTCTACGTGACCAAGTTGCAGAAGCTCGTCTAAACAAGCTAGCGGCTGAACTGGAAGCAGAGAAAGAGCACAAAGCTCTAGACAAGTTCGCAGAGCTTGTTGAGAAGCTACAAACTTCTCTAGAAATCGACCCAACAATGCTTGCTGCAATGCTTCTTAAGCGTCAGCAAGGTAAACGCCCGCTATTCTACATTGGCGAAGACCCAATGATTGAAGCGATTGAGCGTGACAAGCAACGTCGTAAAGAGCGTCGTGAAGGCGGTCGTGACGGTGGTCGCAACTTCAACAACCAAGACTGGGATACTTACCAGCTTCAAGTTGGTCGCGAGCAAGGCGTTCAAGTTAAAGACATCGTTGGTGCTCTTGCAAACGAACTAGGTCTAGGTAAAGGCTCTATCGGTGCAATCAAGCTAGCACAAGGTCATACATTCGTTCAGCTACCTAAAGCAATGACTTCAGATGCTGCGAACAAGCTAAGCAAGCTACGTATCCGTCAACAAGATGTTGGTGCTGTAGTATGTGACTTTGATGACTTCCGTGAGTCTCGTGGTGGTCGCCGTGACGGTGGTCGTCGCGATGGCGGTCGTCGTGATGGCGGCGGTTACCGTGGCAACCGTGATGGCAACCGCGAAGGTGGTCGTCGTGAAGGCGGTCGTCGCGAAGGTGGCTTCCGTGGTAACCGTGATGGCAACCGCGATGGTAACCGTGAAGGTGGCGAACGTCGTTTCGATCGTAACCGTGGTGGTGACCACCGTGGTGCACACCGTGGTGAACGTGGTCACGGCCGTGGTCGTCGCTCACAAGAAGCATAATATCTGCACACTATTGCATTAAAAAATAGTTGAATTTGAAAGCCGAGCAGTTAGCTCGGCTTTTTTGTCCCTGCTCATCCATGCCCAATTCATTCAAAAAAATTCGTAATATTTTTGCTTTATTCTTCATTTATTGACGTTTTTTAAGTGTCTGGTTCCACTTTAGTTGAATGAGTCGATATATTTCATGGTTCAAATAAATTTTAAACTTGCGGTAGATCAATAAAATTTACGCAAACGAACAACTAACTCTAAAAGATAGTTGAAAGATTAAAAAATTATTGAATAATAGAAGGCACAAACAAGAAGTACGCAGCGCGGAAGCGCAATTACAACCTCTGCTCCACAACAGGAAACTATTTCATGTCTAATTCGTTTGTACTGGTGATCAACTCTGGTAGCTCATCACTAAAATTTGCAGTAATCGACTCTCAATCTGGCGATGCTGTGCTAAGTGGTCTGGGCGAATGCTTTGGTCTATCAGACGCTCGTATGAGCTGGAAATTCAACGGTGAGAAATTTGAGTACGCTATTCAAGGCGATGAGAATCACCATCAACTTGCAGTAGCAAAACTAGTTGAGTTAGTAAAAGAGTACAAATTAATTGAAGATGTTGTTGCTGTTGGTCACCGAGTGGTTCACGGCGGTGAGAAGTTTACCAAAACGGTCCGTTTAGATGAGTCTGTTATTGCAGACGTAGAAGCGCTAAGTGATTTGGCTCCTCTACATAACCTTGCTCATGCGATTGGTATGCGTGCTTCAATGGCGGCATTCCCTGAGCTACCTCAGTTTGCTGTGTTTGATACTGCTTTCCACCAAACAATGCCTGCAAAAGCTTACACTGGTGCAATCGCGAAAGAGCTTTACTCAGACTTCGGCATCCGTCGTTACGGCTTCCACGGCACTAGCCACTACTTTGTAAGTCGCGAAGCTGCGAAGATGATTAACAAGCCGGTTGAAGAATCGAGCTTCATCTCTGTTCACCTTGGTAACGGTGCTTCTGTTTGTGCAATCAACAACGGCGAATCTGTAGATACGTCTATGGGCTTCACGCCACTGTCTGGTCTAATGATGGGTACACGTTGTGGTGACCTTGACCCAGGCATCATTGAGTACCTACTGAAGAAAGGTTGGTCTCAAGAGAAAGTGTTCAACTCATTGAACAAAGCTTCTGGCTTCTTAGGTGTTTCTGGTCTAACAAGCGATGCACGCGGTATTTTGGAAGCGATGGAAGAAGGTCACGAAGGCGCTGCTCTAGCATTCCAAGTATTCACATACCGTGTGTCTAAATACATCGCGTCTTACCTTGCTGCTCTTGATTCATTCGACGGCATCATCTTCACTGGCGGTATTGGCGAAAACTCTATGCCAATTCGTCGCGAAATCCTAAACAACCTAAAACTTCTAGGTTTTGTTGAAGATGTGAAAGGTAATGAAGATGCACGATTTGGTAACGCAGGTGTTGTTGCTACATCTGAGTTACTTGGTGCGAAAGCGCTAGTTATTCCTACCAATGAAGAGTGGGTTATCGCTCAACAGTCGGTGGAACTGCTGTAAAACGGCAAAAATTTTGGGAACTAAGTCAAAGCCCTTTCCGGTTGGAAAGGGCTTTTTTTCGTCTTGGAGAGAGGCGAGTAACGATTTTATCGATACTGTTACTCCTCATTCCCTTGGTAGTTTAAGTATTGAATGCACAGCTCATGGAAAGCTTTAGCTTGAGGCGATATTGTTCGGTCCGTTAAGGTAAAGATTCCCACCTGCCTTTTCAAAGGTGGATCAATAAGCGGAATCCAAACTAATCGAGTTTCATTGGTTGGGAACGCTAACTTTGGCAAGGTGGTGACACCAATACCGAGCTCAAGGACTGAGAACAAAGACGTGATGTTTTCAACAGAATACAAAGCTTGTTCACTTAACGCGCGCGCAGGAGTGGGATCGAGTAGGGTGCAAGTTCCGTTGCGAATAAAAGGTTGCTCTAACAGCGTTTGCCACTCAATACCTTCCGGATGCTGAGCGATAGGGTTATCCTTCAAACACACCACACCAATGGGGTCAGAGATTAACGGGGTAAACTCGATACCGCCTTCGTCCAAGTGTGATGGGTTACCCAACGCTAAATCCACTTCGCCTGATAACAAACGCGCTTCGACGCCAGCGGCGTTATCATCAATTAGGCTGACTTCTACATTCGGGTATCGTTCACAGAATGCGCCGAGCACACTGGGAATCAGCTTGGCAGCAACAGAAGGAACGCTGGCGATGCGTACCCGCCCTTGCTGCCCTGCGGCGGCGGCTTTCAAGTCATTATCCAGTGCGTTATAGATGTTGAGAAACTGAATGATCTTAGGCAGGCAGATCTCGCCGAAAGGTGTGAGTTTGGATTTATTTCCAGATTCAAATAGGCTCTGACCAAGTATCTTTTCTAGTTCTTTTATGGATGTCGACAGTGCTGCTTGAGAGCGATTTGCTCTATGTGAAGCGGCTCGAAAGCCACCTTCCTCGACCACCATCACAAAATGCTTTAATTGTTGAAGCTTGATACTCACGGCGAAACCTCTGCAATCCCTTTATTTACCTTAGTTTTAATAAGGTGATAGATTTTTCTTATCAAATGTAAAAAATTTACCGTTCGATTTATCGCCTGTCAATGTGCAGTATTTAACCATCTTGAAACAAGGTTGTTACAAAGGTTGAAAGGCACGTGAATACTTCTACGAAAAAATACCCAGTCAAAACTGCATTGTTTGCCTCTAAAGCGCCGCTTGAATGGGCAATCGTCAACAATGGTACTTTATACACCGCGCAAATCCCGATTGATGATACTGGTGCTGTCGTGGAAGGCGGTATCGAAGCGCAAACTCGTCAAACCTTTAATAATCTCGTTCACACGCTGGAGTGTGCAGGGGAGTCTTTAGATTCTGTTCTGCAAGTGCTGATTTATGTGACGGATCGTGAGTACTTAAAAACGGTTAACCAAGTCTACGCTGAGTATTTTGACGCACCTTACCCTAATCGTGCCGCTATGGTTGTGGCAGGACTAGCGCGTGAAGAGATGCTGGTGGAGTTTGTGGTGTATGCATCAGCGAGTCAACCAGAGTAAAGAATAATAATCAAAGCCTCATCACCGGGCTTTGTCAGTGAGATCAGTGAGCTGGTGGCGATCACCAGACGTCAGGAAGAATAAGGACAGAGCAATGACTTTTATCAATAATGTTCAAGCAGAGAAATCTCTCTACATTGCAGGCGAATGGCAATCTGGTATTAATACGATTGCGAACATTAACCCTTCAGACATCAGTGAGAATTTAGGCGATTTTGCTCAGGCGAGTGAAGGTCAAGTAGAGCAAGCCATTCAAGCTGCCAAAGTCGCACAACCAGAGTGGGAAAAAACGCCGATTGAGCGCAAACAAGCGGTTTTGCAGGCGATTGGTGACGAGCTAATTGCTCGCTGTGATGAACTTGGCACTTTGCTTTCACGTGAAGAAGGTAAACCTTTTGCTGAAGGTCGCGGTGAAATCTACCGTGCAGGTCAATTCTTCCAATATTTCGCGGCGGAAGTGCTGCGTCAAATTGGCGATAACGCAGCTTCTGTCCGTCCAGGCGTTTCCGTTGAGGTCACTCGTGAAGCCGTCGGCGTTATCGCCATCATCTCTCCTTGGAACTTCCCAACCGCTACGGCTGCATGGAAAATCGCGCCAGCACTTGCGTTCGGCAACAGCGTAGTATGGAAGCCCGCTAACCTAACACCTGCTAGTGCGGTTGCACTGACAGAGATTATCCATCGTCAAGGCTTACCAGCAGGCACGTTCAACCTTGTGTTGGGCAGCGGCTCGCAAGTGGGTAACACGCTTATCAACTCGAAAGATGTAAATGGTGTGAGCTTTACTGGCTCTGTGGATACCGGACGTAAAGTAGCGGCAGCCACGGCACCGAATTTTGTTCGTTGCCAGTTAGAGATGGGCAGTAAGAACGCACTTGTGGTTGCTGATGATGCAGACATTCAAATCGCCGTTGAAGCAACCATTGCAGGCTCTTTCTCTGGCGCAGGTCAGAAGTGTACCGCGTCTTCTCGCTTAGTCGTCATGGATGGCATTCACGATGCTTACGTGGAAGCACTGATCAAACGAATGAGCGAGCTTAAAGTCGGTCACGCTTTAGAAGAAGGCGTTTTCATGGGACCTGTTGTGGATGGAAACCAATTGAATGCGAACTTCGAATGGATTGAGAAAGCACGTCAAAGCGGTGCCGAGTTAGCGTTCGGTGGCGAGCGCTTGAACTTAGAGCATGACGGTTTCTACATGTCGCCAACTCTTTTCCTCAATACGCAAAACAGTTGGGAAGTGAACCAAGAAGAAGTGTTTGCGCCAATGGCAAGCGTGATTCGAGTTTCTGACTTGGACGAAGCCATTGCTGTAGCAAACGATACTCGCTTTGGCTTGACGGGCGGCATCATCACGCAAAGCCTCCGTAATAGCGCCATCTTCAAACAACAAGCTCAAACTGGTTGTGTCATGGTCAACCTACCAACCGCAGGAACGGATTATCACGTGCCGTTTGGTGGTCGTAAAGAGTCGAGCTTTGGTCCACGCGAGCAAGGTCAATACGCAAAAGAATTCTACACCGTGGTGAAAACCGCTTATCAACGTCCTTACTAAGTGAAATAGGGCAGCCGAGCATTCCGCTGCCCAACCTTAAAGGCTTATTAACGTTTAAGGAGTGGTTATGTACCAACAACGGATTGTGATTGATGGATTGCAGTACTGCAATTGGGATCGAGAATACTTCCAAACGCTGAAGGCGAGCGGTATTACGGCTGTACATGCGACGATTGTTTATCATGAGAATGCACGCGAGACCTTAACTCGCTTTGCCGAATGGAACCTGAGATTCGAACAAAATGCAGACCTGATTATGCCTATTTACTCGATGGTTGACGTCGAGAAAGCAAAGGCAGAGGGTAAGGTTGGCGTCTTTTTTGGTGCGCAGAATTGCTCTCCGATTGACGATGAAATCGGCTTAATAGAAGTCATGCGCCGTCAAGGTTTGCTGATTATGCAGTTGACGTACAACAACCAAAGCTTGCTGGCAACAGGGTGCTATGAGCAGAACGATTCTGGTGTCACGCGTTTTGGTAAACAAGCCATCGAAGAGATGAACCGTGTCGGGATGATCATCGATATGTCCCACAGTGCTGAGCGCTCAACGCTGGAAGCGATTGACCTTTCTTCACGTCCCATTTGTATTAGTCACGCGAACCCAACGTTTGCTCATGATGCTCTGCGCAACAAATCGAACAACGTCATTAAAGCGCTCACCGAACGTGGCGGCTTGATTGGCTTTAGTCTTTACCCATTCCATCTTCCCAACGGAAGCCAATGCACGCTAGAAGATTTCTGCCAAATGGTCGCGAAAACTGCCGATCAGTTCGGTGTGGATCACTTAGGCATCGGCAGTGATCTTTGTTTAAACCAACCACAGCAAGTGCTTGAGTGGATGCGCAACGGTCGTTGGTCCAAAGCAATGGACTATGGTGAAGGCTCCGCTAGTAATGCGGGGTGGCCTGATGCTTTGCCTTGGTTTAGTGGCAGTAAAGGGATGGAGAACATTTACAACGGCTTAATGCGTCATGGATTCAGTGAATCCGAGGCAGGAAAAATCCTGGGTGAGAACTGGTTTAACTTCCTTAAAGAAGGGCTGGAGGCGAGCTAGGTCGTAACCCAAATAAACATGGAATAGCTCGCTCAAAAAATAATAACAAGGCGAGTGTTAAAGTCACTTTTTGTAGCCGTTATGGCAGCTGCAATAAACCTCTGGAGTCAGAGTATGTCTGATCTAACCAATAGCATGAAAGCTTCAACGATGAGCGTGTCATCAAAGAAGCAACAAGCAAAACACAACGACACTTCAGCAACGGAAAATTCACCGGATAAGTTAGGGTTAAGTAACCCGGCACTTTGGTATAGCGGTGGCTTTATTGCCTTGTTCGTAGCTATCGCGCTTTACGATGGAGAGTTGCTATCAACGTTAGTTAATACGGGATTTGCGTGGTCAGTAAAAGTCTTCGGTCCGTACTGGCAGATACTGCTTCTTCTCACTTTTCTTATTGGTCTTGGCTTGGCTGCAGGGCGAACAGGCAAGGTGATTTTAGGCGGAACAACGAAGCCTGAAATGGATGGTTTTCGTTGGATGGCAATCATCTTCTGTACGCTTTTAGCTGGCGGCGGCGTATTTTGGGCGGCGGCAGAGCCTATCGCGCACTACGTGAGTCCTCCACCTTTGTATGGTCCGCAAGACAATCCTCAGCAAGGTGCCATTAATGCGTTGTCACAGTCGTTTATGCACTGGGGTTTTCTCGCGTGGGCTATTGTTGGCAGCTTAACGTCTATCGTGGTCATGCATTTACACTACGATAAAGGACTGCCGTTAAAACCTCGCATCTTGCTTTATCCAGTGCTGGGTGAGCGAGCGCTAAAAGGTCAAACGGGTGCGCTGATTGACGCATGTTGCATCATCGCCGTAGCGGCTGGAACCATTGGACCGATTGGGTTCCTAGGTTTACAGGTTAGCTACGCGTTAAATGCACTGTTTGATATCCCTGATGGCTTTACCACACAGTTGATCATCATCTTATTTGCGATTGTGTTGTACACCGTATCAGCTTTAAGTGGCTTAAACCGCGGCATGCAAATGCTGAGCCGCTACAACGTGATTCTCGCGTTAGTGTTGATGGTTTATATCCTTCTATTTGGTCCAACAGATTTTATCTTCAATGGTTATATTCAAGGCGTAGGTACCATGCTGGATAACTTTATCCCAATGGCAACTTACCGTGGTGATGAAGGTTGGTTGAGCTGGTGGACAGTATTCTTCTGGGGCTGGTTCTTGGGCTACGGACCGATGATGGCGATCTTCATTGCACGTATCTCTCGTGGTCGCAGTATTCGTCAAATTATCTCGACGATCAGCATTGTTGCTCCGCTTACTACATGTTTTTGGTTCACCATTGTTGGTGGTTCTGGCTTAGCGTTTGAAATTGCGAACCCAGGCAGTGTGAGTGCAGCATTTGAAGGCTTCAATTTACCGGGCGCGTTACTCGCAGTGACTCAACAACTGCCAATGCCACTACTTGTTTCAATCTTGTTCTTGATTTTGACCACGATCTTCATCGTCACTACCGGTGACTCAATGACGTACACCATCAGTGTTGTGATCAGTGGTGAGACAGAACCAAATGCGATTATTCGTACTTTCTGGGGCGTGGCTATGGGTATCACGGCGTTGATTCTCATCTCACTTGGCTCTGGTGGTATATCAGCCCTGCAATCCTTCATCGTGATTACAGCCGTTCCAGTGTCATTAATTCTGTTACCGTCACTTTGGAATGCGCCGCAGATCGCTATGAAGATGGCAAAAGAGCAAGGGCTATAACAACGGTTATAACAAAAAGATCAAACCCAATAACGTGGCGCTTGTGTGGGTGATTCCTCCCCACACCCGCACAAGCCCTTATTCTTACAATAAAAAATAAGTGGTGAGCAAAATGGATGCACATCGTTCTACTTACACTGAAACAACACTTCGCAACGCTGCAATTGTGATGGCACCAGACAGGCTAGGGGCTATGCACCAAAATCGAATCAGCTTTGTACGAAGCGTGATCCGAAAAATGGCGAGTCAGGAATGGCAAGTGAGCAAACATGAGTGGCAACTGTGTCCACGCGGTTTTGGTCATGTAATTTACAAATTAGCGACGCCGGAACACGTTTATCACTTGGTTGTGTTTTGCGATGAAATTGCTGATGAAGAGCGTAACGACCGAGTCATTGCTGAAAAATGGGACGTAACCTTTGCGCTGGTCAAAGGTGAAGTTAATGTTGAGTTGCTAGAGCAACTTAGAGCTAATGTGCCTTTGCAAGAAGCGGGGCGCAATCCAAACAACGTGCTTGTTCTTGCTCGTGCGAATAAGAGTGTTCGTGTGTTTGAACACATTGTGAATGCGCTTTCTAAAGGTGAGCAGCCAGAGCCTTCGGAACTAGCAGAAGTGGGTTACATCCTAAGAACCACCGCCGTTTATGGTAACGGTAAATTTGGTATTGCCGATTTTAAACTGCTGGAGAACAACCCTGATTTCAACCAATCGTTCAGTGCACAAATGTGTGCCGTTTATATGCTGCGTGAATTCAGTTTAGATTGGGTTCATTACCTTGCTGCGAAAAAAGGCGGAGATAATGCAGTTGCACTTCACAAAGGCCTGCAGCGCTATCTTGGTGTGGGGAATGCAACTGGTTTGGGTATGGCGCCATATTTAATCAACCATCCATGTATTGTCGACCAATGGATGACATCACGTGAGCGTGCTATTGCCAATGTGCTTGCCATGCCATGTGAATCTACCGAGTTAGAGCTGCCGTTAAAAGCCCTGCTTAAAAAAGCACAGCGACACTTAGAGCAAGTGATAACAATCAATGAACATCAAGATCAGCTTAATCATCAAGCGATTGCGGATCTCCAAGCGCTACAAATTAACTTAAATGCTTTGATGGCAGAGCACTCGAATTGGGCAAGCTTGATCAAACAAACCACAACCATGAGTTTGGAAGCCCAAGAAATCCTAACTTCATGTTTGATCGAGCTTTACCCGTCTTTGGTTGATGAATTTGAAAACCAAATGAACACCGATGAGTCACTCTCTATTCCTGGTGGTAAAAGCGTTCAAGATGTTTTGCAAATACTAGAGAGCAAATACCGTTGGTCAATCGATGCCGACTACACGTTACCAGAGAACAACTATTGGTTCTGGTATCGCTCACAAGACAAAGAAGAACCGAGACTAGGCATTCGTGGGGAAGAAATCGGTGAAGAACGTGAGTTGCCACTCGATATAGGGCGACAAGTAAACCGCCTCTACCATGCGCTGCAAACGTGCCAGCCAGAAACATCGTTGGCGGAGTTCTTACTGCAGCATCCGCAGTATCGTGCAATCACTCGTCGTGTATGGACGCTCGGCAATCGAGAAATGGGCGATATCCAGATGAATGTACTACGTGAAGACGCACTACCGATGCATCTACTACGCTGTAAGTTAGCAATCTTTGGTGCGACTAAGTTTGATCCGCGTTCAGACCGATGGGTGCGCGTGACCTTTTTCCAAGGCGCGCCATTGCTTGATGAGATTCAGGACCCGCGTTTCAGCGATACGTGGATTTTCCCAACCATGCCAGAGCGTGAAGAAATCGCGCAAAGCGACAATCAAAAAATCACTGGAGGTTTTGCATTATGATCGTTTCGCATAACGAGCTGGTAGCAGCAGTAAACAAAGCTTTTCTTGGTATGCGCCGTCATTGCGGTGAAGCCGATGTGATTGCCAATATGGTTGCAGATCTGCAAATGGTGGGTTTGCACGGCGTGCGTCACTTCAACAACGCCAGCCTGTTTCTCAACTTAGATTCAGATTGCGCGGTCACTATTACGAGTAACACCGACTCTCATATCGAAGTCGAGTTAAACAATGGCAGTATCGCCTGTCATTTACCTGCGGTGTTGGATTTTGCGCTTGAGAAAATGGTCAGCAGCAAGAGCGTTACTATCACACTGAAGCAATGCCACAATCGTTGGTTAGCGTTTAGTGAGCTAGTTAGGCTATCTGCCAAAGGCATTGCGTGCCGTGCTCAGTGGGTTAATGGCACTAGCCCAAAGCGAACCTTGTATGTGTTAAACCGTGGGCGGATTGCACCAGAGGTATTCTTTTCTGATCAGATTGAAGACAACAGTACCGATTATCACAGTATGACGATAGAGCTTGCCGTAACGGATTTTGATATCGAAGCAAGTTCACAAGGTTACGCAATTCATATTGATGGAGATGAACTGAATCGTGCACAGAAAACGTCGTGGGAAGAGGGTATCTTTGTTGAAGACGCAGAATGGGAAGCTCTTAAACAAACTGCCACAGTCTTCCTTGTTGAGAACAGTGAACGCTCGGTACAAGGCGCGGGCGAGTTAGTGTAGTGCAACCAAAACGGCATCATTGGGAATAGACAGAGAGGTAGCTGAATGCTGCCTCTTTTCGTTTAAGAATAAAGCAGGATTATGATTCTCAACTACGCTAATGACAGGTTGTTTGCATGACGAAGGAGAATCAAATGAGCACCATGCAAATCGATATAGAAGAGAATAAGCGCAATGCCATAGCTTTCTATGAGATGGCGTATCGAGGAGAACCGAGAAAAGCGGTCGAGCTGTACGTGGGGGATGAATACATTCAGCACAATCCGTTAGTGGGTAACGGTACCGAGCCATTTATTGCTTATTTCGAGCGAATGCAGGAAGAGTATCCCAACAAAGATATTACGTTTGTTCGCGCAGTTGCAGAGGGGAATTTGGTGGCACTGCATACTCATCAGACGTGGCCTGATGATGTGGAATATGTAACGATGGATTTCTTCCGCTTTGATCTAAACGGTAAGATTGTCGAGCATTGGGATGCGTTGCAGGAAATACCGAAAGAGACAGCAAACGGGAATACCATTTACTAGCGCACCGAGCCTTGCCATACGCGTTAAGCACGGCAAGGCACTGAGATTGTAATTAAGTCTATTGCGCTTGGTTATCCAACCACTCACGTGTCACCGTGTCTAAATCTCGTCCTTCACGACAGATTTTGTAATCCAATTCCGCAATGATATCGTTTGAGAAACGGAGCGTGTCCAATCTATTCAACTCATCTTGAGTAAATTTATCTGATTTGTCTTGGCGCAATAGCAATACCGCTTTATCGACAATACCCAGCAAACCTTTTGGTTCTGCGATTTCTCGAATTGCGTACTTATAGTGAAGAAATTGAGGCTTCCAAAGCGGCACGATAACCCATTGTTTGTTCTCTACCGCCTTCTCAAATGCAGTAAAGCAATCTTCTTCCGTCCCTGTGTGGAAATGGTAGCCTGCTTGGGTTAGTGCGTATTCGTCCATCATCTTGATCGAAAAGCGCGTAATGCCTGCACCAGGGTTGATGCCTTGAATATCGGATTTCATTTTCGCTACAACTTCAGGTTTAGTCAGGTCGCTCACTTCTGATACGAGTGCTTCTGGAACGTAATCTGGTACACCCCAAAGTGCGTAAGGTTCGTAGTGTAAGCCGAGCTCCAGTAGGGGTTGTACTTCTTCTACCGATGCTTTGTAAATGCCGTGACTTGATGGTAACCAAGCCGAAGAAAGCATGTCGATTTCACCAGATTTGAGCTTTGAGAAGTTCTCTTCATGGGGTGAATAAATACGCTCGACCTCAAAACCCATATCATTGAGTATATGGCTGACAAGAGAAGCAGTGACACGATGAAATGAGAGGTTAGTGACACCGAGTTTTATAGCTTTTGACGTGTTAGTTTGAGTCATACTGAATTCCTTATTTTTATTCGTGCGAAGTTGAGTCGTGCACTGTGTTTTCGAAGTGATAGTAGGCTCAAGATAGGAAGGGATAAATAGCGAACGCTTTGAGTCACTGTCAAAAATGATTTGATAATCAAGTGCGATAATTACATGAAGGATGTTGAGCAAGGTTGCGGGAAAGGGGGCTTAAGTCGCGGATCAATACAGTAAGAACAGTCCTTCGTATCCACCAATATGAATGTCGGAAACATAGTCTCCGACATTGCCATCCTTGTCGACAGGTCGCATTGGTTTGTCTAGCGTGATGGTGATTTTGGGCGCAGTAAAATAGTCCGCGCTTTTGCCAAAAAAATCTGTGCGATATAACACGCGCCCTTTGCTAAATTCTCTTGCTAACACCATCTCAATTGGACCATCAGAAACTACGGATTCCTCTGAGCGAAAGGCAAAATAGGTATATGTCGGTAGGACGTGAGCAAGACCATCGGGCAGATCTGCGTGCACCACTTCATTCATGGAAGAGTCACCAACCACGGTGTAATCAGCGGCTGAAGGAGTGCTGGTGGACATCATCAAAGGTATTGCTGTAAAGCCTTCTGGGATTTGATTTACTGGTTCGCCTAGATCAACGGCAAGTAATGCACTTGGTTGATAAGCGATGTTTTTGGGTACTCCGGCTTTCCAGAAGTTGTCGACAGTGGTGTTGTTGCTGCCGTACAGATAACCGCTGTTCCATTGATTAAAATAGCTGTATCCCGAGTGGTGATTTAAGTAGAACGCTGCTAGTGCAGAGTATTGATCCTGCTTCCAATTGTCTTCAGTGTTTCCGAAGTACTGAACTCGACCATAACGTGTTGTTGCTTGGTAAATCACTTTCTGACCTACTTTGGCGAGAGCGGCGTTATCCCAGAATTTAGCCAAACCTGCATAGCCACTAAAGCCAGTAGAAGGGAATAGATAGTGCTCCCGTAAGTACAGGGAACCTGCTTTAACTAAATGACTCTGTCCATTGCGACCATATAAGTTTGCCGTGCCTATGTTGAGACCAATTAGCGCATCCGGATCCAGCGTTGCCAGTTTGTTTAAGAATGCCGAAAACTGAGCTTTGTACGCATCATCAGCGGCTTGGCTTCCTGCAACCAAACCAAGTTCATCTACCATACCACCGGAATAGATGTAGAACTGATTTGCACCAAGCAGTTTGTTTGTATCGTCATTGTATGCACCGTTTAAGCCTTGTTTCGCCCATTCTGCTTGGTAATAGTGGTGAACTGCATTGGCAAAGTTGGGATTGCCGAGATTGGTTAATGCCCACGAGGAGGTTTGGTTCCACATTCGCCCAAATGGAATGACTCGAGACTCCCAACGGAAACGAGCGGTCGCATTTTTGTTTGAGCGGTTTTTATATTCATTCCAAGAGAGATAATTGTCTTGGTTAAGATCCGCAGATTTATCAAAGCCACGAATTTTGCGCCAACGTTGAATCGTTTTTCCGTCAGGTGTTGCCGTTGGTGCATTCGTCAACTTAACGGTTGGAAAACTGTTCTTGAGCTTCACTTCTTTTAGGTGAGGGCGATTCTCAATATTGTCACCATGCCAAGTCACTCTCGCAACATACAAGCGACCACCATCTCGCAAGAAGGTCGAACCAAAGTACTGACCGCCGCCATAGGTTTGTCCACTGCCATCGTGCGTTGTGGCACGAACCCAATCTGATGGAACAGACCAGTTTACAGTCTGGTTTTTGGTCATGCTCTCGGTTTTGTCTCTCTTAATATCGAAGCTTGTCCATTCCGTTACCCGACCGAACGAATCGACAGAAGAAGGGTATTCAATGGTGAAGCTGCCGCCTTGAGCAAATTGGGTGAACTTAAAAGCTAAGCGGTCGAACTTTTCTGAGTGATAAACATAGAGCGCCCCGCCATTATGAGCTTGACCGAATACGTCAGCGTTCCATGGCGGTGATTGATATAGCCAAAAACCGGCGTGGTCGGCGCTAGCGGTATAGCCAACGATCATCGGTTTTCGAATAAGCAGGGTATTTTCGCCATGAGTTTCGTCTACCTCGGCGATGATGGTGTCTTCGGCAAAATGGAGAAAGTAATCCTCGTAATCAATCCCATTCAGCTCTGCCTCGTTGCGAATATCGTTTTCTACCCATCCTGTATTGAGTTCAAGTTTTTGGTTGTACATGTAGCCAATGGCTTTGACGCGCTCGTTATCAGCTTTGTTTGGATACGTTCCAAAAACAACATCGGCATTCTCTAGCTCCCATTCAATCGCAGCAGCGGCTGAGATTGGGGTATCTTGCATATCAACGCCTTGTTCATGTAACCCTGGTAGAATGATTGCTGTCGCTGCCCATGTCATAGGCGCAGAAAGTAAGCTCAGAGCGCCCAAAGCTGAGAGCATAAAATGCATTGGCTTCATCATTGAGTTGTCCCAATCAAAAATGTTGATTACTCAAATTGCGAATCAAATTAAGAAGAAGTATTAGCGATAGGTATGACCAATTCAAGGAAGGGTGAGTGTGTCTTTTGGTTTATCACTTTTATATCGAATCAATAGTTGTCGCCATTCAGTAATTTATAAAATTAATATTTACTGTCTCAAAAATGAAACTTGAAGAATAAAAGTTTCGATATTTCTAGTTCTTTTCAAAATGAAAATTTACGTATTTACGATGGTATTTCATGAAGAGCTAAAATAAGCATCAGATTTTATATTTTAAAAGTGATCTTTGTTGAGTTATTCATCAAAATGATTATCAAAATAAACTCATAAAGGTAAAATAGAGTGGCAATATAGTTCGCCTCGCTGGGGTTCTTTCAGTTTTGGCATATAGAGCGTATAAATCCGAAGTTGTGCTAGATAGTCCTCACACGGCTAGCCGCCTTTTGTTTATTCAGTTCATTGCCACTTTCTTATATTGAAAGTGCATATGAAACTAACTTTTTTTGTCTATATACACTTATAAAAGTCAGATAGAAAAAATATAAGTATTTTATTTAATCGCTTGTTTACAATAAGTAAACATTTGACCCTTTTGGATAAATGTCGCATGAATGCAAAGAATAAACTTTTAGCATCAATAGGTATTTTAATAATTACGATCGTAACTATTATTTCAGTGTTGAGTTACAACCAAATTAACTCTTCTTCCACAAACTCTTACCAAACTAACCTTTCTACCAGTACACATTTAATAACGTCAGCTGTTGAACAAAAGATCCAAACTTACTTTACGAGCTTAGAAGCGACAGCGTCTGCCATTGAAGTCAACAACCAAACTGCATCTATTGATAACCGTATGGTGGAGATGTTGGTTCAAGGTACAAAGAGCCTCGGGGTTTCCAACTACTTTATCGCGCTTCCTGACGGAACTCTTTACGATTCAGATTCAAAAGGTCTGCATCCAACTTTTAATGCTAAAAAGCTGCAAAGGGAGTGGTATGTAAAGGCTATGTCTGGGCAGGACCAAGTTGTCACTAAGCCGTTTAAAGCGAGTACGGGACAGATGTCTATTTCTCTCGTTATTCCGGTAAAACGAAACGGTGAGGTCGTGGCGATTGTTGGTTTGAGTCTGCTGATGAACGATTTGACTCGCTTCATTAATGGGTTGGCGGAAGACAGCAATGTTTTTGTTGCTCGTGAAGATGGTTACTTGATGGCGGCGTATGAAGAGCAGCTTGTCGGCGAAGATTTGTTTGAGTTACGACCTTCATACAAGCAGTACGCGAGTGATGCATCTAGCTCACACTCTTACACGGTTCCAGACCGTGGTGAGTTTTACGTTGTATCTGAACGTTCGAAAGCGCTTGGTTGGACCGTTTGGGCTTTCGCGAGCTGGGAAGACATTAAAGCGACGTCTCGTGAAGCAGTGATCACCAACTTAGTTTCTGGTCTTGTGTTCATTATTATTGGCACGCTAGGTGCGTCATTGTTAATTCAAAAGTTGTTGTACAACCCAATTGGTGGCGAGCCGAAAGAGATTGAACGTCTAGTCGACAAGATTGCGAATGGTGATCTGACTGATATTCCAGCTGCAAAAGGCAGTGACATTGGTGTGTATCGTTCAACATTGTTAATGGCAGATAAGTTGAAGACTATGATCACCGACATCAATTTGTCTTCGGAAGAGCTTATTGAAGCGTCGAGCAAGCTGGAGCGTTCATCTATCAAAGTGGATGGCTCATCTAAATCTCAAATGATGCAACTGGAGCAAGTTGCAACCGCAATGAACGAGATGACAGCAACGGTGGCTGAGGTTGCCCAAAGTGCGGTTGAGGCATCAAGCTCATCAAGCGATGCAAATAACAGCTCAGAGCAAGGTTTGACGGTTGTTGCTCAAATGAACTCTGATATTACGACGCTTGTAAACGACATCAACCAGGTCCAACAGGTGATACGTAACGTTCATACTGAAACGGAAAATGTCGGCGGTATTCTGGATGTGATTCGTGGCATTGCTGATCAAACGAACCTGCTTGCACTGAATGCTGCTATTGAAGCTGCACGTGCTGGTGAGCATGGTCGCGGTTTTGCTGTAGTAGCGGATGAAGTTCGCTCTCTTGCGACGAAAACGCAACAAAGCACCAATGAGATCCAATCGATGATTGAAGTTCTGCAAGAGCAAGCGAACAAGTCGGTATTGCTGATGCAAGACAACTCGGACAGTGCAAAACGCACGCTTGATAAGGCAGAAGAGGCGACGTTATCTCTAGACCAGATTCGCCATGAAATCCAGCGAATCCAAGATATGAACCACCAAATTGCCACTGCGGCTGAAGAGCAATCTCAGGTGGCGCATGAGATCAACGAAAGCGTGATTAACGTGAATGATCTTGCACGTGATACGACGGTAGATGTTCAAGACAATGTGGATACATCAGAAGCCTTGATTGCGATGTCGAATAAGCTTCGTGATAGTGTCAGCATGTTTAAGTTGAACTAAGTTATATCGTTCAAGTTTAAGACTTAACACCAACGAAAGAGAGGCGCATGCCTCTCTTTTTATTGCTTTTCATTGACTTCCTTTCCATTAGGTTTTTCAACAAATCTCGTTAAAACCTAAACTCATTGCACCAGTCATATACTCTGCTATGTTGGTTGTTTATTATACAAAAAATTAACAATCTAAATTTTTATACATTTTTATTGCATAAAATCTCTTTCTTGCTAGTATAACCCCCAGATGACAATTAATGCAGTATGGCAGCATGAGTATTCAAGTTAAAAGTATCAATAAATCTTACGGCGATACCCAAGTTTTACACGATGTCAGTTTTAATTGTGAAAGCGGTGAAACGCTGGTGTTACTCGGTCCAAGTGGTGCAGGGAAGAGCTCTCTACTACGTGTTCTTAACCTTCTTGAAGGCGCGGATAATGGGCAATTAAACATCGCTGATGACGCATTCGACTTTTCAACTGAAATCAAAGAGAAACAAGGTTTAGCGCTTCGTCGTAAAGTGGGCATGGTTTTCCAACAGTACAATCTATGGCCACACATGACAGTGATGGAGAACCTGATTGAGGCTCCGGTAAAAGTCTCTGGCATGGATAAAGAACAAGCGAAGAAGCAGGCAATGCAAATTCTCGCAACGCTGCATTTGGCAGACAAAGCGGATGCATGGCCGATGCAACTTTCTGGTGGTCAGCAACAACGTGTGGCGATAGCCCGTGCGCTGATGATGAAACCAGAAGTATTACTTTTTGATGAGCCTACCGCAGCGCTTGACCCTGAAATTACGAATCAAGTGGTCAAGATTATTAATGATTTAAGCGAAACGGGAATTACACAAGTTGTTGTGACCCATGAGGTGGATTTCGCCAAGAAAATCGCTAGCCATGTTCTATACCTAGAAAAAGGGCACATCGTAGAGCACGGTACGCACGACGCATTTGTTAATCCGCAAACCACTCAGTTTGCCGATTACCTAAATCACTAAATTACGTTTTTAAAGTTCAGTCTATTTAACAGATAAGCTCGGCTGTCATTGCGAGTGTCAGCCCACTAAGTACACACGGAGTATTGCAATGAAAAAGATTCTACTAGCTTCACTAATCGGCCTTGTCTCAGCGAACGCAGCAGCACAAGAAGAGATCAAATTTGCGATGGAAGCGACTTACGCACCGTTCGAATACATGGATGAAAACAACCAAATCCAAGGTTTTGATGTGGATCTGGCGAACGCACTATGTAAAGAAATGGAAGCAAAATGTACCTTCCACAACCAGTCTTTTGACAGCCTGATCCCTGCATTAAAATTCAAGCGTTATGATGCGGCTATCTCTGCAATGGATATTACTGATGCACGTTTGGAGCAAGTGAACTTTTCTGACCCTTACTACGACAACTCAGCAGCGTTTGTTTCTATCAAAGAAAAAGTGGCTGATCAAAAAGCACTAGAAGGTAAGCGTGTTGGTGTTCAAAACGGTTCAACACACCAAAGTTACCTGATTGAGCAAATGCCGGGCGTAACCGCGGTTCCTTACTCAAGCTACCAAGACGCGTTCATCGATATGAAAAATGGTCGTATTGATTCTGTATTCGGTGACACAGCAGTCGTAGCAGAATGGTTCAAGAAAGAAGACAACCTAGCTTACGTGGGTGAGCACGTCACTAACCCTAAATACTTCGGTAACGGTTTCGGTATCGCAGTAAACAAAGGTAACGACGAGCTAGTGAACAAGCTGAACACAGCACTGAAAACAGTGAAAGCAAACGGCGAATACGACGTAATCTACAACAAGTACTTCGGTAAGTAATATGGCACTAACGGGTTACTCTTTATCGCTTGTTCAAGCTAGTTGGATGACTGTCCAGCTAGCCTTCACAAGCCTATTAGTCGGTTTGATTCTGGCAGTGGTATTCGCCAGTGGTGAAATGTCTCGCCGCGTTTTCGTTAAATGGCCAATGACGGCGTTTGTGACGATTGTACGTGGCTTGCCAGAAATCCTTGTCGTGTTGTTCATCTATTTTGGTTCGACGCAGGTTCTGTTTTTAATCACCGGAGACTTTATAGAGGTTAGCCCGTTCTTGTCTGGCGTGGTGGCGTTGTCGTTAATCTTCGCTTCTTATGCTTCTCAAACTCTACGTGGCGCATTGAAAGCCGTTGGAAGAGGGCAAAGAGAGGCAGCAAGTGCACTCGGCATCAGTCAAGCACACGCTTTTGTTCGCATTGTTTTGCCACAAGCAGTAAGACACGCACTACCAGGTTTAACTAACCAATGGTTGGTTTTGCTGAAAGATACCGCGCTTGTATCACTGATTGGCGTAACGGATTTATTGAAGCAAGCACAGCTAACATCTGCAGCAACGCATGAAGCGTTTACATGGTACGCAACTGCTGCGGCGATTTACTTAGGCATTACTTTGATTACGCAACGTGCCGTAAAACTGATTGATAAGAAGTTCTCAATTCAAGGCATGAGTATGGGACAGGAGGCTACCGCATGAACGAACAACATGTTTGGCAAATGCTGGATGGCTTAGGCACTAGCCTTCAATTGACTGCCGCTTCTTTGGTGGTGGGCTGTCTCTTAGCTTTGATGATGACGCTGACTCTGATCTTACGTACTCCGGGTTTGCATTGGTTAAGTCGTGGCATCATCACCTTGTTTACTGGTACACCTTTGTTGGTGCAGATCTTCTTGGTGTATTACGGTCCAGGTCAGTTTGATGTCGTAAGAGAAAGCGTATTCTGGACATGGTTAAGCCAACCTTGGTTCTGTGCGATGCTAGCACTAGCACTCAATACCGCTGCTTACAGCACTCAGTTGTTCAAAGGAGCGTTTAACGCGATTCCTTCCGGTCAATGGCAAGCGTGTCGTGCATTAGGCATGAACAAAACAGCAACACTGAAAGTGCTTCTGCCATACGCTATTCGTCGTGCTGTTCCGGCTTACTCGAACGAAGTGATTTTGGTCTTCAAAGGCACGTCACTAGCAAGTACGATTACGATCATGGATCTGATGGGTTACGCGCAGCGCATTAACGCACAAACTTACGATACGTTGACAGTATTTGGTGTTGCAGGCGCATTTTATTTAACGGTAAATGGTGTGCTGACTCTCATTTTCCGTCAGGTAGAGAAGAAAGCATTGGCGTTCGAAGCCGCATAATCCTTCAATCAACACTCATCGTTTAGTTCCACAGTGCCTCTGCGAATGACTCTCTTGCAGGGGCATTTTTTATATTTGTCATGGCAAATTCCTCGAGTTCCACCAAACTTAATTCAACCCAATTGCATTGGTGGCATCATGGAAAGAAGACACTTTTTAGCACTGTGGACATTGTTGTTCGCCCCCTCTTTAAAAGCGAAAACACCAATGCGGTCGACGCCAGCACAAACAGAAGGACCATTTTATCCAGTAGTGGATATTCCTCTTCGTCAAAACTTGATTCTGCAATCAGAAGGCTTGGTCGGTGAACCTATCGTGTTGCAAGGCAGAGTATCAGATACATCGGGAAACCCTGCCTCAGGCATCAAAGTAGAAATCTGGCAATGCGATGGGCAGGGGATTTACGATCATCCTAAGCAACCAAATAACGAAAAGTTTGATGCTCACTTTGCTGGCTTTGGCGCAGTCGAAACTCAATCGGATGGTCGCTACTTGTTTCAGACCTTATACCCTGTACCTTATGCTTCTCGCCCACCGCACATTCACGTTAAGTTGTGGCGAGATAATCAAGAACTTCTGACCACTCAGTTGTACTTGAAAGGCAATACTGGCGATGAATGGTGGGGAGGCAAAGCCCGTGATTATCTGCAGTTTGAAACTATACGAATCGACGGGCGGTTAACGGGCGAATTTAACTTTGTGATTGGCTAGCTAATCCGATTAAGCCATTAACTCAACCAATTGCGCCAAGCATTCTTTGTCCAGTATTGGATGAGGCTCAACACCCGTGACCAGTACTATATCCACGGAAGGCAGCGATGGCATATCGTTTAAGATCTCGAGATCATCGCTAACGCTAATACTGCCCATAGCACCGATAGCCATGCCTGAACGTACAATCGCTCTTTGTGCCGATGCTGTATTGCAACACGCCAGTAGTTGATAAGGGATACCACGTTTGGTTAATCCGTCTACCGCTGCCGCATGGTATTTGCAGTCGGTTTGGAAAAGGGCAAGAGGGAGAGGTTGGGCGGTCTCGATGTTAAAATCAGGGTGAGCAATCCACACGCCTTTGTCGCTTGCTAGCCAATAACCTTCTTCACTGTCCGGTGCTCTAGTCACAATAGCGGCGTCTAGCTTTCCTTCATCCAGCTTTTCTCTCAAGGTGATGCTGGGCTCACTGAAGACTTGAATCGAACACGTGGGTTCAGATTGTTGTAATACACGAATGACTTTAGGCAGGATATTGTCGTTGTAATCTTCTGGACAACCTAAGCGAAGAGGGCGCTTATTTTCATAGCGTTTCACCTGTTTCAGCGCTTGATTATGTAAGCTGACTAGTTGCTCTGCATGAGAGCGTAGTGCCAATCCCGCTTCACTTAAGACAAGATTGCGACCTTCTTTTTCAAATAAGCTGACACTGAGCTCGTCTTCCAGCTTACGCATTTGTGCACTAAATGCTGATTGGGTACGATTGATCTGCTTGGCAGCACGAGTGAAACTTCCCGTTTCTACAAAAGCAAGAAAGCTGCGCAACGCATCGATATCCATATCTAAAACTCATCCATCGTTTTTGTTGAAGTGTTCCATCAAAACTATCCGTTAGTCCCCTTAAATACAATCAGATATTGTGAATGGGTAATCAAAACACGAACCGCATGGAGGCGTCATGAAACTGTTTATTGCTAACCAAAACTACTCAAGCTGGTCACTTCGCGCATGGCTGATCTTTTCTCAATTCAAACTGGATGTGGAAGTCACCAAGCTCAAGTTATTCACGGAAGATTTTTATAAGACCTTGGAAGATATTACACCAACGGCGAAAGTACCGGTCTTGATGGATGGCGATGCAACAGTGTGGGATTCATTAGCGATTTTGGAATACGTAAACGAGCAATACTTGCAAAGTAGAGCATGGCCAAGCAACTCTGCAGAAAGAGCTAAAGCACGCGCCATCGCTTCAGAAATGCATTCGGGTTTCTTTGATTTAAGAAACGAACTCCCAATGAATATCCGCGCGCGCAGAAAAGTCGATTTAACTGAAGGTGCACGTAAAGATATTGCTCGCATTGACGCTATTTGGGCAGAACAAGCCAAGCTGCATCCGAACGGCTGGTTATTTGGAGAATGGTCGATTGCAGATGCTATGTATGCACCTGTGGCATTGCGTTTCCAAACTTATGGTATCGAGCTATCGGCAGGTGCCAAAGCCTACCAACAGAAGGTGCAAGCAAGTGAATCTCTAAAGCAATGGTTGGAAGAGGCGAGTCAAGAAACGGATATCGTAGAAGAAGATGAAGCAGGGGTAGAGGTTTAACGGCACTAGAGCCTCACTTGATGTGAGGCTCTATTAAAAATAACTTATTTACCTTTCATACATTGCAGTACTTCTGTTCGCTCGAAATGATTTTCTTCTGCATAGCTCCCCATTAAACACCCTGTATAAAAGAGAAAAGCATTTTTCAAAGCGTCTTTACTGTCAAACTTGCCCTTTTGTTTTTTGATTTCTCGTGCCATTACTGCCTGGCAGCTCTTGGTGTAAGGCTCAAGAGCTTGTTCACATTTACTAGTACTATCGAACCCAAAACAGTGCTGAAAGGCGGTTTCTTTGCAAACATAACTAGAACCTTTACTGAATAAGTTTTGCATGACCACTGCTTCCTTGATTGAAGTGAGTTCTTTAGGATCATCCATATTGACTAGCTGGAAGGCTTTTTTTGCTACCACGCTATCGCGGTAAAGTATCTCGAGTTTCCAACGACCGGACACCAGCTCGCTTTTATCGCCGAAATACCACATCGCGAGGTTACGATCATGCTTAAACATGGTGTCAGGCCAAGTGGATTCGGTGAACCCTTTGCCCGTTTTAGGATCGACAATCTTTGGATGCGTCATCCGGACAGTAATTGGGAATTTGTTGGTTTTTGCAAGGCTAGGCTCTATTTCACCCTGTGCATTCTTGGGCAACGTAACCGAGTATCGAAAGCCAATGTATTGGCCGAGTTTTGGCATCACCATTTGTGTTGGAGTCACGGTGTACTCTTTTCCCTCTTGCGTTATTACACCACCTTCAATAATGCTGACACGAGGAGATAGTAGGTCTGAGATGTTTTTCTCTTCGCTTGCTTGAGAGGTCGTTGTTAGAGCAGCGGCATAAGGTGAACCCTCGACTGAAAACAGATCAAACTCATGACCTTCAGGCAATGTAATATCATAAAGTGGGTTGTTGAATGCTGTGAACTTCTTCAAGGCTAGTTGTTGAGTCAGGTCCAGTTTGGTCAATTTATTATTGTTTAGCTCTAGTGACGTTAAATTTGGGTTTTTACCCAATTGGAATTCGGTCAACTGGTTATAGTCTGCTTTGACTTCTTGCAACTGTGTCTGTTGGCTTAAGTCCAAACTGGTGAGCTTATTATTGCGCACGTTAAGGTGCTTAAGATTCGCGCTTTTCGACAAATCAATCTCTTGCAATTGGTTTGATTGAAGAGATACGTGCGAAAGCTTTGGGTTATGGCTTAAGTCGATCGTAGTTAGGCTGCCACTTCCAAGAAAGAGTGTCTTGAGTTCGGAGTTTTGGCTAACGTTAAGTTCTGTCAGTTTATGGGCACTGAATCCAAGGTCACGCAACCGTGATAGTTGGCGAACGTCTATTTCTGCAATAGGCATTTTGTATGCGTAGAGACTTTTCAGCTTCGAGTTCTTATTGATGTTGAGCTGTGTCAGGTTGTTTTCTGAAATAGTCAGAGTTTCAAGCTCTGGGTTATGAGATAGGTCGATATCTCTCAATTGGTTGTTCGCCAAGATCAGGCGTTTGAGCTTTGGATTATGTGTAGTATCGACGCTTCTAATATTGTTATTTAGAAGAATCAAGTGTTCTAGTGCAGGGAAAAATTTAATTTCTTCCACAGAGCTAATGTTATTGTTGGAGCAGTCGAGTTCGGTCAAAATGTTTGGCGAAGACGCTTCGTAGCCGGAAAAGCAATCAGCAAAGTTTAGGTCGACGAACTGAATGTCACCAATGGTTTCTGGAGTGGAACCATAAGCAAAACCGGATAACGCCAAACTACTTGTTGCCATCACCATTTTACCGGATAACCAGATTAGGTTTACCACTGACGCCTTCATATATTAATCCTTTTCGAAGTATTTTCTTTTTAGTTTTAGGCGCTCAATTGCCTTGCCGTTAGTGAATGCTGTTTCGACAATGAATAGAGCAACAATGAATAGTTCTGCAGCAGTTTACGCAATCTCTCAAAATAAAACTCTAGGTAAACTACCGGAACTATTAGCTTTTTCATCTAAATTTTTCGAATGGTGATGAAGGTAACGTCGGTGGGAGGGGGCATTTCGAAAGCAAATAAAGTAGCGATGAATTGTGCAATGGGTGACAGGCAATATCTGTTTTTTGTAAAATTATCTGACCGTGATGAAAGTCGGTTATGTGACTCTTAGAGATGAGTCATAAAGACTTGAGACAAAAAATACGGAGTACAGATAACAGCGATAATATCCGTACCTCGTAGGCTTGTTGAGTCGCTGAGTACTCGTCTAGTTACCCAATTCACTTTTACCTTTTCTTCGTAAGTTAGCACTTAAATTACTCGTTATATTCCAGTTCAGAAAAGGCTTAGCGCCTAACTAAACATTAAGGCGTCGCACTTCATCTCCTGCCTTTTTTACCATTCAAATCAAACCACTTAGCCTTTGATTAATGCGCTTCAGTCATAGCTAAAATGCAAAGTATTCATTTTACTCATACGGTCAAATCAATAATATTTTTGTGGTTATCGAATGAGGGCGTTGGTTTTCATATCAAAAACACTTGTGGTGCGTTGGTCGAACTGGAGGTGCCTTTGATATGAGAATTAATCTGTTAAAGGAAACTATTTATGGCTCAGTTAGTCGATGAAATTGCATTTCAATCAGGGGTCAAACTGCATAATCGTATCGTGATGGCACCGATGACGATTCAGTCTGCATTCTTTGATGGCGGCGTAACGCAAGAGATGATCAACTACTATGCAGCTCGTTCCGGTGATGCAGGGGCGATCATTGTCGAGAGTGCGTTTGTAGAGAATTACGGTCGTGCTTTCCCGGGTGCGCTGGGTATTGATACCGACAGCAAAATCGCAGGTTTAACCAAGCTTGCCGATGCGATTAAAGCAAAGGGCTCCAAAGCGATTCTGCAGATTTACCATGCCGGTCGTATGGCAAACCCTGAGTTCAATGGCGGACACCAACCGATTTCTGCAAGTCCTGTCGCTGCGCTGCGTGACAACGCTGAAACACCACTTGAGATGACCAAAGAACAAATCGAAGAGATGATCGAGCGCTTTGGTGATGCAGTAAACCGTGCAATCCTTGCTGGCTTCGATGGAGTTGAAATCCACGGCGCAAACACATACCTGATTCAGCAATTCTTCTCGCCACACTCAAACCGTCGTAACGACAAATGGGGTGGTAACATTGAAAGACGTACTTCCTTCCCATTAGCTGTACTTGCAAAAACTAAGCAAGTGGCTGAGCAACATAACAAATCTGATTTCATCATCGGTTACCGCTTCTCTCCTGAAGAGATTGAACAACCGGGCATCCGCTTTGATGACACCATGTTCCTGCTAGATAAGCTTGCGACTCACGGCTTGGATTACTTCCATTTCTCAATGGGTAGCTGGTTACGTAACTCAATTGTTACGCCAGAAGACCAAGAGCCGCTAATCGACAAATACCGTAAGCTTCAATCTGAAAGTGTTGCGAAAGTACCAGTGATTGGTGTTGGTGGTATTGCTCAGCGCAAAGATGCAGAAAATGCCCTAGAGCAAGGTTACGACATGGTTAGTGTCGGTAAAGGTTATTTGGTTGAACCTACTTGGGCAAACAAAGCGCTTAACGATGAAACTTGTGCTGAGTTCGCGGACATCGCGCAACAAGAAGCGCTGCAAATTCCAACACCACTTTGGGAAATCATGGACTACATGATTGTGGACAGCGCAGCAGAAGCATTGAAGCACCAACGCATCAAAGAGCTGCAGAACGTTCCAATCAAATTTAACTCAGGTGAATACACGGCGTATGGTCGCGGTCACAATGGTGATTTACCTGTTACGGTAACTTTCTCTGAAGATAAAATCCTCGACATTGTGGTGGACTCTTCCAAAGAATCAGACGGTATCGCAAACCCAGCGTTTGAACGTATTCCTCAACAAATCCTTGATGGTCAAACACTGAACATCGACGTGATTTCAGGTGCGACAGTCAGCAGCCAAGCGGTACTGGACGGGGTCTCGAACGCGGTTGATCTCGCGGGCGGTAACTCAGAAGCACTGCGCTGCAAAGCCAAAGAAGCGGTTGCATGGTCATCGAAAACCATCGAAGAAACCGTGGATATTGTGGTTGTTGGTGGCGGCGGTGCCGGCTTGAGTGCAACGTTGACGGCACTAGATAAAGGTAAGTCGGTTATTTTGCTTGAGAAGTTCCCTGCAATCGGTGGTAACACGGTGCGTACTGGCGGTTGGGTGAACGCGGCAGAACCAAAATGGCAAGGTGATTTCCCAGCACTTCCTGGTGAAAAAGAAACCTTGATGCTGCTAGCGAAAACAGCGGAATCCGAGTTTGCGGGTGAGTACTTAGAAGACTTTAAAGTACTTAAAGCGCAACTGGATGGCTACTTTACAGATCTTGAGAACGGCAAGCAGTACTTGTTTGATTCTGTCGAATTACACCGCATTCAAACCTACCTTGGCGGTAAACGTACCGACCTGAACGGTGAATCGATTTATGGTCAATACGATTTGGTTGAAACTCTAACATCTCGCTCTATGGAATCCATTGATTGGTTGAGTGAAAAGGGCATTGATTTTGACCGTAGCGTTGTTGAGATTCCCGTTGGTGCTTTGTGGCGTCGTGCACACAAACCTAAACGTCCAAAAGGCGTAGAGTTTGTAGACAAACTATCAAAACGCATTCAAGAACAAAACGGTCGCATCATTACTGACACACGTGCAACGGATTTGATGGTTGATAACGGTAAAGTGGTGGGCATCAAAGCGGTTCAAGCGGACGGTACAGAACTTATCCTTCATGTGAATCATGGTGTGGTGTTGGCTTCTGGTGGTTTCGGCGCAAACACTCAGATGATCAAAAAGTACAACACATACTGGAAAGAAATCGCGGACGACATCAAGACCACAAACTCACCAGCATTGGTTGGTGACGGCATCGAAATTGGTGAGAAAGCGGGCGCAGAATTAGTCGGCATGGGCTTTGTGCAATTAATGCCAGTTGGTGACCCTAAATCAGGTGCGCTGCTAACCGGTCTGATTGTGCCACCAGAGAACTTTGTATTTGTGAACAAGCAAGGTAAGCGCTTTGTTGATGAGTGTGGTAGCCGTGACGTGCTTTCTGAGGCGTTCTTCGATAACGGTGGTCTGATCTACATGATTGCGGATGAGAACATTCGTCAAACCGCAGCGAATACATCAGATGAAACCATCGAGCACGAAATCAAAGAAGGCATCATTATTCAAGCTGATACGCTAGAAGAGTTGGCTGAGAAAATTGGCGTTCCGACGCAAGAGCTAACTAACACCATCGCACAATACAACGCTTGTGTGGATGCAGGACAGGATCCTGAGTTCCATAAGAGTGCGTTCGGTTTGAAAGTGGAAAAAGCACCGTTCTACGCAACGCCACGTCAGCCTTCGGTTCACCATACAATGGGTGGCTTGAAGATTGATACTAAGGCGCGCGTGATTGGTAAAGATGGCGAAGTTATTCAAGGTCTGTACGCAGCAGGCGAAGTAACGGGTGGCATCCACGCGGGCAACCGCCTCGGTGGCAACGCGCTGATCGATATCTTCACTTATGGTCGTATCGCTGGTGAAAGTGCTTCTGATCTTATTTAAGCACTCATTCAAGAGCGAAACAGAGCAAGATAAGTAATCAATAAGAGGGGAGTGATGCTTCCCTCTTTTTCCGTATTTAGTGTTTGGAGAAATCGATGAGCACCAATAAATACAGCGCCAGATTTCAGATGATGGGCACCTTTATCGATGTGGTGGTGTATCACTCGAACGGTGAGCAACTAATAAGAGAAGCCTACGCGCAACTCGCCGATTATGCAGAGCGATTTACGGTCAATCAATCCAACTCTGAGCTGATGTGCGTCAACCAAAATGCGGGTATTACACCGGTGGTGGTAGCGCAGGATCTATTTGACCTGATTAAGCTTGCTAAACAGCACAGTGAAGACACAAGAAACCCGTTTAACGTTGCAGTTGGTCCGCTTGTAAAAGCGTGGCGAATTGGTTTTAAGGATGCCAAAGTGCCGTCTCCTGATGTGATTACCGGCAAGTTATCGTTGGTCGATCCGACCAAGATCATTTTGGGCGAAGATGAACACTCGGTGTTCTTATCTCAAAGGGGGATGGAGATAGACTTGGGTGCGATTGCTAAAGGTTACTTTGCCGATCAGGTAAAGCACAAACTGGTTGAAGCAGGCGTACAAAGCGGTTTTATCAGTTTGGGTGGGAACGTACTGACCATCGGTCATTCGCCAGATAACAGCAACAAAGCATGGAATGTGGGCATTCAGAACCCATTATCAGAGCGTGGTGACGTCCTTCGCGTCGTACCTTTACAAGGCATGTCGATGGTGACATCGGGTATCAATGAGCGATTTTTTGAATCCAACGGGCAGCGTTATCATCACTTGTTGGATGCCAAAACAGGGATGCCAATCTCAACCGATATCGGCAGTTTGACGATTATCTCTCACCTGTCTGTCGATGGTGAAATTTGGAGTACCGCTGGCTTTTTACCGAGCGTAGAAGAATCGATGTCGTACCTAAATCAGCAACAGGGTATCGAGGCAGTGGTTGTTTCAAAGCAAGGTGAAGTGCACGTCACACAAGGGCTGATGGATTATAAAGGCTGTATTTTATTGCGCGAAGAGCCAGTTCTGGAAGAGTAAGATGAGGCAGAGATTCAAACCTGCCTCGTATCATTAAATTATCGCGTTAGCGTTAATCGTCCGCACCGCATTTAGCGCACTCTTCGTACGTGCGTTCGCCTTCACTGATCACAACATAACTACCCACACATTGGTCACATAGCGCCAGTTTTGGGTAGGCAATTTTCTCTTTCTTAGACGTCGTGTCGCCTTCAGTTACGTAGTATTTTCGCATTGTCATGATTCATCAGCTGGAACAAGGGCTGCATTATATCCGTAATTGAAATTCGCTGGTGGATTTCTTCGTGTCGAAGTCAAATTTTTCTGCATAAAAACAGCAGTTGGATTGTTTATCCATTTGTTAGACTGTCAATATACTAACGTTTCTACATGTTTTGATAGCTCGGTCCGCCGCCACCTTCTGGTGCTTTCCATGTGATGTTTTGCGACGGATCTTTGATGTCACAGGTTTTGCAATGCACACAATTTGCTGCATTGATTTGGAATGTTTGCTCGCCTTCGACTTCCACCACTTCATACACGCCAGCAGGGCAGTAGCGCTGGCTTGGCTCATCAAACTTCTTCAAATGGACTTGAATTGGAATATGAGGATAGGCGAGTTGCAAGTGGCAAGGTTGATTTTCTTCGTGTTGTGTACCAGACAAAAATACTGATGAGGGTTTATCGAAGCTGATTACACCATCTGGTTTCGAGTATTGAATAGGTTGGCACTCATCAATTGGTTTCAGCTGTTCATGATCGTGCGAAGGATCTGTGATTGTCCATGGTATTGGTTTTTTCACCAGAGGCTGCCACAGATTGTGTTCGAAGGTGGAAAGTGCTCCGCCTAGTACGCTGCCGAATTTGTGAATGTTCGCACCAAAGTTGCGTGTGTCACTAAGCTCTTCATACAACCATGAATCTTCAAACTTGGTTTGGTAATCCGGTTCAGAATTGGATTGTGTGATTGCTTCAGCAATCGCCTCTGCGGCTAACAAACCGGATTTCATCGCAGTATGGCTGCCTTTGATCTTAGCGACGTTTAAGGTGCCCGCATCACAACCAATCAATAAACCGCCGGGGAATTGCTGTTTCGGCAGAGAAGACAACCCACCTTTCGCAATGGCTCTTGCACCGTAAGCGATGCGTTGAGCGCCTTTCAAATGTTGTTCGATAGCAGGGTGGTGCTTAAAGCGTTGAAATTCGTCAAACGGACTTAAGTAAGGATTGCTGTAATTCAAGTCGACAATAAGCCCGACAGCGATTTGGTTGTTCTCCATGTGGTAGAGAAAACCGCCGCCGGTGGTGTTGGATTCACTCAGTGGATACCCAGCAGAGTGAATCACGCTGCCTGATTGATCTTTGGCATTGGCAGGTAACTCCCAAATCTCTTTAAGTCCAAGCGCATAATGTTGCGGTTGTTTATCATCGTCTAAACCAAATCGTTGGATGAGCTCTTTACCTAAATGACCTCGGCACCCCTCGGCGAATACGGTGTATTTGGCTTTTAGCTCAATACCGGCTTCAAAGTTGGGTTTGGCTTCTCCGTTCTTGTCCAAGCCCATATCGCTGGTGTTTACCCCTGTAACTGCGCCAAATGCATCGTAGTTAATTGTGGATGCGGCGAAACCGGGATAGACCTCAACACCAAGTGATTCTGCTTGTTCTGCTAACCAACGACACAAGTTCGCCAAACTGATGACGTAGTTGTTTTCATCATTGCGCATTGGGTTGGGGGTAAGAAAGTGGGGAACACGAACGTGATTAAGTTCTGTGGTTAGGTATAAGAAGGCATCGTTTTTTACAGCGGCGGAAAGCGGCGCGCCCATGCTTTGCCAATCAGGAAAGAGTTCACCTAATGCACGCGTTTCGAATAGCGCGCCAGATAAGATATGTGCACCAACTTCTGAACCTTTCTCTACCACACAAATAGACAGCGGTTCACCTTCACGTTCTTGGTTGAGTTGCGCTAAGCGGCATGCTGCACTCAAACCTGCAGGTCCGGCGCCGACAATCACAACATCAAATTCCATGCATTCTCTTTCCATCTTCTTGCTTCCTTTATGCGAAACCTTTCTTTGTGTTTCAGGTGCTTCTTCTATTACGCAGTGCTCGTATAAAGAACTATAGTCCAGTTGACGTAAACGTAAACTAAACTAAGCTCAAATGGTAACGTCATAAGGCGTGATAAAGATTTTTAGTGACAATGTCACAATGCGTTTTTTGTTACCAAGGTAATGAAAAGACTGAGCTTTAACACCAATCTTTGTCACGCATGACCCAATTGCTAGGACGCGTATCGCTTTGCGATCTGCTAGGAGGGAATGTGAAAGTACTGGTTGCGATTAAACGTGTAATTGACCCTTACGTTAAAGTAAGAGTCAAATCTGATGGTTCCGGCGTGGAAACCAACAACGTGAAGATGACGATGAACCCATTCTGTGAAATTGCGGTGGAAGAGGCAGTTCGCCTTAAAGAAGCTGGAGTCGCAGAGGAGGTGTTAGTGGTGTCGATTGGTGACACCAGTTGTCAGGAACAATTGCGCTCAGCACTCGCATTAGGTGCGGATCGTGCGATTCATATTGATGTTGAACAGTCACCAGAACCGCTTGCGGTCGCGAAGTTACTCAAAGCCGTGATCGAGCAAGAACAGGCTCAATTGGTGCTGCTGGGCAAACAATCAATCGATACGGATAACAACCAAGTCGCGCAAATGTTGGCGGCACTGACGAATCGTCCGCAGGGGACATTTGCTTCGGAAGTGAAAGTAGAAGGGGAAACGGTTCTGGTTACGCGAGAGATCGACGGTGGCTTAGAGACGCTCAAACTGGATTTGCCTGCGATCATCAGTACGGATTTACGTTTGAATGAACCGCGTTACGCCTCGCTACCGAATATCATGAAAGCGAAGAAGAAGCCGCTATCGGTAATGACGCCAGACTTCTTTGGTGTGAGTGTTGAGCGCTCTCAGCAAGTGCTGGAAGTCATGACGCCGCCTGCTCGTAAAGCCGGTGAGATGGTTGGCAGTGTGAGCGAGTTAGTCGACAAACTCAAAAATGAAGCGAAAGTGATTTAGGAGGCATAACTATGGAAAACAAACCGTTAGCAACCTTGGTCGTTGTGGAGCACGATAACCAATCACTTTTAGCGGATACATTACGTGCGTTGAGCGCGGCTTCTCAGATTCAACAAGACGGTGCCTCTTTGCCTGTAACCGCCTTGTTAGTCGGGCATCAATGCGGCTCAGTATTGAATGAGTTGAAGTGTGCAGAGGGCATCTCACAGATCATTGCGATTGATGCTGCTGAATATCAGCATGCATTGGCAGAAAACTTGTCTAGCTTGATTGCCGAAGTTGGTCGAGATTATTCGCATATCCTTGCCCCTGCGAGTACTTTCGGTAAGAACTTGATGCCTCGTGTCGCTGCTTTACTGGATGTTGGGCAATTGTCAGATGTGATTGCGATCGAATCGCTCGATACGGTTATTCGCCCCATTTATGCCGGTAATGCGTTAGCCAGAGTTCGTTCGGACGATACAACCAAAGTAATGACGATTCGAAGTTCATCGTTTGACGCAATTCCGGTGTCTGACTCACCAGTAGTCGAGAATGTCGTGACGTTAGAAACTGTCATTAAGGCAGAGCACAGTGAGTTTGTTTCACAGCAAAAAGCGGAAAGTGAAAGACCAGAACTACCTGCGGCAAACGTTGTTGTCTCTGGTGGTCGAGGGTTAGGCAGCAAAGAGAATTTCGCGCTGGTGGAACAGCTTGCTGATAAGCTTGGTGGTGCAATTGGTGCATCACGCGCTGCGGTAGACGCAGGCTTTGTCTCTAACGATTTGCAAGTTGGACAAACGGGTAAAATTGTCGCGCCTCAACTGTACATTGCCGTGGGTATTTCCGGAGCCATTCAGCATTTGGCTGGGATGAAAGATTCCAAGGTGATTGTGGCGATCAACAGTGATCCTGAAGCACCAATCTTCCAAGTCGCAGACTATGGTTTGGTTGGCGATTTGTTTGAGATTATGCCGGAATTATTGGAGAAGGTTTAATTTCGCTATTTTTCGGGCGTCATTCCCTGGAGTGAAGAATGAGCGAGTAGGGAATCTCTCTTTAAATTCATCCTCAAAACAAAAGGGCTTCCAATCGGAAGCCCTTTATTGTTCGGGACAAACGTTCTCTAAACACTCGCTTTTCTCAAGTGCTCCGCCAGTACTTTTGTGAACCTTGCTGCTTCACCGCCGGTACATGCTCGGTGGTCAAACGTAATCGACAGCGGCATGGCTTTGACTGCCACAGCTTGCCCGTCTCGAATTACGACTTTCTCAATGATTCGACCTGCACCGACAATCGCGACTTGTGGCGGCGTGACCACTGGCGTTGCGTAAATGCCTGCAATTGCGCCAAAGTTTGAAAGCGTAATGGTGGCGTGCTGTAACTGCTCACGACCGATCTTGCGTTCACGTATGCCTTGTACGGTTTGGTCTAACCAACGACGTACCTCTTGTGGCTCGTATTCATCAGCGTGTCTTAGAACCGGTACGTATAAACCGTGTCGACTGTCTACGGCAATACCAATGTTCACCGTACTGTGGACACAACGCGTCATGGTTTCGGCATCGAACCATGCATTCATGGCAGGCTCTTCCTGACAGGCATGCACGATCGCTTGGACCAGACGAATACTGATGTCTTCGCCTTGCTTCCAGCCTTCCAAAACGGCTTCTTCGGTAATGGTGACAGCTGCGACATTGTGATGGGATTCAGCCATGGTCGATACCATGGTTCGGCGTGCGCCTTTAAGCACCTCTGTGCCCGGACGCTGCTTGCCTGCTTCATCGTAGATATCGGCATCGACGATCAAACCATCCGGACCGCTGCCTTTGACCAAATCTAAATCCACACCCAGTTTTTTCGCTAATAGGCGAGCAGAAGGAAGCGCAGTGATGAGGTTATCTGGCGATGGATTATGTTCACCACCAATCCAGAAATCGTCCACATTCACGCTGTGTGCATGTTGGGAGACATTACCAACCACCGTTGCTGCATCGGCAGTTTGTTTCTGTTCGGAGACGGTTTGTTCTGCTCCCGTTTCATCGATTTCAAGAAGTAGAGCACCAATGTTGATTACGTCGCCTTCTTCACCATAACGACTCACGATACGACCACCATAAGGCGCAGGAACATCCACGGTCGCTTTTGCTGTTTCGACGGTAAGCACCACTTGATCCAGCTTGACCATATCGCCAACACTAATATGCCATTTCACAATTTCTGACTCAGCGAGACCCTCGCCGAGATCGGGTAAGTTAAATGTCTTCATTTCCAATCCTCCACGAGTTCGCGCGCGGCGAGCACAATGTCTTCTTCCTGAATCATGTAATAATCTTCGTTGCGGTAGTACGGCATGATGGTATCCATACCAGTGACACGTTTTGGTGGCGCTTTGAGGAGGCACATCGCATGTTCTGCGGTTCTGGCTAGCAGTTCTGAGCCGACACCACAGGTTTTGCTGGCTTCATGTACCACCAAGAGGCGTCCGGTTTTCTCAAGCGAACGGAAGATGGTCGCGGTATCAATGGGTTTGATGCTGGCTAAATCAATCACCTCAACTTCGATACCTTGATTGGACAGCGTTTGAGCCGCTTGCAGTGATTCGACAACACACGCTCCCCAAGTCACTAACGTAATGTCGCGACCTTTGCGTAGGGTAAAGCAAGTGTCGAGAGGTAGCGCTTCGCCGTTATCCACCACTTCAGATTTCACTGTGCGATAGATACGTTTTGGCTCAAAGAACATCACCGGATCGTTGCTACGAATTGCTGCTAGGAGCAAACCATAAGCGCGTTGCGGAGATGAAGGAATCACAACCTTAAAACCTGCGGTGTGAGCAAACAATGCTTCGACACTTTCAGAATGGTGCTCTGGTGCGTGAATACCACCACCAAAGGGCGCGCGGAACACTGCAGGGCAGGTGAGTCGACCACGAGTACGGTTACGCATTCGTGCTGCGTGACACATCAAATGCTCCAATGCAGGGAAGACAAAGCCTTGGAATTGAAACTCTACCACAGGTCTTAAGCCTTGCGTTGCCATGCCGACAGTGACTCCGCCAATAAGCGCTTCAGCTAAAGGTGTGTCGATAACACGCTTAAGACCGTATTTTTGCTTGAGCCCTACAGTGGCGCGGAATACACCGCCGTTATCACCCACGTCTTCGCCAAGGACGATGACATTCGGATCGTGTTCCATTTCATGGTGCAGCGCGAGGTTCACTGCTTCAACTAACGTGAGTTCAGCCATGTTTCCCTCCCTGCATTCGCATTGCTTTGTTGATTAGCTCATCCCTTTGCGCATGAAGCTCTTGGGGTAGGGATTCATAAAGGAAATCGAAGCCCGTTTCAGGCGCTTGATTCGGCATGTTGAGATAACGTTCAACGGCGAGTTCAACTTGTTCTTTACAGTGGGCTTGCCACTCTTGCTCTTTCTCGTTACTCCAAACGCCTTGATTGGTGAGAAAGGCTTTAAGTCGACGGACGGGCTCATATTGCCAAGCCGTTTGAACCTCGTCCTCGTTACGATAGCGGGTCGCGTCGTCGGCGGTGGTGTGATCGCTCAAGCGGTAATTTACTGCTTCAATTAACGTCGCGCCTTTGCCTTTTCTCGCTCGTTCAAGGGCGGTCATTGTTGCATCAAATACCGCGACGACGTCATTGCCATCCACCGTAAGACCAGGGATACCGGCGCCTTTAGCTTTTTCTGAGAGAAATTCCGCAGCACATTGCAAACTGCGCGGAACGGAGATCGCCCATTGGTTATTGTTCACCACAAAGACTAATGGGATGTTCCAAGCGCCCGCACAGTTAATGGATTCAAGGAAGTCGCCTTTGGAAGTGCCGCCATCACCGCACATCACCAAAGCCGCATCGTGATTGCCTTGGATTTTCAGTGCTGCTGCAACACCAACGGCATGGGTACACTGTGTTGCGATTGGGACACAGAAGGGCAGATCTTTGCTAGGAAAAGGGCTACCTTCGGGAGCGAAGTCGCTGCCGCGTTCATCGCCTCCCCAGTATTGCAGGTTCTTCTCCATTCCTATACCACGACACCACATGGCGGGCATATCGCGATAATAAGGAACAAATACATCACTGGCTTTTAGCGCTCTGCCTACCGCTATCCCAACGGCTTCCGAGCCAAGGTGTGATGGGTAGGTGCCTAATTTACCAGTGCGCTGCAAGGCAACGGCTTTGTTATCGTAAGTGCGAGTTAATATCATGTCTTGATAAAACCCGACCAATATTTCGAGATCAGCCCAGTTGGGTAGTTGGCTGACGAGGTTCCCATCATGGTCGATAAACCGATGCATGGGTAATGCCTGAACGTTCATCTCAAGCTCCTTTTGACGCTGCGGGTCTTTTGGACTGCAGCTGCTCATTGTTTCGATCTCAGCCTGTATGGGTACTCAGGCTTTGATATCAGCGCAAAAGGTCATACCTAGGATTGCAGTTGTTTTGATAGTTATCGACGCTTTTGGTGCTCGTCTCTCTAACAAAAGTGTGTTCTGGTAAAACACAAGGCGTCATTTATTACTGCTGTTTACACCGCCTAATCCAGTGATGAATCTTGGTATAACCAGATACAGTAAGTGTAAACAAATTGTTAAATTATGCTTTAATTTGAGTTGTAATCCACAGTAAAGTTTCGCTTACACCGTATTTTTCTAGGATAAAACACTGCTTTTTTGAATTGTACGTTTTCGAAGTTGAAGGGAATCACTGAGTTTGACAGGAAATTTGTAATAAAATTATGCTGTAAAATTCGACAGGTTGAGTGATTTATCAACCATATTCGCGCAGATCTAGTAACACGTTAATCTCTCCGTCACGCTTTGACGATAGATTTGAATTTGTCGCTTCCCTCGATAGTTGAATGAAGGTAGTGTGGCGACTAATGAAAGTCAGTGATACGCATGGAGAAGTTATGTACCACATTCATGTTTACTTCCCGCTTCAGCAGCAGGATAAAGCTCAAGCCTTGAATGAGATCATTCGTCAAGAACGCCAAGATGTTTTGCGCGTTTTCCCTTTAGTGTGCAAGTTGGTTGGTCCACATAAGATGCCGATGTTTGAGCTACATGTTGAATCGATAAGTGATGAGTTTATCGCATGGCTTGATACTATTCGTGGCGGTTTTTCGGTTTTGATTCATCCAGTCAGTGACAACGAGCTGCGTGATCATACCGAGCGTGCGATTTGGTTAGGTCGTGAGCTTGGCGTGTTTGAAGAAAAGCTCGAAGCATAATTCGTTTGGGTAGACCGTTTCTTTCCCTCCTGTTTGGTCTATCCAGATTCAGCAATTCCGTCCATCGTGTGCTAAACCTTAATAACGGTAGTGATAAAGTCGTCACTGCCGTTTTGATTATATTTATGATGTTTAACAATGCGTTAAAACAAGATTAAGCACAAAAACAGGGAAGTGCAGTTTACGACCCCAACGCCATTGGCAGTGGAAAAGGACATTTCTGGAGGGGAAAGGGTATGCTTACAATACTCTTAGTAGCACTTGCGCTGTATATTTTCTGGTTGTTGTTTCGTAACGGTCCTGCGTTTGCAGAGCGAGTGCCGAACAAAAAACGTAACTGGGTCGGACCTACGTCAAATCAAAAAGAATGGCAGGGCTATTGCTCCGAAGTCTTTCAGCCATTCAGCTCTCAAACTACCTTCTATGCCATCGCTTATTTTGCCAATTTTGTCGCTGCGGCAAACGCCATATCATGGTCGATAGTGTACGAGGGCGATTACTCCGTCATCATCAGTCGCTTTGGCAGCTACTTCATTCTCAACACGCACGATGCCTTGGTAATATCTGGGTTCGTCGCACTGGCGTGTTTCATCATTAATTGGCAAATGGCGGTGCACTGCGCGGGGATCATGAGCCAGTATTTGGTGCGAATCTTAATCATCAATCGCACGCGCTTCGTTGCGATTAGTTTGGTGTTCTGCAGTTACTTTGCATACCTGCTGACTGTCGGCATTTTTTGGTTGTTCCACGACGGATACTCTATTTGGCATGGGCTTACGCTCACTCCGGTATTTCTGCTGTTGGCTTTGTTGCTTGCGGTTGTGTTGCCATCAATGAAGAAAGAACCTGCCGAGAAAGAGTAAGCGCCACTTATTTCATTGAGTTGCGGTAGTAATTCCACTGAGGTTGAGGTAGGATTGCCGACCTTTTTTCGTCAGTGGGAGGACTTATGTATATCGGCTTTGACTACGGCACCGCGAACTGTTCGGTGGCGAAAATGGAACAAGGTGAACCGCAGCTTTTAAACCTTGAAGGGAATAGCCCTTACATTCCTTCCACCCTTGCTGCACCAACGCGTGAATCGGTGTCTGAACACTTGTTCCGACATCGCAGCATCAAACCTTTCGATCAGGTTGGTGAGCAGGTTTTGCGTCGCGCGATCAACCTTAATCGTGAAGAAAGCATTGAACTTGAGCCAGAAGACATGGCGTTTGGTCAAGCGGCATTGAATCGCTACTTGGAAGATCCTCGCGATATCTATTACGTGAAGTCCCCAAAGTCTTTCCTCGGTGCTTCTGGTCTGCGTGATGTTCAGCTGAGTTTCTTTGAAGATCTGGTTTGCGCCATGATGGACAACATCAAATCGCAAGCAGAGAACAGCGCGCAGCAAATTATTACTGATGCAGTGATTGGTCGTCCGATCAACTTCCACGGTCGTGGTGGTGAGACGGCAAACATTCAAGCGGAAGGCATTCTTTTAAGAGCAGCAAAACGTGCTGGTTTTCAGAACATCGAATTCCAATTTGAGCCGGTAGCGGCAGGTCTGGAATACGAAGCAACGCTAACCGAAGATAAAACCATTCTGGTGGTTGATATCGGTGGTGGTACGACAGACTGTTCTTTGATTGAGATGGGACCATCTTGGCGAGGTAAAGCCGACCGTACAGCAAGTCTGTTGGCGCACAGTGGTCAGCGTATTGGTGGTAACGATTTGGATATCGCCTTGGCGTTCAAACAACTGATGTTCCCATTCGGTATGGAGAGCAAGATGGAATCGGGCATCATGATGCCAACCACGCAGTTCTGGAACCCAATTGCGATCAACAATGTGGAAGCGCAGAGCGATTTCTACTCACGTGAAAACTTATCGGCGTTGAAACTGCTGCACAAGCAAGCGCAAGAGCCTGAGAAGCTGGCTCGTTTGCTAGAGGTTTACCACGAATCACTGGGCTACAACATCGTGCGTCGCGCAGAAGAAGCCAAAGTCGCGTTGTCTGACCAAGCGTCTTACCGTGCGGGCATTAACTTGTTGTCTGAGTTGATTGAAGTCGATGTTCAACGTGATGAGATGATTGAAGCAATTGAATCACCAAAGAACAAGATGACGGCTTTGGTTACTGAAGCGGTAGAGCAAGCGGGCGTGAAGCCGGATGCGATCTTTATGACGGGCGGTTCGGCACGTTCACCTATTTTGCGTGATGCAGTGCAGACAGTATTGCCAAACATTCCAGTGGTGAGTGGCAACTACTTTGGTTCGGTCACTGCTGGTCTAGCGCGCTGGGCAGAGGTTTGCTTTCAGTAAGACTGAGCGAGGAACGAACGAGTAGGGAATCTCTAAAGTGCACATCAGTACAACCAAAGGTGCACACGGCTAGAATCATAGGTACCAAAAGAGAAAGAGCCCGCTGAAGTAGCGGGCTCTTTTCGTTTAGGCGATTAATGGTGGTGCGTGTGCTTCTCCATGTGGTCTTTCTTCTCAACCGCCATTTCTACTTCCACTTTACCTGCTTTTTTGAACGTCAAAGTCACAGGGAAACGGTCGCCTTCTTTTAGCGTTTGGGTTGGGTTGAAGATCATGAGATGGAAGCTGCCTGGCTTGAATTCCACTTTCTGCTGAGGCTCTACCACGACTTCATCAATCTTAATCATCTTCATCATGCCGTCTTCTTTCGTGTGAGTATGAATTTCCACACGGTCAGCAATCGGTGTCGAAGCCGCAATCAGTGCGTCGTCGACGTCACCTAGGTTACTTAGCTGGAAGAAACCGCCAATTACTGGTGCATTTGGTGGCGCTTCACGGCTCCAAGGATGATCGATGTGAATCTTGCCTGCTTCGTATTCGTGAGCAAGGCTGAGTGGGCTTGCAAATAAAGCGACAAGAGCGATAGCTGTGGTTTTGATTGTTTTAAGCATTAGTGTTTTCCTTATGAAATTTGGCTTCTCCGATTCGAAAGTCCGATCGGCTTAATAGTTGTTTTCGTGTGCCACATGCAGAGCATTAGGCGAGGAAAGCACAAGGCGGTGATTGTTTTGGTGCGACGTGTTTATAGACTTGTTTGCCACAAATCGCGAATTGGTAATGTATGAGCGTGTTCTTAGTGCGCCTTAACCAAGAAAGCGTAGCAAGATAAAGTCCTAGCGCGATAGAAATAAAGAATTGCGCTGCTTGCAATAACGGACACTCAAATTGAAATCCATCATGCAGATTAAGGTCTTGAACAAATTCAGAATTGGGCAGTGCGTTGGCTTCAATCAGTTCGTTAATATCCACCCATTTAAAGCCATCAGCGGTACACAGCAACACCTTTTCATCTTGAACTTGGTTTAGCCAATTTTCGCTGTGGATTTGCGTAGGGTTTAGTGCCGCAGTCGACGTTAGGTACAGTTGAAACAGCACAGCGATAATGATCGTGATAGCGCTTAGTGTCTGTTTTCCTTGCTGTATTCTGAGTATATCCATGCGACTCGATAGTGAGATTTTTAACGCGGCGATACTAACAAACGAACAATAATTTGTAACTATAAGTTTATAAAATGGTGATGTGAGTGTGTTTTATTTGTTTTGTGGTTATTTGTTCTGAGAACCGAAATCGCAAATGTCGTTATCTAGTAGCCTTCTAAATCCATTGGTAGGCTGAATTTTAGGAATTTTGTTGGTGATTTTACGTGCTAGAATCGAACTGATTCAATTCAAACTGATTATCTATTCCTCACTTGTTTTCCATTAACGGAATTATGACAGTAATTTAATAAAGGATACGGTATTCTCCGCACCTTTGTAGTTGCTTGAAGCGCCCATCACATAAGGGCTGCGGAATCTTAAGAAATTTCTCCAATGAAATACGAACAACAGATCGGATATCGATATCCTAAAGGTCGATTTGCTATGGTGAGCGTGTACGCGTTTACTGGCGCTGCGATTTTAGCATCGACTATTTTTTCTCTTTTACTGTTTTTGTCGATTGACGAAAACCCAATGATGCAGGCGCTATTTGGCGGTCTGGCAATCATCTTTGAAGCGGGCAAGTTTTACGCTTGGTATGAATACGGTGAGCGTCGTGCACACAGAAACTACACCGGAGCCCTAACGGCGTTAGTTTTCTATTTGGTGCTTGCCGCTATTTCTATCGGCGGCAGTATCGGTGGCATCAACAGTGCGACCAACAGCGCCCAAAGTCATATCTCTGTAGAACAAGCGAAAGTGGAAGCCTACAACCGTCAGATTGCGTCAATCGATAAGCAGATTGAACTGAACAACATGGCGGCGCAAAAGTACATCGAGATGGAGCGTATCGCAACTGGCGTAACGCGCATTCAAGAGCAGAACAAGAAGCTACGTGAAGAGCAACAACGTTTAGCAACAGAGCGTGATAGCTTACCGCCAGTGGCGCAAGGTTCGGTGATTGGTTTGATCGACAGCTTAGCGAAAGCATTTGGAACGACCTCTTCTCAAGCGCAGTTGGGCTTGGTGGTGTTCTTATCTATCTTGTTGGATTTCTTTGCTGCTTTCTTTGTGGGTTTGATTGGTGAAGAGAATCGCTTCCGCCATTTCTTCCGTCGTAACGACGGAATAACGCTCGCAAACGTTCGAGATATTGACCCAGAGCCAGCGGGATACTTGCCTCATATCAAAGAGGAAGCCGAGCCTGAAGCGCAACAAGAGCTTGAACCAGAAGAGCCAAAAACGTTATTAGAGCAGGTGAGTGACGCGTTAAAAGGTCACCAAATTACTTGCACCAAAAAAGCGGTGGCGAAGCAGTTCAGACTTTCGGCAGAAGAGGTCGACAAAGTGTTTGAAGAACTAGCTAAACTTGGTTTAGTCGGTAAGAAAGCCAACCACCATTACCACTGGATTGGTCAAGCGGAAGTGGCTTAAGCATCGCGAACGAAAAAACAAAGGAGCGTCTAGATGGACGCTCTTTTCATTTACTCTAAACCGATATTTCACCAATCGACTCACTTCAGGCTGACGATTAATCAGTGATGATCTTCTTGGTTGTGTTTTTAATAGGTTTCTTCTCTTTCTCTGGCATTGCAGCGCCGACGGCCTTACCTGCAAGTCCTTCCTCGGGTAGCGCGTCTTTACCGGCTTCCACCGTGCTGTCTTTTAAGGCTTCTTTTGGTGTGCATCGACCACCGACTCCCACTACCGCTTTAGTGGCTGTTGCTTTGGCTGCTTTTTCTGCGTCACAGTCTGGGTCCAATACGCCAGCGTCCGCAGAGGTTGCGCCAAATAGGAGGAGAAGTAGGGCAAGGTTACGTTTGCTCATTACAGTTACCGTCTTCATGTCAACATGGATTAAGTGCAACTGAGTGATATGAGTTTGCAGGAAAAGAAAAGTGCCGCAGACGCGACACTTGTGTGTTTCTGTTGTAATTTCGGAGCCTTAGTCGTTCGCGACCTCGATTTCTCTTGCGATATTTTGATCGTTTACAACTACACCATCAACTTCAATAGTCGCACCGTCTAAGTTCGCTTCTTGTACGCCATTAAGCTGAGTATTGGTATCAATCACAACCGTTTTGGTTTGGAATTCTGGTCCATGATCGTTTTGGCAAGCAAGCACGAAAGTTCGGGAGTTTGCGTCGTAACTGTTTACTAAGCCTGTGCACTCAAAAGACTCTAATAGCTCTGATGTATTATCGTTGTTTGTTGCCGCGAAACTGCTTGCTGAAATACAAGCACCGAAAAGCATAATTAGAGGTAGTGTCATTTTACGCATTATTAATCCCTCATTTGGTCATACGTATCTGTTGTAAAAATTGAAAAGAAAAGACGATACGAGAGAGGGAAGAAGCACCACAAAGGCGGTGCTTCTTAGTTGTGTTTGTTGTACTTATTTCGACTTAGTCGTCAGATTCCAAAGGCTCAATCTCAAGTGCAACATTTGTGTTGTTGATGATAGTACCTTCAACTTCTACATGTTTATTTGCGATGTTTGAAAATGACAGACCATCTTCAAACATTGTTTTGCTATTTACGACCACGCTAGAGTTATCGATAGTTTGGTTTAAATCATTCCAACAATGATCGATGTCGAAAGTTGCGGTGTCCACGCCATTAATTTTGTGGTTTGCTACCCAGCCAGAACATTCGAACTCATTAACGTTCCAATCTTCTTCGTTATCATCTGCCCAGTCTGGCTTTTCAAACTCGACATGAGTTGCAACCGGGGTGTTCAATGTTCCCATGACAGAAGTCACTTCAACTTCAGAGCCGACGGCTAGATTGGCGATCAACGCTGGGTTACAAGGTGCGTCATCATCATTTTGGAAGCAAGTTTTGCCATCAATGATAAATGTTCCGCGGTAGTTAAGCTCGAAGGCGCTCTGGTCTTGGTTTACCCAAGTGACGATGCCTTCAACATCATTTTCTCCTTGTAGTTGGTTGTAGCTTTCAACTTCAACTAACGAGGCATGAAAAACGTTGCCATTGAAAGAGCCTTCTGCTTCCACCCATTGACCCACTTGTAGATCCGCAATGCGGTCATAAGCGACAGTCACATTTGCACCAAGTTTGAATTCTTTCTTATTAAGGTCAATGCTTGAAATTCGACCTTCAACTTCATCTTGATCAGACAAGCTGGTTTCAAATTTTACGACTGAAAGTACTTTGTATTGGTTGTTCGCCGCAGGTAGAGACGACACCATTACCCAGTCACCACTGTCAATATCAGAGTTAATGAGTTCTGGATAGACAAGTTCAAAACCATTGATGGTGAACTTGCCCGCGTTTTTGTCGATGATCTTAATGTGACCAGTCATGGTTGGTTCTAGTGTTACAACAACGGGTGCACTAGACGATTTTTCCTGACCAGAACCAACTTGAACCATCATGTTAGGCTTCACCGAAGCAAGGTTGGTTTGTTTACCACCATACATAACTTCTGATACTCGGTAAGTGTAGCCATTTACTGTGATTGAACTGTTTTCACTACTTACAGACTCTACGGTACCGATAGCTGCACTTGGTTTCGCTGCAGGTTGAGTTGTAGAGTTATCGCTACCTCCAGACCCACCACAACCTGATAATGCCAAACCCACTGCCGCTACAAGCGCTAATTTTTTCATGATATCGACCTATTTTGAAAGCTTATTTATGAATTTGGTTGTATCTTATGGCGCTTATCGTGAAGTGTTCGTGAAGAAACGTGAGCCTATGAAAATATTAATTGTCGATGATAATCACAATGTTTCAGAAACTATTGCGGATTATCTAGAGCTCGAAGGAATGACGATAGATTGCGCTTACCATGGAGAGGCTGCGCTAAATTTAATTCAAGAAAATCATTATGATGTCATCATTATGGACATCATGATGCCAAAACTTGATGGCATCAGTACAGTCGAGAAACTCCGTCGTGAGCAACTTTGTGGTACCCCAATTTTGTTCTTGACCGCCAAAGATACTCTCGATGATAAAGTCGCGGCATTCAATGCTGGTGGTGATGACTATTTGATGAAGCCATTTGCCATGCAAGAACTTAGCTTGAGAGTACATGCATTAGCCAATCGAGGTCCAAGGCAAGATATTGGCACGTTAAAGTTTGCAGACATAAGCTTAGATGTGAGAACCGATGAAGTGACTCGCAATGGTAAACACATCAAACTCAGCCGCATTCAAACTAAAATTCTAAAGCTGCTTTTAAAGCGCGCGCCTGCAGCGGTGTCTCGTACCGAAGTCATTGATAATGTATGGGGTGATGAGCCTCCAGGCAGTGATGCATTGAGAAGCCATATCTATGGTTTAAGAACGGCGCTCGACAAGGGTTTTGATGATTCCAGACTAGAGACGATTCATGGACAAGGTTACCGACTCAAAGCATAAAGAATACCCAAGTATTTATCGCAAGATCCGCTGGGGATTCGGTTTAATGACCTTTGCGATGTTTACCTTATTTTGGTCGTTAATTTATGTAGCGGAGAACAAACTCGAAGTACTGAGCTTACACCACTGGTTAGATACAGAGGTAGAGCTGTACCAAGAGAACTTCCAAAACATGGGGTGGGATGCGCCGCTTCCTAACGTTCTAGAATTTGATTCTTATTGGAGTGAAGCACCAACGCCGGAGTGGCTGTTGTCTTTCAAGTTTCCCGGTTTCTATGAATACCTTTTAGGCGAGGAGGATAAGCATTTTGTCGTGTTTGATCACCCGTCTGGTAAGGGCTTGATGTACATTGTCTTTCAAGATGACTCGGATGACTACTTGGATGAATACGAAAGCTCGCTGCACCAATTCACCTTCTTTTTAGGTGGATTGTTTTCTTTGATCATGGTTGGCTACGGTGTTTATATGGTGCGCATTTTGTCGCGTCCACTTGCCAAGATTGAAGACAAAATAGGGCGAATGCCACCTGACCAACCGGGTTTCGATGTGGATACCAAATTCAGCGAGACTCGTCATATTGAACAGACTCTGTTAGATAGTAAAAATGAAATCGCAGGGTATTTTCGTCGTGAGCAAGAGTTTAGTCGCTTTGCTTCTCACGAACTGCGCACGCCCATTATGGTTATTAAAGGCTCAACAGACATTTTGGCTCGCGTACCGGATCAACCGCCCATTGCTCACAAAGCTATCACACGTATGCAATCGGCTTGTGAGGAAATGAGAGTGTTAACGGAAGCCTTCTTACTATTGGGTAAAGAGAAGGTAGAGCCGCAACACTATGCCGATCATGCGTTAACCACATGCTTAAAACAGCAGTTAGCTGAGCTTGCACCTCTATTTGCTAAACAGGGAGCAGAATACAACCTGAGCGAAAATGAGAGTGGGCTCGTTCATGCCCCAGAGAGTTTTGTGACGATTGTAATTAATAACCTGATCAAAAACGCGTTTAGCTACAGTATTGGCGATATTGAAATCGTGTTGATAGGCACGCAACTTACTATTGTTAATCGACACGATGGTAACGAAACCTACAATGCAGGTTATGGTTGTGGCTTAGTCATTGTCGAACGTATTTGTGAGCGCATGAGTTGGCCATTTGAACTGGATGATGATGGCGTAAGGTTTACCGCTACGGTTGATTTTCGATCGTAAAGTCATCAGATCATTAGATTCCAGTAACACACTCAAAACGGTTAGTTGTAAAGCCAGAGCGTCGACTCTGGCTTTTTTGTTCCTAACTGCCAGTGAAACAAGAAAAAATCTCGATTTGAATTAGACTCATAATAGTAAAAATGAAACCCAAGGAATGGTTATGCTCTCTTATCAGGTCAGCCGAAGTATCGAAATCGAAAAGACGCAAAGTGAAATCATCGATTATCTGAAAGATTTTACCCATTGGCCCGAATGGTCACCATGGATAATTTTGGAACCGGATTGCGAACTTACGTACAGCGAAGAACAAGGAAAAGTTGGCTCAGGATATCAATGGAATGGTAAACGTATAGGTACAGGGGCAGTGGTACTGGAAAGTACACAAGAGCATCGCCTTGATATGGAGTTACACTTCTTTCGACCATTTAAAAGTCAGGCGAAAGTGACATTGATTGTGACGCCGTCACAGAAGGGGTGTGCAGTAGAATGGATGATGCAATCCCGTGTACCTTGGTTTTTATTCTTCCTTAAGGGGATGTTTAAATCCATGATTGAAATGGATTATGATCGCGGTTTACGTATGCTAAAAAGCCAGTTGGAAACCGGGCAAGTCTTATCTCAACTCAAAGACCTCGGTTCCCGGAAACAAAACGAAGTCAGCTACATTGGCTTGGCTGGGGCAGGAACTATTTCAGAGATTGGTCCTGTTATGCAGCAGCATGTCGAACGCTTGTTTGAAATGGCAGAAAAAGAAAACCTCCCCGTTACTGGAGAGTTGTTTTGCTACTACCTTTCGATGGACATGAAGCGTGGTTATTTTGAGTTTATCACGTGCTTACCAGTACAAGCAGGAGTCGTGGCGAGTGGCGAGTTTGTTGCTGGAACTATCCCCGCCAGTGATACTTATGTCGTTGAACATAAGGGCGAATACTGGTTCTTAGGTAACGCGTGGTCATTGGTGATGAACCTAACGCGACAAAATGGCATTAAAGTGAAAACCAAGCCGTTAGGGATCGAACGCTATATGAACAACCCCAATGAGACAGAGAAAGCAGATTTGTTGACCGAGGTAATTGTCTTCAAGAAATGATGTGCGTTGTAAAAGTATGAAGAAACACCATGTTTCAATCCAACTGCATGATAATATTGACTAATCAATTAGAACGATAACCAAGTTGATGAGTGCGATGCTCAAGTACCTCTCAGTTACTTGGATAAATAGCACCATCGCATTATGTCATGGATGAGATATGAAACTTAAATATTCCCTAATTACTGCCTGCTTATTTGCGTCTACTTCTTATGCGGATGAAGCTCCTAAAAACATCATCTACATGATTGGTGATGGCATGGGACCTGCTTTTACGACTGCATATCGTTACTACCACGATGATCCAAGTACAGAAGAAATAGAACCAACAGTATTTGACTCAATTTTAGTCGGTATGGCGAAAACCTATCCAGACGATGCTACTTATGTCACTGACAGCGCTGCGAGTGCAACGGCATTGAGTACAGGGGTCAAAAGCTACAATGGTGCGATTGCGGTTGATGCTGAGAAGAAGCCAATTAAGACAATGTTAGAGATGGCAAAAGAGCAGGGTATGACGACGGGGCTTGTCGCAACCTCGCAGATCAATCACGCTACCCCAGCGAGTTTTGCCGCACATAACGAATCACGCCGAAACTATGATGAAATCGCCAATGATTACGTCGACAATAAAGTGGATGATCAACTGCCAGTCGACTTGTTACTCGGAGGTGGTGTCCGTTATTTCGAACGAGATGACCGTAACTTAGTTGAAGAGTTTAAAGAACAAGGGTATCAGTATATTACGGACTTCAAACAACTTCCGGCGTTGCAAACCTTGCCTGCTCTTGGCTTGTTTGCAGATAAAGCATTTCCGTTCGCATTGGATGAAAACCCAACTCGATTGCAAGTGATGACCAACAAGGCGTTGTCCTTACTTCAACGCCAAGATAACGGCTTTTTCGTCATGATTGAAGGCAGTCAAATAGACTGGTGTGCTCATGCGAACGACATTGCATGTGCGATGGCAGAAATGAATGACTTTGCAAAATCAATTGAACTGGCAAAAGCTTATGTTGATGCTCACCCAGATACGCTTTTAGTCGTTACGGCGGACCACTCCACGGGTGGTTTAACCCTCGGCGCTAATGGTCAGTATTTATGGGATACAGAAGCGATTAAGGGCGTTCATACTACAGCGTGGCCGTTGGCGATGTCTTTGGCCAAATCTCACGATATGATCGCGACGTGGAATGAGTCCGTAGATTGGGCATTAACTAAAGATCAAAGCCGACAACTAGCATACGCGAAGTTGAGTGAAGAGCCAGCTAAAGCGCTTTACAAAGAAGTGAAGGATATTATCAATAAGAAGAGTTATACCGGCTGGACGACGAAAGGACATACCGCCGTCGATGTTCAGGTCTTCGCTTATGGTAAAGGCTCTGAGCAGTTTATTGGTTCGCAAAACAATACGGATATCGCTAAGAAACTAATCAACTTTATTCAATAATGGATGGGTGTTGATTGATAGCTTCTTGGGAGTGAAGTTGTTGTAAAGTTGATAGTTTTACGTGCTTCTTCATTTCTTAAAAAAATACCTCAGCGATTGCTGAGGTATTTTTGATTAAAAGCCAACTTCTCTTGCTAGAGAATTATTGTGCACGGTATTTACCGCTGTTTAATTCAATTTTAGACGCTTTTACGCGACTGTCAGCATTCAGATAGTCACTGATGCCCAAAAGGTCTTGTCCTTCAGAGGCTTTGAATACCGCTGATTCGCCCTGAGCGAAAACAACTTCAAGTTTGAGTTCTTTTGCTACTGCTTTAGCGTCTGCTGGATTTTTTACCGTGACAAAGATAAGGCCGGTTGCTTTTGATACATTGCTAAATGCATTCTTAAACACCTCGTCACCTGCATGCAATTCAGCGGCTTCTGAAAGGTTGTCGACAGACAGTTTACGGTAATCTTGACCGTTAATTTCTACTGCATCAGACGCGATGAACAAGTCTGGTGTTGGTTGCTCCGCTAATTGTTGCTCTGCTTGTACGGCAGTTGCCAACGTTGATAGAGCCAAAATCGAAAATGTTATAAATTTCATGTGAATGACTCCTTAGTGACCAAAGATACGCATAGACCAGTTCTTGATAACGCCTGGCTTAGCATTGTTTGCCATCGGTACATCATAGATAGCTGAAGAATTGAAATATGCAATGAATGAGAACACTTCATCACCATTAGTATCGATAGCGCGTAGCGTCCATTCACCTTTCGCGTTTTCACCATAGAAGTGGTTCGAAAGCATCAATTGGTTCTCGTAACCCGCAATGCTTGGATCCAGTGATTGTCCAACCAGACCGTTGCGAGGCGTTTGTAGAACAGAGCGAGTGCCTGATGGAGAGATCAGCTCGATTGCTAAATCTGGTAGACGTGAATGGTCCAGTGTTAGCTTCACTTGAACCGATTCAACCGTAATGTCATCAGTAACAGCGATGGCTGATGAGCCGCCCGCTAGACTTGCGTCTGGAACGCTGACTTCTGTCGAGTTGCTTGCCCAAGGCGTAATGATTTGTGCTGGCAGAACATTGTTTGTCATGCGTGCACGTTTCATTGCTTCGTCTAGGTTTACAGCACCAAAGCCATAGAACGTATGGAAATTAACGCCAGCTGCGTTCGTCTGCCATGGAGAAATCGCTTCATAGCTAACAACTTCGCCTTGATTATTAACGAACTCAAGTGGCACTCCTGGGTGAGCTTCGTCTGTCACACTTGCTGTTTCTGCAAGTAACGCACGAACGTCACGAGCAGTCAGTGCGTGGTTAGTTGACATGATGGCAGCAATGGCTCCTGAAGTGTTTGGCGCTGCAGATGAGGTGCCATTCATTGTGCTGGTGTAGTTACAGTTTGGATCTTGCTCCGTACCACCATGGAGACCGTTAATACCAAGGTCAGCACTGGTGTTTTGACCTTGTTCACAACCCATCAAGTCGGTGGTGACCATTGCTGGGAAATCTTGACCGTATTCACCAGCAGGCGCTGCAACCCAAACGTTTGAACCCACTGAAGAGTAACTTGCGCGGGTACCATCAGCACGCAAAGCGCTGGTTACTAAGTTGTAGTAATTTGAGTTGTCATAAGACTGCACTGCGTTGTGCATAGGTAGCCCTTTGTTGCCACCGCCAGCAAAGAAGTCACCCGGTAATACAAAGAATCGACCCGTATTGAAGTAACGATAGCCGTTACCTGCTGATTTTACGAACACGGCTCCGCGACCCCAAGCGTTATTTTTGCTGACGTCTTTCATCACATCCACTTCCAATTTGAACTGTGGATCGTTTTCATCGAAAGCAATTGGGGAAAGAGGACTAAAGCCGTAGCTTTGGTTGAATACACGAACATCGCTTGTTGACGCATCTGCACCGTGAGAAATCAACCAACCTTCAAGAGTTTGGTTTGCGAGCCAGTTAAAGCCCATAAGAGAAGAGCGAGAAGCGACACCACGAACCCCTTCGCCATTGTTACCAACGGCACTGATCAGACCGGCAACCGCGGTACCGTGACCATTTGCGTCTACCGGATAATCAGATGGGAAAGGAGAGTCTTCGATGAAGTTTCGGCTACCTGTGACTACGTTACCTGCAAGATCTGGGTGATCGATCTGTACGCCTGAGTCTATGACCGCAACCTTAACGCCAACACCAGCAATGCCCATTGCTTGAGTGAGTGTTGTGTTTAGGTCGTTACCGGCAACAGCAGGGTTCGCTGCAAACGCAGTTTGTCCGGTGTTGTTTAGGTGCCATTGCTCAGAATAGAGCGGATCGTATGCCGAGACGGCAGGTGAAATGCCTACTGCTAGCATCGCAGCGAATAGGCGATTAATGCGTGTTTCCATTTGTGACCTCATGTCTTTGTTTGGAATTTTTCTTCCTGTTCGGTACTCCTTTAAACAGGTCTAAACAAAGCTAGCGGTTAAAAATGGAGACGAAAACTGTTTACATCTTATTTACTTTTATTTTTCGACGCACGACAGTATCTTAGTGTTAACCACTTGAAGGTACGTAAGATTCTAGATATTTGGTGAAAATATAGCGTGTTTGAAAAGCAGGAATATTAGTGTAATTTCCTGCTTTTTATGGAATGGGGTGATTTATATGGCAGGTTGTATGGTTGCCTCAGGTTCTGTAGGGGCTTTCTCTTTACGAGACAACAGACCGTCAACCACTTTCTCAATGTAGAGTTGCTTATATTGTTGGTCACACCAACGCTTGTTCAAACCTCGACGGTTGAACTCAGCACCAATCGCAACACGTGTTTGGTTTGAAGCGCGATTATAATACAAGGTCTCACACAACTGCATGTTACTCATCTGTTGAGCGTATACGTTGACGCTGCTGCTTCTCATCCCAAGTTGTGCAGCTTGTTGATTGCTGCATGCTGCTAAAAACAAAGGCGCAATCGCAGCAAAAATCCATGTTTTCTTCATTGTTCTATTCTATGACGTCGAGTGAATCTTGTACTGGTTACGACCAGCTTGCTTTGCATCATACAGAGCTTGGTCAGCAGCGAAAAACCACTTATCCCACTCTTGTTTGATGGTTTGCGCGCTTAATTCATTAACCGCGCCAAGAGAGATTGTCGCGCCCATGGAGTCAGAGTCAACCTCTAGGTTGTTGTTTTCAACCGCAAGTCTCAAACGGTCCAATGTTTTTGCACAGTCGTCGGCATGGCTAATTTCGAAGAGAAGCACAAACTCTTCACCGCCCCAGCGAACCAGCAAGTCGCCAGAACGTGTGGCTTCATCGAGTATTCGTGCCACATGCATCAACATTTTGTCGCCCAAATCATGACCATATTGGTCGTTGAACACTTTAAAGTAATCAATATCGATGATCGCGAGAGCAAATCGACGACTTGGGCTTCTGCGCGCCATATTATCGAGCCAGTTCGGTAAGAAGCGGCGATTGTGTACCTTAGTTAATGGGTCCGTTGTGTTCTCTTGTGCAAGTACTTCATTGATTCGGTTCATCTGCCTGATATAACGGAACAACCAAAAACCAATGACGGCGACAACAAAGAAGTAGAAGATTTCGCGATAACGCTGCGACTCAAGTTCAGAAGCTTGCAAAGCATTCTTAGCCTCTAAAAGAGTCAGTTCTTTTTGTGCCAGTTTTGCCTCCAAATCGAGTTTGATATTAATCATCTCGTCGCCATGAATATGATTTTCAAAGCTCTTTTCTAGATTGCGTAGAAGCTCTAATGCGTTGAATGCTTCTTCGAAATGCTTAAGCTGTTGGTTTGCTCGGATAAGAACTAAATACAGATCCATTTTTTGTTTGGTCTCTGCACTTGCTGTTTCACTTAACCCTTCTAGGGCGAGATTTGCACTCTTTATCGCTTGCTCGAACTTACCATCTTGAAGATAAGCTTCTGAAAATGCTTCATAGCATGCTGCTTTCATGCCTTTTAGGTTTTGTGGATTGGGTAAATCTAAACAAGCTTGCGCCAACTGATAGGATTCTTCCATTTTCCCAAGCGTGCTGAGTAGCTGGGATAGGTTAGATACCGAGTTATGCTTAATTCTAACTGACCCTGTTGCCATTGATAGTTTGGCTGCTTCTTCGAAGTAACGCTCAGATTCCTCGTACTTTTCCATCCCAAAGTTAATGACACTCAAGTTTGCGTACATAATGGCTAAGAAAAGGCTATTGTCGTACTTCTCTTGGCTGTTTAAATAGCCTTTTAATGCTTGGTCTAGATAAGTCTTTGCACGATCCCAATCTGATAATTCCATATACAGAGAGGCAATGTTGTTGAGCGTCATCGCGATTTGAATTTCGAACTCTGAATTTTCCAACAAGTCATAAGCAGTTAGATAGTGCTTTAGACTTGTTTGGACCTGAGAGCGTTGAACTTCGGCATTTCCCAACCAACGGTAGGCGCGTCCCTGAAGGGAGTTATAGCCAATTTTTCGAGAGATATTAATAACGTCATGAAGAAGAAGTTCACCTTGCCAGACTTCATCGGCCTCCACCAATTCTACTGCTTGATTCAGTTTTGCCTCGGCAATAACCCACTGCAAATTATGAATGGTACCGAATTCGACGAGGTTTGGGATTTTAGGTAGAGGAACACCTTCATAACGCTCAAGATAAATACGAGCAAAATAATACAGAGCTTGGGATTCTGGTGAGGCGTCTTTAGGTAGTGAAAGTTCACTGGATTTAATTGATCGCGGTTTGCCGATGGAGTCAAAGTAGAACTCAAGCATCGGATAATCGTCTTTAGCGATATGGTGCCTTAGGTAACTCTCTTTGTTTGGTTGTTCAGAGGCAAAGCTAGAAGACAGACAAAGTGTACTTAGGACAATCGGAAAAATAGTTCGTAACGTTTTAAGCGGGAAAAGCATTAGTTTGGTGATAAGAGCTGACTCTTATAATTGAAACACATGTGAAGTCTATCACTTATTCTGAGTGATTACCCATAGATTTAGGCAGTCTATCTATGCTTGTAAAACCTTTATCAGATCAATGTTTGTAGGGGGTTGAAATTACGGGAATTAAAAAACGAAGGACTTTGGAGAAAGGAGAGAGTCGGCTGATGAACCCTAACCAGATACAAACGAACTGAAGTTGTTAGAAGTTTAAAAGAGGAGAGTGAACTAGCAAACAAAGAGAGGGATCTGCCTTAAAAAAACGTTTGATCTCTAAAATTTCATCTCGTTGTCATAAATATTTAATATTGCTATGTATTGTGGAAAAAGGCGTTTTTAGACATAGTGTTATTAAGCCATGAAAAACTGGCTGTTCCCATCAAAAAGGAGATTGCCTATGCACAACGAAATGATTCAACCTTCTCGCTTCGGTATTATCGGTCGTACTTGTATTGCTTCAGTACTGATGATCGCAGGTGTTTTCACTCTCATTCAATGAGACAGTAACGAATCATCACTGATAAGAAAACCATAGCAAAATTCAGGGAATTACCTTAATAAAAAATAAGGTATTCCCCTGAAAATCTCGCCTAAATCTCTTTTCTTAACTCAACAAGCTAAAAACCAACGCACTTACTGCAACAATACCTGTCATTAGTACAAAGTATGTAGATGCTTTCCCACGATACTTCTGCAGCCCTTTCACTTTATATACCGCTAACATCGGCATAATAAATAAGATCATGGCAATGACTGGGCCTGATAGAGCTTCCATCATGCCTAGTATGCTTGGGTTCATGATTGCTGCAATCCAAATAGACACAAACAGTACGACTACACTGATGTGATCAACACGTCGTTTTGGCATATCAGAATGCTTAGTGATCAAACCATTCAGGCTTTCGCGCGCGCCAAGGAAGTGACCAAGGAATGAAGAAGTAATGGCAACGAAGGCGACAAGTGGCCCCAAAGTTGCAATGAATGGGTTTTCTGTTGCGTTAGCTAAGTAAGACAATACCGACACGTTTTGTGCTTTTGCTTCTGCCAGTTGCTCCGGGGAAAGAGCAAGTACACATGAGAAGACAAAAAGCAGCACAAATGCGATCAGCATAATGCTTGTGCGGCGCAAGATCAGCTCTGATTTTACATCGGCACCGTCTTCATAGTGTCGGCGTTGTACGTTCGCAAAACTTGAGATCGCCGCAGCGTGGCTAAATGAGAAGATGACGACTGGAATCGCCAGCCACATTGTGCTTGCGAAAGATGACATCTCTGGTGCATCCATCACTGGCATGCTCCAGTTTGGCATTAGATAAAATGAAAGAAACGCCAGAATCGCAACCAACGGGTAAACCATGATAGCGAACGCACGTAGCATCACTTTTTCACCCGCCATCATGATAGCAATCAAACTGAATACTAATACGCCAGATAGTAGGGCACGTGGCAGTGGCTCCATACCCGCTTGGTTGACCATAAAGCTGTCAACGGTGTTGGTAATACCTACGCCATAGATAAGTAGAATCGGGAAGATAGAAAGAAAATACAGCAGCGAAATCGAACGACCAGCTTTCGCTCCGAAGTGCTCTTCTACAACATCTGTAAAGTCTGCATTTTTGATTTTGGATGACAGCACAAAGCGAGCAAGACCTCGGTGCGCTAAGTAAGTCATTGGATAAGCGAGGATCGCCATAACAACCAAGGGCCAGAAACCACCGATGCCTAGGTTAATAGGAAGAAATAGAATGCCTGCACCCACGGCAGTACCAAACAAGCTTAATACCCAGTGAGTATCATGTTTTGTCCAATTATTTGTTGTGTTTAATTCACTAAAATTTAACGTTTCTCGAGATTCTTTCACTTAAAACTCGCCTTTATAAAAATAATAATCGCGCGGATGTTATATGTTTTAGTGATTGTTATCACATTGGTGGAGTGGTGAATCATGCTGGTGAAAAGGCAGTGGTGTAAATTATCGAACCATGAAAATTTGCAAAAAGCGATATATAGTTTCAATTTTGCATATTAAAACTGAAACTATATCGTGAAATTTAACGATTTTTTGGTTTTAGATGTTGTGGTTAAGCTTTGTTCGATAACTTTGTAAGGTAGTCATGTAAGGGAAGTGGCTTAGCAACACCAAACCCTTGAGCAAACTGAATATTTAGCGACTCTAGGGTGTCAATATGTGCTTGTGACTCCACAAATTCGGCAACGGTTACTAATTTCATGCTGGTGGCAACTTGGCTGATGGCTTGAACGATAATTCGGTCGTTTTCACTATCAACGATATTTTTTACAAAAGAGCCATCAACTTTGAGCACATCCAGTGGGAGGCGACGTAAATAGTCAAAACTGGCGTATCCGGTACCAAAGTCGTCCAATGCGATGGTCGACCCTGATGCGCGAAGAAGATCGAGATTGTGAATAGCGATGGGTTCATTGCGCAGCGCATCCGACTCGGTTATCTCAAAGCACAGTTTATCCATTGGTATATGATGCAACCTAGCTTCTGCCTGTATGTCTTCCGCCATCCCTTCATAATTGAGTGCCTTAGCGGTCAAGTTGATGGCACAGCGTCCAACAAGGTTCCAATCTTCCACTTGCGCCTTTAGTGCGCTGAACGTGTGTTCAATAACCCACTGATCTAATTCTAATTCGAGTCCAAACTCATTGATCAACGGGAAGAACTCAGCAGGTGACATGAGCTCACCTTGGCTTGGCTTTAACCTCAGAAGGATTTCGAAATGCGCGGCTTGAGGTGTTAGCGTCAGGGCGCGATACGGCTGACAATAGAGCTCAAACTGATTCTCACGAAAGCACTGTTGGATAAAGCTGAGTTGATTGAGTGTGTTAGATTGCTGGTGGTTGTGAGTTACCCAACTCACACAGCTTTGCTGATGAGCTTGTTGCTCACACAGTTTAGAGATAAGTGGATCAAGGTTACTATTGCCAAAGATTGAAGCGCACTGAATCGTTCGTTTTACGAGACTAATAGCTTTGTCGTCGAAGTAAAAATAGAAGCTATCTAGTAGGCTAATCAGAGTATCGAGCTCTTTTTCCATGTTTGGTAAGCGGGGCGCGATGCAGAGTAAACCACTCGCAAAAGGAGGCAGGTAGGCGCGCTGTAAGTGCTCAGTATTTGATGCGAGATATTGACTGAGCTGTTTCATTAATTGCGCTCTACCATGATGCCCTAGACCACTTAGCTTTGACAACGTAGGCTCAAGGTCTATGTAAATCAAAGTAGCATTCGTGTGCTTTGCGACATCGTCTTTAAGTTGCGCGAGATTGTACAACCCCGTGAAGCTGTCGATACGCTCTTTACGAATGGCATTGCGTGTGGTGACGTAGTTTTTAATCGTGTGAGCGCCAAGCATAAACGTAAGCATGGTGAGAACAAACAACACCAAAAGCATGGCGTAAACTTGCTCTCTAGAGAGAATATCCGCGTTGAAGCGTTTTATGATGCTTTCGATACAAATCAATAAAGTGGCGGCGCCTACCAACATTGGTCGCACCAAGCCAAACTTGCCTAACGCCATGCCTACCAGACAAAGCAAAATTAAACTCAAGGTGTTGAGTGTTAGTGGGTTAGTCGTTGATATAGCCGCCACAAGGAAAAGCGCACAAATCATCAGCCAGAGTCTGAAATGCAAAGGGCTGGAATGGGCGTCCATCATGGCGCGGTCGAGCTTTAAATAGGGCGCATTATCACCATCGAGCACGTAGCTCAGTCCTAGGCTTAATAAAGGGGTCAGTACCATTTGCGTTAAAATCGCGCTCAAAACTGAATAGGCGATAAACTCAAAAGAAAAATCTGGCGCTCCTCCAAGAAGTGCACAGATCAGAAGCAAAAGTGCGGTGTTCGCTATTGGGTAAAGAATGCCGATTAAAATGGCGAAGTAACCTAACTTTAGTGTGAAGTTGTAAGCCAGTACACGCTTCAATGCAGCGCGATAAAGTTGGCAAAATAGTAATGGCAGGGTGGGCAAAAAGAAGGCAAATAATAGCGCCATCTCCCAAGGACGTTGGGAGAAGACGGTATAGTAAAATAGCAGGCTCGCGACAATGGTCGGCAATACTCGCCAACTGTATCTTAAGGTCACAGCAACGACAAAAGCGGCTGTGAAAGAGAGTACATGGACACGATCTTGCGAGATAACATAGAAATTAGACAGGCTATAACTGACTTGTATCGCGCAAAAAATTAGGGTTTGAATGCCTAAAAACTGCCACCACTTTTTATTTTTATAATCGAGCAAAGGGTTGATTTGCTCGAATCCAGACATCGACATTATTCAACTCTAATTATGACAACTTAATTGAAGCGCTGACGTAAACGCTAGCGGTACATTTTCGTAATGACTCGCTTGCTAATGAGCCTGATTGCTCAATAAGGACGACTGTTTTCGTCTCGTTATTATTATTTTTGTATATAAGAGCGGCGATTATTCAACAAAAAACGACCAACAATCAAATAAAAACTGGTATGACGTTCCATTAGTTAAAACTGGCTCTCATCATCAAGAATTGGTCTGACCAAAGCAAAAAGAAGTATACCCAAGGAGACTCGCCCTTCGGGAGCATGTCATTGAGTTGATTTCTGCGTCACCCAACTTGATGACAACGCTCTGAACCCTGCATCTTGAAGTCGCTTGGGTATATCAATGTGAACTGCATGAAATCGTTAGGTTTTATCGCACTTTGCAACTATATTCACTCGGAGAGTTTTATAAGGAAACATTGCCAATGCAGATCACCTCAGCAGATAAAAATGATTTAGCAGCTCTATATACACTGGAGCACAAGTTATTTGGTCATCACGCTTACCCTCAATTTTTCTTTCGACAAGCATTTGATTGTTGGTCTCAAGGTTTGTTGGTGGCCAAAGAAGAAGGGCAAATAGCTGGTTATGTGCTGATGGCGACAAGTGATGAACAAAACACGCAATGGATTCTGTCATTAGCGGTAGATGCGACACACAGAGGCAAGGGGGTTGCGCGTTTGCTAGTGGATAAGGTGCTAAGTAAAGTTGAAACAGGCTCAGTAGTGAAGCTAACCGTTGATCCTGACAATATACCTGCCTTCAAACTGTACTCATCGCTTGGCTTTGTTGTGGTCGCGGAAGAGGATAACTATTTTGGCGATCAAGAACCGCGCTTGGTGATGCAACTCGCTCGCTAGTGCTGCACTTCTGTGAAACAAATCCGCACCTAATCAGTGCACAACCAAATATAAAGAGAAAACGGATCTTTATAAGTTATTGAAAATGAATGGTATTCATAGTTGGCATTGGGATTGCAAATTAGATTGTGTTCATCGTTAACTCGATGCGCCGCTTTCCCTTAGCAGGCGGTTAAGCGGATAGGGTATTACTTTTTTGAGCTTTTATAGGCAATGCAGCCTCTCTCGTTTCGGGAGAGGTTTTTTTTCGCTTGTAGCTCGTCATTCTAAGGAAAGAATCAGGGGGCGGAATGTCGCAAGGATGCAAAAAAACCACTTGTCCCTATTGTGGTGTTGGATGTGGTGTCGAGGTCAATGCGAAAGGAATTGTTGGGGATGCGTGTCATCCGGCGAATACGGGTTCATTGTGCGTAAAGGGTGTGGCATTGGCAGAAAGTTTAAATATGCCGTCACGGTTGTTGTATCCGAAATTTGTAAGTCAGGAGCGACCTCAGGGTAAGGAAGTGCAATGGCAACAGGCGACAGATCTGATTGCAGAAAAGATCCACCAAGCAAAGGCGGAGTTTGGACCTGATTCGGTCGCAATGTACGTTTCTGGTCAGTTGCTGACAGAGGACTACTATATCGCCAACAAATTGATGAAAGGTTACGTCGGCAGCGCGAATATTGATACTAACTCGCGTTTGTGTATGTCTTCGGCGGTTGCGGCTCATGTACGAGCATTTGGTGAAGATGTCGTTCCCGTCAATTACGATGACATTGATAATACCGAACTATTGATCATATGCGGTGCCAATACCGCATGGACACATCCTGTGTTGTTCCGCCGAATCCAACAAGCGAGAGAGAAGAACCAAAATTTAAAATTGGTGGTGATTGACCCTCGTGAAACGGTCACCGCGCAGCAAGCGGATTTGCATCTACCGATTAAAAACGATGGTGATGTGTCACTCTTCAATGGGCTGCTCAAGTTTCTTATCGAGCAGCAATACATTGATTCTCAATACATAAACTCCTATACCGACGGGTTTGAGGCGCTTGCAGAAGAAGTTTCTGATTTGCGTTACGATGTCACTAATCTCTCGTCTTCCATTGGTATATCAGAAGAAAAACTCACGACATTCTTCCAATGGTTCGCACAAAGCCCAACCGCAATCACGCTGTTTTGCCAAGGGGTTAACCAAGCTGAAAATGGTGTCGATAAAGGCAATGCCATTATTAATGCACACTTGGCGACAGGTAAGATTGGGAAAGCTGGTTGCGGTCCTTTTTCTATAACTGGTCAGCCGAATGCGATGGGTGGGCGAGAAGTCGGTGGATTGGCAAACCAGTTAGCGGTTCATCGCGCTTTTGACGCAGAGTCTATCAAGGAGGTACAAGCGTTTTGGGATTCACCAGAAATTGCCACTAAGCCCGGATTAAAAGCCGTCGAGCTGTTTGAGGCGGTAGAACGTGGTGAGATTAAAGTTCTTTGGATCATGGCAACCAATCCCGTTGTCTCTTTACCAGATAACCAATTGGTAAAACGTGCGCTAGAGATTTGTCCATTTGTGATTGTTTCAGATATCACAGCGGATTCGGATGTAGCGCATTACGCGAACCTGTTGTTGCCCGCCGCCGGGTGGGGGGAAAAGCAAGGCGTGGTGACCAACTCTGAGCGTCGACTTTCAAGGCAGCGTCAGTTTCAAACACCTCCCGGTGAAGCAAAATCGGATTGGTGGGCGATAAACCAAGTTGGGCAAGCTTTGTGTGAACTAGAGAAGACCAAGAATGGTTTTGCATTTACCTCAGAACATGCGGTATTCAGGGAGTATGCGGCGATGACAGGCATGAATGCAGATTCGCCATTGAAGCTAGATCTTTCTCAACACGCGAACTTAACCGAGCAAGAATACGAAGCTTGGAAGCCTACTCAATGGGGAGGAGTACGCCCTTTTTCTGATGGCGTCTATTCACACCCAGATGGAAAAGCGCGTTTTGTCGTGACCAGCGAATTGCCTCAACGCTTAGAGAGAACAAAAGGCTGGTGGCTCAACACGGGTAGGCAACGCGATCAATGGCATACCATGACGCGCACAGGGCATATCGCACACCTTGCTGCCTCTGAGTTAGAACCAACCGTGTACATGAACACACTCTCTGCTACTCAAAATCGCTTAAAAGCAGGACAACTCACCAAGCTGTTCCAGCCCAATTCAAACACCAGTATTTATGCCAAAGTTGCCATTGATGAGGGGTTAGGTTTTCAGGAGCTGTTTATGTCAATGCACTGGGCGGGTCGATATGGCGGTGAAAGCGGTGTTAACGCAATAGTAAACAGCGCAAAAGACCCTATTTCTGGGCAACCTGCGTTTAAGTCATCTTATGTTGAAGTGCAAGACGCGGCGGTAAAAACCTACGGTATGTTCATCGGTACACAGTTTGATTCTGGCAAGTTTCTCTACAGCGCATTTCAAGCAGAAAGTAATTTGGGCATCTGGCGCTTTGCACACGATAAAAGACCAAAGAAGCAGAGTTTTTGTCGAACGGAAAAGAGCCGCAGGATTACGATAGATATTGCCCAGGGTTGGCTAGCGGTGGATTACGACCTTGTTGGAGACGTTCGTATCATTCGCTCTGTTTTAGTGGTGTCTAGTGAACCAATTCAAACCGACTACACCAACTTTACCGGCTTGATTGGCAAACCTATGGAGCTATCGCAACTGCTTACCATCACTCAATCGCAAAGCAGTGCCAAACTGGTCTGTAGTTGTTTCCGCGTCACCGATAAACAAATACATGACGCGATGGAGAAACAAGACTGCACGTCAGTGACCCAACTTCAAAACAAACTCAAATGCGGTACTAACTGTGGCTCGTGCGTCTCTCAAATCAAACAAATGGTCGACAGCCATCAGCATCAAAAGGGCAAGCAGCAAGCGAACCAGCAAAGTCTGGCTATTCAAATAAAGTAAGTCACAAAGAGGATAAGCACATGGAAGCGCCTTATCAAAAGTCTTGGTTTAAGAAAGGACAAGCGAGTCAGAAACAAGAACGTTCGTCTCGCTTTTCTAAGCATGACCAAGCAAGCAAACTGAACCAACTTTTAGAAGACCATTCAGTAGATCTAGATGCGAACCACAAAGGTTTTGTCTCGATTGTTGGAGCAGGGCCGCACGATCCTGACTTATTAACGGTGAAGGCAGTGAAAGCGATTATGTCGGCAGAGGTGCTGCTGTACGACCGTTTGGTTAACAAAGATATTTTGGAGTTGGCTTCGCCACAAGCTGATTGGATTTACGTGGGCAAAAGATGCGGACAACCTAGTATTGGTCAGGAAGAAATTTGTGATTTGATAGTATCGCTCGCTCAACAAGGAAAGCGAGTTGTACGCTTAAAAGGGGGAGATCCATTCGTATTTGGCCGTGGAGGCGAAGAGGCGTTAGCGCTCGTCAAACACTCAATCGCTTACGAAGTTATCCCCGGCATTACCGCTGCGATTGGTTGTTCAGCAAACAGCTTGATTCCGCTGACTCATCGTGGCGTTGCTCGCAGCGTTACCTTTGTTACGGGGCAAGTGGTAACAGGCGCATTTGAGGCGTGGAGCCAATTGATGCAAAGCGGACAAACGTTAGTCTTCTATATGGGGTTAGAAAAGTCATCGCAAATACAAACGGGTTTAATAGGCTCTGGTTTGAGAGAAGATTTCCCAGTCGCGATAATCACTCATGGTTGCAGCCCTCAACAACAAGTGCACGCTACACAACTCAATCAGCTCAATGATTTATCGATTACACTTAAAGGCGTGAGCCCAGCATTGATTGTGATGGGAGAAGTTGTCAAACTGCGCGAACAACTAATAGAAACCGTACAGTCAGTGACGGAATACGAGGGAATATGAGCAGCATTTTGGAATGTATCAGAACAGTCGGTCGTGGCGAGCGTGGCAGAAAACCACTGAGCTTTGACCAAGCGTTTCGAGTTATGGATGAATACCTAAACGGTGAGTGCGATGATGATCAGATGGCGATGTTATTGATGCTGATCCGCGTACAGAACGAGACTCAACAAGAAATCGCTGGTTTTGTGAAAGCATTCCAATCCCGCATGCCAGCTATTGGTGCAGACATTGATTGGCCATGTTATGCAGGCAAACGTGAAGCGGCAGGTCAGCCTTGGCACCTGTTGGCAGCGAAGATCCTTGCCGATAATGGTCATAAAGTGTTAATGCATGGCTATCACGACCGTCAATCTGGTCGTTTACACGCCGAAGATTACCTCGACACTTTTGCTATTACGAAAGCGGAATCAGCAGAAGACGCAAAGCGTGTGTTAGAAACACAAAACATTGTGTATCTGCCGCTGAGTGCGTTTGCGACTCAAGCAGAAACCATGATCGGTTGGAAGAATCGTTATGGGCTTAGAACGCCGATCAATACCGTGGTTCGAGCATTGAACCCGGGGCAGGCAACGGTTGGTATTCGTGGTAGTTTCCATCCTGGATTCCAGCAACTTCATGCCGAAGTCGAATACGAGATTGGTCAAACTGCGCACGCCGTTGTGTCATTCAAAGGACAATCTGGTGAGTCAGAATACAACCCAAAAGTAAGCCAAACAGTATGGTTAAGCCAAACAAGCGGTGTGACATCGCATTACTGGACGGAGCAAATGCTATCTGAGGTGCCAACGCCTGCGAACTGCCCATTTGGGACGTCAGAAGATGACATGAACCAAATGGCAAATACGGTTCTTGCTACGATGACAGTGGTCTTGTTTGCACAAATGCATGATCGAGAAAAAGCCTTTGAACGTGCCTTTAGTTATTGGCAGACGTACTGTCATTACGAGTAATTTTGAGTTGACTGGCTAAACCAAAGTATTGGTTTTAGACAAATCCACTCAAAACAAACAACGCAAAGTTGTTGAATCTGAATCCATTATCTATTGTTTGAAGAAGGTTAAAGATCCTAGCTCACCAGTGATGTGTTTCACCACCTTGCTCCGTATCAGAGAGGTGAAACTGCAGTTTTGACCTCAATTGCGCTCATTCTTTGCTTCGCTTTTGAGAATTAGAAATTCCCATATGGTAAGACACAGAGGACATGGATAATGGTTCTAAAGCATACCACTCCCACTAAAAAGGCTTCTCATCCTATCCCGCAAGAAGCCTTCGATTGGTACGATGAATACGCACACGGAAAGATCTCACGCCGCGAGTTCCTTAATAGGCTGGGTGGGCTCGCAGTGCTGGGTTTTAGCATGACGGCACTGGTCGATGCGCTAACCCCGAATTATGCACTCGCAGAACAAGTTTCATTTAACGATCCTGACATCAAAGCAACTTACGAAACCTTTCCATCTCCAAACGGGCATGGAGAAGGGCGCGGTTATTTGGTTATGCCACAGAAGAAGACCCTGAAATCGCCGACCGTGTTAGTTATTCATGAAAATCGCGGATTGAACCCTTATATCAAAGACGTGGCTAGGCGACTCGCCAAAGACGGTTTTATTGCTTTTGCTCCAGATGCGCTATACCCACTTGGTGGCTACCCGGGGAACGATGATGAGGGTCGCGCTATGCAGAAAGAGATGGACAGAGCCAAGATTGAACAAGACTTTATTGCCGCAGCTAATTTCCTCAAACAGCACGAGGATGGGAACGGTAGGTTGGGGGCGGTCGGGTTCTGCTTCGGTGGATACATAGTCAATATGCTTGCAGCGGTAATGCCAGAAGAGCTTGATGCAGGTGTGCCTTTCTATGGAACACCTGCGGTGCAAGAGATCCAAAAGCAAGTCAAAGGACCGTTGATGATTCACTTTGCAGGGCTCGATAAGCGTGTTAACGACACATGGCCTGCTTATGAACAGCAATTGATTGCAACCGACGCACAGTATCAAGCGCTAATGTATGAGAACGTCAATCACGGTTTCCATAACGACTCAACAGCCCGCTATGCGCCAGAAGAAGCGGCGCTCGCTTGGGAACGCACACTAGGATTCTTCCAACAACATCTCGCTTCCAGTTAATAACGCTTCAAGTTTAGTTGGCACAGTCCTTGTTATGTCTCTCTTAGTGAGTGAGATATAAACAAGGAATGTGCATGACTCAATCAACGTCAAAAACACCCATTATAGTATGCTGCGATAGCCTCCAAGAGCAGGCTCGATTGTCCGGCTTATTGAGCAAAGATTACGACAACATCATGGGTTGCCAATTGGCACAACTAGAAACGTTAATGCAACGAGAACCGTCAGCGAGCGTTGTGGTTGGATGGCAGCAGCCAACCGCGGAACTGCGTTTGATCGTCGATTTCTGTCGCAGAAAAGCGGCACCACTTCTTATCGTCTTAAAGCAGTTATCATCTAATGATATCAATCGGTTATCAGAAAAAATGGACTATGTTCTTATGCCGCACGATAGTGAGTTTGCACTTCAACCTTGGATTGAACATGCGACATTAGTGAGAGCGAAATTCGAAAGTATGCAATCGGAAATTGAATTACTGACCAATAAGATTGAAGAGCGCAAGCTGGTGGAAAAAGCGAAAGGTCTGCTGATGAAGATGCACAGCGTTGATGAAGAACAGGCTTATAAAGCGCTTAGAAATTCGGCCATGCAATCGAGCCAAACGCTCGCACAAGTTGCCAAGAATTTGATAACAACTTTGGAAGTGTTGGATTAGTTGCTCTACCACTTTGGAGTTAGGGTGCGTTTTCTAACGTGGTGCGTGTTGCACTATCAGCAAGCAATAACAGGGAATTAGAAACGGTAGAATAAACTAATTCATTGTATTTACAGTGAAAAATAAGTTGGCACAGTAATTGGATTAGTAGAATTGGGTTTATTGTTGAATCGCTTATCTCAATTATCAACGGCGGTAATTGTAGACTTAGCAACGGCGCTACTGCTCTTCGGAGTAGTGGCGCTTTTTTTATGGGAGCAAACCAATGAAATGGAGTTCGATGCTGAAAGTGTCAGCAATTTCGTTATCGGTATTCACCACGGTCAGCGTAAAGGCAGAGTTGGGTGAGCCAGAAATTGAAGACCTGAAGTTTGGTTTTATTAAGTTAACCGATATGGCACCGCTTGCGGTTGCTTATGAGAAAGGCTTTTTTGAAGACGAAGGCTTGTACGTCACTTTAGAAGCGCAAGCAAACTGGAAGGTGCTTTTAGACCGAGTCATCGATGGTGAGCTTGCTGGCGCGCACATGCTTGCTGGTCAGCCATTGGGCGCAACGATTGGTGTCGGCACAAAAGCAGAAGTGATTACCGCGTTCAGTATGGATTTGAACGGCAACGCAATCACGGTTTCCAATGATACTTGGGAGCAGATGAAGCAATACATTCCAAAGCAACCAGATGGCAAGCCAGTTCACCCAATCAAAGCGGATGCACTGAAGCCTGTGGTCGACAGCTATCTGGATAAAGGCAAACCGTTCAACATGGGGATGGTGTTCCCTGTATCGACGCACAACTATGAGTTGCGATACTGGTTAGCGGCAGGTGGGATTCATCCAGGCTTTTACGCACCAGACTCAGGCGATAACAGTGGCCAGTTGGATGCTGACGTTCTTTTGAGTGTTACACCGCCACCACAAATGCCAGCAACAATGGAAGCGGGCACGATCAAAGGGTACTGCGTAGGCGAACCATGGAACCAACAAGCCGTATTCAAAGGTATTGGTACGCCAGTCGTGACCGATTACGAGATCTGGAAGAACAACCCAGAGAAAGTGTTTGGTGTCTCCAAAGCTTGGGCTGAGAAGTATCCAAACACGCACATTCGCGTAGTGAAAGCCTTGATTCGAGCGGCACATTGGTTGGATGAAAACGACAATGCCAACCGCCAAGAAGCAGTGAAGATGCTATCAAAAAGCGAATACGTTGGAGCCGATGCCGAAGTTATCGCCAACTCGATGACGGGCACATTTGAATACGAGAAAGGCGACAAACGAGACGTGCCAGACTTCAACGTGTTCTTCCGTCATAACGCCACGTACCCGTACTACAGCGATGCGATTTGGTACCTGACCCAAATGCGTCGCTGGGGGCAAATCTCAAGCGAGAAATCCGATGATTGGTACATGGATGTGGCAAAAGAGGTTTACCGTCCAGATATCTACCAACAAGCAGCTCAAGCGCTAATTGAAGATGGTGTGTTGAGCAAAAAAGACTTCCCAGATTTCAGCGCTGAAGATGGTTTTCGCGCGCCACAAACACACTTTATCGACAACATCGTTTATGACGGTCGCGAGCCAAATAAATATCTAGAGAAGTTCTCTATCGGGCTTAAAGGAAAAGACAAAGTTTAGGATGAGCAGTCCTACAAAAAATACAGCGGGCAGGTGAGTCTGCCCGCAATAACAAGGATGTAAATTTCTTAGGAGTGAGTATGTCTAGTAATGTCATTTCCCTTTTTCCTGCTAAGCAGGTAGTGAACCGAAGTAGGTTGGTGCTTTTGCCCGTCATTGGTTTGCTGATCTTCTTGGCAATGTGGCACTTAGCGGCGAGAGAAGTGCAAACTTCATTAGGTACGCTACCGGGACCAGTGCAAACTTTTCAGCAGTTCAGCAATCTTGTCGATGACCATTGGCAAGAACGAGAAAAGGAACAAGCTTTTATCGAGCGTCAGGAAAAACGCAATGCTGCGAAGTTAGCCAAGAATCCGGACGCGGAAGTGAAGATTCGTCCCTACACAGGTAAACCGACGTTTTTCGACCAAATCATAACAAGCTTAGTGACCGTAACTGCGGGCTTTTTGCTGGCGACGGTTGTCGCGATTCCGCTTGGCATCGTGCTTGGTCTTAATCAAGGGCTGTATCAAGCGTTCAACCCAATCATTCAATTGCTCAAGCCCGTATCACCTTTGGCTTGGCTGCCTATCGTCACTATGGTGGTGAGTGCCACTTATGTGAGTGATGACCCGGTGTTTGCTAAGTCGTTCATTAACTCTCTGATCACCGTGGCGCTGTGTAGCTTATGGCCGACGCTGATTAATACCGCTGTGGGTGTAACGAGCGTTGATAAAGACTTAATCAACGTGAGCAAAGTGCTTCAACTTTCGTGGTGGCAGCATATACGCACCATCGTTTTACCTTCTGCCATTCCAATGATCTTCACAGGTTTACGTCTCTCTTTAGGTATCGCTTGGATGGTATTGATTGCAGCAGAGATGCTCGCGCAGAACCCTGGGTTAGGCAAGTTTGTTTGGGATGAGTTCCAGAACGGCAGTTCAGCGTCATTGGGGCGCATCATGGTGGCAGTCATCACTATTGGTTTTATCGGTTTGATGCTCGATAGAGGCATGCTGCAACTTCAAAAGTGGTTGTCTTGGAATAAACAACAAGCGTTGAGATAAGGGAAAAGATCATGGAAAAAGCATTATTAGATCTAACGCGTTTAGGGATGCGATTCCCAACGCCAGATGGCGAGTTTATCGCGCTTAAGAACGTCGATTTACAAATCAATAAAGGCGAGTTTGTATCGCTGATTGGTCACTCTGGCTGTGGTAAATCAACGGTATTGAACTTAGTCGCGGGTCTGCACATGCCAACAGACGGCGGCGTGATCGTTGATGGACGAGAAGTAGCTGGACCGGGACCTGACCGCGCAGTGGTGTTCCAAAACCATTCATTATTGCCTTGGTTAACCGTGTATCAAAACGTTGAGCTTGCAGTAAAACAAATTGCCGGCAAAAGGGGCAAAGCGTGGATTCAGGAACAAGTGAATCACTATTTGGAGTTGATTCAAATGCAGCATGCCGCGCACAAAAAGCCGGATGAAATCTCGGGCGGTATGAAGCAGCGAGTCGGCATCGCCAGAGCACTGGCACTTCAACCAAAGGTTTTATTGATGGATGAACCATTTGGCGCGTTGGATGCGTTAACTCGTGCGCATTTGCAGGATGCACTGATGAAGATTCAAGCCGAGCTAAACAACACCGTGATCATGATTACTCACGATGTGGATGAAGCGGTGCTGCTATCCGACAAAATCGTGATGATGACCAACGGACCGGCAGCGACCATTGGTGAAGTGTTAGAAGTGAATCTACCTCGCCCTCGTGAGCGTGTCGCACTGACAGATGATGCGCAGTATCAGAAGTGTCGACAAGCGGTGCTGAAGTTCCTTTACGAGAAGCAATCCAAAGTCGAGATTCCTGCTTCGAAAGAAGACCAACCCAAAACCGCAGCGCAAACGGCATAAGGAGGCAGCGATGAACAGTCCTTTAACGATTCCAGTAAAGAACGCATTGAGCCACATCGTTGTGGTAGGCAACGGTATGGTCGGGCAACACCTCGTTGAGCAATTAGTGCAGAAAAACGCGCATTTGGAGCACCGAATTACCGTGATTGGTGCAGAGCGTTTTATCGCGTATGACCGTGTACAGTTGTCCTCTTTGTTTGCGGGTAACTCTCATGATGATTTGATGCTGAGTACCCAAGAATGGTACGACATGCATGGCATCCAACTCGTACTTGGCAGCCAAGTAACAGGTATCGACAGAGAGCAAAAGCGCATTCTGCTTGATGGTGAAGATGTGCTGGGTTACGACCAACTCGTGCTCGCAACCGGTTCATACCCATTTGTGCCGCCAATTGAAGGTAAAGACCGCGCCAACGTGTTTGTCTACCGCACACTTGATGACCTTTCACAAATCAAAAAGGCATGTGAAGGCGCAAGAACAGGCGCAGTAATTGGTGGTGGCTTATTGGGTTTAGAAGCGGCAAACGCACTCAAGCTATTAGGGCTAGAAACTCACGTCATTGAATTTGCGCCTCGCTTGATGCCCGTGCAATTAGACGATGGTGCTGGCTTAGTGCTAAAAGAGAAGATTGAAGCGCTAGGGCTTACTGTTCATACCTCAACGGGTACGGAACGAATCTGCGATGGTGAAACGGCTAAGCATCGCATGGTGTTTAAAGACAAAGATCCTCTCGAAGTGGATGTGATTGTCTTTTCCGCAGGCATTCGCCCTCAAGATGAGTTGGCAAGGTTGGCTGAGCTAGAAGTCGGTGAACGTGGCGGGATTGTGATTAACAATCAATGCCAAACCAGCGATGAGAATATTTATGCGATTGGCGAATGTGCTCTTTGGGAGCAGAAGATCTTTGGTTTAGTCGCACCCGGTTACACCATGGCGAGAACCACTGCCGATGTCTTGACTGGTATGCCGAGCGAAGGTTTTAAAGGTGCAGACATGAGCACTAAACTTAAGCTGCTTGGGGTAGATGTGGCGTCTATCGGCGATGCACAAATGCAAACCGAAGGCGCACAAGAAATGGTATTGCAAGATGCAGTTGCAGGCATCTACAAAAAGCTGGTGGTTGATGCGAGTGGCACTCAATTGCTTGGTGCGATTCTCGTTGGTGACAACAGTGACTACGATGCGCTCTTACAGTGTTATTTGAACAAAACTGTCTTGCCAGACCACGCAGCGAACCTGCTGTTTGATACTGGAATGCTGGACGGAGAGATGCCAGATAGCGCTATCATCTGTTCTTGTCACAACGTCACAAAAGGCGACTTAGTTGCCGAGATTCAAGCCGGCACTACCAACCTGACAGACCTTAAAGCCAACACCAAAGCCGGTACTGGCTGTGGTGGCTGTAGCAATATGGTGAAGTCGGTATTGGATACTCAATTGGCAGCCATGGGGGTAGAGGTTAACAACCACCTTTGTGAGCACTTTGAGCTCAGTCGCCAAGAGATGTTCCATATTTGCCAAGTGGAACAGATCAAAGACTTCGACACCTTAATTGCACTGCATGGCAAAGGGCATGGGTGTGATATCTGTAAGCCGACAGCGGCATCTGTGTTTGCTTCTTTGTGGAATGAACACATCATGGAGCCGCAGCATCAGTCTCTACAAGATTCCAACGATGCCTTTATGGCTAACCTGCAAAAAGATGGCTCTTACTCGATTGTGCCTCGTGTTCCGGGCGGTGAAATCACACCAGACAAACTCATCGTGCTAGGCGAAGTTGCTCAGCAATACGATCTGTACACCAAAATCACTGGCGGTCAGCGCGTGGATTTATTTGGTGCGCAGTTAGAGCAACTCCCAGAAATCTGGCAAACCTTAATTGATGCTGGTTTTGAAACAGGGCACGCCTATGGCAAGTCGGTCCGCACCGTGAAATCTTGCGTGGGTTCTACTTGGTGTCGTTATGGTGTTGATGATTCGGTTGGATTAGCCATTGAGTTAGAGAACCGCTACAAAGGATTGCGAGCGCCCCATAAACTTAAGTTTGCCGTATCGGGCTGTACTCGCGAGTGTGCAGAAGCGCAAAGTAAAGACATTGGGGTGATCGCCACCGAAAACGGTTGGAATCTATACGTTTGTGGTAATGGCGGCATGAGACCAAGACACGCAGATTTGTTTGCATCCGACTTATCTAAATCAGAGTTGATCACCATGATCGACCGGGTTTTGATGTTCTACGTCAGCACCGCTGATCGCTTACAGCGCACGTCCGTGTGGATGGAGAACATGGAAGGGGGCTTAGACTACCTTAAACAAGTGATTTTGGATGACTCTCTCAACCTATGTGATGCATTGGATGAGCAAATGGCACGAGTCGTAGATACCTATCAATGTGAGTGGAAGAGTACGTTGGATAATCCTCAAAAATTGCAACGCTTCCGTCCTTTCTTGAACAGCACGTCGGGCAGCAAAGTCTTGCCGTACCAACGTGTGCGCGGTCAGCGTATTCCAGTGAAACAGGAGGTGTAAATGGCAGCGTTAACCAAAGTGAAAGTGTGTCAGCTTGATGACTTGATGCCGTTTATCGGTGCCACTGTATTGATTGAAGGCGAGCATGTCGCGTTATTCTACATTCCCGATAACGGTGTTTACGCTGTTCAGGATTGGGACCCAATTGGTAAGGCTTATGTGATGAGTCGAGGGATTGTCGGTGATATTGATGGTGAGATGTGTGTTGCATCACCACTGTACAAACAGCATTTCAGTTTAAAGAGTGGGCAGTGTTTGGAAGATGAAGCGTACTGTCTAAAAACTTGGCAAGTAACGGTCGACGATAATCAGGTTTGTTATTTAGTCGAAGAATGATCCTAGAAATTTGCCTGCTCGATATGAGTGAATGCTTAGCGTAAGAGATAAGCGAGTAAAGCTCCAGAGACACCACAGTATGGCTCTGGAGCTTTTTACTATTTGGAAGGATTCACTTGTAGTTCGGTATAGCCAGTCGAGTCGTCCATTGCTCTAGTGAACTCAAGCTCTGAGTAAGAATGGATGATCAATTCTGCGGTAGTATCAATCACCGTGCCTTCCAGCAAATGCCCACCCCAAACTCGTCCTACACGATCAGACACCGAGATATGAACGTGCTGATGCTCAGGCGTTAGTGTTCCCATCACAGAGACGATTTCAAATGGCTCTTGTTTGGTTAACGTACTCTCTGCACCTGCCAAACGAAGGTTGAGGTCAGAGATACAGCCAACGCATGAGGCAATCGAGCCTGCTTTGATACCATGCTGCTCGACCAATTTCGCTAGGTTCAGCTTTAAGTCCATGCCTTTGGTAAGACGTACTGCTATCACTTCAATCGACATGTCACTTCCTAATCAAAACCAGCAAGCAGGAAAGCGCGGTATCCAAGTCGGCATAACGTTTGGCTTTGCCAAGTACGCGCATACCTTGCATGTTGTTGAGAACAAAACGAGCGAGCTCTTCTGGTTTCAACGTTTTTGGCACTAAGGTTTCTTTCTGCGCATTGGTCAGCGCATCCGCAATGATGTCGATAAGATGGTCAAATAAGAAATGCCCTTTACGCAGTACGTCATCGTCTTCACCTGCATGCTCAATCAACGCATTTTGGATAAAACACCCACAGCTGCGTTTGCGTTGCAGATCAGCAAAAGATTTAAGGAACGATTCCAACTCAGGTAAGGACGCGTCGTCTTTTTCCAAATCATTCAGTGACGGTAGCGAGACCTTTTTCAAGTAGGTATCGAGCGCTTCGTAGTAGAGCTGTTGCTTGTCACCATAGGTGTTGTAAAGACTGAAGCGGTTGATGTTCAACTCGTCGGTGAGATCCGAGATAGACGTGTTCGCAAAGCCCTTGCGCCAAAACACATCCATAGCCACGAGAAGCTTTTCATCTCGGTCGAAGTTGGCTTTTCTTGCCATAAATTACCTGCCTGGGTCTGCTTATCGGGTAATTAAATTGCTTTGGAGGGATGGTACAGAGAACCTCTAGCGTTCGAACTGAACCAATATGATGAATACCCATCTATTCTTGGGTATCAGCCTCCAAATTCATGTGAACTCACAAACGGCATCAATAATCTCGCTCAGCAAACAGACCCACAACTGTTTGAAAATTTTTGATAGTGAAGTTCTTGACTGATCGTTTATAAACTGGCTACAGTATATCCTAACCAATCGGTTAGAAAAAGATAAAAGGATGTGAAATGAAGCTCTATGAAACCGCAATGACTCCAAGTTGTAAGCGAGTTAGCATTTTTCTAAAGGAAATCGGTGGCGAGGTTGAGCGAATTGCGCTGAACGTTCGTGAGGGCGATAACCTATCTGAACCGTTTAAATCGAAAAGCGTTAACGGTAAAGTGCCTCTACTGGAACTGGATGATGGCACGACGATCTGTGAGAGCGTGGCGATTTGTCGCTACCTAGATGAAGCGTTTGAAAATGATCTGGCGCTGTTTGGTGCTAACCAACTCGAACGTGCTCAGGTGGAAATGTGGCATCGCGTTGTCGAATTCCAAGGTTTGTACACGGCTTTTCAGGCGTTTCGCAATATCACCGCAATTTACCAAGACCGTGAAAACTGTGTTGCTGCGTGGGGTGACGAGTCGAAATCCCGCGTATTAGAATTCCTGCCAGTTCTCGACAAACGCTTGTCAGAAAGTGAACATATCGCTACTGACAACTTCACCATCGTAGACATTACCGGCTACATTTTTGTTGGTTTTGCCGTAAATGGTTTGAGTATTGAGGTGTTCGAAACCTACCCAAATATTGCACGTTGGTTTGAACAAGTATCGGTGCGTGAAGCGTTTCAAGGTTAACTTCTAGCGTGATTTTTCTAAGCAGCAAGGCTTTTGTAGACTTGCTGCTTTTTGTCGTTTTAAGCGCAAAGATCTTCAATTTGTTCAGGTTTTCTCTTCTTTTTCTGCCTTTCTCCTATAATTAACTCTGTTAATGCAACAACATCAATTGGCTCTCACGGCGTTTTGGAACCTTGAGTTCTTAGTTTGTAGACGTCCCAATCATTATTGGACTTCACCAAGTAATGAAGGACACCAAGCGACAAGGAGAGGTTATGCGTGTTCGAAGTAAAACCATCAATGGCGTGTTGTGTACGCTGCTCGTAGCGTCTGTGTGCGGACTCGTTGCCATGTATCAAAACCACAGTCAGCAGCATCAACAAATCGAGTTGCTGCGTGGGCAATTGATGGAAAAAGAAAACCAAATCGTCATCTCAAATGAGGCGTTGTCTTACACTCGTTATCAACATCAACTTTTAGCGGAAGATTACAGCCGTTTCAGAGATGCACAATCCATGAGTAGCGTGCTGCAATAAAGCAAACAGGCAAGGAGAGGTATGAAGTCCATATTGTTGGTTGACGACAGCAAAACGGTCCTGCTCTACATGACCAGTGCATTGCAAAAGCAAGGGTACGAGGTCATTGCCGTTGAAGATGGTGAGTCTGCGTTAGAAGTGCTGACTCACCGAATTGACATTCAGTTTGTCCTCAGTGATTTGATGATGCCGGGCATCAGTGGCATTGAGCTTTGCCGTGAGCTTAAATCGTCGGCGTTTTCTCGTTATATCTTCTTTGTGCTTCTCTCTTCCCGCAACGATCAAGATTCCATCATCAAAGGCATGGATGCAGGCGCCGATGACTTTGTCGACAAGAAGACATCTGTAGAGGAACTGCAAGCGCGCATCCGGGCGGGCTTTCGCACCTTAGAACTGCACAACACGCTCACGACAAAGAACCAAGAGCTCGATTTAGCGTATCAAACCATTCAGCAGGATTTGGATTCGGCTGGGGAGTTAATGGGGCAACTGTTGCCGGTGGAAGAACAAATTCACACGGCACAATTTAGTTTCACTTATGTCCCTTGTACCAAGATCGGTGGGGATATGTTGGGCTATGTGGAGCTTGATGAGTCCCACGTTGCGTTTTATGTCTTTGATGTTTCCGGGCACGGTATTTCTTCGGCGTTAATGGCATTCTCGATTCAACAAACTTTGTCACAACGTAACAAGTCGGAGTCGATAACGTTAGACTGGAGCGACAATGAGTACCGCATCAGTGAGCCTGAGGCTGTGATTGAAAGGCTCAATCGACGCTACCAGCAAACCCAGAACGGCAAGCTCTATTTCACTATCGAATACGCCGTGTTGAACACCAAAAGCGGTGAACTGAATTATTGCACAGCAGGGCACCCTAAATTCGTTTGGCAACAGACGGAACACAACTGCTTGGAACTTGTTGGCGACAACAACTTCATCGTCGGGGCATTGGAGCCGATGATGTACCAAGGTGGAAGTATCCAACTCAAGCCCAATGACGCGCTCTGGTTCTTCTCCGATGGCTTATTGGAAGCCAAGCAAGGCGAGGAGCTTTACGGCATTGACCGACTGCTATCCAACATCGAAGGGAGTAAAGCGATGCCAGAAAAAGCACAGACCAATGCCGTTTTGGAGCAAGTGCAAAACTGGCAAGGAAAACCAGAAATCGACGATGATGTGAGCGTGTTGAAAGTGCAATGGTTGGGTTGTGCACAATCGCAAGCCGTTAAGCCGACAAGTGCGGTATTCCAGAAATCCTATCAAGCGTCTTTAGAAGTTTCACGCCAAGCGAGTCTCGAAGTGGTTGAGTTCCTTCAACAACACTCGATTTCTTCTCATGTCGCGCAAACTCTAGAGTTGTGCGTGGTTGAGTTGATGAACAATGCTTTTATCCATGCCTATCAAGAACAAACCGGAAAAACGGTTGAGTTAGAATGCGAACTAACACAAGGTGAGCAGCACAACATAGAAGTGCGTGTATTTGATTATGGCAATCGCATTTCTGATGAAACCTTTCAAAGTTACACCTCAAAGCAAATTGAGACGCCAAATCTATTCGATGAAGAGAGTTGGATGCCTTCAGGACGAGGTTTGATGCTCATTGCCCAGATGACGGAAGCGTTTTCTGTATCACATCAAGGGGAATGCAATTGCTTTACGGTGGTGATAACTCCCGACGAAAAGACAAAGTCTATAATCCTTTAAAGACTTTATCCGTGGAAACCAAACATGTCGCAAATAGAAATCAAACGAGATCGACCACGCGTCGAATTGTTGTTTGCTAAATACAAAGAGCAGCTCGGTGACGATTTTCCCGGTTATCGAAATCATGTATATCGGACAATCACCTATGCGATGCATTTTCTAGGTAACGATGAACAGTATGAACCGCTCGTAGAAACGGCCTTCGTGTACCACGATATCGGACTGTGGACCGATCATGAGTTAGCGTATCTAGAACCATCAGAGGCTGCGGCGTTAGCGGATAACGAACACTTTGGGTGGGGCTTAGACCCAGATGCATTACGCGGAGCAATTCATTGGCACCATAAGATTTCTCCGTACAAAGGTCCGCACCAAAAAGTCATTGAAGCATGCCGCAAAGCTGACTGGATTGATGCGACCAAAGGCAGTGTTCGTAAAGGGTTGAGTAAAGAAACCATCGCAGAAGTTGAGGCGGCCTTTCCAAACTTAGGTTTTCATGACACTTTGCTGCGTCTAGCAAAAGACTATGGTGGTTCGACGTTAGTCGGCGGTGTTAAAGTCACGCTGGGTATCGTGAAGTGGTAGCCTGAATAATCTTATAGATCGAATGTAAAAAGAGGACTCCATTTGTGAGCCCTCACATTTACGTAACAGCATTGGCTATTGTGTGATCGTTAACCCAAGTTGAGTTGCCATGCTTAACTCGTTGCGCTCTACGATTTCTTCAATCACTTTACCTTCTTGGTTAAAGCGAAAGTAGGTGAGGCTTGTCCATGTAACGTCTTTATCTGATACATCGAACTCCATCCACGTATTTGCATTTTTGGCTTTGTGAGTCAGGGCGACAACCACTTGATCTTCTGCTTCTACAATGCGTTGAAAGCTTGTCTCAAGGCTCTCATAACGTTCAGTTACGCAAGATTTCAACTTGGCTTCAAATTCGACTAATCCTTTTAAGGTTTTTCCACAATCAGGGCGGTGAATAAGAGCATCTTCAGCGAAAAATTCTCCCACACGTTCTGTTGCCTTACCGTCAACACAAATCTTAAAGTAATTTCTTATGGTTTGGACTTGTTTACTTTCCATTTATTTATCTTCTCTTTGTTTGTTGAATTGCTGGGATTTTTAATCAAAAAATGAAGCTTGAATAGATCAGATAAGGTCGATAGTCTGTCAACAAATAGTAAACAATGAATGTTTTGATGAACTTAATCACGCTAATTAAATCGTTTATTTGCACCGTAGAGGAAGGCAGTTTTACGGGCGCATCTAAGAAACTAGAAGTGTCTAAATCTCTCGTGAGTCGCAATGTTAGAGATCTAGAAACGTATCTTGGAACGCGATTAATGAATCGCTCAACCAAGGCGCTGTCTCTTACGGACGCTGGTCATCAGTATTATCAAGAAGCACATGTTCTGATTTTGCAACTTGAAGCGCTGAATGACACGATGAGGTTTGATAGTAATGAAATCTCTGGCACCTTGAATGTTCTCGCGCCAAATGGTTTGACAGAAATCTTGCTCATGCCGTTTATTTGCGGTTTCAGTGATAAATATCCGGAGCTAAGAGTGAATTTGCTGCTTGATGATGGTTTAGATGATATCTCCTCACAAGGGTATGACGTAGCAATTCGATCTGGTCGTTTGGTTAGGCAAGATTCAGATTTGATCGCAACAAAGATCACTGAAAACAGGAATATCATATGTGCCTCGCCGCAATACTTAGAAGCCTCTTCTTCACTTTTGCAACCGAGAGATCTGCATTCTCATCGAATTATCGAAGACCCAAATTTAAAGAATTATAAGGTGTGGCGATTTAACAAAGCGGGAAAAGAGCTGGATGTGCAGGTGTCACCATCTCTTTCCGTTAACAGCGTACAGGCAGTGAAAACGGCGCTAAAACAAAACTATGGAGTTGCGATGCTTCCAAGAGCATTGGCGGAAGATGAGTTGTGTAAGGGCGAATTGATAGAAGTACTGAAAGACTACCAATTACCAACAAGAATGGTCTACGCGCTTTATCGAGCACGCTCTAACACACCGAGAAAGGTCAAAGTCTTTATCGAAGAGCTAAAAGCGTACTTTGTACCTTAACGTCAGCTCATTTCTGAGTATCCGTTGCTCTATGTTTATCGGTGCTGAAATCAGGTATGTGCGTTTAGTTTGTTTACTTTTCAATTCATCAAAGAGGATGGAACTTCAAAACGATTTGGTAATCATAGGGAAGGGTAAGATAATTTTCCCTTTTTTGTTGTAAGGTTTATCTAAGCAAAATAGACGTTTAGTGAGAATAGCAAAGCTTAGAAACAAAGTTCTCAAATACGTAACGTTTAAATTGCCTCTGTATGATGTTATAACATAACAATTGCTATTCTCAGTTAACCCTAGTACTATGAAGTTTGTTCGTTATTCCTTAATTGCTGTCGCTGCTACCGCATTCTCTCTTGCAGCTTATCTCACCTATCAAGCAGAAACGAAACCAGAAGAAATCACCATTAAGGTCACGCCTTATTCAGAACTAAAGAGCGCTCAAAAAAACGAGACTCAAACAAATGAAACACCTCAAAATCCCGAACGTGAAGTCAAAAAGCATGACAACATCGCGCGTATTCACTACTTCGTTAAAGTTGGTGACACGCTCAGCACGATCTTTTCCTCATGGGGGGTATCATACGACACCACTCAAAAGCTTCTTGAAGCTGACTTAACGTCACTGAAGCTCGATACCATCAAACCAGGCGACCACCTTGAGCTCGTGGTAGATAGAGATACTAAGACCCTAAAACAAGTGATTTTCCATGAAAGCCTTGTCGAACGCGCGGTCTATACGCAAAACGACGATGGCACGTTTGCTTATGACTTTATTGAGGAGCCGGGAGAGTGGCGTGAAGAAATGTACTCAGGCACGATCAATGGCAGTTTTTCTTCTTCTGCGCATAAGCAAGGATTGACCACAACGCAGATTGCTAACATCACTCGCGTATTACGTGACAAAGTAAATTTTGCTCGTGAGCTTCGTGCTGGTGATAGCTTTCATGTATTGGTGAATCGACAATATCTTGATGATCACTTTACTGGTAATGCAGAAGTGCAGGGCATCGCGATCAAAATGCGATCTAAAGACGTTGAAGCATTCTTAGCGGAGGACGGTCGTTTTTATGACAGAGCAGGTAACAGCCTTGAACAAGCATTTAACCGTTATCCGATCGACAAACAGTTCCGTCGTATTACCTCTCCATTCAACCCTTACCGAAAACACCCTGTTACGGGACGAATCTCTCCGCATAACGGTACGGACTTCGCAACACCAGTTGGTTCCCCGGTTTACTCAACTGGCGATGGCAAGGTGATAGCGGTTCGTAACCATCCTTATGCGGGTAAATACTTAGTGATAGAGCACAATAGTGTCTATAAAACGCGTTATTTGCATCTAAGCCGTTTTCTCGTCAAAAAGGGCGACCATGTTAAGCGTGGGCAGAAGATTGCATTGTCGGGAGCGACAGGACGATTAACTGGGCCACACCTTCATTTCGAAGTGTTGGTACGTAATCGTGCAGTGGATGCTATGAAAGCGGATTTACCATTAGCGAGTTCCATTTCTACTAAAGACAAGCCAGCCTTTTTAGCAAGAGTCTCTGAATTTGATGATTTGGTTGCTCGTGAGCAAAGTGCCAGTAGTGCGCAAACAATGCAGAACAAACAACCCTCTTAGTGGGTATAGCAGCATCAAAGGCAAGCATTTTCGCTTGCCTTTTTTGTTTTTAGCGAACTAGGAATTAGGTTCTTAAAATAGATGAAAAATAAAGCATATCAGAAGAATAAGCCTATGGGATGAGTCGGTTAATTATTGCATTTAAATGACAGTAAAAATAGAATTTATACTCTATTTTTATAGTGACATAACTCATTTTGCGCGATATAAATATGTGATATTTATTCCATAAAGTTCCATCGTCTTTGCTTGCTATTATTTCCTATTTAACCAGGTGTATTTATTTTAAATCATTATTATTTGATTTAATTTATAACTCTAATCAATGGGTGGATAATATATCTTCATTGTTGATTTTAAATCGCTGATTTTTAGTTCATTGTTTTTTGGTGCGAGCAAAGTGCTTTAAGAAAGACTGTTGATTCTATCTTTTTGTTTTTAAAGGTTTTTATTCTCTTTTTGGTTGCTTTTCTAGTGTGTGGTGACCGGTGATTAGTGCTAGCTTTTGATTAAATTAATATAATCTAATTAAGTTTATTCTTTTTCTTTTATTTTGATGTTTCATTTATAACTTATTGGTTTATAAATTGAACAATAAATAGTTATAGAGAAATAAATTTTGATATTTATCCCAGAAACAATAATGAATTTTTGCCTTGGTTATTTTTATTTATAAATTAAGTGTGCTTGCAAAACACAAATGAAACATTAATTGCAGGTCTTTGTGCAGTACCTAAATAATTAATATAAGACTAAGGACTTTATTATGTATCTAAGAAAGAGCAGTGCTACGCAGACAAACTCCATTGGTTATCGCACGCTAGGGCTTACAATGCTTTGCTCCGGTTTATTACTGAATCCTATTTCACAAGCCATGGCTGCGGAGTTTAGTACTGATGCGGTTGCTCAATCAGAAAGTGAATACTGGAGCACTTATAAGCTGGATATCAAGAACACAGGTTCTGAAACGGCAGACATGCGTGAAGCTGTCATTGAGTTCGTATTGCCTGTTGCAATCAATGACATCGGTTGGGCGTCAAATCACCTTTCGTATCCGTCATGGGAAATCTCTCATACGACACAATCTAACGGTGTACTGAACTCTGTCTCGCTGAAGTTTCCGCAAGGATCTTGGGTAGATAGCGAGCTTGCTTCTGGAGAATCTGCGGCACTGACGATTTCTTTCGGTGGAGAGTTGACGGATCTGAATGCGTTTGAAAATTCAGTGGTAGTGAAAGTCGATGGTGAAGTCGTTCCTCCACCTGAGTTCTCGCTCGATATTTTGGCTCCTGCACAAAACTCAGTGGTTTATACTGGCACAAATGTAGACATCATCACGGATATTGCGGGTGAAGGTGCAACCAAACTAGAGTTCTGGGTAAACAACATCAAATTGGGAGAGCAACCTGTTGTAGAAGGCACGACAGAGTATCAACAGGCTTGGCTCCCTGACACTATTGGCGCAGCATCGATTGCGGTCATGGCATTCGATGAGAGTGGAAAGAAACTGACAGAACAAACGGTTCAAGTAACGGTTGAATCGGAATCTACTGCACCAAATCCACCTGTGATTGAGTTTATCTCACCAGACGCTGGCTCTTCTCACCAAAAAGGTGACACCATTACAATCTCGGCCAATGTCTCTGATCCAGATGATGATTTAACAACCGTCAAATTCTTCGCCAACGATGCTGAAGTATGTCAGTTAGACGCGAAAGCGACTCAAGATTTCTCATGTGATTGGACGGCACACACAGCGGGGTCAACAACGCTTCGCGCTGAAGCTCAGGATGACGAGCAGCATACTTCACGCAAGAGCCTAACCATTACGGTCACAGACACGGGCACAAGTTGTGGCGATATTCCTCAGTACGAAGATGGTGTGCCATACAAAGTAGACGATGAAGTCACGAATATTGGCAATATTTACTCATGTACCGTCGCGGGTTGGTGTGGTAATCCGGTTTGGACGCCGGGCACCGGCCACCCTGATTATCCTGATGCGTGGAAAGACGCATGGAATGAAGTAGGGCAATGTGATCCGAACCCTGTGCCAGTTGTTAAGGTTCAGTCCCCTCAAGATGGACAAAAGATCGCACCAAACCAAGCATTCGATGTGGTAGTTGATGCAACGGATGATACCGAAGTTGCTCGCGTTGACGTTCAGTTGAATGGACAAGTGGTAGCAACCTCAGGCACACCTTCACAGGGCGATACTTATACCATCACGGTTCCTGCTCAAGTTGAAGGTCAATACACATTGACGGTTATTGCATACGATGATCAAGGTGCGAGTGCAGAAGCTGCGCCAATTTCTTTGGCTATCACTGACAAGGACTTGGTGGTTTCGCTTTCATCTCCTGTCGATGGTTCTAGCTACTTCGAAGGTCGTGCGATTTCTATCAAAGCGGATGCAAAGAGCTACGAAGGTGATATTACTTCTGTAAGCTTTATCGCCAATGGTAATGAACTGTTCAAAGATACCGAAGCGCCATACGAGTATGAATGGCTAGGTGCGCAGAAGGGGGCTTATGCCATCACGGCAAAAGCGGTAAACACAGCAAGCCAAGAGCAAACCTCAGCGACATCTAACATTACAGTTAAAGAAAGCACGGGTGGTGGCGGTTTAGTTGATAACCCAGATCGCTCTATCAGTTACCTCACATCTTGGGGTCTAAATGACTACGAGCAGTTGTTCAACTCAGAAGGAGACGGTTACCTATTGTCATTTGGTAAGTGGGATTCAAGCGGTAATATCACGATCTCTGACGGCATGCTCACACCGCCGGATTACAACCCAGATTGGATGCCAACGCAGTACCTCGCTTGGTCAACGCTTAAGCATGACAATGAAAACGTCACGATGATGGTAGCGTTCGGGGGCCAAACTTACGAAAGTATTTGGTCGGCGATCAGCACCCCACAAAGCCGTGAAGCGGTCGCGACTGGATTGGTTGAATTGGTCCACACGCCATTCCCTGTATACAAGAAGAACCTAAAACCTGAAGAGATGGAAGGTGAGTGTCTTGCATCAAAACCCGATGGCAGCTGTGATTACAGCAAGTATCAGTTAGCTGGTTATGTGCATATTGATGGGTTGGATTTCGACTTCGAAAAAGCCGCTCGAATCACAGACAAAGAGAACCAAGACTTAACGGCATTGATCAAACTGATCCGTGAGAAAGTCGGCAACACCAAAGTGCTGTCCCTGACTACTTATCACGTAGGTGCCGACCCTGTCGAGTGTATGAATGCAAACGTATTCGAAAACTGTTCTTATGTTGAGCCATCTGGTCGCTCATCGCATCATGGTGAAGTCATTGATCTACTCAAAGCGACTAAAAATGACTTTGATTTCTTCAACGTCATGACATACGACGCTGGTCGAAACTTCCTATACGATGTCGCGATGGCGAACTATGCTGAATATATTGGAGACAAGTCGAAGATTGTTTTAGGTAACACGATCAACAGTCAGTGGGCACCAGGTGGTAACTTTGTTGAAACGCGTCAGAACAACCTAGACCGTGCTAAATGGCAGAAAGATAACGGTTATGGTGGTTTCTTCATGTGGACGTTGGGTTCAAACAACCAAGGTTTGAGTATGGCAGAACAAGTTGACTACTTTAACGACATGATCAATGTAAGTAAGTAGTACCTACCTCATCTTGTAATCTACTTGAACGACGGAAGGCTCAATGCCTTCCGTTATTTCTTCAATCTTCATCATGGGAAAGCCTTCTCTCGTCGTATTCCCATGTACATCTCAAACTAATTCAGTGGTGACAATATGTCGAGATTAGATTCTGGTCAGCACCAGAAAGCGATTCCGTGCGTCCAAAATACCTCCACTCAACACTACGATGCGTTCAGTAAATGGCTACATTGGGCTATGGCGGTGATTATCATTTATGCAACGCTTGCAGGCTACGGAATGTTATTCGTCATGGATATGCCGCAGGTGTTCCATGTTCTATCTACGCTCAATATGTCGTTTGCAACCATCGCCTCCGTGTTATTGATTGTACGTTGGGGGTGGTCATTCTTTCGTAAAGCCCCAGAGTTACCAAAATCGGTTTCTCATACCCAGAAAAGCATCGCTAAACTCACACATGGCGCTATCTATTTGGTGATGTTTGTAGTGTTTGTTAGTGGCTTTCTAATGCTTAAACATGAGTATCCATTCTTTTGGCTGTTTACCATTCCAAACCCAATTTCTAATGCCGAAGTGAATGCGTTCTTTTTTATGGTTCACCGTTTTGGCTGTGCCACACTCGCGAGCTTGGTGTTGCTACATGCGTTAGCAGCGTTGAAACATCACTTTGTGAATAAGAACGACGTATTGCGGAGTATGGCATTTAATGTGACTAAGCAAAGTCAGTCGTCGTAAGCCGCACAGTACGGTTGGTTGAAGGCGTGTAGAAAGAAAAAAGGCTTGGTGAGCCTCCAAGCCTTTGTGTCCACTTAATCTAACTATTTTTTAAAGGTTAGATTCAAAGTGAGTGGAACTCGATCAGAAATCTTAATCCCGCCAACTGTTGCCGCGAGGTCAGTTAAGTTTTTACTAGGAATACCAAAGTCAGCAGCGCCAATAATCACAGGTGCACTTGAGCTCACCATTACCGTATCGCCAGCGTTTAGGATAACAACCGGAAACTCAACGGATTTTGTCTTACCAAACAGCGTTACTTCAGCAGGTACTTTTACCTTGTGTGAGCCTTCACCCAGAGAAGCCCAATCAACTTTTCCTGTCACTTTTACTGGTGCGTGTTTCGCAGATTCAAAGAAGATTTCATTAAGACGGGTGTTACGAATAGGGATACCTGTCTCAATGCTATTTAGATCGATAGCAACATCAAATTTGCCATTGCTGTCTAACGTGCCGGAAAGAGTATTGATGGTCGCTGGCTCGACAACAAACTGGTTCTTGATGGTAGCAAAGCTTACTGAAGAAAAGTTTGAATCTAATGTGTAGTTGTCAGCAGCAAATGAAGCACTAGAAAACAGCGCCAGCGCAATGCTTAGGGTGGATAAAGTCTTTTTCATTATTATTAGCCTTATATACGTTGAACGGTTGTTCCCCTTGATACTAGTCCGGATTTATAAAAGTTAATAAGGAATTAAATCGATTAATTTTGGTGATTTTTTCGATGTGATTAACTGTGCATTAATGGTGTTCGAATATCAATTTGAATGATTATGAGAGCGTATTATTTGTCAGAAACTTGCTAATTAGCAATTGCTTATTAAGCTTGGTTAAATGTACGAAGTCGTTGACCTATGATTCGTCACTTATGGTGTTTGCTGGTCCTCTAGGATCCCGAGGCTAAAAAGCGACTTCGTTGATCACTTTAAGAGGATAATCTGGCGTGTTGTGCGATTCGTTAGTTATTGGTTTGCAAACTCGAGGCGCATTGATATCGAGAGAGAGAATCATGCCATCAGGGATATTGCTTTTCTCTTGATGGGTGGAGTATGTTTTAAATCTTTTATGTAAGGTGAATCCTTGGTTAAGATAAAACTTATAGTTACAGGTTAAATCCGTCCATAAGAAGATTTTCTTGAGTTCATTCGTTCTACAAAACTTGACATAACGTTCCAATAGCAATGATCCGATGCCTCGACCCCTTAGTTTTACACTCACGATGAATAGATTGATTTCACCGTCAAACATAGCGGCATCTTGCTCTCCTGCACAGTCATTTCTTAGAAATCCGGAGAAGACCTTTTTTGCTGACTCTTTTTCACCAAAATTACCAGCAGCAAGGTTTTTGTTCTTCCACTTATTGAGCTTCTTGTCTTTTTTGGCAAATTTGAGTTCTTCTAGGTAAGAGATATTTTCTTTGCTTGCAAAGAGTACGCCCACCACTTTTCCTTGAGGATCGAGAACGACATCAAGGTGGTGATTCCAGTTAAGGCAAGTGGTGAGATAATGTTCGTAGACAATCCGTATATTCGGTACATTGACAAAACCTGAGTGAAGGTTCCATGTAGACATCACAAGATCAACGCATGAGTGGAAATGCGAATCTTGATAAGAGGTAAAGGTAAGACTTTTCATTGTTTAGTATCGCTTTCTCTACCATTTATTCTTCATCTGATTCAGCTTGCAAGACCGCTTCATGTCCGGACTCAAAAGCCGCTTCAAATGTCGGATAGGACATATAATCTCCCGCGAGGTATACGCCTCTAAAACTCGCTTTTAATTGAACAAGTCTATGAAAGTAGTAAGGGTCGAAAACCGGATAGGCAGCATTGAAACGTGTGATGTCATAACCCTCTATTTTGTTATTGATGTCCGGCACTACCAAAGAGAGCTCACTCGTGACGATATCCAATATCTCTGAGTCCGATAGTGTTAACAGTGACATATCCGATGCGGTTTTCGGTGCTAGGTAGGCGCTCGCTATATACTCATCCACCTTTTTAAGGTCCTGATTATAGTGGCGCTCTACCCATGTTGAATCATATAGGTCAGTCACGTAACCTTTTCCGATGATCGCCATATCGAATGCTTTATTAAACACTGGCTGTTCAGAAAACAGAGCGACGGTTATGTATTGGGAATATTTAACTTGAGATAGCACCGATTTTTGCTCATCAGTCAGTACTGGTTGGGCGATATATTGAGCGATTGGTGCGGGCACTGCTACGATCACTTTGTTGGCCAGTACAGTGTTATTTTTTCCTTTGTGAGAAAAATGAACTTTGTATCCGTTAGGCGTTTTCTCAATGGTTTGAACTGTTGAGCGATACTGGATTTTGTCTCCCAACGTGGAGGCGATGGACGTAGCAATGGTAGAAATACCGCTTTGTGTTGTCCACGAACCAGACTGGGAGGATTCTTCTTCAATAAGCTCACTAACGTCGGTTACATCTACGTAATCAAAACTCGCCTCAGGGATAAAGCTTAAGGCTGAGATGTCATCGAGACTTGCTCCGAATAACCCACGAGACATGACGTTATAGCGTAATTGAATAAACGGCGAGATATGGTGTGAATCTAGCCATTGTTTTGCCGTTATTTTGTCCAGTTGACTCAACTTTTGGCGCGATAGTGATCGAGATTGATTGAGAACATCAATAAAGTGCTGAAACTCTTCTTCACTTGACTCGCTGATGGTGAGGTGGGCGAGTTGTTTATCTCCGATGTGCATTTCGTTTTGATAGAATGCGATATCCATTGGAGAGGGGATTTCAACCAATGGAATCTTCAGTTTTTGAATGACTTTTGCAAGCTGTCCTTCTGGTTTACCGAGGTATTCCGTCCCTTTAGCATAATGGAAGCTACCTTTGATTCCGGTGTGAGCGATACCACCAGCACGGTCATTTTTTTCGAGCACGATAAAGCTTTCGTTGAGCTCCTGAAGTGTGTAAGCAGCGGAGAGCCCAGCGGCTCCAGCTCCAACGACTACGTAATCATAGATTTGCTCGTTGGCGTTTACGTTTCCTGCCAATAAAACACTTGTAGCTAAAATTGCTAGCTTTGCTTTTGTATTGCTCATACAACCTTCTTTCAATGCTTATATTTGAGCCTAAACATAATGCATGAGAGGTTATCAATCGGTTATCGACGCAGATAAATCGACTATCGCAGTCGCTGAGCCAGCCTTGTAGGTTAGAGAAAACAAGTGGTTGCGATTTGAACAAATTTTCTCAACTAAGTACAAGCCATAACCGTATGATTCGTTATCGGTACTTTGCTCTTGTTGCTCGACTGGATTGCTGATGGTCACAACGCCTTTGTGGTGATGAATAGTAATGATGCCATCGGTACTGTGTTGAAGTGCATTTCTCAATAAATTAACCAGAATTAAATATACTGCGCCATAGTTATCTGTGACGATACACTTTTCATCTAATTCCGTTTCTATAGAGAGTTTTGTTTCACGCCCCATGAGTAAGTATTCGTTGTCTTTGATGACATTTTCGATAACGTCTGAAAGATGTATTTCTGTATATTCAAGGGGTTGAGCGTCTTTCTTCGAGAGCCAAAGTAGTGCCTTTACGAGGATGTTCATATTCTTAATCGCGTAGTCGATTCTATGATTAACTTTGGTAACTTTTGGGCTTGTGTCGAGCCTTTCTACTAGTTCCACGCTGGATGATATGATCGCAATAGGCGTTCGTAGCTCATGACTCATCGTATTTAAGAAGAACTCCTCCTTATCAATAAGCTCTTTTTGCTTCTGATTACTTTCTTGGTAGCTTTTAGCAATAGCTATCATTTCTCGATATTTGATTTTGTCATCGGGAATGGCTTTGCTTGGTGTATCCAACCAGCTGGACAGTGCTCGAACTGGACTTAGCAGAGTGCGATAAATCAGAATGAAAATGATGGTGAAACTGAAAAGCACGGCGCAGGCTATGATGATGATAAGGGAGGTGTTCGCGCCAAAGATGGTCTCATCGTAGCGCATCTCTTCCTCTATACTCTCTTGGTACTCCGAGACTATATATAAATAACCGCGCTGGTCTTGTAGTTCGTACTTTAATGCATAAGCGTAAATCTTTTGTTTCTCATCGTTGTGTAGTGAACGTTCGTGTAGTTTGCCTGGCTGCATCTTTGCCCAAGGAAATCCTTTCTTGAGATACAGTGGAATGTCATCGATAGCGCTGTAAGTTGCAATGATTTTACTTTGCGTATCCTTTGCTAATGATTGTTCCAGATTATGCTCTTCAATAAACTTACCTTGGTAGATCATCATATTACGCGTATCAACACTAATGGCATTACCTAACACCATATAGTTTAGGGCACAGATAAGTAATAAAACAATTACAAGGAAGGCAGTGATAAAAAGGTAAATTCTTTTCTTCAGACTAGGCATCGCCTTGCCCTCGTAATACAAAACCGACTCTAGGAACACTGTGAATTAACGGTCTAGAAAAAGGCTTATCCACACTTTGCCTTAACTTGTGCATTTGGACCTTCAAGTTGTTGGCATTGGTTTCGTCACCCCAAACCTCTTGTTGAAGAGCCTCTTTTGTGACGACTTTTGGGCTGTGTTTCGCAAGTGTCACCAGTAGTTTCCAGCCAAGCGGTGATAGTGTTAATTCGTTGCCGTCTCGATGTGCTTTATGGGTACTGAGATCTAATTTGAGATCATCAACCTGAATAATATTTGAGATACAATTGGTACGTCGTTTTGATAATGCTTTTAAGCGAGCACTGAGTTCTGCCATGGCGAATGGCTTAGTGATGTAATCATCAGTTCCTGAGTCAAAACCTTGGAGCTTATCATTGAGTGAGTCCCTTGCTGTCATCATCAAAATCGACGTGTTAATGCCATTCTCTCTTAGCTGCTGACAGAGAGTGAAGCCATTGAGCTTTGGCAGCATAATATCCAAGACAATCACGTCATACTCATTTTGCATTGCTAGATTAAGTCCCGTTTGTCCGTTATAAGCAAAGTCGCATTCAATGCCATCAAGTGACAGATAGTCGCTTAGTGAGGCTGCTAAAACTTTGTCGTCTTCAATCAGTAGTACAAGCATAAATAACCAAATTACACAGAGTGCTAATGTTCGCATCCTAGCACACTAGTGGTTACCGAACGGTTAGCTAATCTACTTTGGAGCGAATACACGGAAACTTACTCAGCTTTCAAATTCTAAAAGTGTGATATTTATATAATTAATCACCAATTTTATTAAAGTTGTTGCATTTTCTTCAGATAAAGTAACTGAACATTTACATCTAACGTCGGGTCTTCGATAGCTTGGCTTTCAGTTGTCAGTACCAAAGTGCAAGGCTTAAACACCCCTGTAGATGGACATTAATAAATTGCGTTGAGACAATCAGAATGAAAAGAATAATCCTATTAGCCGTTTGTGCCATGTTTGGCATTGCTGTCATGGCGAGTATGGCGTCTACCTACTTTATCTCCAGTCAGAAAATCGATGACATCATCTTGCACAAATCTCAGGTTCAGGCTGAGTTCTTAGCTGAGAATGCAAGTTACATTTTAGAGAACTCAAACCATCCGGTCCAAGATCTCCAAGCGTTAGTTGACCAGTTAAAGCAACGCTCAGATGTAAGTTATGCCATTGTAATCGATAGCAATGTTTCGGCGGTTGCACACAGTGATAAACAAAAGCTAAACAAGAAGTACGAAGATGACTATACAGTGGCGGGTGCAACCAAAGGTGTGCAGCAATACTCGAAGTGGTACGCGGATGTGCAGCAAGTGTGGGTGTTCGATATCATGGCTCCAATCTACGTGAATGGCCAGCTCTACGGCACGTTCGATATCGGTATTCCAATTACGGAAGTGAGCCAAGCAACGAACGGTATTATTAGTTACCAACTTGGTTCAATGATCGTGATATTTGTACTCTGCGTGCTACTACTTTCACTTCTGCTAAGCCACTTAATGCAGCCGTTATCTGTATTGAAAAATGCACTGCATGACATTTCCCAAGGGGAAGGCGATCTGACTGTTCGTTTGCCAACAAAAGGTAATGATGAAGTGGCTCAGATTTCATCAGCATTTAATGTCTTTGTCGAAAAGGTACATGGCATTATTTCGCAAGTGGTGAACACTGGTGTTGCATTGAATGGCTCTGCAACTGCCTTACGTGAGCAATCTCAACAGGCGTTGACTCGTGGGCAGGAGCAAAACGAGCAAACCATGCTGGTGGTGACGTCAATGAATGAAATGATTGCGACGGTTAACGAAATTGCATCGAACGCAGCAGGTGCAGCGAGCGCGGCAAGTACTGCAACGGATGAAACACAAGAAGGCTACAAGACGCTGCAAAAGACCACTACGGCAATCACAAACCTTGAAACCGAGATGAACAGCACGTCCAGCATCATCGTCAGTTTGGCAGATAATACTCAGTCGATCGGTTCAATCCTTGAGGTGATTCGAGGTATCTCAGAACAGACGAACTTGTTGGCACTTAATGCTGCAATTGAGGCTGCTCGTGCAGGGGATGCAGGCCGTGGTTTTGCTGTGGTAGCTGACGAAGTGCGTAACCTTGCGACGAAAACCGCGCAGTCAACCGATGAGATTGACCTGATGATCAAACGCTTGCAAGACGAAGCGCAAAATGCCGTGAGTTCGGTGGGGAACAGTAAAGCTCTTATCGAAGAAGGAACTGCGGAGACGGAACTTGCGCGACAAGCACTAGAAGCAATTTCTAAGCAGGTAATGACCATTTTGGATATTAATACTCAGGTTGCAACGGCAACAGAACAACAATCGACGGTAGCTAACGAGATCAACATGAACATGGATACGGTGAGCAACTCAGTGAAGCTCGGTCTAAATGCAAGTGAGCAATTAGAGCAATCGAGTCAACAACTGGCTGAGCTTTCGCAAACGCTTGATCATTATGTCGGATCGTTCAAAATCTAACCTACAACAAGCATGCAAAAGGCGACCATCGAGTCGCCTTTTTGTTTGCCGATACGCACACAAAGTGTGGTTAAGGGGTGATGTTACTAAAGGTCACTGCTTGAATTTCGCCTTGCGCTGTTCGTTCGACATTATCCACTTTGCCTTGGAAATAATAAGGCGTGAAATCGGATTGCCCTTTGCTCGCATTTGCATAATACAAAGTTACTGGCTGATGGTTTAGTGCACCAGACGTTAAGGTGCCAATCAATGCGTGCTCGAATTGATGATAACCATTGCCCCAATGAAACGCTTTGGTTGACTTTGGATCGAGACCGACGCCCCCATATTGATGATCAACCCATGCATCCATAAAAGTACGTGTGGTGTATGGCAGTACATTTCCCACCTTGTTATCTAAAATGGCAAGTGTCATTGCTGATTGGTCAAGCTCTGCCCATTCCCAAGAAGAGCTGCCGTTAGAATAAGGGCGGCTTTGCCAAGCAGGGATGGATTGATTCGCCCATTCGCTTTGCAGTTCGGGAGAAAAAAAAGCGCTAACTGGTTCAAACTGTTGTTGATATTGCGCTCGCTCTAATGTCGTTCGCATGCCTTGTTTCGCAAATTGTTTCCAATCGGCATTGTTTATTTGTTCTGCGACAAGGTAAGTCATCCAATACGCTTTAATGGTGTGACCGAAATCGTTATGTTTGGCGTTTGGCTGCATGACGGCTTTATGATGAATGGCACCGTAGAAGCGTTGCTCTTTATCTGAGTGATAATGTTGAACTAATGTATTTGTTAACCAGGTCAGGTCACTGAGCCACTTCGTTCGATGTGGCTCAGGCAATAGGGGAGCGACCAAAAGCATATAGCCGTTAATTTGGTCTAATTGTGCAACCAACTCATGCTGTTTTGCACTTTGCTCATCTCCATCTTGTAAAACCCAAGCAAGTCCTACTTCATCGTTTAGTCTGTAGTTATCAAAGATAAATTTTTGCTGATCAATAAGTACTTTTTCTACCAGAGGATCGCCCGTTAGGTAGTAATACATTGCAAGTCCAACGAGTGCGTAAGCTTGGTCTTGCGAAGTTCTCTGTGTCCACTTTAAACCAGCTTGTTTGTTTTGCGTGAACGAAATAAAGCCGCCACGCTCTTTGTCTTGCAATTCATTGATTAGGTAATAAGCCCCTTGTTTCGCTAGTTCAAGCGCTTGAGTGTCTCCAGTTAGGTGGAAAAGCACCCCATAGGCGTAGGTTTGGCGCGACTTCATCCGCGTATATTCACGACCAAAATAAGGAGTAATCCAACCTCGATCTAACTCAGGACAAACATTGGCTGTATTCAGTTTGCGACCATCGTTGCAGCGGAAAGTGGGGAAGTTTCCAACAGGTTCTCCGTAAGCTTTCTTATCCATCCAGTAAGGGGCTAAGCCTGTTGTGATGTGGTTTAGCCATGTCTGTGTAGATGGAAAGGTCGTTGATGCCGCATTATTTGCAATCGCGTCTTGGGAAACAGTTTCGTTTGAAGCTGAGTTTTCAATTGTCGCCGCCAGTGACAACGAACTGGTGGCGAGAGAGAACGCTATTATTAACGACTTTGTCGAAAAAGACATAAAGCAAGTCCTTGAAAGAAAAGAAAGAGTATATCGGTTGGTGACCTCTACAAACCGTTGAATCTCTCCGGTTTTCCATTCCCTCTGCTGACAAGCTTGTCAGTCTTTTTTGATGGAGCGAGCGGGGTTACCAGCAACGCGGTCTCTCGGAGCCACATCTTTCGTTACGACAGATCCAGCACCAATGACAGCTTCTTCTCCAATCGTCACGCCCGGCATAATGATCGCACCACCAATCCATACTTTATCTTTTATGGTTACAGGTTTTGCAGTTTCATCACCAGCAAGGCGTTGCTCTGTCTCTAAAGCATGCGCAGCGGTGTAGATTTGAACTCGCGGACCAATCATCACGTTCGCGCCAATAGTTACCTGTCCGTTGTCTATGATGATGGCATCCCAATTAATGTAAGTATGCGAGCCCACTGAAAGGTTGCATCCATACGTCAATTGCAACGGGGTTTGGATACAAGCACCATCACCAAGATTGACGCCTATTTCAACGAGAAGTGCATGACGCTTTGCTGCATTGGGTTCATGGTTGAAGTTGAAAATGAGCTCACATGTGCGCTCCCGCATGAGCTGAAGTTCTTCGTCCAGACAGTTATAAACCTTTCCTGAACGCATAAGTTCGAGTGCTGACATCTTTTTGCCCTTACTGCTTAAATAGTGCGACAAAGTGAGCAATATAAAGCGCGCGTTATACAAGTGGAAATAGAGAACCGCAAAATCAGAATATGGTCACTTAATAACGCTTCTTAACATCGACTTCATAAACAACTCAACATTAAACCGTTGAATGTACGGGAGGTTGTACTAGGTTTTATATGTGAGCTTTGCGTTGCAGAGTGGGGCTCTAAAACATCCACTTGTGTAATGCGCGGACAATGACTGTGCTTGGAAAAATTGACACGTTATCCATCATCAGATGATGGGAATATGACGTGAAACCAAAGGGATAAACAGTGAATAATTCAAATGAAAATCTTGAGAAAATACTGGCGAAAGCGTTCACCACATCTTTGATACGATTCTCAATCACGACGCTTATCGTTATTGTGTGCTGGTGGGCATTCTTACCTTTTTTACCTATTTTGCTCTGGGCGTTAGTCCTTGCTATTGCGCTTTATCCAGTCAAACTTTTTATTGAAAGAAAACTCGGATTAAGCTCCGCGCGCTCGGCAACATTGATCGCGATTATTGGTGTGCTGATTCTCGGCACGCCAACAGCAATGGTGGGCAACTCTTTTGCTTCTAAAACCTTAGGTGCGTTTGAGTCTTACCGAGATGGCACTTTGGTAATCACCAAGCCAGCAGACAGTGTGAAAACCTGGCCGTTGGTCGGTGAAAAAGTTCATGCGGTTTGGTATGAAGCGGCGGACGATCTACCAACTTTTATTGAAAAGCGTCAGCCACAAATTAAAGGGTTCTTTAGTTGGTTTGTTGACAGTGCGACAGGTGCGGCGAAAAGTGTGTTTATGCTGATTGGTGCGATTATTATTGCGGGGATCATGCTTGCTTGGGCACAACCTGCGGTTAAGTCGATACGTAAGATCTTCATTAGTTTTACCGATGAAGTAAGAGGTCCGGATTTGCACCAACTTACCACTGCAACTATCAGGCAAGTCGCCGTGGGCATCATTGGTATTGCTTTCTTAACAGCAATGGCATTTGGCGGTGTCGTTGCATTATCCGGCGTACCTGCCGCAGCCTTGTTTACACTTATCGCACTAGTCTTCGCTATCGTTCAACTTCCGGTCACTATTATTGCTTTAGTCGCCGTTGGTTTATTGTGGGCGGGGGACAGCGGAACGGTTCATAACGTGATCTTTACCATCTTACTGATCGCCGCTAGCTTGATTGATAACTTCTTAAAACCATTGATTCTCGGGCGAGGGTTAGAAGTCCCGATGCCTATTGTCCTTATTGGTGCCGTTGGCGGCATGATGTCCGGCGGTATACTGGGTATGTTTATTGGCGCTGCATTCTTAGCTGCTGGTTATCAGGTGTTTATGAAGTGGGTCGATACGGAAACTCAGGACGTTGTTGATGTCGTAGAGAGTGAAGAGTTTCAGGAAGAGAAAACAGAAGCTAAAGAGTCCAAGGATTAAGTTAGTTATGAATAGGCAGTTAGACCGTGGGATCGCACAAGCCCATGTGAAGTGCGCTTGTTGATAGTCATTTGAGCAACTAGAAGGTCGCTGTTCTAGTTGCTTGTGAATGCAAATAATCAGCGCTGGAAACTTAACGATTAGTCGTAAACGGACAAACAACCTTTTAGTTTTCGTAAATACTGTTTCAATTTATAAATCATTGTTTGATGTTTTTCAGAGGCGTAACGTTAATTGCGTTGCTTAAGTAAATCGCAACGTTATGTTTTTATTGGAAAAAGGAAATGGATATGGCTTACGAAGGCTACAAAACATTTACTGCAAAACAAGAAGAAGCCGTTCTTTATGTTACGTTTGATTTTGGAACGGTAAACGTACAAGGGCAGGAAATGTTGACGGATTTGAACGGTTTAGCGCTACGTCTGGAACGTGACCGTAACGTTAAAGTGGTTGTATTCCAATCTGCTAATCCAGAAATTTGGGTTTGTCATTACGACACCGAATTGCTGAAAGAAATGTCGACAGAAGCGGTTTCACGTGAAGAAGCGAAATTGCTTGACCTTCAATCAGTGTTAGAAAGGATCAGCAAGCTACCACAAGCAACGATTGCTAAGTTGGAGGGATTTGCCCGTGGTGGTGGTCATGAATTAGCATTGGCATGTGATATGCGCTTTGCCGCACGCGGTAAATACAAATTTATGCAGATGGAAGTTGGCATGGGCATCTTACCGTGCGGTGGTGGCGCATCTCGGATGGCACGCCAGGTTGGTTTAGGACGTGCTCTAGAAATCATCTTGAGTGCTCGCGACTTCGATGCGGACGAAGTAGAAGCGTACGGCACCATAAACAAAGCGTTGGAGCCTGATAAGATTGGTCCTTATGTTGATGAGTTAGCGCAGCGAATTTCTAAGTTCCCAGCTGAATCTATTAATGCATGTAAGCAAATGGTGTACGAGTCAATCGATAAGCCAATCGATGAAGCGTTGAAAGCCGAAGCTTACTGGCTTTACCAAGCAACCAGCAAAACGCCAGCGGTTAAGCGTTTCCAAATTGCCGATGACCAAGGTTTAGAGCACGATATCGAAAACCAAAGAAACTGGGAAGAACTGGTTATGAAGGTGCAAGACATTAACTGATCATTCATAGCTTGATTGTCGATATAAGATTAAAGGCGAGTTTTTTGGCTCGCCTTCAATTGACGAGTAAATTTGGCTCTGCTTGCTGTCGCTCATGTAAACCAGACGATTATCAGTGACAATTCTAGAAAATGGCTAGATTTGTTTGAAAATTCATCAGTTTAGGCATTAAGTTTTTGCCGTGTCGGTCAATATTTTTAATTAATAGAATCGATTGTGTCGATCAATCAAATCGATCGATAGAAATTTACTGTTGATTGATAAAAATATTTATCCGTAACGACACCTTTTGATCATCGAACAGTATACAATTATGCGTATAATCGCCGCTTCTTAAATGCATCAAGTTCAAATCTTGATCAGAATTGCAGTGAATGAAAGCTAAACGGATTTTAGTTGTTGAATTAGGGATAGGGAGAGTGGGTTAATCTAGGACAGTTGTAATGAGTTGGGGCATCAAAGTAGTATTTTTAATTTCGGTATTATTGCTAACGGAATTACTCGCCACAAAACTAACCGCCATCAATAACGAAAAAGAATCTGAACAAGTTATCAGTGCTATCAATAAAGAGATGAAAGTCATCTTTAATGACGCATTGATTACGGCTGAAGTATTGAAAGAAGTTGTGGTGCTTTCTAAGAACCATGACATGTCATCAGCAGAGTTTAATAAACTTAGTCGTAAGCTTTTATCCACTTATACCAATGTGGATGCCTTGTTATACCTTCCAAAAGGGGTCGTGCAATATGCTTATCCCTACGACGAGCATAAAGCGGCAATTGGTCACAACGTTCTTGAAGACCAAACACGAAAACTTGGGGCAAACCAGTCTGTAAACTGTAAGAAAAACACGATTATAGGTCCCGTCACCTTAGTTCAAAATGGTAAGCAAGCATTCATCCTCAGAAAAGGTATCTCAGACGATGCTAATTTCATTGGTTTTTCTTCTTCCGTTATCTATTTAGAATCAATCGTTAGCAAACTAGAGCAAGTATTAAACCAAAACCACGTGAATCGTTACTCTGTTGTTGGCTATGATCCTGATAACAGCAACTATTATGACAAAGTGATCAGCTCTAAAGGTGAGATTGATTGTGACATTCATACTGGCGTCGTGACGATTTTTAACACCAATTGGCAAATCTCAATATCGCCAGAGGACAGTGGCTTGATCCCACGAGTGGTTATTTTTGCCACTTTGTTGACGCTACTAATATTGGTGACAACACCGGTGAGGTACTTCAACAAGTTTCGTCATTCAGAAATGCAGCGAGATAGCCTGCAAAATGAAGCGCATACCGATTACTTAACTGGACTCCTAAACCGTCGTGGTCTTGAGACCAAGTTTGAGGTGTTAAGAAAAGAGAATACGGCAGGCTCAATTGCTGTGTTTGATATCGATTTTTTTAAGAGCATTAATGATACTTATGGTCATGAGGTGGGGGACATCGTATTAGCTCAGTTCTCTAAGCTATGCGAAGCAAACACGAGCCATGATTTCACTCTTTCTCGCACTGGTGGTGAGGAATTTATGTTGTTGATGCCAAACACTAACGCTCGACAAGCATACCTATACTGCGAGCGAGTAAGAAAAACAGTGGCGAATACGCCCGTGTTTATCAATGATATGTACATTGATATCACGGTAAGTATTGGGGTCGCCTATTTTGACGGCACAGACTCTCTAAAAGACGCATTAAGAGAAGCGGACCGAGCGTTATACAAAGCGAAAAACTCAGGACGAAATCAAGTGTGTTGGACTCGTTAAGAATGAAGTCTCAAATAGTATGCCTATAGCTTTACTTGATGTCTGAGAAGACTCACAGATATTAGGTTATCAGCTTGTAAACAAAGCCTTGTTTTTGTTTAACTTTAAGAGTGGATCGAAGTGAATTGAAGGTGCAATACAATGCTATGGATAGTGACCAAGTACTTAACCACGGCGGCAATCGTCGTATTAATTTCTGAAGTGGCGAAAAGAAGTGACAAACTTGGTGCCTTGGTAGCAGCCTTACCAACGGTGACTATTTTGGCGCTGGTATGGATGTATATTGAAGGTCAAGGCACAGAAAAACTGTCCAACCACGCTTTCTACACGTTTTGGTTTGTCGTGCCGACGTTGCCAATGTTTTTACTCTTCCCGTATTTGCTAACCAAATACTCCTTTTGGCTGACACTATTAATCAGCTGCGTAGTATCGGTAGCTTGTTTTGCTTTGACAAACTTAGTAGCAAAGCAATTCGGAATCAATTTGCTGTGACAAGGTTTTTCTGGCTCCCAACCTGACATACCAGCGTTTACCTTAATAGATTCGCTATCTGCTGTGGTAAAGCGTGAAATAAATGCAACGCTTGCTGATAACAACACAAGCGCATCGCACTTCAATCATCGACTTCAACAATGACCCGAAACATACGGTATTTATTGGCTTCGTTGTTAGTGGTTAGGTCACAGGATTACTTATATTAGGTTGAACGCAACAAAATAGGGTCGTTGAGAAAAATGAACAACACTTGTCAAAATAAGAGCTTTGGCGTTTTACATCCTGGTGTTCGCTACCGAGTTAAAAAAGAATTTTATGATTATAACGGTGAGCGGTATCAAGTTGATGAGGAAATGGTGTTTATTGACCATAACTTCGTTCCTTATGAAAGTGGTTTATCACTCTTTTTCCGAACACATAACCGAGACCTTCAGATCATGCTTTGCAATCGGGAGGGCTTACAACAACACATCGTTCATGAGCTAGGTACTTATTTTGAACGACAGCAATAAATTTAGTTAAAGGTGAACTGGAAAACCAAAATGAGTTGTGAAGATTGTTCAGATGCCGCGAGAAAAATAAACAACCCTAAAGATTTGGCGAATGCAATGTGCTTTCTCAATGAAAGAACGGAGGCTAAAACGCTTAAATACTTGGGTTACGGCAGTTGGGGTGAGCCTTTTTCTCAGATGATAAATCGGAAAGGGTGGAATGATTTAATCTGTAACTACTTTGCCTGTCGAACCTGTGGTCAAGTATTCAATCTATATGCTGAAACCTACCACGGTTCGGGAGGAGCCATCGCCGCGATCGATTCGATTGCAGGAAAGCTGTTCATCGATGAATTTGTTACTTCTCAGATTGACGAGGATTGAAAGCATAAGATGCTGTTGTTTGTCCTTATCTTGCTCTTTACGGCTTTATCAGTGCGTGGCTCGGTGGTAGGGACTTGTACGCAGGGAGACGATAGCCGTTTTTTCAGCTCTGGTAGTTATACCCAAGTAACC
>NZ_BCUF01000014.1 GCF_001591145.1 Vibrio harveyi NBRC 15634 = ATCC 14126 = KCTC 12724 | reverse complement strand
GCTTGTTATGCCTGTACTTGCGTATTTTCTAGGACTTGAAGAACTTTTGCTTTATTGTGAAGTCTTGCATATTCCACGTGCGAAATAGGCAAATCACATGACTCAACGTTAAACCCAGCATTGAGCATTTCATTAATAAGTCCAAGGTCATCGTTATAGATTGCGTCTTGAAATACTCGATGCTCTGATGAACTACCATGTGATGCAATTACATCGGAAACTTCAATTTCCTGCTCTTTACCGCAGTGCTTGCACAATTTTGCTTCAGGTTTAATTAATTCCGCACAATACTTACACTTTTTTTGGGTACCCGATTGTATTGCTTTTTCTTCAATAACTTCTGTTTGCTTGCTGACGACAAGCGATAATACAACACCAATTGGTCCCAACAATAAACCAAGAATAAACCAGCTAAAACCACTACGTCCTTTATTACTAGCTGATGCTGCCGAAACAATCCCACACAACACCCAAAAGATACCAACACCAAATGACATTATCTAAAGCTCCAAGAAAACCGAAAACCAGAACATCATACCATAAGTTCAATTCTAGGGGAAAAGGCATAACGCTTTCTATACGGCTTTAAGCCATCTTTCAGGCACGCTACCGCCTTCTTTCATGCAAAAGAAAGTATGCATGCTAGCACTTATCTGCATGAAACAAATAGAAAATCAGTATGAATCTGTGTGCTCAACCACGCAATTAGACTGCGCAGGCGTGCCTAATTCGTTTAAGCACGCTAATTTAAGAGACCTGTATAAATAACCAGTTAAAATTAAACAATGAAAAGTCAGTTTTTACTCAGCGTGAAAGAGCATATGATCTCACGTCACTATGCCAAGAAGACCATAGAAGCCTACCTATTTTGGATAAAGCGATACATACATTTCCACCAGCTAGCCCACCCTTCGAAACTTTCTGAAGATGATGTTGAAGGCTTTCTTAGCCACCTCGCGATTGGAGAAAAAGTGGCAGTAAAAACGCAGGCTCTCGCATTAAATGCTATCTCTTTTTTATACCGTGAATACTTTCAAATGCCACTTTCATTAAACATGCGATTTCAAAAGTCAGTGGCTGAAATGAAATTGCCAGTGGTGTTAACAAGGAATGAAGTACGCCGCTTTGTTCGACATATTGATCCACGATATAAACTCCATATTCAATTGTTATATGGTTCAGGGCTTCGAGTCATGGAATGTCTCCGATTGCGGATTCAAGATATCGATTACGATTATGGAGCAATCAGAGTTTGGCAAGGAAAGGGGGGCAAGAACCGGACAGTGACACTGGCAAAAGAGTTACATGAACCATTAAAAGCACAAGTAAACTTAGCAAGAGATTATTACCAAAAAGATCGTCATGTGGCAGGTTATGCGGGTGTAAATATAGCCGATGGCTTAAGTCGAAAATATCCTGGAGCCGAGCTAGATTTTAATTGGCACTTCCTCTTCCCTTCCACCAAGTTAAATGTCGACAACGAAACAGGAGAGCTTAGGCGTCACCATATCAATGAAAGCGCGATACAAAGAGCAGTGAAGCGAGCCGCAAAAGATGCAAGCATAGAAAAGTCAGTCACTTGCCACACGCTCAGACACAGCTTTGCGACGCACTTACTCGAGTCCGGTGCAGATATACGCACGGTTCAGGAACAGCTTGGGCATTCCGATGTAAAAACCACACAAATATACACGCATGTAATCGAGCGAGGTGCTGGCGGCGTATTGAGCCCTTTATCGAGCCTATAAAAAACAAAAGCCACCGAGTAAAACATCGGTGGCTTTAGCCATTTATGCGCGAAAGTCGTGCTAGTGGCGCTCTCCTAGCTTGACGTTTCCTTTGGAGTCAAACCACAGAGCTTGAGCGCGGCGACGACCAATCAAAATCGGACCATCGTCGTAGAACAAGAAATTCTTCCAGTGTTTTTTAAACGTTGACCACTTCGTCTCAATCACGTTGTATTTCTCATAGCAAAAGTACACGGTTACATCATCTTGCCAGTCAATAAACGTCGCCACTTCTTCTGGAAGTTCAGGTTCATCAGCTTCCCAAGTAGCCATCCAATCGACTTCTTGTGACCAGTTAGACTCTTTCATTGGCCAGTCTGATGAGCTCAAACGATCTGCATCAGGGCTTTGCGCACTGATGTTCTCTTTCCAGAACTGCGCGGCGCGAGCTTGACTCATTGGCTTGATAAACTCTAGGTCTTCTTCCGGCACTGGCATTGACTGGTGAGTAAAAATCCATTTTCTTTGGTATTCATCCAAAGGCAAATAAGACATTCAGTCTCCTTTCTTACGACTTCAACCAACCGTTCTCGGTGGCATCTTCAATCAGTTCTTTAGCCTTGTCCCATAATGTGACAGAGCCAAATTCAATTCTTTTATTGATGGTTAACGCTTGCTCTCGCGTCACCCCATTTTCTTTCCAACTTTGACCATCATTGTGGTAGTTGAGCAACATTGGAATAAGGCGGTCTAACGCCTTAGCGTATTTAGCATCATTACTTTGCGCGGCTTCAAATTCATGCCACAGAGCGAGCAGTTCTTCACCTTGATCGCTTGGTAACATACCAAACAAACGCTGAGCCGCTCTGAACTCTTTCTCTTCTTGCTCTTTAGACGCTGCAACATCATAAACAAAGGTATCGCCCGCGTCGATCTCTACCACATCATGAATAAGCAGCATTTTCATCACACGCGTAATATCAACTGGAGCATTAGCGTGCTCTTGCATTAAAACGGCCATTAGCGCAACGTGCCAGCTGTGCTCGCCGCTATTTTCCAGACGTCCATCAGCGCTTTTTACTCGAGTGCGTCGAAGTACGCTTTTAAGTTGGTCTAGTTCTATCAAAAGTGCTAACTGCTTTTCCAGCCTTTCCATCTATCGAGCCTCTGCATTCCAATTCGGGTTAGTCAGCGATGTCAGCACATGATCTTGCCACTCACCGTTGATCAACAAATAATCCTTTGCGTAACCTTCTCTTTCAAATCCGACATGTTGCAAAACAGCTTCACTTCGCGTGTTATGTGGCATGTAGCCAGCTTGAATGCGATGTAACTTTTGTACATCAAACATATAGTCGCATGCCATTTTCAACGCGCGGCGCATATAGCCATTTCCTTGCGCATCTTCAGCAAGAGAGTAACCCACATTACAGGCATAAAATGGGAAACGGGTCAGGTTACTGAAAGAGAGCGTCCCGAGCATTTTACCTGATTCAGCGTGAACGAGTAGGCAGTAGTAGCCCAACCCCAATCTATGCAGCTCGTTCAGTTTTATCAACTTTTGTAGCCAGCCGTTGACAGAGTAAAATGCCTCTTCACGTTTTGGTTCAAAAGGCGCTAAATACTCTCGGTTTGTCTGAAAATACGCCGCAATCATATCGGCATCACCAATTTCTGCGGTACGTAGAAGCAAGTCGCCGTCCAACTTGTGAACGGCGATTGAGGAGCTTTTATCTTCCATTACGAATGACAACTTCCATTTAATTTCGGATTAATTTTCGGATAGCCCAGTTTGTACGAATACCCTAGCTTTTACGAATACCATAATCACGCAACTTGTTCGCGATAGAGGTATGAGAGACATTCAATCGCTTGGCAAGCTTACGGCTTGATGGGAAAGATTGATACAAACGCTCTAAAATCTGCGATTCGTAATCACGCATGATCTCATCCAATGATCCATCAAGGTTCAAGGTTGCGCTACCTCCGCCCATTGCTTGCGGTTGAGGCAGATTAAAGTTATCCGCTTTTAGCAAATGACCTTCCATCTCAGTCAGCGCGCGAAGCACCATGTTATCTAACTGACGCATGTTACCGGGCCACTGGTAATTTGCTAGCGCATCAACAAGTTCATCATCGAGTTCTGGTTTATCGATACCAAGCTGCTGAGCATGTTTTGTGACAAACAAATCCAGCAATGGTGCAACATCGTTCGAGCGTTTACGCAGCGGCGGGATGTTCAACGTTAGAACGTTGAGACGATAATACAAATCTTCACGGAACTTACCTGCTTCGGCAAGTTCGGCTAGGTTGTGCTTGGTTGAGGCAATAATACGCACATCAACATGCATCTCATCTTCTGCACCAACACGACGGAAGTTTCCATCTTGTAAAAAGCGAAGTAGTTTGATTTGCAAGTGCGCACTCATCTCGCCTATCTCATCGAGAAAAACGGTGCCGCCGTTGGCTTGCTCAAAAATACCTTTATGCCCTTGCTCATGATTAAACGAGCCAGGTGCATGACCAAATAACTCGGTCTCCGCAACATCGTCCGGCATCGACGCACAACTCAGCACCATAAATGGCTTGCTCGCGCGTCCAGATCGGCTATGACATGCTTTTGCCAGCATTTCTTTGCCAGTACCAGTTTCACCCTCAATCAATAGGGGTTGGTCAAGCACTGACAGTTTTTTCGCTTGGTTCATCAACGCCTTATGGCGATTCGATAAACCAACAAAATGCTCGAATCCTAACTGGTTATGCAATGGCAGAGTTTCTTCTATCTGCACACCTTGCTGGCTAGAGCGAATAGTCATCAACGTACTAGCAAGAGTTGAGTTTTGCGCTTCGTCTTTAATGTAGACAGGCATCAACTCAAGAATGTAGTCCAAACCATCAATCACTAAGCTTTCACGAGTGCGGGCATTAACGCCTTCCGACCAACGAGAAAAACGAACACTCGGTAACAAAACTCCGATTTGAGTGCCAATCACATCTTGTTTGTGCTGACCAAGTAGAGACAATGCTGACATGTTCGCCATATCTACCGCACCTTTGAGGTCGATGGCAAAGACAGGATCTGGAAGATTATCTACCAAAGAGAGCAACTCAGTATTGTGGCGCTCCATTGGCATAAATTGGATTTTACGTACGTCTTTGACCCCCGGTATACGGCGGATTTCTGCCATTAGTTCGCTAAAGGTATCAAAATCAATATCAGGGCAGTTTAGGTAAATGATGCCACTAATATCAATTTCGATACCACGTAAATCGATGCTTTTAGACGCTAAAATATCGAGCAGTTCTCGGGTAAGACCGAGTCTATCTTCACAAAAGACTTCAAGACGCACTGAAAATATCCCAAATCACAACTGTCAGGAAAAGTTGACAGTAGTTTCTACCAAGCTTGGAATGGCGTCAAGTAATCCTCACCGTCAAAGGTGACATTGATTACGGTTTCATCGTGATTGATGCAACTTTCGCCACCACTTCTTTGCGAATCGCACCTAGTTTCACCTGACGCTCCGGATACCAAGGTAATGGACGAAGCAGTGCCATCGATTTGAGCCCTAGGCGCGCAGTCAAAATACCCACACCCAAACCCTGCCCTGCTCGCGCAGAGACTTTTCCAGCTAAATCCATCGACATCAGATCCATACTGGCATCAATCGCGAGCTCACTGGCACCTGCTGCTGCCATGTTAACGAACACTGCACGTAGCAGTTTGATGCGTGAAGCATACCCCAGCTCAACGCCATACACCTTCGAAAGATTATCGATCATTTTGAAGTTACGCCATGCCACCAGCAACATATCAGCGGCTGCTAATGGGCTCACAGCCACCAACGCGGCAGATTCAGTTGCATGTTGCGAAACAATTTTGGTTGCGAGCTTATCTTGCTGACTCACGACCATGGAATCATACATGTCTAGAATTTCGGCATCACTATGAGCTGGGTTTACGCTGTTTTTCCAACGATCAAACCCCGGGTTTTCTGCCAACACGCCGCTTTGCTCCGCCACTTTTTCACAAAAGGCTTTGCCCTTACCGACGCTTTGGCTATCAATAAGCCCTTCGCTTTCTTCCTGCACACTAAAATGATTGCGAAGTTTACGCAGCTTCCATAGCTCTTTGCCTAGTGCACCCAAACCAAAAGAAGCGATAGTGGTGATAAAGCCAGCCCAGCCAAGAGCAAGCCAATCAGCAGTTTGTACTGCGGTAACGACAGAATCGACCGCCTGCCAACCAACTAAACCGGCAAAGGTTGCAAAGAGCCCCGTTGTCAGCCATTTGCGACCCACTCTCGGGCGAATGACATGTTCAAGCTGTAACTCTTGTTCTGTTTCATCCTGTTGCTCTTCAATCGCCACAGGTACGAAGGTTTCTTTTTCTGAAAACGTCTTTTGAGCCGTCAACTCAGGAGAAACACTCTCTTGATCACTTTGCATCACTTTTTCTGAGAAGACTTGTTTTTGTTTTAGTTCACTCATTTCAATTTGTCTCCCAATAGGTATTCCAATGCTTTGTCTAGGCGAATGTGTTTCATCGGCTCATCCGTTTCTGAAGGCATTGGACGGAAAGAAGTAAAATCAAAGCCACTGTTTTGCCAATAAGCGGTATTCGGCAGCTTCTTAGGGACTTCTCCCGGGAACATCGTCATTGGCTCCCCTTTTAACGTCGTGCCTTGCAGCGCGGGGACGGTTTTATCTCCGGAGGCAATAAACCCTGACATGGTCGCTTGAATCGACGCAATGCTCATGCAGCTCATTTCAATGTTCTCGTACGCTGCGGTTTGCCATGCTGGGTGGACCATTTGCTGTAACAATGACACTAAGTGAGGGTGCTGATCTGGGGTCACGTGATCCGCTTTCGTCGCAGCAAACAGAACTCTGTCGATCTTTGGTGAGAACAAACGACGCAAGAAGCTACTGCGCCCATACCGGAAGCTATGCATGATCTGTTCAAGCGCTTGGCGCATATCATAAAAAGCTTCATCACCCGCATTAAGTGGCTGCAAGCAGTCGACCAGTACGATCTGTCGATCGAAAGTAGCAAAATGATGTTTGTAAAACGCTTTCACGACCTTTTGCTGGTATTCATGGTAACGCGCTTCTAGCATCGCGAGGTTGCTGCCTTTAGAAGGCTTAACCCCTTCCTCAACTCGACACGGGAAAAACTGCAGCACTGGCGCACCAGCAAGTTCACCCGGTAAAACAAATCGACCAGGTTGCACCCAGTGTAGCCCTGAGTCTTTACAAGCATGCAAATAATCTGTGTATGCGTTAGCAACCTGCTCAAGCTGTTTTTCACTGGCTTCTGCATTCAAATCCACAGAATCAAGCGCCTCTAACCAAGGGTTGGCAAGCTCAAGACGCTGACCTTTTAGCGCATCAAACTGGGTACGAGACCAGCTTGCAAAATCCATATCAAGCAAAGGTAAATCAAGAAGCCACTCACCCGGGTAGTCAATGATATCGACGTTCAATACCGCGGTTTTGCTCAGCAGCTTTTTAGTGGTTTTGTTCGGTTTATATTTGAGTGCAAGACGAATTTCGCTCACGTCACGAGTCGGCACCGGCCATTGGGGAGGTGTAGCATGAATTTGACTCATTGCCTCATCATAGGCAAAACGTGGCACCATCATGTTCGTGTGTGGTTCACGTTTAGCCCCAATCAGGCGCTTATCACGGGCCGCATTAAGCAGTGGCAAATTATCGTGTGTCGCAGTGTGCAGCAGTTGATTGACTAAAGAAGTAATAAAGGCGGTTTTCCCCGCTCGAGATAACCCAGTCACGGCGATTCGGACATTGGCGTCCATACCACGGCTGATAAAGTCATTCACTTCTTGCGTTATTCTTTTCATACTTTTTATTTATCTCATCAATTTCTGCTACGCAGTGTAATTTTACCAACCTTAATCAAAGATGAACAAAGTATTCACGGCAAAATCTGACGTTTAAAAACGCAAAAGCCTCTGAGAATTTCAGAGGCTTCGGGGATCTTGATAACCAGTTTACACTCTAATCGTCTTCGATAAGCTTGTAGATAACAAACAGTGCAATCTCCAAAATCAACCACAAGACACAAGTGATGGTGACGTATTTTTCATCGAAGATACTGATGCCGTGAAGGATCAAGTCGTAGCCCACAAAGCTACCGATCACAACCGCAAGGACTATTTGTAGAATTTGAATAAAACGAGGCATGCCGTCTCCTAATCATGGTCAGCATAACAGCAAAATTTGTTATGCCTATAAGTTTATATCTGATTATATAGACAAAAAGTGCAGCTTTCGCTGCACTTTTGTCAAATGTTTGCTAGGTAAATCAGCACTTTGTCACATTCTCTCGATTGAGACGCCTGCGCCTCGCCGAGTCAGACTCCGCATGACACAAACCTTGTGACCTGACAAATTAGCAACTCGTGGCTTACGCTTCCATCTCTTGGATTTTCACTTTCCACGTATCTGGACCAATTTGGTGCGCATTTACACCATTTGAGTCCACTGCCACGGTAACTGGCATGTCTTCAACTTCGAACTCGTAAATTGCTTCCATACCCAAATCTTCAAACGCCACAACGCGTGCTTTTTTGATCGCCTTCGCAACCAAGTAAGCCGCTCCACCTACCGCCATGAGATAAACGGCTTTGTGTTTTTTGATTGACTCAACCGTAGCTGGACCACGCTCGGCTTTACCTATCATACCCATAATGCCCGTTTGCTCTAGCATCATGTCAGTAAACTTATCCATTCGCGTGGAGGTTGTTGGACCTGCAGGACCAACAACTTCATCACCCACTGCATCAACCGGACCAACGTAGTAGATGAACTTACCCTTAAGATCGACACCTTCTGGTAGACCTTCTCCCGCCTCTAGCATGCCTTGGATACGTTTATGTGCCGCATCACGACCAGTAAGGATTTTGCCAGACAGCAGAACGGTTTCACCCGTTTTCCACTCTTGGACTTCTTCTTTAGTGACCGTATCAAGGTTAACGCGACGTGTGTTCTCGCCTGCTTCCCAAGTAATGTCTGGCCAATCTTCCAGTTTTGGCGGCGTCAGCTCTGCCGGTCCCTTGCCATCAAGAGTGAAATGCACGTGGCGTGTCGCTGCACAGTTCGGGATCAAGCACACAGGTTTCGAAGCGGCGTGAGTCGGTGCAGTTTTGATTTTCACATCAACAACTGTCGTTAAACCGCCTAAGCCTTGAGCACCGATGCCAAGTTTGTTTACACGATTGAAGATATCAATACGAAGCTCTTCTTCCGCATTTTGAGGACCACGGTCAATCAACTCTTGAATGTCGATGTGTTCCATTAGAGATTCTTTTGCCAGTACCGCTGCTTTTTCTGCAGTGCCGCCGATACCAATGCCAAGCATACCTGGAGGACACCAGCCAGCGCCCATAGCTGGTAGCGTTTTCTCTACCCATTCTGCTATGTCATCTGACGGGTTCAGCATGACCATCTTAGTTTTGTTCTCAGAACCGCCACCTTTCGCAGCAATTTGAATTTCAACTTTGTCTCCAGGCACCATATTAATGTGCACGACTGCTGGCGTGTTGTCTTTGGTATTGATTCGCTTACCAGCAGGGTCCATAAGAACCGAGGCACGCAATGGGTTATCTGGGTTTGTGTAAGCCTGTCGGACACCGTCATCCACCATTTGTTGTACCGTCATATCGGTCGAGTCCCACTGGACGCCCATGCCGATGTTCACGAAACAAGTCACGATCCCCGTATCCTGACAGATCGGTCGATGACCTTCTGCCGACATACGAGAGTTAATTAGGATCTGAGCGATGGCGTCTTTTGCCGCCTGGCTCTCTTCACGGTGGTAGGCTTTTTCAAGGGCTTGAACAAAGTCTAGCGGGTGGTAGTAAGAAATATACTGTAGCGCATCAGCAACACTGCTGATGACATCCTGCGTGCGTATTACCGTCATTGCATGCCTCATTATTGTTATGCTTTGCTTCCATTATTGGCTTGGCTTCAATCGTGTTTGTTGAGCTTATTGCTCTTGATGAGCTTTGTTTTTATAAACGTTTATTTTTAAACCATGTTTTATAAACAATTGTCGAACGGCTGATATCGACACACGAGTAAATGAAGTCGCCTTCTTTTATAGTAAAACCACCTCCAAGCCTTTGTATAGAGGTAGTTTGGCTATACAAGGGTTTATGATACTCTTGCTGCCCATGACATGCCATGCAGTGAATGAACTCTTTGTCACAATTTAAACAAATGAACAACATGGATACGCAATTGCTTGATTTTAAGGCATTGGATTACGCCAACGACCTCGCTCTTTCGCTATTTTCCCGTATTGAAAGCCAACCTTGGGCGATGCTTTTACGCTCTGCCTCGCAGACGCACATCGATAGCCGGTTCGACGTATTAGTCGCAAACCCAATCGCTACCCTTGAGACAGTGAGCAGTGACACACAAATCACCACATCAAACGAAAACTACGTTTCCCAAGATGACCCATTTTCCTTGCTAGAAGACCTTCAGCAGCGGCTACTGCCACAGGTTGAAGCTGACACGAAATGGGATGTACCGTTTGTCGGTGGCGCACTGGGTTACTTCAGCTACGATTTAGGTCGTCGAGTCGAATCCATGCCTGATCTGGCAGACAAAGATTTGCGTACTCCAGACATGGCTGTAGGCTTGTATGAATGGGCGCTGATCGTTGACCACAAGCTAAACAAGGCGTGTATGGTCGGCAGAAACATCGAGCAAGCATGGCAATGGCTCAATGCGCATTCGAGCGCGGATGTTGAAGACTTCAAGCTGATTAGCGACTGGCAATCCAATATGACGCAAGCGTCCTACGCTTCTCGTTTTGAGCATGTGCAACAGTACCTACTGAGCGGCGACTGCTACCAAATTAACTTAGCACAACGTTTTAACGCCGCCTATCAAGGCAGTGAATGGCAAGCTTACAAAAAACTGGAAGAAGCAAATCAAGCGCCTTTTTCCGCGTTCATTCGTATGCCTAAATCAGCGATTATTAGCGTGTCACCAGAGCGTTTTCTAGAGCTTAGAGATAACGTTATTGAAACCAAACCGATCAAAGGCACTCGTCCTCGCAGTCAAAATCCACATCAAGATTCCGCCAACGCGTTTGATTTACAGACCGCAGAGAAAGACCAAGCAGAGAACTTGATGATAGTCGACTTACTTCGCAACGATATTGGTCGGGTCGCGGCACCAGGTAGCGTACATGTACCGAAGCTATTTGATATTGAGAGCTTTCCCGCAGTGCATCATTTAGTGAGCACCATTCGGGCCAACTTAGATATTCGCTACTGCGCTGCAGATCTGCTTCGTGCATGTTTTCCCGGCGGTTCGATCACTGGTGCGCCGAAAGTACGGGCGATGCAAATCATAGAAGAGTTAGAACCTCATCGACGCAGCGCTTATTGTGGCAGTATTGGCTATATTTCCCGTCATGGGCGTATGGACACCAGTATTACAATCCGCACTTTGGTCGCAGAAGACAAACGGCTCTACGCATGGGCTGGTGGCGGTGTGGTCGCAGACAGTGACTGCGCTGCAGAATATCAAGAGACCCTGGATAAGCTCTCAAAGATACTACCAGCGCTCAAATCATGAGCAAAAAACCTCAATCAAAATAAACAAAGCGGCACTGCAACATAACCGTGCCGCTTCTCTTTATATGTTCTCGTGCTCTCTATTCGTCTAACCACTTACACATCATCTGCTCAATATCCGCAGCAGTATATGGTTTAGTTAAGATGTCATCCATCCCAGACTCCACGCACTTTTGTCTTTCCTCAAGGGTGGTGCCTGCTGTTAGTGCAATAATCGGTCTGTGAAAGCCATTTTCTCGAAGGTGTACCGTTGCTTCATAGCCATCCATTTCCGGCATCCGACAATCCATAAAGATCAATTCGTAATCTTTCTCTTTCACCGCATCAAGCGCTTCTAACCCATTGTTTTTCAAATCTGGAGTAATATCGAGCTTTTTCAGCATTTGAGTCACAATCACTTGGTTCATGCGAATATCATCCACCACCAATACGGAACGCCCGGACAGATCTATCTGATGACCAATTAAAACATCGCCAGCCGCTCTGCCCTGTGCTTGTCCTTGTTTCAGTGGCAATTTGACTTTAAAGATAGTGCCCTTGCGCGGCTCACTGACAAAGCTGATTTCGCCGTCCATCAAATCAACCAAATTCTTACAAATCGCAAGTCCAAGCCCAGAGCCTTCAAAACTTCGCTTGGTAGAGCGGTCGGCTTGCACAAAGGGGTCAAATAAAGCTTGTTGCGCTTCTAGCGGGATACCAATCCCAGTATCTTCCACTTCAAACAGAGCGTAGCCATCGCTCCATTCGACACGAAGCACCACACCTCCAAGATTGGTAAACTTAATCGCATTACCAATCAAATTGACCAGAATTTGCGTAATACGTTCAAAGTCTCCAATCAAGTACTCAGGAATACCCAACTTCTTATCAATAGAAAAGTGAATGCGCTTTTCCGCAGCTTTGGCTGCAAATACGCCGGTCAAAGCATTTTCTAGGTCTTTCCAAGCAAATACTTTGTTTATGATTTCCATCATACCCGCATTCATCTTACTGAAATCGAGCAAGTCGTTAATAATAACGCGTAGCAAATCGCCTGATTGACTTAGATTACCAAGGTATTGAAGCTGCTCTTCCTCCAAGGGGGTTTTACTTAACAGCTCCGCGCTGCCGAGCACACCATTTAAAGGCGTTCGCAACTCATGGTTAATCATGGCAACGAATTCTTTGGTCGCCTTTTCCGATGCTTCGGCACGCTTACGTAATTCAACTTCGCGTTCTAGGCTCAAGTGACGGCTAATAACGCCATGAACTAAATCAGACACTAATACCATTTGCTTGGAAATGAATTCTTGGTCAACTTGTTCAAGATCCACGGAAAACACAAGCTCGCCTAAAATCATTGAATCGATAATAATCGGCAGGTAAAGCTTCTGCGCTTGCCAGCGAGGCTTGGCATCGATGGGCGCATCATGAGCAAGATTAAGATGACCAAATTGATGACGACGCAACGAAGATAAATGCGTATCGCTCAAATACAGGTACGCACCCGACACAACTGAATTAGATGTCAGTTGCTCCAAAAAGCTGGCAATCATGGTTTCATCAAAGGTACTAGAAAGGAAGGTACGACCAAACTTAATCAACGTGGCATCGATTTGCTCTTCAAACTCAAACTTGCGCAAGTCGTGCTCTGACTGCATTTCCAGCTTTTTTAAGGCTACGCTCAGTTGCTGATTCGCCTCGTACAACTCTAAGCTTTTTTGCTCCAGCAGTGTTTCTGCTGCTTTTCGCGATGCCACTTCTCGTTTGAGTTTCCTTTCTAATGAGGAACTTCCTGTCATATTGCCTTATTGAGCCTCCAGCCAAAAACGAACTTGGCTTCCATCTTGCGACTGATTTTGGTGCTTAATGATCACCGTTTCATCAAAGTGGGTGGCACAGCCTTTAATTAACCCCACACACACATGCGCCATGCAGCGCGCACTCCGATAATCGAACACCATCTCCGATTGAGTTTCGCTGATAAAGTCAAATTGCGGTGGATTGGCATCTGGATAAAGCTTTTTCACTTCCACGTGAATAAAGTCTTCCACATGACGCACAAATTGAAACGTAGTGGAGCATTGCTGCAAGCTGGCATGGTTTGGGATTGATTTGAGCAGGTTTTGAAACACACACTCACCAAACACTTCTTGTAACTGCTCCGGTGGAATGTTGGATATTTTGCTGAGGTTGACAATTAACTTGACCAAATCACGATGATCATAACTGCCGACCGAGGTGTAGATGCCTTCATCATTAGATAAGTCGAGCACTTGGTCCAAAACTTCCAGACCAAACTTCTCTTCCACTAACTCCATGAACTCTGTGAAAATAATCCCTTTCATCGTCTTCAACTAACCTTATAGTGACGCCTTAAAATAAAGAATGGTGTATAAAGGTATAACTTTCAAATTAATATGCTTCAGCACACAGGTGTTTTCAGTAAAAGGATTGAGCATTGGTTATTGATAAATCGACATTACTGCAGAACTTCCAACTGCAAATGCCCACAGGCTATCATCGTGAGTCTTTGGGACGCTTAGCGCACTTAGAATCATTGAAGTTGAGAGAAGCGGCCGTATTGATTGGCTTTGTCGAACGTGAACAAGGTCTGCAAGTGATTTTGACCAAGCGTGCCGAGCACTTAAAGCATCATCCAGGGCAAATCAGTTTTCCTGGGGGCAAATTTGAAGATGACGATCAAGTACTTGTAAATACCGCCCTTAGAGAAGCAGAAGAGGAAATTGGTATTCATCAAACAGATATAAGGGTGTTTGGTCAGTTGCCCAAGCTACCTACTATTAGCCAGTTTAATGTGACGCCATTTTTAGCCTTTGTCTCACCAGACTATTCGACTCAGATCGACCCAAACGAAGTCGCCGAGGTTTTTGAGGTGCCAGCAGATCATATTTTGAATCCCAAAAAGCTTTACAGTACAAAATTCAAACTAAAAAACACCAGTCACCGTGTGTTTGCAATCCCCTATCAACAGCATTTCATTTGGGGAATGACAGCACAAATTATCGAATCGATGCAAAAACACATCATTTCTAACTAACTGTCTTATCAATGATAATCTTGCTTCCATAGCAAACATCATGTGCATCAATATTAATAAAAGGTTATTTTTCAAACATTCGTTCACATTAGTTTAATTTGGATTTTATATCGCAAACGCTTGCGGTGAGATAAATTTATACAATCGCCCCTTCAGATAAGTTTTTCTAATTTTACTCATTAGCAATAATCACGTGTAGCACGCCGTTTTCGTGATAAAAAGCAGGTTTTTGACATATCATTCAATAAGCTCGAGCAATACATGATTTAGATCTAATTTTCCTAGTGCAAAATCTTGCAAAATTGCTCCCGACTTATTTCCTGTTCCCAAAATGAGTAACTCAAAAATGAATACAACTACTTCTGCGGCTTCGACCGCACAATCGTCTAGTAAGTTTTCTTACAAAGACTTCACTTGGTGTCTGTCCCTGTTTGGTACAGCAGTAGGTGCAGGTGTACTTTTCCTTCCTATTAAAGCAGGTGCTGGCGGTTTCTGGCCATTAGTTATCCTAGCGCTAATCGCGGCACCAATGACTTGGTTCGCACACAAATCTCTCGCTCGTTTCGTACTTTCTGCGAAAAACCCTGAAGCGGACATCACTGACACAGTAGAAGAGCACTTCGGTAAAACTGGCGCAAACCTTATTACTTTTGCCTACTTCTTCGCTATCTACCCAATCGTACTTATCTACGGTGTTGGTATCACAAACACAGTTGACTCTTTCCTAGTCAACCAAATGGGTATGGAATCTATTCCTCGCTGGCTACTGTCTGGTGCACTTATCGCAGCAATGACAGCAGGTGTAGTATTTGGTAAAGAACTAATGCTGAAAGCGACATCAGCAATGGTTTACCCACTAGTATTTATCCTACTAGCACTTTCTTTCTACCTAATTCCTGATTGGAATACATCAATGATGGAAGTATCACCAAACTGGGGCGAAATGCCGACCATCGTTTGGCTAGCAATTCCAATCATCGTATTCTCTTTCAACCACAGCCCAATCATTTCTCAGTTCTCTAAAGAACAACGTCGTGTATACGGTGATGACGCAGTGAAGAAAACTGACGCTATCACTGGTGGCGCAGCAATGATGCTTATGGGTTTTGTAATGTTCTTCGTATTCTCTGTAGTACTTTCTCTATCTCCAGAGCAACTAGCATCTGCGCAAGAACAAAACATCTCAGTACTGTCTTACCTAGCTAACGTTCATGAGTCTCCACTTATTTCTTACATGGGTCCTCTAGTAGCGTTTGCAGCGATCACTTCTAGCTACTTTGGTCACTTCCTTGGTGCGCACGAAGGTCTAGTAGGTCTAATCAAATCTCGCTCTCAAACTCCTGTCAGCAAGATTGAAAAAGCATCGCTACTGTTCATCGTAATCACAACTTGGATCGTTGCTATCGTTAACCCAAGCATCCTAGGCATGATTGAAACAATGGGTGCACCGATGATCGCGGCAATCCTATTCTTGATGCCTGTATTCGCAATGCAGAAAGTACCAGCAATGGCGAAGTACAAAACTTCAGCACCTGTACAGATTTTCACAGCAATCTGTGGTCTTGCAGCAATTAGTTCTGTAATCTACGGCGCTCTTTAATCACAGCTGCTTTATTTAGCGTGATTAATCCAAGAATATAACGATAATAAAAAGCCTCCCAACTCCCCTTGGGAGGCTTTGTTCTGAGGTAATCGATATGATTAGTGTTTTTGACATCTATAAAATCGGTGTTGGTCCTTCAAGCTCACACACTGTAGGTCCAATGAAAGCGGGTAAAGAATTTATTGATGATCTTCGTGCAATGGGAAAACTGCGCGACATCACTAAAATCACCGTTGACGTTTATGGTTCACTATCACTGACAGGGAAAGGTCACCACACGGATATCGCGATCATCATGGGTCTTGCAGGCAACTCCCCTGAGAAAGTAGATATCGACTCTATTCCGGGCTTTATCGCTCGCGTAGAAGAAACTGAGCGCCTACCTGTTGGCATGCACTGTCATACAGTATCGTTCCCGAAAGATGGTGGTATGAACTTCCATACCACTAACCTTGAGCTACACGAAAACGGCATGCAGATCCACGCTTGGATCGATGACGAAAAAGTATACTCAAAGACTTACTACTCTATCGGCGGTGGTTTCATCGTTGATGAAGAGAATTTCGGTAAAGAAGTAGAGAACCCTATCAAGGTTCCTTACGAATACACAACGGCAGAAGAGTTAGTTCACCAGTGTAAAGAAAGCGGTCTTTCTATCAGCGCACTTGTGATGAAAAACGAACACTCTCTGCACTCTGATGAAGAGACTCGTACATACTTCGCAAACATCTGGCGCACAATGCGCGAATGTATGGATCGCGGTATGAACGAAGAAGGTATTCTGCCTGGTCCACTACGCGTACCTCGTCGTGCAGCAGCACTTCGTCAGCAACTGCTTACTTCTGAAAAGACAACTAACGATCCAATGTCGGTTGTTGACTGGGTAAACATGTTCGCTTTCGCAGTAAACGAAGAAAACGCTGCCGGTGGTCGCGTTGTTACAGCACCAACGAACGGTGCGTGTGGCATCATCCCGGCGGTACTGGCTTACTACGATAAGTTCATCCAGACAGTAACTGAAAAAGATTACATCCGTTACTTTGCGGCTTCTGGTGCAATCGGTGGTCTATACAAGCGCAATGCATCTATCTCTGGTGCAGAAGTTGGTTGTCAGGGCGAAGTTGGCGTAGCGTGTTCGATGGCTGCAGCTGGTCTTGCTGAGCTGATGGGTGGTAGCCCTGAGCAAGTATGTATGGCAGCAGAAATTGCGATGGAACACAACCTAGGTCTAACTTGTGACCCTGTAGCGGGTCAGGTTCAGGTTCCATGTATCGAGCGTAACGGCATCGCGGCAGTAAAAGCGATCAACTCAACTCGTATGGCACTACGTCGCTCATCTGCACCTACGGTTTCTCTGGATAAGGTTATCGAAACCATGCTAGAGACCGGTAAGGACATGAACGCAAAATACCGTGAGACATCTCAAGGCGGTCTAGCAATCAAAGTGATTTGCTAATCCTCCCCTCTCAATTGAAAAGCCCGAGCACATTGCTCGGGCTTTTTTTTCGTTTCTGCTTTCTTAATCCACCGAAATACAACTAGATTGAGCTTTATAAAAAAATCTAAAATGGTCACTATATCCAGAAGTTTAGGATATGCCCGTAGAAGGTCACATACCTGATACATCAATATTGATAACGTATTCAAAAAATTAATCCTGGAGCGCAATAACACATGATTAGGTTTGAACTCGGAAACCAAATCTGCGTTTGCCTGACCGAAAAAGAACTTTCACTACAGCTCAATCATTCCATCCACTCTTCTATTCCTGTAAACCGAATCGAATATTTGATCCTTAGCACCATCGCCGCTTTTGGCAGCCTAAACGCGCCTATTAGCCAGAGGAAAATCGAAAAGAAGTTATCAGCGCAACATCATTTGATGTTGCCGGAAAATGGATTTAAGAACGCTGTTGCGTCGGTACGAAAGAAGTTCAGGCAACTGACAAAGAATCACGTAGAGGCACCTAAGTCTCTGATCGAAAACATCCACCGAAAGGGATATTTTGTGCCATACGATAGCCAACATGCACAAAAAGACGGACTTCTGCAGCAAGCGCGGATCCATCAACAAGCGACACACAGCATAAGAAGAGCAATAGGCATCTGCTTACGCAGCCGTGCGCTGTACTTGAATCTACTGTTTTTTCTCGTTTTTACTATCATCTTGTATGTTGCGATTTGCTTTTACACAATCAGTACGATTGTCAGGCAAAACTATTTTGATGATGCGATGGACTTTGCCCATGATCTGGCACAGCGTAGCTGCTTTGAGCATGAAGACCGCTTACGTGGTTTGTTCGATAATATCCAACTGGTCGAGTCCGCCTTAATGACGGACAAACACAATATTCGTTGTTTGGTGACACCAGAAGCCGTCGTGCCGGTCAACGAGAGAGACCGCAACCTTTGGCTCAATAACGAAAGTTACACCACGCATTCATTTTTCTTTGACGGCGCAGAAGTGTTGGTGCGAGTGAAAAACATCAATCTAGCGAATAGCATAGAGAGCCACATGTCGCGAATGTTTTTGTCGGGAATGAAAGTGTGTACGAACACCGGTACAGCGCTCGAAATTGGCGATACCCAGGGCAACTCGTTTTTATATAACGTCAATGATAACGGCTACAAAGAGATCTATTACGTATCCGGACCGATCACAAGCATCCTTGTTTTGAGCTTTATACTAATGTTTATTACCAGGCATAAAAAGCTGCGTTCGCTGGTCTCCTACCTATGGGCAATTCGTCAGTTCACCCTAAAGCTTGAACCTATCCATAACACATCAAATCGGCAAAATATTCACTATGAGGTACTGTCACGTTTTAAAGTTAAAAACACTCAGCGATTTATTGAACGTTTGATTGCCAATGGCTTACTGATCAATCACACCTTACTGTTGATAAAAACCGTCTATGGCGACGCAAAGACATTACTCGCCCCTCTCAGCATCAACGTATGTCCTTCTCTTCTCATTGGGCACAATTTTACGCGTCTTTATCGTCAGTTGTCCCAGTTAGACTGTACACTGCTGACCATCGAGATCACGGAAAATGCCTCGATGTATTACACGCGCGAGATATTTGACAACATCAGTAAGCTCAAACAGCTTGGTTGTAAAATCAGTATTGACGACTTTGGTACTGGTAATAACAATGTTGAGCTGATTAGCCACATTACGCCGAATTACCTGAAAATTGACCGTCTGTTTGTCATGAACTTAAAGCAAGACGACAAAAAGGTTGAAACTCTGCGCCAGCTAATCGCGATGGGACACACGTACCACTGCACAGTGATCGTAGAAGGTGTTGAAACTGCAGAATGCGCACATCTACTCACCACCCTTGGCGCGCACATCCATCAAGGGTTTTATTACCCATTGTGTCGCTAGCGGCTTCTATTTATTGACAAAATCTGCACATAACCAGATTGCGTACTTTTTATATCCACAACTATAATGGCGGTATCGACTTTACCGCCTCTAAATAGATTCAGCACATGATCGCTATTAAACCAGCCAAGCTGAAAGATTTTGCCAGCTTGATGCAAATGGATGTGCACGACGATCAAAAAGGATTTTTCAAGCCCTTTGAACAGGCTTACCAACAACGCGCCAAATCGGAAGTGTTTTACACCATATTCCACGACTATTTGACTGTGGGGTATTTGGTGATTGATAAAGCATTTGCTCAACACGCGCCTTTTGCTAAACGTCATGAACTTGGGTTGACCTACCTCATGATTGATAAACGCTTTCAGCGTCAAGGGATAGGCAAAGCGACGCTGCAAAAGTTGATGGTGTATGGTTACGCTATTGATGCCGAAAGCAACTCGATATGTGCGACGATCACCAGCACCAACCAAGCGGCGATCAAACTGTTTGAGACAACTGGGTTTGAAAATACGCAAAAGACCATTTACGACGCTCAAGGTAAGGCGCTGATCATGCGCCATGCATTGAGTTAAGTCGAAAACAAACCACCGAAATAAAAAATGGGCAGTCTATATTAGACTGCCCATTTCACTTTAAACTGCCATGACTTCAGCTTGCCAGCCATAGCCAATGTATTCTTTCGCCAATTCTTCGGCAACAAACGTCGATACTACGACTTCCACCCACATGCTATGTGATCCCGCGCGATAACGCAGTTTCATCATCTTCATTGTACACCTCTCCGCAAGGTGAAAGAGGCTTAACTTGCTCGCCATTCACCCAAATGATAATAAAAAATGACCGTATCCATGCAGTTGGAGCCCTTTGCCCATACGTGCGTGAACTCTCTCCTTGAGATAAAATGGATACCGTATATGTGATTCGAAAAACTTCGAATTATTGCGGGAGCAATTTTGCAAAATGATAGGGCAAGGGTGTAGAGTAAAAATACTGCATTTATAAAAAACGATAAGATGGGCCAACTTTTATGGGCAGTGATATAGGTAACACCACCAAATCCACCAGTTTTGATGCGTTGATGATACGTCAAGCGAAGCTTTTAACGTCCGCACATGCTGACGAATGTGAAAGCTACCTCAAGCAGTTTATGCTAGAAGCCATGGAATGGTTTGAAATCGATCGTATGACGATGTTTCCCAACTCCATGCTGTTTTTCAATCAAGGGAAAACGCTTTCTGTTGCTCGCGAGCCACACCAAGTTCTGACGACTAAGCAAGTCGGGGTCGAAGATGGCGAACGCTACCTGCGCTTAATTGGTAATTCTGAGAAAACCCAGTTTTTCGATAAAAACGCTTTAGTCAACAGTGATGTAGTGGTATTGCGCATGCTGTCAGCACAAGGCGCGTGTTGCCATTACACTATTCCACTCGTCCAATTTGGTCAGCGCTGGGGCGGTCTCTCTTTTACTCTCTTTGGTAGCAACAGTTGCGGCTTATCCGAAAGCCAGCTTGAACAGGTTAGCTTCATCTCTCATATGTGGCTGTCCTTTTGGCAACATTCAAAGCTACATCGTAGTTTGCACCGTCCAGACATGAAAACCGACCAAGAAAATCACCGCATGCTACGTTTGAGTCACCGTCAATGTGACGTGCTGGGTTTGCTGGCTAAAGGATTATCAGCAAAAGAAATTGCCACAGAACTCAATCTAAGCCCAAGAACGATCGAATCTCATAAATATCGGTTGCTAGACATGCTAGAGCTGGACAGTCATGCAGATTTAGTTCAGTTTGCACTGAGAAATGGCATAGGCTATTAAACGCCCACTAATAAATTCTTGATAAAGAAAAAGGCAAGCCGTTTGGCTTGCCTTTCTTGTATGCATGCAGAAGACGATTACTCACCTTTGTAAATACAACCTGCGGTACACGTCTCTTTGATCTCTACTTTACTAAGCAGAGGTAAGCTTGGCTTAAGTTGTTGCCAAATCCATTTTGCTAGAACTTCGCTGGTTGGGTTTTCCAGACCTTCAATGTCGTTCAAATAGTAATGGTCGAGACGGTTGTAGATAGGTTTGAATGCGGCTTTGATTTCAGCAAAATCTACAACCCAACCTGTATGAGGGTCTACTTCACCTTCTACATAAAGACGAACAAGGAAAGAGTGTCCATGTAAGCGTCCACACTTATGACCTTCAGGTACGTGTGGCAAGTGGTGTGCCGCTTCGAACATAAACTCTTTATACAATTCTGTTTTCATCTTGATTCTCAGGCTTTAAAAAGACACGCAATACTAAGGAATTCACCCTTTAATGACAACCTTTATCAATAGCGCCCGCTATGAATAGCAAGGCAAACGATAAAGCAGTAAATCATGACGTATTGAAATTGAAAACACGGGCGCCATTATCTAACCAAGTAGAAAATTTTTAGCATTAAAAGATCTTAAAAAACACCGTGCCGTTTTTTTGTCACCACGTCAAAGTTTTGATTACACACCACTTACATCACATTTACATAACCACAAAATGTTTGGGGTCACATTCAGTTAGCCAATTCATCGCTCAAGTGCAACTAACCTCTTAATATTGTGGGGTTCGTTCCAATAACACTTATAAAAATATGCGCTCAACTATTACCTTTAAACTCCTACTCGCCCTGATCGTCGTGTTCACATGTGTTCTTGCCGTGTCCACTGGGTATCAGTACTACCAACAAAAAACACTTATTAATGATGTACTAAGCGAACAGTTACACGACAAAGCCAGTAACTACTTCGACAGCTTAAACATGATGATGCTGACAGGCACGATGTCGCAGAAAGAGACACTACGACAAAAAGCGCTGGCACAGGAAGGCATTGAACAAGTACGCGTGTTGCGTGCCGATGCCGTGTCAAAGTTTTATGGTCAAGGGCAAACCAACCAACAACCTCTCGACGACATCGATCAACGGGCACTTAGCGGGGAATTGGTCATTGAACCCATCAGTGCTGAATGGGGTAAGGGCTTGGTCGTCGCTCTACCAATGAAATCAAGTGAGGACTATCGAGGCACAAATTGCGTGTCCTGCCATATTGCTCCTGAGGGCGAAGTGCTTGGTGCTATTCGTCTTGAATACAACATGAGTCACGTCAACACGCTGATTAACAAGCAAGCCGTGTTTGCGATGGGGATCATGTCAGTGATCGCATTTGTTGGCTTCCTCATCACTATGGGACTCATCCGAAAAATCATCGTCCGCCCTATTCAAAATACATCACGCTTTATGTCTAACGTTAGTGCCAGTAAAGATCTCTCCAAGCGTTTGTCAGGCACACAAAATGATGAAGTCGGTCAATTGTCGGATTCCATCAATTCGTTTATGGATACGGTGTCAGAGAGTTTAGAACGCGTTCGAGATACCTCCCACTCTCTTGCAGACTCAGCAGGAAGGCTGACTGATGTAGCTCAATCGACCGATGAAGCTGCTGATAATCAACAAGTCGAAACCAATGAAGTGCAAACCAATATTACCGATATGCTTGAGCAACAAAGCGTGGTGGAGCAAGCGACAGTCGATGCGACAACCTTAGTTAACCATACCGTTGACGTTGCAACCACCAGCGCAGGTCAAGCCCATCATGTCAGCGAAGACATCAAGCACCTTGTGACCGATATTGATAAAGTGCGTGAGAACATTGCGACGTTAAACCAACAAACTGATGAAGTGTCATCAATTCTTGGCGTGATAAAAGGCATCGCTGAGCAAACCAATTTATTGGCGCTTAACGCCGCTATTGAAGCCGCCCGAGCCGGAGATCAAGGTCGTGGTTTTGCGGTAGTTGCCGATGAAGTGCGCAATCTTGCCTCTCGCACCGCCGAAGCCACCAGTAATATTGAGACGATTATTTCTCAGTTCCAACAAGGCAGCGAAGAGTCGTTAACCTCGGTCGATACAGTGTGCGAGTTTGCTCATCAGCGCTCAGTAGATGTCGAAGCATTGTCACAGACCATGCACAATGTGGTCGATGAGATGCATCAAGTACTTAAACACGCTGAAAATATCCAACATCAGACACTAACAACATCTGGGGTAAGCAAGCACATCCAAAGCAAAGTTGACACCATTACCTTACACGCAAACGAGACCTCACAATCGGCATCACACACTCGCGAGATCAGTGTCGATCTGGAACATCTTTCAGAGCGTTTGGAGTCATTACTTAGCCAATTTACCCTTTCAGAGAGAGCGCAAGAGAATAAATAAGGAAATTCTCTCCTTCAAATTGAATATAAAGGTTGAAGCTGACGATTTGACAGGTAATATGTTTCGTTGAATCTAAAAAATTCTATCCAACTCAACACTTCGCTTGTTTTTTAAACAATTTTTGTTGTAAGACAGGCACTTTTAAGTGTTGAGTTGAATTTTTACCTCAATGGAGAATATTGAAAACATGACTTACGCGCCTGTATCAGACGTTTTGAAAGGTCAGCTAGCAGTAGACAGTGAAGTAACTGTTCGTGGCTGGATCCGTTCACGTCGTGATTCCAAAGCTGGAATCTCTTTCCTTGCCATTTATGACGGCTCTTGTTTCGACCCGATTCAGGCCGTGGTCCCTAATAATCTTAATAATTACGACAACGAAGTACTTAAGCTAACGACTGGCTGCTCTGTTGAAGTAACTGGTAAGATTGTTGCCTCTCCTGCGAAAGGTCAAGACTTCGAACTAGCAGCAACTGACGTTAAAGTTGTTGGCTGGGTTGAAGATGCTGACACTTACCCAATGGCAAAAACTCGTCACTCTATCGAGTACCTACGCGAAGTTGCTCACCTACGTCCACGTACAAACGTGATTGGTGCAGTAGCACGCGTACGTAACTGCCTATCTCAAGCAATCCACCGCTTCTACCACGAGCAAGGTTACTTCTGGGTATCAGCGCCATTGATCACAGCTTCTGACGCAGAAGGTGCTGGTGAAATGTTCCGCGTATCTACGCTAGACATGGAAAACCTGCCTCGCACTGACGATGGTAAAGTTGACTACAACGAAGACTTCTTCGGTAAAGAGACGTTCCTAACGGTATCTGGTCAGCTAAACGCAGAAGCTTACGCTTGTGCACTAAGCAAAGTTTACACGTTTGGTCCTACTTTCCGTGCTGAAAACTCAAACACAAGCCGCCACCTAGCGGAATTCTGGATGGTTGAGCCTGAAGTTGCGTTCGCAGAACTAGACGACGTTGCAAAATTGGCTGAAGACATGCTGAAGTTTGTATTCAAAGCCGTTCTTGAAGAATGTCGTGATGACCTTGAGTTCTTTGCTCAACGTATCGACAAAGAAGCAATTACTCGCCTAGAGCAGTTTGTCTCTTCTGACTTCGCACAAGTTGACTACACAGACGCGATCCAAATCCTGCTTGATTCTGGTCGTGAATTCGAATTCCCAGTTGAATGGGGTATCGATATGTCTTCTGAGCACGAGCGCTTCCTTGCTGAAGAACACTTCAAAGCACCTGTAATCGTTAAGAACTACCCGAAAGACATCAAAGCATTCTACATGCGTGCTAACGATGACGGTAAAACAGTTGCAGCGATGGATGTACTAGCACCAGGCATCGGCGAAATCATCGGTGGTTCTCAACGTGAAGAGCGTCTCGACATCCTAGATGCACGTATGCGTGAAGTGGGTATCGATCCTGAGCACATGAGCTGGTACCGCGACCTACGTCGTTACGGCACAGTGCCACACGCAGGCTTCGGTCTAGGCTTTGAGCGTCTAGTATCTTACGTAACAGGTATGGGCAACGTTCGTGACGTGATCCCATTCCCACGTACTCCTCGCTCTGCGAACTTCTAATCACCTAGAGTGATACAGAATTAAAAAGACCTCCCAAGTGGAGGTCTTTTAGTTTGTGGCAGTTTCATCGTTTCTGTTATTTCAACTATTTCAGCGTCACACTCATTGCATTGTCGTTAACCGCACCAATCATGAGTGGCTTACCTACGTCACCCTCTTTGATTAACACTTGTGTGTTCACACTAGAGCTAGAATGCTGGGTTTTACTTTCTTGCATAGCAACAACATCAACGAGGTAGCCCGACGACTGTTTTCTCACAAGGCCAGAAAAATCAACCTGCTCTTGATCATTGTTGATTTGGGCTTCGAACTGTTCGTTGGCTTGTATTTGAGCAACAAGCTCCGACTTGCCGTAGTGTAAGATCACCGATTCGGGCTCATCACCTTGATTAGCCGTGCAACCAAAAGTGATAGCAGACAGTGCCAGTAGCCATGCATGTTTCATAGTGTTTATTCCTAACTTCTATCTCATGAATCTAAGACTTATTCTCATCATCTTTATCTGCCTTGGCGGCATACTTAACACCCAGTACGCACAAACCAAACATAATAAAGGGGATCACAGCCGCGGTGTATTCCGTCCACGCCATGTGAGAGAACGATTTCGCCAAAATAAGGTGCGCAAATACCAACAGAAATGCGCTAAAAATGGCAACGGCGATCAATCTTAATTCATGTTTTACCAACTGCTTTTTCATTGTCACTCCAATCATCACAATATTTCCGTATTCGATTGAAGCACAACCCAAGTAAACCACTCTGATACAGTTAGGTCAAAAAAGGATTAAACAGTTTCTTTAGTGAAGTAACTCACCCAATTTCCCCAAAGCCTGACACAGATTGTCATCAATGGGCAGAGAAGTATTCAAACGCAGATAGTCCTGATATTGCTCATCGACCGAGAACAACGCACCATGCGCAACAGTTACCTGCTGTGACAGCAAGGTGTGATGAACCACTTTACTGCTTATCCCTTGAGGCAACTTAAGCCATAAGAAATAACCGCCATGAGGAAGATAGTACTCGATAGATTTAGGCAAACACTCTTTCATTGTTTGCACAAACATAGCTTGGCGCTGTTCAAGCCCTTTACGCAGCTTTCTTAAATGATTGTCATAGCTGTCATTTTGCAGGTAATGCGCAACTCCCTGTTGAATAGGTGCACTGCCAGATAGCGTCGACATCAGTTGAAGCTTTTGAACACGCTCGTTAAAGCGCTTGGTGATCACCCACCCCAACCGATAGCCAGGACAAAGACTTTTTGAAAGAGAGCCACAATGCAAAACGCGCTCTTGGTCATCATAGGTTTTCAGCGATGTCGGCTTCTTGTCGGAGAAATACAACTCTGCGTAAACATCATCTTCAATCAGATACACATCATGTAGATTGGCAAGCTCAACAACACGTTGCTTTTGTTCGTCACTCAACGAAGTGCCTGTTGGATTATGAAAGTTACTCATAAGCCAACAAGCCTTAACGTTGTGCTGTGCAAAAGCTTGTTCCATCTGAGCCAAGGAATGCCCTTTCTCGGCATCTACCGAGATCTCAATGGCATTCAACCCTAGTCGTTCAATTGCTTGTAACGCACCATAAAATGTTGGCGACTCAATGACAACCGTATCCCCTGGCTCAGTAACCACTTGCAAACTGAGGTTGAGCGCTTCTAACGCGCCAGAGGTAATAACGATATCATCATGCGTTAAAGTCATGCCTTGCTGTATATAGCGCTGGGCAATCGAGCGGCGTAAAGAAGCACTACCCGGTGGTAGGTTATCTAACAAGGTATCTGGTCCCATTTTTCGCCCGGAACTGGCAAGGTTACGGTTTAGTGCTTCGAGAGGAAAAAGTGCAGGGTCAGGAAACGCGGAGCCTAGCTTTGTCGCGTTTGGCACGGTTTGTTGTTTGAGGAAATCGTACAACTCATCGTTTAGTGAAGTGCGATACGTATTGTTATCAGCACCAGTAGCGTCGAGACGTTCGAGCTCAGCAGTAACAAAGTAACCCGACTGAGGTTTAGCAATCACCCAACCTTGCGCTTCGAGCAATTGATAGGCTTGTAACACAGTTCCTGTACTGACCGAATGGTTGCGGCTAGTGACACGCACGGAGGGCAACTTCTCTCCTGCTCTCCATGTATTTTGTTGAATTTGCGTTTTAAACAGCTCAGCCAGTTGGCGGTATCGGTTCATGCTTCCCTCATTTCTTACTACCGAGCGCACCTTAGCATACTTCACGCCCTGATTCCGATCTTCGACTTATCAAACTCGAAACGTAATTAATCAATCTTAGTGATATCAATTGACGTTACGAAATGAGAATTTATGTTCCATACTTTCAAAGGTATGAATATTCTACGGGAGGAAATGATGAAAATGTTTACGATGGATGACCTCTCTTATCGAGGCATACACGAAGGAGTTCATAGCTGGGACCACCCAGAAGGCAATAACCCATATTATTGGCACCCAGATTGGTTGCACATCGCTGAGGATGCACTAGGGGTGCACCCAAAAGCAGAGCTCGATGTCCCAGAGGGTGAAGCAGCCACACCTGAGCATGCAAAGGCAGCAATTATCAAACATCTCAATGGGCAATAATATTGATTATACCCAAGTGACTTCAAGATGCAGGATTCAGTGCGCTGTCATTGATTCGAGGTCAAGGAGAACAACCGCAGCGGAATAGTTAGCTCTTTCCAAGTTGTTTGACTCAGAGATCGAATCAACGACACGCTCCCAAAGGGCGAGGTTACTTGGGCATAAATACCTATTTTTCAGGTGGTTATTGCTAGGTGGGATCAACAAATATATCTGAATGAGAGCTGTGCAACGGAATGGATCATTTATCAACAAGATAAATAGATAGCAGTCACATTAATTCCGATGGCATCTGTTACATTTATAGAGTAATGGTGACGCACACCTCAACTCATGACTATGAGAGACGATAATAATGACGAAATACAACGAAAACGACATTCAATACAAAGGCGAATCTAATGGTGTTCACTCTTGGAGTACAACATCAGGTCAGCCTTACTACTGGCACCCAGATTGGTTGCACGTTGCTGAAGACGCAACGGGTTCTCATCCTAAACAAAAAATCGAAGTAGAATCCGCTGAAGCACCAACAGAAAAACATGCATTGAAAGCTATCCTTAAGCACATGAACGATTGGGCAACAGGCAAACTGTCTTCTAACCCAGACATCGAAACGAATGCACATGAATCACAAATGGATTTGAAAAAGTAATTCCTACCCTTTTTCATGTCGATGATTGAGACCAAGCCTCGCCATAGCGGGGCTTTTTTGTAAATCCTTCGCTATATCAATGTCACTTCAAGATGCTAGATTCAGAGTATTGTCACTATTCCCTCTTTACCAAAAGACAGCAAGGAAAACAGCGAAGCGGAATTGCAAGCTATATCCAAGTTGTTTCACGATGCTATTTAGTTAGCAAAGAACGTACTTCAGTGACAGGCTCCCGAAGAGCGAGTTGCTTTAGTTCACATGCTTCTTTAACAATTTTCGAATTAGAACCCCTAGATCTTCAAATTGTTGCCTCACCTTCAAACCAAGCCATCCTCGCTAAAGCAAGCATCTCAAGGTTACTTGAGCATATACAGAACAAATTTCTATCATTTATAAGAATCTATCGATAAAATTTCAGGTCTCGATTTTACTAGTGACAGATCAATCAACAGACATCAATTCCACAGTACCTCTCTCTTCTTGCTCAACTAATAGAGAAAACGATGCTGAGATTTGTCCCAAAAAGGATAACCATGGTGAATACTAACTACAATGCACCACTTACATTCCAACTTTACCTAGCTGCGGCGTTCTTTTTTGGCACATACGGTGGACGCGTCTGCCCGATGCTCAGCACGCTGAGCGTATACGAAGTGATCTTACATTGCGCGGTGGTTTTTACGTTCCTCTATCTTGTTCGCCACTTTATTCTTGTCTCACATCCTTTGATTGCACAAAACCGACAAGCCAAGCTTGATACTGTGTTGTTTACCGCTGTAAGTATTCCTTTTGCTGCGTACTATAACCTTCAATACGACTTTACCTTCGACAGCAATGTGAAAGTGTTGTTTGGTATGGCGCTCTTTGGCTTTTTAACTGGTTCTATCTTGCAACTGCAAAGCAAGCTGGTTCAATTTGACAACCTACGTCAACAAAACCAATTTGGCTTTGCGTTATCAGGTCAGCGCCAATCCATGGTGAAACAAATGATAGGCATGATGATCGCCTTGCTCATCACCTTGACCACCATTTTGACCATGGTCGCAGTCAAAGACATTTATTGGTTGGAGCAAAACCCAGAGCAAATCACCAATGGGCTAGGCAAAATCAGCTTCATTAAAGAGTTGGTTTACATCGCACTTGTCGTCGGAGGCTATGTAATCGCGATTATGGTGCTTTGGACTCGCTTGATGCAAAAAATCTTGTTTAGCCAAGAGCAAGCTTTGCTGGAAGTGACACAAGGGAAAATTGCGCAACGTTTACCAGTTTTCCAACATGATGAGCTTGGCTCGATGGCCTGTTTAACTAACCAAATGCTCGACAGTTTGCAAGTTTCGCAAGATGAGGTCAAAGCCACGCGAGATGTTGCCATTGTCAGTTTGTCGGCATTGGCTGAATCACGTGATAATGAAACCGGTGCGCACATTATGCGCACGCAACAATATGTAAAAGTATTGGCTGAACATTTAAGCCAATTTGAACAACATTGTTCATTACTGACTCCAAATTATATCGAACTACTTTACAAATCGGCGCCGCTGCATGACGTCGGAAAAGTCGGTGTACCAGATAGCGTGTTACTAAAACCGGGAAAACTGACCGATGGAGAGTTTGAGATCATGAAAGGACATGCACAAATTGGTGCCGAAGCGCTGTCAATTGCTGAAAAACAGCTAGGAAGTAGTTCGTTTTTGCGCGTTGCTAAAGAGATTGCCCTAACACACCATGAAAAGTGGGATGGTAGTGGCTATCCAAATCAATTAAGCGGCGAGAACATCCCTTTATCCGGTCGTTTAATGGCATTAGCAGATGTGTATGACGCTCTTATTTCTAAGCGTGTATATAAGCCTGCTTTCAGCCATGACAAGGCGAAAGCCATCATCCTAGAGGGTAAAGGCAAACATTTCGATCCTCAAATCGTCGATGCATTTCTTGCAGTTGAAACCGAATTTCAACATATCGCACATCAATATCAAGATGAGCAAAACATCGCCGCTTAGCCAATTATCCCCCTCTTAAAACGCTTGTTAAGAGGGGTTTTTATATCAAAAGCCTCCGTTATGTTAGATTTCTGTTTCAAATCAAAACTTTTTTAAGTTTTCTTATCACTAACTGTTGTAACGAATATTGCTGAAAGGTATAAATGTCAGCAGACCCCTTCGATTAACATGGATGAAGATTATGTTTGAAAAAGTAGTTGCCGCTCCGGCTGACCCTATTCTTGGACTTACTGAAGAGTTTAAAAAAGATGCTCGCGCCGAAAAAATTAACCTAGGCGTTGGTATTTACAAGAACGAACAAGGTGAAACCCCTGTTCTTGCGACTGTTAAAAAAGCCGAAGCCGCACTGATTGAAACTGAAAAAACCAAATCTTACCTAACAATCGAAGGTACAGCAGAATACGGTCTAGCAGTACAAAAACTGCTTTTCGGTGCAGACGCGGAAATTGTTGCTGGCAAGCGTGCTAAAACAGCACAAGCACCAGGTGGCACAGGTGCTCTACGTGTAGCAGGTGAGTTCATTAAGCGTCAGCTTGGTGATGTGAAGATCTGGATCAGCAACCCTACTTGGGCAAACCACAACGGCGTATTCACTGCAGCTGGTATCGAAACAGCACAATACAGCTACTACAACGCAGAAACCAAAGATAAAGACTTCGCTGCTATGGTTGACGACCTGCAAGGTGCATCTGAAGGTGACGTTGTTCTTCTGCATGGCTGCTGTCACAACCCTACAGGTATCGATCCAACAGCTGAAGAGTGGGAAACGCTGGCTAAGCTGGTTGCAGAGAAAAAACTGCTTCCTCTATTCGACTTCGCATACCAAGGCTTTGCTAAAGGTGTAGAAGAAGATGCAGCAGGTCTTCGTACTTTCGCTAAGTACAACAAAGAAATCCTAGTCGCGAGTTCTTTCTCTAAGAACTTCGGTCTATACAATGAGCGTGTTGGTGCATTCACTCTGGTTGCTGAATCAGAAGACGTTGCAACAACGGCGTTCTCACAAGTAAAAGCCATCATCCGTTCTATCTACTCTAACCCACCAGCGCACGGTAGCGCTGTTGTGACTCACATTCTTGGTGACGCAGACCTGCGCGCAGAATGGGAAGCGGAAGTAGCGGAAATGCGTGACCGAATCCAAGAGATGCGTGAACTATTCGTTGCTACTCTTAAGGCAGAAGGTGTGGATGCTGACTTCAGCTTCATCGAGCGCCAAAACGGTATGTTCTCGTTCTCTGGTCTATCCAAAGAGCAAGTAAACCGTCTAAAAGAAGAGTTCGGTATCTATATCGTAGGCTCAGGTCGTATCAGCGTTGCAGGTATGACAAAAGCAAACATGGGTCCTCTATGTAAAGGCATCGCTGCGGTTCTGTAATCGCGTCGAAAGTCACAAATTAAAAAGGTCAGCACTCGCTGACCTTTTTTGATTCTACCGCTTGTTGAAACGCCACTATACAAGGTGGCGCTACACTCCTATGAACTAATACACAAACTTAAAGCTAATTCCAACTTCATTGATGTGATCTGACGGTTGACCTTGATAATCGGTGTCACGGAACTGGTAATAAAGACCGGTACCAATCACGCGATGCCATTGGTAGTTAAAGGCAATCTTATAGTTGTTCTCGTCGACGATATCACTTCGATTCAAGTGCACTTCTGCCGTCCCCATTAACTTTTCACTAAATAGGTAATTTGCGCCAAACGTGACGCCTTGAATAAACTCGCTATCCGAGGACAGTGTACGGTCGGTTTTATCATCAGTCGCTTTGGCTTTAATTGCGCCAAGCCCATAAATCCCGTAGATATCAAACTTCTCGTTGACGCCATAACGATAACCACCACCGAACAACAAACGGTCAATACGCAAAGTGAAATTGTCTGGGTGGAAAAATTGCGCCGAGTAGTCAACGTTAAACAGCCAGTTATCGGTAAATAGGTAATTACCGCCAAGCCCTAGAGTGGTAGCGTTAGAATTATCGAGCCACTCTTCATTCGTTGTCCCGGCACCAATGTCTAAATTAATGTGCTCGTAACCAAACTTCTCGACCTGTTCTGACTCTGAGGCAACGCTCATTAGTGGTAATGCTACAAGAGGTGCAGCGAATAATAGTCTTACCATTCTACTTCCTTCCATGAGTGTCATCCAAAACTCTTCTTTAATACGCCCATTGTATTGATTTAATTCGGCATCTTGATGACAGCGTAGCCGAATTGATGACGATTTGCCGTGCGACTTGTCCGAATCTTATCATTGCGCACGAAAAACAGTGATCCGATAAGATTCTGTTTTAAAACTAAGTTAAGATTACCCTATCACTTGCAAACCAAAAGGCACCTTAATGGAAGCAGAACTTCTCGAGATATATAACTTTCTCGCCAAGTATCCCCCATTCAACGAGCTTCCGGAAGAAACGCTCACCAAAGTGACCGAGAACATCGAAATCTCATACTATCGTCAAGATACTCCCGTCATTCATTTCGGCGACCAGATCCACGATCTATACATGGTTCGTAGTGGCGTGGTTGAGGTCTATCGACGCAAAGGTGAACTTTACAACCGACTCGACGAGGGTGACCTTTTTGGTCAAATGGGGCTTCTGACCAACAACAAAGTTCGCTTCCCAGTAAAAGCGATAGAAGATTCCCTACTCTACTGCATTCCTCAAGACATTTTCCAAGAACTGTATGATAACTTCGACTCATTCGCTGATTTTGTTGAAGTAGAGAACAGTGCTCGTTTACGCCAAGCAGTGTCAGAAAACAACGATGCCAATGACCTAACCACTTCTAAGGTCAAAACCTTATTAACCCGTGACGCACCGACGATTGAACGTGGACAGACGATCCAAGAAGCCGCGCAATTGATGGCGCAAGACAATGTTTCTTCATTGTTGATTGTGGACCCAGACTTTGTGCTGGACGAAGAAGACCCACAATCTCCGGTGCTAGGTATCATTACCGACCGTGATTTGTGTACCCGAGTTTTAGCCGAAGGCTTATCACCGCAAGACGATGTCTCCACGGTGATGACCACTGAGGTTATCTCACTCGATCATAACGCATACGTATATGAAGCCATGCTGACCATGTTGCGCTACAACGTGCATCATTTGCCAGTGGTTAAAGATCAAATGCCGATTGGTATTATCGAAGCTACCGATATTGTACGTTATGAATCGCAAAACTCACTGTTGCTGGTCAGTAGTATCTTCCAGCAGCAAAGCATCGAAGATTTAGCGATTGTGGCAGAAGAAGTAAAGAGCAGTTTTGTTCGCTTGGTCAACGAAGACGCCAACTCACACATGGTGGGCAGCGCGATGTCGGTGATCGGTCGCAGCTTTAAGCAACGCCTTTTAGAAATGGCAGAAGAAGAACTCGGTCCACCTCCTATCCCTTATTGCTTCCTTGCTCTTGGTTCAATGGGGCGCGACGAACAGTTGCTGGTCACTGACCAAGACAATGCAATCATCCTAGACGACACCTACAAAGAAGAGAAACACGGTAAATACTTTGAGGCTCTCGCACAATATGTCAGTGATGGTTTGAACGTATGCGGTTACAAGTACTGTACTGGCGACATTATGGCGACCAACCCGATGTGGCGAATGACCCGCTCACAATGGGAAGAATGCTTTGCCGATTGGATTGATGACCCCAATCCAAAAGCGCTACTCAATGCATCCATCTTCTTTGATTTAGATGGGGTTTACGGCCGCTTAAAATGGGCAGAGCAGCTCACCAGCTTCATCGTACGTCGTGCCCGCAAGAACAATCGCTTCCTAGCCTGCTTGGCACGTAACGCATTAAATCGAACTCCACCACTTGGCTTCTTCAAAGACTTTGTGATGGAAAAAGACGGTCAGCATAAAAACTCAATCAACTTGAAACGCCGTGGTACTGCGCCATTGGTCGATCTGATCCGCGTTCATTCTCTGGCGGTAGGCTCACGTGCACAGAATTCATTTGAGCGTCTCGATGACATCATTGATGCTGGCATCTTACCAAAAGGTCGCGCGCAAGATCTTAAAGACGCCATGGAGTTCATCTCAATGGTGCGTATCCGCCACCAAGCAATTGATGTTGAGTTAGGTATTGAACCAGACAACAACATTGAGCCTGAAAACTTGTCGGATTTTGAACGTCGTAATTTGAAAGATGCGTTCCAGATCCTAAGTAATGGTCAGAACTTCCTTAAGTTCCGCTATCAGGCTAGTAACAAGTTTAAGTGAGGCGTGAAGTGATAAAGAAGTTATTTCAAAAGCCGAGTATTCAGTGGCCAGTGAAGTTTCAGCAGAAACTTGAGCGTGCCACTGATGAACGCTTAGTCGCCTTTTACGGTAAAGCGCTGCCAGCACCTGAGACGCCACTATCCCAAGTGGAGTTCGTTGCGCTTGATTTTGAGACTACTGGTTTGAACCCACAAAAAAACGGCATCATCACCATTGGTTTGGTGCCGTTCGATCTCAATCGAATTTTCCTACGCCAAGCAAAGCACTGGAAGGTGCGACCACAGGAAAAACTCGATGAAGAATCAGTCATCATTCATGGTATCACTCACAGTGAACTGATTGACGCTCCCGATCTGGGTGAAATCCTCGCTCCCTTGCTAGAAAGCTTAGCGGGTAAGATTGTAGTGGTACATTACCGCCGTATCGAGCGTGAGTTTCTCGACCAAGCACTGCGCTCTCGTATTGGCGAAGGTATTGAGTTTCCAGTTCTTGATACGTTGCAAATTGAAGAAAACATTCAACAAAAAGCAGCGGGCGGCCTTTGGAACAAGCTAAAGGGCAATAAGCCAAAATCATTACGCTTAGCCCAGTCTCGCCGTCGTTATGGCTTACCAGACTATACACCGCACCATGCTCTAACCGATGCTATTGCTACAGCAGAGCTGCTGCAAGCCCAAATTGCCCATCATTATAACCCAGAGCAACCTATCAGTAGCCTGTGGTTGTAATTCGGCTTACGTTATCTTTGAGCAACAAAAAAGGAGCCATATGGCTCCTTTTTATTCAAAACAACAAAAGCTTACAGCTTAAAGCGTCTGATCTCTTGTTCTAGCTCGTGAGAAAGCTCAGACAGGTGCGCTGCTTGTTCAGCTGCCTGGTGCGCTTCCACAGAAAGCTCATTCGATACGTCACGAATGCCCTCTGTATTGCGAGTAATCTCAGTGGTTACTGACGCTTGCTCTTCTGCTGCTGAAGCAATTTGAGTTGCCATATCACTGATTCGCTCTACCGCAGAGTGAATTTGCGTCAGGCTAACTGCCGCAGAGTTTGCATCATCCACGCTAGTATCTGCTAGACGACGACTGTCATCCATAATACCCACCGCTTTCGCCGTAGTACCTTGTAGCATTTCGATGGTTTCTTGAATCTCTTGCGTTGAAGCGTGAGTACGTTGGCTCAACACACGAACTTCATCCGCAACCACCGCAAAACCGCGACCTTGTTCACCAGCACGTGCTGCTTCAATCGCCGCATTCAGTGCCAGTAAGTTGGTTTGTTCGGCAATGCCTTGAATAGTCGAAAGAATCGTATTAATCGCGTTACCGTGCGCTTCTAGCTCTTGAATCACGTTGGTCGCGACTTGAACTTCTTGCGCTAAGTTTTGGATCGAACCTTGCGTTTGCGTTACTTGACCAGAGCCATGCACACATGCTTGTACCGCTTCTTCCGAGCTTGATGCTGTGTTGTCCGCGTTACCAGCAATCTCTTGTGTCGCTGCCGCCATTTCGTTAACCGCAGTCGCCACCATGTTGATTTCGTCTTGCTGGTAAGAAATACGCTGGCTACGTTCTTCGGCTTGCTGTGCCGTTGTACGAGCTTGCTCAGACAGTGCGGACGATACGTGACTTAGTTTCGTCACCATCGTGTGCATATTGCCGACAAAACGGTTGAAGTTATCAGCCAGCTTGCCGACTTCGTCATCACTGCGCGGTTCTAGGCGTTGCGTCAAGTCACCTTCACCAGAAGCAATTTCTTCCAATGCTTGTGAAACACGACCCAAATCGCGGAACAAGAAACCTACTAGCCATGAAACAGCAACAATCACGACGATAGTGATCAACACAGCGGTGATCAGCATTTCTCGTAGCAATTGAGCGTGGCTTGCCTCTTCTGTTGCACGATCCATTTCAATCGCAAACATCCAATGTGTGCCAGGCACCTTGCTGAAGTAGTAAAGCTTCTCTTTGCCTTTGATTGTTGCACTTTCAATCGCACCAGAGTTGGCTGCGCGCTCAATAGAATCTTTAGAAAATTCTTTAGAAAGGTCGGTGATTGGCTTAAGCGTTAGGCTCTTATTTGGATGAGCAAGGAAAGTGCCATCGTTCATATCGATCAGCATTGCATGAGCATTGTCACCTGCGTCTAGGCTGATGACGTCATTGATCAACTGGTCAATCAATACATCTGCACCGACAACACCAATGAACTTACCGTTTTTCATTACTGGCTCAGCAATTGTCACCAATAGCGCGTTAGTGATAGCGTCTTGGTAAGCTTCTGTGATGATTTGCTTGCCTGCTGCGTTTGCGTCTTTGTACCAAGGACGCGTGCGAGGATCGTAATCAGCACGGTTACGCTCGGGATGAGAACGATACATACCACCTTCTGGTGTACCTAAGAAGATATCGTCAAAGCCACCAGCTTTACGTGCTTGTTGTAGGAAAGGCACAACGTCTTGCTCAGTTGAGTAGTCGTTGAAAGCCGTCGCAATATCTTTACGAATTGCCACCCAGTCAGAAATACCTTCTGAAGCGGCGTTACTTAGGCTTTGTGCTCGTGAATAGACACCTGAACGCGTCTGATCAAGAAGTTGACCAGCCGACAACCAAGTCAGTGCTGTTGCCATCACAACAACAGCAGAGAGGCTTGCGCCAATTAGCTTTTGTTTTAATGATAATTTCATAATTATTATAGAGGTTGGGAGAACAGTTAAGGTGGGTGAATATTACACATTTTTTAATCACTAATCACGAGATTTTACTAATAAAAATAAAACATTAACTCATTGTAAATTAATGACTTATTTCGTCATTATTTTGTCTACCGTCAGAAAAATCACACAAAAAAAGCCAGCAAAACGCTGACTTTTTTAACTTACTAATATTTAAGTAATATTTATAAATCTTATCAATTATTGACGTTCTGTTCTCATACCCATAAGCAGGCTGACACACATCGCCAATAAAACGACGGTAAATGGCAGTGCAGTAGAAATTGCACCCGCTTGCAGCGCTTGAACAGCTTCAGAACCACCGATCCACAGTAATGCAACCGCAATCGCACCTTCCATGAATGCCCAGAATACACGCTGTAACACTGGTGCGTCGACTTTACCACCAGCGGTGATGCTGTCGATAACCAATGAGCCTGAGTCTGAAGACGTAATAAAGAATACCAATACGAGTACGACTGCAATGATGGATAGCATGTTACCGAATGGCAATACATCAAACATTTGGAACATCGCAAGGGAAACATCAGTCAAACCATTTGCACCTAGCTCGCCCACATTATTGATCACTTGGTCGATAGCAAGACCACCGAATGTCGACATCCAAATCAAGGTAACTGCTGTCGGTACAATTAGAACCGCAGTGATGAATTCACGAACGGTACGACCGCGTGAAACTCGAGCGATAAACATACCTACAAATGGTGACCATGAGATCCACCAAGCCCAGTAGAATACTGTCCAACCTTGGAACCAAGCTTCATCAGTACGATCAAACGGGTTACTCAGTGGAATAATATTCTCAACATAAGCCATCAATGTGGTTGGCACAGAGCCTAGTGTTACCGCCCAGCCGATCAAACCAACAAGGATAAGCAATAAGAAAGCAATCACCATGTTGATGTTACTGATGACTTTTACCCCGCCATCAATACCACGAACAACAGAAACAACCGCCAATAGCGTAACAACAGTGATAACGACAATTTGCAGTCCTAGTCCTGGTTCAACGCCAAAGACATGGTGAATACCACTTGCCGCTTGTTGTGCACCTAGACCTAGAGAAGTCGCCAGACCAAACAAGGTTGCCAATACCGCTAGAATATCCACGATGTGACCTGCCCAACCCCATGCGCGATCGCCCAATAACGGGTAGAAAATCGAGCGCATTGAAAGCGGCAGACCTTTGTTGTAAGTAAAGAAAGCAAGAGATAGTGCCACGACACCGTAAATCGCCCATGGGTGTAGACCCCAGTGGAACATGGTCGCACCTAGTGCTAGCTTCGCGGCTTCTGGTGTGTTTGCTTCTACACCCAACGGGGTTTCATACCAACCAGTGAAGTACGCTACTGGCTCTGCCACACTCCAGAACATCAAACCGATACCCATACCAGCAGCAAACAACATTGCCAGCCAGGACATGAATGAGTAATCAGCGACAGCATCTTTACCACCAAGGCGAATCTTACCCATTGGTGAAACGATGAGAGCTAAACAGAAGATAACGAAGATGTTACCAGAGATAATAAACAGCCAGTCAAAAGAACCGATGATTTTCCACTTAATGCCGTCGAGTGCGGTCTTAGCGGTGTGTGCGTCCAGCACAAGTGCAGCAATAAGAAACAGTGCAATGAAACCAGCACTGATACCAAAAACAGGATTATGTACGTCAAAACCCCATTTCTGGACGTTGTCTTGACCAACCGTATAGTCGGTACTGTCGATACTGTACTTATCTATACCTTTTGTCATTATTCCTCTCTTTTTATGTTCAATCTTCTTAACAAGGCATTAAAAATCATTTGAACACGATACATTTTATTTTCCATGAAAGTGGAAGATCCTACCATTTGAGGCGTTTTTGTCTATCTTTTGCTGATAAAAAATCCAATAACTTACATTTCAATCAGAAAAGTGTAGCTAAAAAAGCGGAAACAACCACAGTAATACTTAGACCACAAACATTTCTTACTATAATAATTCTAGTCGTTGCTTTTTTCCTCGCTCAATGACCTTAAAAACAATAAGGAGAGCCAAGGCAAATTATTGAAATTTGGTGTCGCGATCCCTAACGAAGCCCTTTAAATAACAGCGCATTTGAGTTAGTGTCGCCTCGTTACATGATCCCTTAATGACTGGATTACGAAATTGGAAAAGTACGAAGAAGTTTTGGTCTCGATTCGTCAGATCATCCGCGCTATTGATTTACATTCTAAGAAGTTAAGCAAAGAGTCTGGTTTGACGGCTCCTCAGCTGATCCTGATGCGTGCCATTAGTGAATTAAATAACGTCACTATCAAACAATTGTCTAGCCATACCAACATGAGTCAGGCAACGGCAACCACTATCCTTGACCGCTTAGAGCGCAACCAACTTGTTGAGCGCCGCCGCAGTGTCGAAGACAAGCGTAAAGTTCACGCGGTATTGACCGAGAAGGGACAAGAAGCCTTAAAACAGGCTCCGACGCCATTGCAAGAGCATTTTATTAGCCGCTTCCAAAAGCTGGAAGAGTGGGAACAGAGCTTGCTTTTGTCTTCTGTGCAACGCATCTCGACCATGATGAATGCAGAAGATATTGATGTTGCCCCTATGCTTGAACTTGGCAGTATTACCAAGCCTGAATAAGTATCCCTTCGAGCGCTCTGATGTATGAAAGCATGAGGGCACCCCTGCCTACTCTATCAATCCTGTTTCAAAAGCGTATTTCGCCAACTCAGCCGTCGAGTGCAAATCCAGTTTGTGTTTGATGTTATGGCGGTGCGTTTCTACCGTTCGATAGCTAATGTCCAACAGCGTCGCAATCTTTTTGCTGCTGTTTCCTTGCGCCACTAACTTAAGTACCGCTTCTTCCCTGCGGCTAAGTGGGTTCGGCTTTTGCGCTACCGGGACGACATCCTGCGTAAATAAGGTCTGAGTAACGGATTCGCAAAAGTAAGTCGATCCTTGGTTCACCGTTTTTATTGCTTGCACCATTTTCTCTGCTGAAATTTCTTTCAGCATGTAACCTACCGCGCCAGCTTGCATCACCTTCATGATGTATTCGCGGTTGTCGTGCATGGTGAGCATCAAAATTTTGCTCTCTGGACGCTCTTCCTTAATTACGCCAGTAGCTTCAATGCCATTCATGATTGGCATACTGATATCCATCAAGATGACATCTGGATTGAGAAGCTTTGATACTTCAATTGCCTCAAGCCCATTACTCGCCGTACCAATCACATCAATATCAGGTTCCAGTTCCAAACGCGCCATAAAACCATCAAGCACCACTTGATGGTCATCAACTATCACCACGCTAATTGGTTTATCCATAAACTAATCCATCCAAATCTAACAATACGGTGATTTCCGTCCCCAAACCGGGCTCGCTCATGAGTTCAAACTCGCCTCCGATAAACTCAACACGCTCACGCATGTTCCGCAATCCAATTCCTTGTCGGTGCACTGAAGGGTTGACCATAAAACCCGTACCGTCGTCTCGTATCAGTAATTGCAGCATATTGCCCATTTTTTGCAAAATTACTGTGACCTTTTTTGCTTTGGCGTGCTTCTCAATGTTGTTTAAAGATTCCTGAGCCACACGATACAAGGTTGTAGCCACTTCAGATTTCAACTTCACTTGCTCGGTATCAAAGTGGCTATCGATGTCCATACCAGAGTGCGAATGAAAATCTTGCAATAGTGTAGAAAGCGCGGCTTCTAAGCCAATATCATCCAAGGCACTTGGTCTCAGTTGGTGAGAAATATGGCGTACTTCATTAATCGCAGTGATCAACGAGCGTTGAGATTTATCTAGGTGAGCTTTGAGCTTTTCATCTTCAATACGATGCGCCATCAAATCGAGGTGACATTTGCTCGAAACCAGCAATTGATTGATGCCATCATGGAGCTCTCTCGCCAGATGTTTTTTCTCATCTTCTTGGAACATCACCGTTTTGTGGGCAAGCTCTTTTAGGTTCTTATCCGCTAAACGATGCTCGTGTAAATTGATAGCAAGTGTCAATACGATGATCACCGCCACCGTAACGACCAGAATAATCACCACGGTGAAAAAGGTAGTCTCGATATTTTGATTGATTGCCGCACGCATATTGGCGACTTCACGGCTCACATCTTCAATATACAACCCAGTGCCAATCATCCAATCCCATTTATCAAGCCATGCCGCATAGCTCAGCTTTGGTACCACCTCCCCCGTAGAGGGCTTTTGCCATAAATATTGATGGAACCCGCCCCCAAGCTGCGCTTGATAAAGCAGAGCCTCAATCAGGTGATCGCCATTTTCATCTTGAATATGCAGTAAGTTTTGTCCGACTAAGTCCGGGAGAATGGGATGAACAAGGTTCGTACCGTGCTTATCGTAGGCAAAGAAATACCCGTCTGAACCGTAACGTAAGCGGTTTAGGATCGCTTTTACGCGCGCTTTCGCGTCAGCCTCTTCAAGCATAGGATCGTTATAGATATGAGAAATGGCATCAAAGGCGAGATCTACGGTATCTTTTAGTGCCGCTTCTTTGGATTGAATTAAGTTCTGATGAAAGATTTCCACCTCACGCTGCCCCAAGGTTTTCGCTTGGTAAATGGAAATCCAACTGATACTGGCTGACACCAAAACCACAGGGATCAGTGCCAACAAGATTAACTTGGCTTTGAGAGGCATCCTTTCCCTCCAATGAAACGCTGATTTGGCTTGGGGCTGTTGACCTTTCGCGATTAAAATCGGTTCGAAACATCACAGACCCTGCTCGCTAATCAGCTTAACAACTTGTCTCAAAAGGTGAAAATTTTCACATCACAATTCCTTGCTTCTTACTTGCATTAGGACATGCCATAGAATCCTGGGAAAAATAACAATGAAGCAAGTACCACAATCTGAATCGCAATGAATGGCATCACACCACGGTAGATATCCCGAGTGGTCACGCCTGCTGGAGCCACACCTTTTAGGTAGAACAAACTAAAACCAAAAGGCGGTGTTAGGAATGAGGTCTGCAGGTTCATCGCAATCAAAATCGCAAACCAAGTCATGTTGATACCCATCAACTCGGCAACAGGTGCAATGATTGGCACGATAATGAAACAGATTTCTACGAAGTCGATGAAGAACCCAAGGATAAGGATGACTAACATGGTAATGATCAAGAAGCCCCATTTTTCACCCGGGAGTTCTAACATCCACTCTTCAACAAGGTAATCCCCCCCAGTGTACGTAAACGCCATTGAGAATGCCGTTGCCCCGAGCAAAATCGCAAAGACCATCGCGGTCACTTTTACGGTCTCTTGCGAAGCTTCATACACCATCGACCAACTAAACTGTTTGTAAAGCAACGACAATACAATTGCACCAGCCCCACCCAGTGCTGCGGACTCTGTTGGGGTAGCAATACCCGCAAAGATAGAGCCGAGAACAACAATAATCAGCGCTAACGGTGGCAGTACGGCTTTCAACGCAGTAATCACTTCTTCTTTACGACTGATAGACTCATCACGCTCGATAGGCTGGGCTGCTTCAGGGTTCAGTTTGGCGTAAATCAAAATGTAGATCACATACGCGCCCACCAGCACCAATCCCGGCCACACTGCGGCTTGGAACAAATCCCCGACTGGTACACCGAGAACATCCCCCAGAAGAATCAAAACTATAGAAGGCGGAATGATTTGACCTAACGTGCCCGACGCACAGATGGTGCCACAAGCCAATCCTTTGTCGTAATTGTACTTAAGCATCACTGGTAAGGAGATCAACCCCATTGCCACTACCGATGCACCGACTACCCCCGTTGATGCGGCAAGCAAGGCACCCACCAACACGGTTGAAATGGCAATACCACCGCGAATACCACCAAACAAACGCCCCATCGACTCAAGCAATTGCTCAGCCAATCGGGTCTTTTGCAACACTAATCCCATGAAGACAAACAGAGGTACTGCCATCAGTACCGTATTCTCCATGATGGATTGAATGCGATAAGGCATGAAAGCAAACATCTCAATGCCTTCTGCCCATACGCCAAAAATTAATGCGATGCCGCCAAAGGTGAAGGCGACAGGAAAACCAAGCAGTAGCGCAAATAACGCCACAAAAAACATCACTATACCGATCATACTGAATTCCTTTTACGACTTACCGTTGTTACCGGCATAGATAAGATGAGGGTTAACAATTTTGTTGATGGAATGAAGCAGCAAACCAACCCCGCTTACCGCCATAAACAAAAACGAAAGTGGGATCATACCTTTAATGATCCATCGGTATGGCAAACCACCCGGATCTCCGGATGTCTCGCCCAGCGCGTAACTCTCTTTGGCAAAGTCGACACCAAACCAAGCAACCAATAGGCAAAAGGGAAACAAAAAAAGTAAGGTGCCTAAAATGTCGATTATGGACTGCGCTTTGTATGACAAACGCTCATAGAAAATATCGACGCGTACGTGCCCGCCGGATTTAATTGCGTAAGGCACACCAAGTAAAAACACGGCAGAGAAAAGGTGCCATTCCATTTCTTGAAAGGCGATCGAGACGTCATTGAACACGTAGCGCATGACAACGTCGTACACCACGTTCGCTAGCAACAAAATAAATAAGATGCTGGATAACCAGCCTAGAAAATCACCGAAGCGGTTAAAGATTCGCTCAATATAAATAAGGCTTCTCATTCCGAACTCCATGGAACATGGGGAGATTGGCTCCGCTGGTTCGCGGAGCACTTGTTATGACCTTCTCTAAGAGAAGTTTTCTTGGGCTTCATTGGCAGGCTAAATCACTCGAAATAGCCTGCGATACGAAGTTATTGCTGAGCTTGGCTGTTTAAGTAAGCTCGGTGTGAAATGTCAGACCAAGGGCGTACTTGCTCGATGTAGCTTGCTTGTGACTCTTGGATTTCTTTCGCTAGCGCGTCTTTCTCAGCATGCTGTTTTAGCAAACGCTCGTTCGCTTCTCGCAGCGCTGAAATCACCTCTGGTGGGAAGTCTTTAACTTGTACGTCTGGGTATTCTGATTGGATAGATGCCCAGTTCTTACCACTTTCATGTTTAGACTGCGTGTACATATCGTAAGCCGCCGCTTTCATCGCTACTTGCAAGATCGCTTTTAGATCATCCGGTAGGCGTTCCCAAGTACGTTTGTTCACTAGGAACTGCAGTTCGGTACCTGGCTCATGCCAACCTGTATAGTAGTAAGGAGCAATTTTGTGGAAGCCCATACGCAAATCCAGAGATGGTCCTACCCACTCCAATGCATCAATCGTGCGTCGTTCAAGAGAAGTGTATAGCTCACCCGGTGCGATGTTTGTTGGTTTTGCACCCAGCTCTGCGAGAATTTCCCCAGCGAAACCCGGAATACGCATTTTCAGACCTTTTAGATCATCTACTGATTTGATTTCTTTCTGGAACCAACCGCCCATCTGGGTATCGGTGTTACCACCAGGGAAAGACAGCAAGTTATGCGGAGAATAAACCTTCTCCATCAACTCCATACCACCACCGTAGTAAAACCATGCGTACTGTTCTGTTGGCAACATACCGAAAGGCATAGAGGTGAAGTAAAGGGTGTTTGGTACTTTGCCTTTCCAGTAATAAGAAGCGGAATGTCCCATGTCGTACTGACCGGATTTCACCATATCAAACACGCCAAGCGGCGCTTTATGCTTGTTTGCGGAATCAATACGAATTTGTAGGCGTCCGTTTGACATTTCTTCTGCCATTTTCGCCATGTTCTTTGTTGCATCACCGAAGATAGGGAAATTCGGTCCCCAAGTCTCCGCGAGTTTCAAGCGATACACTTTATCGTCAGCAGCGTTAGCAGAAGTCGCTACAAATGCCATGGTTGCTACCATCGCTGTCGCTTTGAGTACTCGTTTCAAAGATTTTTGGATAAGACTCATCGTTCACGTCCTTTGTCACCAAGGTTATTGTTGTCATCCATTACATAAGGATTCGATATAGAAGATGGGACATTACTTGGAAGTAAGAAATGGGCATGAACACGCAACAAATCGGTGTCTATAAGCTAGGCTTAGTCGTTAGTATTACGTATTTCTGCGTAGGTGATAAGCGATCATCATGAAACAAAGTCTTAAAATCAGAATGTTATCTATTTCATTTGGTGAGAGCAGCATAGAAACCACGTACGTGGTTAACTGCGAAAGAATTTACACAGTATTTAATAAATTGTGACAAATGACGGGTTTGTATCGTTAGAATGCTCAATTATGGAAGGGAAAAAGCCGCTCTTAAGGTAAAAAAATACCCCGGTCAATGCCGAGGTATTTAATGCAAAAAACAGAATTACAGCGGTAATTAAACTGCTTTATAGATAACTTTGTTACCTGCTAACTGCTCTTTTTGAACTAGGTTTTCTTCAAGAAGCTTCTTCAGTGCGCCAGTAGCCCATGATGCCGCTTTAGTGTCTTCTTGACCAGCAGCCAGACCGATACCTTTAGGGTTGATACCTTCTGCGTTTGCTACAACGATATCTAGTACTTGTTGCTGCTTAGGAGTAAGTGCAACCTCAACCGTTTTTGCTGCAGCTACTTTCTTCTCAGCTACTGCTTTTTCAGCAACAGCTTTTTTAGCAACGGAAGGTGCTGCTGCTTTCTCAACAACAGGTTTAGCCGCCTTCGGTGCTGCAACTACGTTTGCTACTGTCGCTTTAATGCGTTTTTGCAGTTTCATCTGCACTTTACGCTTATGAGCAAGTCTCATTGAATATTTCTCCAGTTCACTGCATCTCAGCAGGGATGAAAATTTGAAGCGCGTTTTATACCAAAAATCACAAACGATTTGTAGGTTTTAGCGGCGAAACGCGATGAAAAATGCGCTCATTGCATAGAACGTCTACTATTTAATCAGATAAATTGTGAACGGATTTATTGAATACTGGGTATAAAAACAGAGGTTCTTTGTTTCTGATAAGCAAGTAAATGAATATCAAAAACAAGAGTCTCAACACCATTGTTCAATGAGGCTAAAAGCATGGAAACGCGGCATCTCAGCAACTCACATTTCAAATCTGACTCCCCCATCAACAAATTGATCATGTTTATGGTTGTCACGATTACCTTATTTCTGGTTTTAATTGCTCCAGGATGGAAACAAGCCATGTTGTCGGTGATCTTGATGGCATTCATCGTTGGCTTTGCCATTGTAATGATCAAAAAGAGTCAGGTCTCTTTCACGCTCACCGCTTCTCATTTCCAGCAACATCTTTTCAAAGGCGGCTGGGTACTACGTTGGAAAGACATTGATTCAATCGGTATTTGCACCTACGAGCAAGAAGGTTGGCATCAGCCTTTACCTTGGATTGGTATTCGCTTGAAGCACTATTCCCCTTATCTCAACTCGATCTGTCCTCGAATCGCAACGGAAATTTTATTAGGGCAACGAGCTTTGCTTTACTTAGGCGCAAGACAAAATAATTGCGAAACAAAATTTGAAGATATGGTGTTAGACCCAGCTCCATACATTAATCAAGAAGGCATGCATTACGAAGGTCTACAAGCCATGCTGGCGAATAGAATGAAGTATCAGAGGCAGTTTTACGGCTATGACGTGTTTATTTCAGCCAGTGACTTAGACCGAGAAGCTGAAGAGTTTGTAGGATTGGCTCGACGTTACTTAGCTGCCGCCGAGCCAGATGCTTAATTCAATGCGCCTTAATATAGAGGCATTTCGTCTGCAACGAATGGGTTTGTCTTGCGTTCATGACCAAACGTCGATTGTGGGCCATGCCCAGGAACGAAAGTTACATCGTTGCCGAGTGGCCACAGCTTTTCTTTGATCGAACTTATCAATGTATTGAAGTCCCCTTGAGGGAAATCTGTACGACCTACACTGCCGTTAAACAAAACATCACCAACGAAAGCAAGACGAGCTTCTTCACTGTAAAGCACAACGTGACCAGGCGTATGTCCAGGCGTATGAATAACATCTAAAGTTTGGTTGCCAAAAGAGACCTTATCGCCCTCATTTAGCCATTGATGTGGTTCAAACGCTTCAGTCAATGGGAACCCAAACATTTGACTCTGACCTTCCAAGCCTTGCAACCAGAAGTTATCCGCTTTGTGTGGTCCAACAATTTCAGTGCCACCAAGAAGAGCAGATAATGGTTCAGTGCCGCCCACATGGTCTAAGTGACCGTGTGTCAGAACTAGGTTTACAACCTCAACACCCAACTCTTTGATCAGCATTGCCAGTTGCTTTTCATCACCACCCGGGTCAACCACAATGCCCTTCATGGTTTCATCACACCAGACAATGGAACAGTTTTGAGAGAAAGATGTTACGGGAACAACTTGGTACTTCAGAGCCATAGATAACCTATACCGAATAAATTTTCGTGAAAACTGCGGCAACTATGACACTAAGCCTGAGTGACTTCAAGCGCTGAGCCATGGGTAATTAACGACTTTCTACGTCAATAAATTAAGTCTTAGGCAGGCATTACCAAGAACGTACTGCGCCGGTATCGATATGTACAAAGTTACTGCGTGGGTAATAGCCAACACCACCCGCTTTTAAACTTAATGCGGCATCACGCACGGTCGAAAGCTTGACGCCATCTAAGCGAAAATCGATCGCTTTGCCTTCCATGTGCATGCTTTTCTTTGCCACGCCAGAAGAGTTGTTGCGTAGCGATGCATTCGTTAGAGGCGAACGGTACCCTGAAATCACAATTACCTCTGCATCGGTACCTATCAGTGCTTGGATCTGACTGATTTGATCAAATAAGCGGCGGTCCATTGGATGGATTTCGTTGCGACGATGGTCACGACAAAACTTATCAAGCCGTTTAAGTTCCTCGTCCACATAAGTACTACCGTTGAAGTAGCATGACTCCAAAAGCTCACCAGTATTGAGATTATTCATCGCAAGCACACGAGGTTCATCAGGCAATGAAGCCCAAGACAAACTTGGCATCGCCGAGGCGACCACAACACCACCAGCGGTCATTTTAAGAAAATCACGACGGGAAAAATTACGACTTACCATGACAAATATACTGCTCAATTACTGTACGAGCAGCGGACATTACCGAAACCTATTTAACGCGTCAAATGCATAAACCGGTCCGGCTTGTCGCTTTTAGGCTGGATTTTTTGCTTACTTATTGAACAAAAAACAGATTTTCTTAATTGTAAATTTTCTTAAATTAAGTGTGCCCTTTACCCTTGGTCGTCGTATTGATAAATATCATCACGGTAGTAGAGCGTGCCTTCTTCTAACCACGCGGTTTGATAAATGATGTGCACTTGAATTCGCTCACTCAAAGGCACTGAGGTGTTGGAGCGACGTCCACTTTGACGTTTTTTCGCTAACCGTTCTTCAAGACCTTGCGTTTTAAAGAGCAACTCAGCAAGTTGATCAGCATGCTCAACGCGAACACACCCTGAACTGAATGCTCTCCGATCTTGATCGAACAAGTTTTTGCTTGGAGTATCGTGTAGATAGATTGCTTGTGGGTTCGGCATATTAAACTTGTACAACCCCAAAGCATTGTGCGAACCCGATGACTGTCTCATCCGGTAAGGAAAGCTTTTTGGGTTGACCGTTGCCCAGTTAATTGTGGTTGGGTCAATGATCTCTTGCGAGGTCCATGATCGGATGATCTGGATATTATGCTCGATCAGATACATGGGATTACGCTTCACCTTAGGGATGATGTCCTTAACCATGATCTTCCAAGGAACATTCCAAGTTGGGTTTAAGATAACGGAATCGAGCGTGCCCGTCATGATTGGGGTCTTGCGTGATGCTCTCCCTACCACTACCTTGGATTCAAACAGTGCTTGTCCTTGATGCCAGTAGGTCACTTCGTAGCCGGGGACATTGACAAACACCACGTTATCACGCTCTTTTGCCCAAATCCGCGAGCGCTCTGCGTTAAGTGCTAGAGAGTGCAATCGTTGCTCAGGAGAGAAGTTGATCCAGCGAATCGTATTGGGGCCGATGATACCGTCTTGCTTCAAGCCATGAATACGTTGAAACTCCATCACCGCCAGTTCTAGGTTTTCATCATAACGTGTGGTCTCTGTGTCTAAATGACCGACTTCAACGCCCACGATTTGCATCCGCGCTATCAGGCTCGATTTATCAAATAGCTCGTCTCCGACTCTCGCCAATCTCTGCTCTTGCTGATACAAAGGGAACTCAAACTGCGCGTAAGTCGATAATGAAGCAAAGGCGGTATTAAATGATACATCCATTTGTAGGGGGGAGCGAAGTTCGGCAAGAAACTGGTCAAGTTTGCCTACCGTGATTTCATTACTCAACAACGACAGCGTTTCGATACTTGGCGCAGGCAGTTTGACGTGAACTTTATTTGCAAATAGCCAATTGATGCCTTCTTGTGGAACTTGTTCAAGGTAGGACAAATACATGAGGAGTGAATCACTCATCACCAGATCAAAGTCAAGCTCATCACCTTGTTCGCGTACTTGTTCAATACGTCGCAGTTGGTCATCAAATTCAGAGGTCACATCCGCCAATGCCACCAGCTCAATTTGAAAGATGAGTTGATCAACATCAGTTTCATTTTCCCAGTTGAGACGGTAGTTGGTGCTTTGGTAAAGCTGATCGATGATATCTGGATAGTGGATCATCTTCTCCACAGACAACTGCTCAACCGCGCCCTCTTGCTCTGTTTGTGCAGATGCATCGGGAGAAACCACGGTTGAAAAGCTGCAAAACGGCACCAAAAGTGCCGTTATCATTATGAGTCTAGCAATCACTGAAACGATCCCTTCGTTACGTGCCATAAAAAAAGTATGGCAAATATCTCACGGGTTGCCGCTTTAAAATTAAGAATCTGCAAACGAAAATGCCAACAAGATTCTCAATAAGATGTTACTTAATGATCTTTCTAGACAATTCTCGCCCAATGGTTATCCCATTGAACGCCGCTAGCAAAAGTATTCTTTGACTCTGTAGGTCTTTGTTCGACCACTCTCCCTGCGCCAGAGCTGACGCGAAACTCATCACCGTAAGTGACGACACCAGAAGCATCTGGTAGTGCATTCAATTCAACCAACTGCCCGGTGGATTTCGACCAAATACCGTAACAACTTCCCAGAGGTGATGTTGCTAATATCCAATCTTCTGTCGCAGCAATGCTTGCCACATAATGATTAAAACGCGCCCACTGCTCCGGTTCAGCTTGCAAATCTTGCATTTCACCACCACGCGTATGCATGGCGATCAAAGCTGGGAATTCATCCGGCTCACCACGATATTGCTGACCGCAAAGCACTGTCTCAACACCATCATGTGCAAGGTGACGAATACTCAGCTTATGATCGGGTAAAGACACTTGGTCTAACAATTCTCCTTCTTGCGAAAGATAGCTCAGACTTGGCGTCATGGTATTTAGATTAAGCGGCTCGCGTCCATTCGTGTGGACGCCACCAACACCAATGGCTAAAGCGCCGTCAGGCATCATGATGACTTCATGAGGTCCGAGACCAAATCCACTCAATTCATCAATTTTTTGATACTGCCTTTGCGCATCATAAACTCCGATGATCCCTCGGCTTGTTCCCCTTTCCCCCTCAGTAGCAAATAAGTAATGACCATCATGGGAGTAAACACCATGCCCATAGAAATGGCGGTCCGCTTTTGCTAACTCCAGTTTGACCATTTGCTCCGAACGATAGTCAAACACCATAAAAAAGGTGCCGGGACGACGACCAAAGACAACCGCATGACCTTGCGGGTTGGTCGCCACGCCATGACCCCGTTCAGGGATTGGCAGCGAAGACAGCGGCATGCCATGTTCATCGGCAACTACGGCAGCGTATTTGTCGCGTCCAATGATAGAGCAGCCAATCAAAGCAGGCTCGCGTGTGTTTGTTGAAGTGCAACCGAACGGCATAACAGGTGCAGCCGCTCCAAACAAAGCGGCTTTCAGTAAGGTTCGGCGAGTTTGATCAGTCACCATCGGTTGCATTGAATCCTATAACGACACCAAGTTCGATAGCCACCTCTTCGTGGATCAGATACTTCAGTTGCTCAAGCTTGTTGTATTGTGCGAGAACCATTCGATAACCGTCTTTGGTTTGCAGCGCGGCAAACAAACTTTTATCTTCAGGCCACGTATCCAATGCCATATCAAATTGATGAACAACACGATCAGCTAATTCACTATGCCCCTGCTCACGAAGCAATGCATCTAAACCAGAGCCGTTAGCAAGATAGAGAGCCTGTAACGCTTCAAGGTTAGCCTTCAAGTTAGACAATGAAGTTTGTGAACGCCATGATTCTGAGAAATAAGGACGCGGTTTGCCTATTTTGGCCAATGGGCGGCTCAGCTTCTTCATGCTGTATTCTAATTGATTAGACAGCAACGAAATGTACTCAGACTCCCACTCCGTCATGTCTAATGACTTCCATGGGTTTTGTGCCCATGAATCTGCAATGATGTTTGCTTTGTTATTAAGGTTTTCTGCAATCGCAATACTGGTAGCACACGTATTGCTATTAGTAGATAAACTCGACGCCTTGTCGTAAAGCAACCATTCCAGCGCACCCAACCCTTGTACTGTTACGCTTTGAGTCGAAATATCCTCTGCGCTCCAAATTTGGTCAGACTTCGTTAAGACCGACATTTTTCGTCCAGTCGTGTTCTTCTTATCTGGCCAAAATTGCACATTCCAGCTCTGCTCTAATGCGGTCGCAGGTCCACGCTCTTGCCCTTGTAATGCCATCCACACCAACATGGTTTGATGCCATTGCTGCTTAATTTGTGCGTCACCTTTCATTTGTGAAGCACAGTATTCTGTGAGGCTCTGCTCTAACTTGGTTGTCTGAGTTACAAACGCCTGTGCCGCGTTAAACTCCACCTCGTATACGTTTTGTGAAATATGGCTTGTACTCTCGGGCTCAACAGAGCTTGACCCGTTTGTCGATTGGCAGCCAGCCAAACTTAACGTTGCGGCAATCGCACTCACTAACAAAGTTATTTTCATGGTTGGCTCCTTATAGAGAATTCAGGAATGCGATCAATGCGTCGCGTTCTTTCTTGTTGAGCGCTAAAACGTTTTGCTTAGCCGTTTCTGCCTCGCCGCCGTGCCACAATACGGCTTCCATTAAGTTACGTGCACGACCGTCATGTAAGAAGTAAGTATGACCATTTACCTCTTCGGTATAACCAATTCCCCATAACGGCGCGGTTCGCCATTCACGGCCATTCGCTAGGTACTCAGGACGGTTATCTGCCAAGCCGTCACCCATGTCATGCAGAAGCATATCGGTATAAGGGTGAATAAGTTGCTCAGAAAGAGCCGGTAATTCCGGTCGCTTAGCGGTTTTTACGCTCGTCTTGTGGCAACTTTCGCAGCCAGAAGACGCAAAAATCTGCTGACCAAGCTGAACCTCGGGATCATTGATATTTCGACGTGCCGGTACTGCGAGATGTTGACTATAGAACTCAACAAAATCGAGGATATTTTTACTCACCTCTGGTTTGCCGCCATTAGGCATGTCATCACAAATCGTCTGCTTAGAAGTGCAGTTTTCGTTCGGGAACAAATGACTAGTCAGACCCACATCGCCGTTAAATGCAGCGGCGTTTTGTTGCATGAGCGTCGGTTGCCCTGCTTTCCAGCCAAATCGACCAATTGAGAAATCGTCTTTTTCGATGTCCCACACTTTATTCACTTTGCCAGAGATACCATCTTTGTTTGTATCTTGCTCGTCAGTCCAAGCCAGCAACGTTTTATCGGGAATGCTCTCCAGCAAACCAAGACCGATCATTGGCGGAGCAACACGCGCAGAGAACTCTGTATCTGGGTGCATCGCCCCATAACCTAAATCCGTAATTTGCAGCACTGGCTTTCTGAGTACGACCTTGGTGCCATCTTTAAAAGTAACTGGCACGTCGGTGTAACTGATATTGATTTTGCCTTCCGGCGTTTGATCTTGCAGTGCAAAATCTTGTAGCTGCCCACCGTAAGTTGGCTCAGGGATACCGCCATCTTTGATGTACGCTTTTTTCTGCTCCGGAGTCATTGCTGGAATACTGAGGCGCACTAGCATAGAGACCGCATGCAAATCGTCTTTTTCCGGCGGATGACCACGCCCATCTTTGATATGGCAGTTTTGGCAACCATTCGTGTTAAACAAAGGTCCCAGTCCATCGCGAGCGTCTGTTGATGCAGGCGCTTGTACCCAAGGGTTACGGAAGAAACTGTTGCCGACACTAAAGTCCAGCCGTTTGCTCATCGGCAGGTTAGCAGCAGGAAGAGAATACGCGTTAGCGCCGTCTTTTTTGACGCTGGTTTTGCCACCAGACTTAACATCATAAGCCATGGCAGAAGAAGAAAGGAGCGCGACTAGCGCAGAATATAGGTATGGCTTCATATCATTGCTCTACTAATACGACAGGTGTGATAACAACGAGCTCAAACGGCAAAAGGGCTCACAAAGAGCCCTTATTTATTATGGTTTTCTTATTAAAACTCGTGATCAGCAGTATCAGGGCTTAAGCTGTCGATACCGACGATGTTCGCCGCTCGCTCAATCGCACCTGTTTGAGCTACCAATGACATAATCGTGTCATTGACTAACGCATTGCCTTGCGTATTACCAGCTGCGATCAACTGGTCAAAGTGTTGGTTATTCTTCTCTGCAGAAGTAACCAGCTCGCCCACTTGGCTACGTGTTGTATCAAACTGCTTTTGGATCTCTTTTGCCGCTTGTTTGTCTTTTTGAGCGACTAAATCCGCAATACTTGGACCAGACAGTTCTTTTCCGTCAACACCTTTGTACGTACCTGTGTAAACGTTGTAGATGCCTTGCTCATTGTAGTAATGAGAGTTATGCGTGTTGTCTGAGAAACAATCGTGCTCATCTTCAGTAGAGTTTGCCTCTAGCGCTACTTTCATACGTTCGCCCGCTAGTTCACCTAGAGACAGAGAGCCCATGCCGAACAACATCTTACGAAGACCATTATCCGCAGATTCGCTTAGAAGCTCTTCACGGTAATTACCTTTTACTTCCGAAGACCACTGCTTCTCCATCCACTCAAGATCCTGAACCAACAGATCTGCAGCCGCTTTTAGGTACTCACCACGACGGTCACAATGATCATTCGTACATTCAGAACCAACCACAAAGTCAGTATAAGCACGCTGACCCGCACCCGCATTTGTGCCATTTAGATCTTGGCCCCAAAGTAGGAATTCAATCGCGTGGTAACCAGAAGCAACGTTTGCTTCAGAGCCACCCACTTCGTTTAGATCCGCTAGCAACTCTGGTGTAATTTTTGAAACGTCTAGCTTAGACGCACCAATTTGTAGGTTTGTGTTTGCGATGATATTTGCTGCAGCACCTTCGTTACCAAGCTCATATTGGTAATCGGAAGCGACATAGTCAATCAGACCTTCATCGAGCGGCCATGCGTTAAGCTGACCTTCCCAATCATCGACGATTGCGTTACCAAAACGGAAAACTTCAGACTGTTGGTATGGTACGCGAGCGTCAAGCCAAGCTTGTTTAACTTCTTCAAGCTTTTTCGCTGATGGGGATTTAAGAAACTCATCGATTTTTACGTCGAGTGTTTTCGCTGTAGTCACAGAATCAGCGAACACGGCGTGTGCCACGTCAGCATAATGTTCGACCACTTGTTGTTTAGTTACTGTCGCAGCAACCGTAGAACCACTGGCAATGAGGAGTGATGCAGCAATAGATTGGACTAATACTGTTTTTGCATTCATCTGAAGCATCCTTGTTGAGCATTTTAATTATCGTATTGGTAGTGCTAATTATTCTTATTTGCACTTTTGTCCCGAGATAATACAAATTTACAATTTATTTGCAACTCCAGATACAAAAAAAGCCTCATAAAAATGAGGCCTTTAACAGTCATTATTGTCAAATTTATCTTTAAGATTAAACCTTTAGGTGGTGTTTCCCGTGTGAAACCTTTGCTTTAAGATAATTTTCATTGCCATCTTTAATGTGCGCTGAAGTGTTGACAACCTCTGTAATTTCAATTCCGTATTCCGATAACTCACGGATTTTTTTAGGGTTATTAGTTACGAGACGGATTTTTCCAACCCCTAACGCCTCAAGCATTTGTGCCGCTTCGGTGAAATCGCGCAAGTCATCATCAAAGCCTAGGTGGTTGTTGGCTTCATATGTGTTCATACCCTGGCTTTGTAAACGGTACGCATCAATTTTGTTGTACAAACCGATCCCGCGACCTTCTTGGCGAAGATATAAGATAATGCCACCTGACTCACCCATTCGGTTGATGGTTTCTTCCAATTGCTCGCCACAGTCACAGCGTGAAGAGTGGAACACATCACCAGTCAGACACTCAGAGTGCATGCGTACTAAAGGCATGTCTTGTGTTTGGTCTGCTTGCTTAAAGATAATTGCTACATGCTCTTTATCCGTCTTCAGACCGCGAAAAGACAGGATTTCGGCATCAATGTTACTGTTAGCCCCGACTTTAAAATCTACTCTGGCACGTACTTCCGCCATATCTACACTCACTCGATTTATTGCTTGATGCATGTTCGTTATTGCATTCATGGGATTGTTCTCATTTGCTCTTCAACTATGGGGATTGATACCGCATTTTTCAATGTTGAGATCACAACGAGCCCTATTCTTATGTGTGACAAGCTTGGAAATCCTATCGGAACAACACCCGCTAGCCGACTTTACAATTGTTATAATATAACATTTATGACGAACTACAATAAAAAAACCCCAGACATATTTGCCTGGGGTTTAGAAAGAGTTATTAAAATCTGGCATTCAATGCGTTTGGCTTCGCTTCCACACGGCGAGCTCAATCCAGACCGCTTCGAGTTCTTGAATTTCCTCGTCGGTCAACACCGCGAGAGATGAAGTGACTTGAGGCAGTTTCGGTGACTGCAATGCACGAATCTGCGAATAAAAGTCCTTTTTTAATTGCGTTATAACTGAATCCACTGCGTACACCTATTCATTCTTTATTACTCCTCCAGCTCAATTTATATCGTTTGCTATTCGCTGGAGCATTCATAAATTCGAGAAAATGATAACATTCTGTTTGTTATGTGCACAATTTATTTTTAATAGTGGAATAACGGTCACATTAATCACGCCTTATCATTCGGATCGAATATAGGACAAAAAAGATCAAAAATAACGCCGGAAGGATCCACAGCATGGCAGTAGAATAATTAAATGGTGGTTTATATAGAACAATATTCCCATAACGAGTCACCAAATAATCTTTCACTTCTTGATCTGAATGGCCTTCATTCACCATGGTATACACTTTCAAACGCAGGTCTTTTGCAGCCTGCGCGTTTGACTCAACTAAGTTTTGGTTCTGACACTGCGGACAGCGTAATGTCTTGGCTAATCTCGTTGCACGTTGTTGCAGTTCAATAGAATGAAACTCAAACAGATCAACATTCTGCACAATTTCTTCACTCTTTAGCGAAGAAGAAAATAACGCAAACGTGACTAGCATGAGAAATAGATAATTAAATCGAAACATTCAAATAACCTGAAAATATATCGTTCCATTTATCCGAAGTTAACTCACCTCGATATTTGATCAACACCCTGCCATTTTGATCAATCAAATACGTTTCTGGTGTTCCAATAACCCCTAGCTCAACTGCAAGCCTACCATTTGGATCACTGATCACCTCTGTGTATGGATTTCGTTTAGAGCTCAAATATTCACGAGCAGCTTGATCGTTGTCTCGATAATTCAGTCCAATAATAACGACACCAAGCTCAGCAAGTTGCAATAATTCTTCATGTTCACGCTTGCATATGCCGCACCAAGATGCCCAAACATTCAGTAATTTATACTGTTCCTTTTTAAAAACTTGCTGAGTGACGTCATTACCCGAAAGTAAAGACGTGGCGGTAAATTCAGGGATGGATAAATTGCGCTGCTGAGACAATTCGACATTCGGTCTATCTGATAACGCGATAGTCGCTACAACAGCAAATGCAATCACACTCGCGACTAACCCTACTAGTTTAAGCGTATTTCTCGGTCGCATTGAATGCCTCTTTTCTTTTCGTCATTAATGTCGTGCACATACCTAGCACCGCTAGAATGCCGCCGATCCAGATCCACCAGATCCCAGCCCGATACTGCACTTTAATCGCATAAGCATGAATATCGACTTTATCACCTAACGTCACATAGTAATCCCCATACCACCGCGAGCGAATCGCTGGTTCGGTCATATTCATCACTCGCACAGGGTAATGGCGTTTCTCTGGCGTAAAGTTGAGACGGCTACCGTCCTCAAGGCGCAGATCGATCATTCCTTGCTCGGCGGTGTAGTTTGGACCTACTCGCCACTCTATCCCATGATAGTCGATGCTAATATCAGCTCTTTGATACGTAGTACCCGCTTCTACACGCAGATTATATTCATATGAATAGTCACTATTAAACACAGCTCCGCAACATGCTACCGCAAAGCCAATATGCGCAAACACCATTGGTAACCGCAAACGTCTATTTTCTGTTTTAAATAGCATTAAGGCATGTGACACTCCGACCCACGTTGACAATACTAGCGTGATAAGGCTTGTCAGATGAATAACGTCGACAGTAAAGATAAAAGCACACCCGACAACAAACGAGATCGCGCCTGCAGTTCCGGTTTGGGAAGCCATCGTCTGATTGATGCCTTTACTCCATTTCAGTATGGGCATTAGCGCAAGAGCAACGAGCGCTAGCAGGCTTAAAGGGAAGATAAGGCTGTTAAAATACGGTGCTCCTACTGAAATATTCCCCAACCCCAAGAGTTGATAAAGCATAGGGTAAAAGGTGCCGAGAAAGACGATTGCTGTCGTCATAACGAGCAATCCAATTGCAAAATAAACGGTGTAGGCTCGGCTGGTTAATGTGCGAAGTTGAAAACGGGCGATATGTTCGCCTTTGGTGATAAGCAAGGCAAAAGTCACAATCACTAGCAGACACAGCACGCTAAGCAATACAAGACCTTTGGTTGGATCTACAGCAAATGCATGCACCGAAGTGAGCACACCAGAACGCACCACAAATGTGCCGAGAATACTTAAGCTGAATGTTGCAAAAGCTAACGCATAAGTGCTCCAAATTGCCCCCTTGTTTCTCGTCGCAATGACCCCACTATGAAGTAACGCACTACCAGTTAGCCAAGGAAGCAACGACGCATTTTCTACTGGGTCCCAGAACCACCAGCCACCCCATCCAAGTTCGTTATAAGCCCACCAAGACCCAACGATGATACCCAACGTGAGAGTGCCCCAAGCAAAAAGTACTGGACCACGTGCTGCGTTATACCATTCATGAATTGGTCGCGGACCTAACAGCGCCGCTAGAGCAAATGCCAAAATTGCCGCATAACCAACGTAGCCCAAATACAGCAAAGGTGGATGAATAATCAGCCCTACGTCTTGCAACATCGGATTCAAATCCCGCCCTTGTGTAGCCAACTCTTGCGCGTATTCAAATGGATTAGACGTAAGGAGTGTAAACCACGCAAACACCGCAATCAGAATATTCATAATACCTAAACAATCAGCGGCGTATTGCCCACTAATAGGTAACTTGCGTGCTATGTAGGAAGCCCAAAGACTTAACGTGACCACCCAAAACAACATCGAGCCTTGGTGTCCTCCCCATGCGGCAGCAATTTTAAATGCCATGGGCAATTGGCTATTAGAATGAGTGACCACGTACTCTAAGGCGAAGTTGTCCTGAATAAAACTGATGATCAATAGGGTTAAACAAACTAAAGAGGCTAAGCTGATGATGTGTGACATCGCTATTTGATGGGGCAATACCACCTTCTTATTCATGGCGCGCCTCATCCAATGCAATAATGCCGTACAAGTCGATGCGACACCGACCAGTATCAATAAGAAAAATCCCAGCTCAGCCTCCATTTTTCCTCCTTTATACGATGGTCATTTGACCGGCATAGAGAATGAAGGTACGAAGCATCAATACCCCAACCAAACTCAAAGAAGTCACTACGAACACATAGCCACCTTTGTGACGAACTTCGGCAGGCGTTAACCAATTGAGCGTCAAAGGCATTAACATGCCGATGAGGATCACGCCTCCCCAGAACCATTGTGCCCAAAAACCCGTCGATATCGCATTCCAAGCCGCGACTTCGTTCTGACCACCGCTGAAGATCAGTCCGGTAAAGAAGGTAACTAGGACAAACAACTCAAACAATACGACTGGGCGTTCAAATCCGTGTACCCATGACACACTAGGACTGCTTGTTGGTTCTTTAAATACCAAGATACCAAACATCAAACTGGCCGCAGCACCGGAAGACAAACTTGAAAATAGGAACAAGATTGGTAGCACTGGGTTGTTGAGCATTGGGTAAGTCTTGAGTGCAGACAATAAGAAGCCTGTGTATGCCGCGAGTACAATCGCCAAGAAACCTAAGAACAATTCTACGGCATTATTCGCTTTACCTGCTTTGATCAAGACAGTATCCGCCAAATCGAGCAATTTGCTCGGCAATTTTCCTTCACAAAAACGGATGATTTGATGACGGAAAATAGTGCCAATCCACACGAACAAAACAATCATATAGACTTGGAACAGGATGACGCCCATCGACATAACTGACGTCGGGTTGTAGTAAATCATGATCTTCCAAAACTCGAGAGGTTTGGTTAAGTGGAAAATCAAAATCACTAAGCCCGAGATAATGCCAAATGGTGCTAGCCAAGCCATTGCTTTCATGATGCCATTATTCGCCGGATCACCTTCAATGACTTTGCGCTTAAGATAGAGCGCGATCATCACAGCTCCAGCCGACATGCCCGCTAAGAATAAGTAAATCGCGATGATCCAATCCCAGACTAACGAGTCAAAATGGAAAGCACTTTCAAAGCCGTTCATGATGACACCTCCCCTTTACTATGCGGAATTTTGTACAGCTTAGGTTGCGTACCCAAATGTGATTTATCGCGGTACACCACATGGCTATCTATCGCTTTACTCACGTCACTCGTTGGATCGTTCAGATCGCCAAATATCAGCGCCTTAGTTGGGCAAGATTCAACACAAGCCGGTTGTTTACCTTGCGCTAAATTGGTATCTCTACAGAAGTTACATTTGTCCGCAGAATGGTCGACGGGATTAAAGAAACGCACTTGATAAGGACAAGCAGCAAGACAGTAACCACAACCGACACACTTTTCCTTGTGTACATCGACAATACCAGTCGCTTCATCTTTATAGGCAGCCCCTGTTGGGCATACATATACACAAGGAGGGTTATCACAATGCTGGCAGGACTCTCGAGTGAACTGATACTCCACGTCAGGAAATTCACCAATCGGTTCACCACGGTGAATTTTAAGGCGTGTCACGCCATCAGGCACCTTATTTACTTCTCTACAGGCATCAGTACAGGCGGTACACCCAATACAAGCGTTCTCATCATGCACCATACCTAAACGTTTACCTTGTTCACTGTCGCTGGCATAAAGAGAGGAGCTCACAACAGAGGTGCCTGCAACGCCCGTGGTCAATATCAATGCGCCGCTGCCGGCTAAAAAGTTTCTTCTCGAACATTTCATGCTATCTCTCCTCTTCTTTTGCGAGCTCAGGTTTGACGGCAAATTCAGAGTGACAATCCACACACTGTTTGATCAGTTGCTTTCTGTCGTACGACAGCGCTTTAGTTTTGGCGGCGTGTACATCATGACAATTTGAACAAGTGAGATTTTTAGCATGCACATCATGTGTCCAGTGGCTTTCTCTTAGCTTTGTTGGTGTATGACAATCCACACACTGGCTGTTCGCTTTGAGGATCAAGCTTGGGTCTAAGAACACTTTGTCGTGCACCGCTTTCGATTGAGCCGCTGAAAACTTGATTACATCAGGCGCGCCTTCTCGATGGTCAGGACCGATATTACTATGGCAGTTGGTGCAATTAAGCTGTTTACCCTGACTGAGTAACGCTTGAGGATCATGCGAAAGGTTCAGAGTCTCTTTGGCATCCTTGTGACATTGCAGACATTTATAGTCTCTGTCACGGATTAACTCGACTTGATGACGCTCAGATTGAGCTCCATCAATTGGCTCTGAAGAAGTCGCATGGGCGGCGATGGTAAAACCATAGATGGCAAGGATGAAGAGAAATTTCAGCATTGTCTCTATGGTCAATTTTATATTGCCCATATTTTTCTTTCCTTAGCTCGATAATAATTGATAACTATTCTCAACTATTTATTTGAGCGACAATTAATTTCCTCTGAAGATATTTTCCAAATCTTCAAATGACATCAATTCTTATTTCGGAAAGCCACAACGCTAAACCTATATTTATAATACCTCTATTATTCATAAGGGGTAGAAACACCTGTTCAAAAAGCGAACTAAATCACCCTATTTTTAAAATGGTTAAAAAGCCAACCCCTTATCAAACAAGACATTAACCACTACCCCTTTAGGGGTATATAAATCTAAATATGATTGAGATCACTGGTGTAAATTGTTCTAAAACAAGACAAGTTTCGCTCACTATTTCATCTCCTTAATTAACTAATAATATTAACTTTAGATCTCCGATTCTTATTTGGAATAGCTCCTCACAACGCTGCTAATAAAAACGAATATGGAGATAACACCGTGAGCATAAAACACTGGATGAGCGCACCAATCGCGGTTGCGACCTTATTCGCCAGCCAATTATTTTTGGCCGGCGCTCCGTTGGCAGCAGAAGAGAAAGGTCTCATGGACCCTCGCAATGATGCCTTTGAGCAACAACACCCTGACCAATACCACTCATGGAAAGCCACCTCTGAGAGCGAACATATTGAAGATGCCCTAGGCGAAGATCCGAACATGGTAATCTTATGGGCAGGCTATGGATTCGCGAAAGACTACAACAAGGCACGCGGTCACTTTTACGCACTCGATGATGTTCGCCAAACTCTACGTACTGGTGCACCTAGCGATGAGAAGTCCGGTCCCATGCCAATGGCGTGTTGGAGCTGTAAAAGCCCAGATGTGGCGCGTGTGATTGAAGAGCGAGGTGAAGACGGTTATTTCGAAGGGAAATGGGCACGTTTAGGCTCAGAAATCGTCAACCCGATCGGTTGTTCTGACTGTCATGACACACGCTCTGAAGAGTTTAAGAAAGGTGAGCCAGCTTTAGCATTGACCCGTCCATACGTAGAACGTGCATTCGATACAATAGGCAAAAACTTTGATCAGCAATCTCGCCTAGATAAACAAGCATCAGTATGTGCGCAATGTCACGTAGAGTACTACTTTACGGGTCCGACGAAAGCCGTCAAATTCCCATGGGACATGGGCACTACCGTTAATGACATGGAGAAATACTACGACGCGCTAAATTTCAAAGATTGGACGCATGCAGTCTCCAAGGCACCAATGTTGAAAGCACAGCACCCGGGTTACGAAACGTGGCGTGATGGTATCCATGGCAAAAACAAAGTGGTCTGCGTGGACTGTCACATGCCTAAAGTAACCAAAGAAGACGGCACAGTTTACACCGATCACAAAGTGGGTAACCCATTTGATCGTTTCGAAGACACGTGTGCGCAATGTCATACCCAAACCAAAGAACAGCTGCAAGGCATCGTTTCGACTCGCAAAGCGCAAGTACTGAACATGAAGCTCACTGCCGAGAAGCAAATCGTGGCAGCGCACTTTGAGGCAGGAGCTGCATGGAAAGCCGGGGCAACAGAAGAAGAGATGCAACCTATCCTTCAAGATATCCGCCATGCACAATGGCGTTGGGATTACGCAATTGCCTCTCATGGCGTTCATATGCACGCGCCTGAAGTGGCACTTGAAGTACTGGGTACTGCAGTCGACCGCGCAGCAGACGCCCGTACTAAGCTGGTTCGTTTACTAGCGACGAAAGGCATTACTGACCCAGTACAGATCCCTGATATTTCAACTAAGGCCAAAGCACAACAAGCTCTTGGGATGGATATGGAAAAAATGAACGCGGACAAGAAACACTTCTTAGAGACCGTGGTTCCAGATTGGGATAAAGCAGCAGCGGAGCGCGAAGCAACGTACTAATCAACTAAGATAACACCATGCAAAGTACAGGGCGCACAATGCGCCCTTTTTGTTTGATCGTAGGAAAAGACGAACTAAACCCAGCTCGCCTTATAATTAACGGCGAGGAAGTCTCGGTCTGGGCTGTATATTTGGACGTGTTTTAGGCATTTGAATGCTAGGTTTTGCTACCGGGCGTTGAACTTTTGTCTCTGGTCGCGTTTCTCTTTGTTGCACTTTTTCTTTCAATGCTTTGTCTTGCATCAACGCTGGTTCGATGCGTTCCGGACGATTCTCCCATTTAGTTTGAATCTCCTGCTTTTGTTCTTCTGGTAGCGATTGCCAGTGATCGTCAAGCTGACGTTTCATGGTGTCGATGTTGGCGGACATATCATCGTCTTTCCAATCTTCAACTTTGTCTTTGATGGATTGTTGTTGTTCTTCATCCAAACCGTTCCACCACGCTTCCAACTTCTCTTTATACTCGTCATCGTTATCACAACAACCTGGGTAGTAGTAAATCCAATAATCATCATGATCGTACCACCATGGGTCGTAGTAACCAGAAGCGTAATAAGCCGAAGATGAGGAACCGGAATGATCGGAAGAGGTACAACCCGCCAACACGGAACCGCATAGCACCGCTAATATCCCTAACGCTTTATTGTTCATTCATCACCCACTTTCCTTTTACTGCTCCAGAGGCTGTTTATCTTTCGCGGTTAATTTTAGATGCCCCTTTGGGGTAGCGTTGATTGGTCACTTCTACTGCGTTTTTGGCTTCTCATAAAGACGAACTGCACATCAAAACCTCTGCTTTGTGTAAAGGCCCAACAATTCGCTGCAGAAATCAGCACGAAGGGTCAACAGCCCCCTAATTATATGCTTACAACAACTCTTTCGCTTTGTTGATTGAGTTTATGATTTGTACACGATCCAAATTAGGATCATTGGAATCTAATAATAGTACCCAGGTATCAATGGCTTCTTGAAAACGAAATGACAAAAAGTGGTCATTTGCAATCAAAGACAAAGCGGCTTCATTGTGCTGCTCGAGCTGTAAGGCTTGCTCAAGTAGCAGAGTGACTTCTTCCGTCATGGATTGTTGGTGGAGGTAATATAGTGTGGTGGCTTTCGCGGCAAGTTGGGTGGCACTAACAACGTCACTAAGCTGAATAGCATAATCAAAACAAATCAATGCTCCATCAAGCTCCCCTTCAACAAGATAGCCCTGCCCTAATTGAAACCACAATGCTGCATTATTTGGGTCTTCGCGCAACTGGTCTTGGATCTCTTGCATGATATCCCGTGCATTGGTCATACGTGACATCTCGGCTTGCATTGTTGGCGGTGGCGTTTGTCGCAAGAGTAAAAAGCTAGCACTAGTAACAACCAAAACTAAAGTACAAAGCCCAAACCATTGAGCCGGTTTGACCTTTGAAGCGCTGAGCGATAACACCACGACGAATAATCCCATCAGAGTGATGGCAACGAAGAACCAAGCAGACATAATGTACCCCACAAGCAAATATTGGTTTAGTTTACTGACTTCCTCTCAATATTGCGTTGATACAGATACAAAAAAGCCGAGCGTAATGCTCGGCTTTCAAACTTAGATGTAAAGGAAAAGATTACTCTTCTTCAGAACCTTCTGCTGCATCATCTGCTGCTGGTGCTTCAGGCGTTTGACCTTCTGCATTTGCTTCTGTTGCTTCCGCTTCTTCGCCTTCTGGCAGTTCTACTTCTTCAACTTCATCAATGCGCTGCAAACCAACCACTGACTCATCTTCAGCTGTACGGATAAGCGTTACACCTTGAGTGTTACGACCAACTTGGCTAACTTCCGCAACACGTGTACGTACTAGAGTACCAGCGTCGGTGATCATCATCATCTCGTCGCCTTCTTCTACTTGTACCGCGCCAACTACTGGACCGTTACGCTCAGAAACCTTGATAGACACAACGCCCTGAGTTGCACGACCTTTCGTTGGGTATTCTGCTAGTTCAGTACGTTTACCATAACCGTTTTGAGTAACCGTTAGGATATCGCCTTCGTTTGATGGAACGATCAAAGAAACCACTTGATCATCATCTGCTAGCTTCATACCGCGAACACCTGCCGCTGTACGACCCATTGCACGTACTTTGTCTTCGCTAAAGCGAACCACTTTACCTGCTTTAGAGAACAGCATGATATCGCTGGAACCTGTAGTGATATCAACGCCGATCAAAGAGTCATCATCACGTAGGTTAACAGCGATCAGACCGTTTGAACGTACGTTAGCAAACTGGTTCAGAGGAGTCTTCTTAACCGTACCGTCACCCGTAGCCATGAAGATAAACTTCTCTGGAGAGAACTCATCTACCGGAAGGATTGCCGTGATACGTTCACCTTCCTCAAGTGGAAGGATGTTTACGATTGGCTTACCACGTGCAGTACGAGTTGCATGAGGTAATTGGTAAACTTTCAGACGGTAAGTCTTACCACGAGTTGAGAAACACAGAATGTTATCGTGAGTATTTGCAACAAGTAGACGCTCGATGAAGTCTTCATCTTTCATCTTCGTTGCACTCTTACCTTTACCACCACGACGCTGAGCTTCGTAGTCGCTTAGGATTTGGTACTTAACATAACCTTCGTGAGACAGAGTTACTACTACGTCTTCACGAGCGATCAGCTCTTCCATGTCAATGTCATGGCTAGCTGCTGTAATTTCTGTACGACGCTCATCGCCGTAACCATCGCGAACCGCTTCAAGTTCTTCACGGATCACTTCCATCAAACGCTCAGTGCTTGCAAGGATGTGCATTAGCTCTGCAATTTCGTCCAATAGCGCTTTGTATTCATCAAGAATCTTCTCATGCTCTAGACCAGTTAGACGGTGTAGGCGAAGTTCTAGAATCGCTTGAGCTTGAGTTTCTGTTAGGTAGTACAGACCATCACGGATACCGTATTGATCTTCTAGCCATTCAGGACGTGCAGCGTCAGTACCAGCACGCTCTAGCATTGATGCTACGTTACCAAGATCCCAACCACGCGATACCAAGCCAACTTTTGCTTCAGCTGGAGTTGGTGCGTTTTTGATGAGTTCGATAACTTCGTCAATGTTCGCAAGAGCAAGAGAAAGTGCTTCAAGGATATGCGCACGTTCACGCGCTTTACGCAATTCGAAAATAGTACGACGAGTCACAACTTCACGACGGTGATCAACGAAGCACTTCAACATGTCTTTTAGGTTGAATAGCTGAGGTTGGCCGTTGTTTAGCGCAACCATGTTGATACCGAAAGTGGTTTGAAGCTGAGTTTGTGCGTAAAGGTTGTTTAGAACAACTTCACCCACTGCATCGCGCTTACATTCAATTACGATACGCATACCATCTTTATCAGACTCGTCACGTAGCGCACTAATGCCTTCTACTTTCTTATCTTTTACTAGCTCAGCGATCTTCTCGATCAAACGAGCTTTGTTCACCTGGTAAGGGATTTCAGTGACGATGATGGTTTCTTTACCATTCTTCTCCACTTCGATTTCCGCTTTTGAACGCATGTAGATTTTGCCGCGACCTGTTTTGTACGCGTCTACAATACCTTTACGACCGCTGATAAGCGCCGCAGTTGGGAAATCAGGACCAGGAATGTAATCCATTAGCTCATCAATAGTGATTTCTTCATTATTGATGTATGCAAGACAGCCATCGATCACTTCGCCAAGGTTATGTGGCGGGATGTTGGTTGCCATACCTACCGCGATACCGGAAGAACCGTTTACCAGTAGGTTAGGAATTTTAGTAGGAAGAACTGCAGGAATTTGCTCCGTACCATCGTAGTTAGGTACGTAGTCCACAGTTTCTTTGTCTAGGTCAGCCAGAAGTTCGTGGGCCATTTTCGCCATACGTACTTCGGTATAACGCATTGCCGCAGCAGAGTCGCCATCGATCGAGCCAAAGTTACCTTGACCATCGACCAGCATGTAACGAAGTGAGAACGGCTGAGCCATACGTACGATTGTGTCGTACACAGCACTATCACCGTGTGGGTGATATTTACCGATTACGTCGCCGACAACACGGGCTGATTTTTTATATGGTTTGTTCCAATCGTTGCCTAGTACGTTCATCGCGAATAAAACGCGGCGGTGTACTGGTTTTAGGCCATCACGCACATCTGGAAGAGCACGACCCACGATGACAGACATCGCGTAGTCTAGATATGAACCTCTAAGCTCATCTTCAATGTTTACGGGCGTGATCTCTTTAGCTAAATCGCTCATAGAGCCATTATCCCTCTATTATCTGATCGTAATTACGATACGTGTAAGGTGCAAAAATATAACACACAATTCATCAACGGGGCATCACTTTCCCACTCGTTTTATCAGGTTGTGAGCTTGGTTATAGGTTAAATGAAGAGAATTTGCACATTCATCCCATATCTTTATGAAAACTGACTATATTTCCACCAACATCAGTCAAAAATCTCTCCTGTAGCGATTGTGAGAAAAGAACCAGTTTTAACGTATCGTACCATTGGAGTATAATCTCGCCTTCCAAAGGACTATTAGCGAAGCGATATAACAATCATGACTAAAGCACAAAACGTCGACCCAAGTGAAATTAAGAAATTCGAAGAGATGGCTTCTCGTTGGTGGGATTTAGAAGGCGAGTTCAAGCCACTTCATCAAATTAACCCGCTTCGCTTGAACTATGTCCTAGAGAAAGCAGACGGCTTATTTGGTAAAAAAGTGCTCGATGTTGGCTGTGGTGGTGGCATCCTAGCTGAGAGCATGGCTAAAGAAGGTGCAGTAGTTACTGGTTTGGATATGGGTAAAGAGCCTCTTGAGGTCGCTCGCCTACATGCACTTGAGACTGGCACTAAGTTGACTTACATCCAAAGCACGATTGAAGACCACGCAGCAGAAAATGCAGGAACCTATGACGTTGTCACTTGCATGGAAATGCTTGAACACGTTCCAGATCCACTTTCAGTGATTCGTTCTTGTGCTGCATTGGTCAAACCTGGCGGTCACGTTTTCTTCTCTACCTTGAACCGTAATATCAAATCTTACCTATTTGCCATTGTGGGTGCAGAGAAGTTGCTTAAGATTGTGCCAGAAGGTACACACGATCATGAGAAGTTCATCAAACCTGGTGAAATGATGAAGATGATTGACCAGACAGACCTTACCGAGATGGGTATCACAGGCTTACATTACAACCCACTCAACGATAGCTACAAACTTGGTCGTAATGTGGATGTAAACTACATCGTTCATACTACAAAATATTGATGGTTCGATTGATGCTTAAGCAAAAAACGAGCATCAAGATTGAGAAAAAGCGGTAGCATAGATGCGCCGCTTTTTTTGTCAATTTCTGTCGAAAAAAAGTGCTCTAGATTCCATTTTGACCAAACTATTTTTAACAAACAAAAACTGTCAAAGATCAAGGAAAATATTTTTACATGCGGTTATTTATGAACCGATTTAAAAAACGTATTTTTCCCCATTCAAGTCAGCCCTTTTCTCATCGGTTAGTGTTCACTTACTGTTTTTTTTTATTTTGTTAGTTATCCACAAGTCATCCCAAACCTGTGCCTTGAAAAATTGGGGTAACAGCACTATCTTGTAACTCGCAAACAAATGAACCCCTATATCTTGTGTTTCGACTACAATATATAGATAGACTTTGATCACAAAGCCGCCGCAAATTTTACAAGTTTTGCACATAAACAAACAAAAATACGGCTTTTATCAGTTTTCTTAGGGAAATAAAGCAGAATGAACCAACAACTTACCGTCACTAAACGTGATGGCCGCAAAGAAACTATCGATCTGGAGAAAATCCATCGCGTTATTACTTGGGCTGCAGAAGGCCTGAACAACGTATCGGTATCACAAGTAGAACTACGTGCTCACATCCAGTTTTACGACGGCATTACGACGACAGATATCCACGAGACTATCATCAAGTCTGCTGCAGATTTGATTTCAGAAGAAACACCGGATTACCAATACCTAGCTGCTCGCCTAGCGGTATTCCACCTACGTAAGAAAGCATACGGTCAATATGAGCCGCCAACGCTTTACAACCACGTAGCTCGTCTTGTTGATATGGGTAAGTACGACCAACACATCCTAGAAGACTACACAAAAGCTGAATTGGACGAGCTTGATGCTTACATCGATCACAAGCGCGACCTTGATTTCTCTTACGCTGCTGTAAAACAACTAGAAGGTAAGTACTTCGTTCAAAACCGTGTATCGGGTGAAATCTACGAAAGTGCTCAGTTCCTTTACATTCTAGTGTCTGCTTGCTTGTTCGCTAACTACCCGAAAGAAACGCGTCTTGACTACATCAAACGTTTCTACGATGCGACATCGACATTTAAGATTTCTCTACCTACACCAATCATGTCTGGTGTACGTACCCCTACTCGTCAGTTCAGCTCATGTGTGCTGATCGAGTGTGGTGATAGCCTAGATTCTATCAACGCAACAGCAAGTTCAATCGTACGTTACGTTTCTCAACGTGCTGGTATCGGTATCAACGCTGGTCGTATCCGTGCACTAGGTTCTGAGATCCGTGGTGGTGAAGCATTCCATACAGGTTGTATCCCGTTCTACAAATACTTCCAAACAGCAGTTAAGTGCTGTTCTCAAGGTGGTGTTCGTGGTGGTGCAGCAACTGTGTTCTACCCACTATGGCACGGTGAAGCGCGCTCGCTAATGGTTCTTAAGAACAACCGTGGTGTTGAAGAGAACCGTGTTCGTCACATGGACTACGGTGTTCAGTTGAACAAACTGATGTATCAACGCCTAGTGGAAGGTGGCAACATCACGCTATTCTCACCATCTGACGTACCAGGTCTGTACGACGCATTCTTTGAAAATCAAGAAGAATTCGAGCGTCTATACGTGAAATACGAAAACGATCCTTCAATCAAAAAAGAGACCGTTAAAGCGATTGAAATGTTCACTCTTCTAATGCAAGAGCGCGCATCAACTGGTCGTATTTACATTCAGAACGTAGACCACTGTAATACGCACAGCCCGTTCGATTCAGAAGTAGCACCAGTTCGTCAATCAAACCTATGTTTGGAAATCGCGCTGCCAACCAAGCCACTAACTAACGTTGAAGATGACTCGGGCGAAATCGCGCTATGTACACTGTCTGCGTTTAACCTTGGTGCAATCAAGTCTCTGGATGACTTCGAAGAACTGTCTGAGCTTGTTGTTCGTGCGCTAGATGCACTGCTTGATTATCAAGATTATCCACTACCAGCTGCATACAAATCGACAATGAACCGTCGTACGCTGGGTGTTGGTGTTATCAACTTCGCATACTACCTAGCGAAGAATGGCGTTAAGTACTCTGACGGCAGCGCAAACGGTCTAACTCACCGTACATTTGAAGCGATTCAATACTACCTATTGAAAGCCTCTGTTGCGCTTGCGAAAGAGCAAGGTAAGTGTCCTTCGTTTAACGAAACGAACTACGCGAAAGGTCTACTGCCTATCGACACTTACAAGAAAGACGTTGACCTAATTTGTGACGAAGAGCTGCACTACGATTGGGACAGCCTACGTCAAGAAATCATGGAACACGGTCTGCGTAACTCAACACTGACTGCGCTAATGCCTTCTGAGACATCTTCTCAGATCTCTAACGCAACAAACGGTATTGAGCCGCCACGTGGTTTCGTGTCTGTTAAAGCGTCGAAAGACGGTATCTTGAAACAAGTTGTGCCAGATTTCGCTGAGCTTAAAGACAACTATGAACTGCTTTGGAACATCGGTTCTAACGACGGTTACCTACACCTTGTGGGCATTATGCAGAAGTTCGTTGACCAAGCGATCTCTGCGAACACAAACTACGATCCTTCTGGTTATGAGAGCGGTAAGGTGCCAATGAAGAAACTTCTTCAAGACCTTCTGACTGCTTACAAGTTTGGTGTGAAGACGCTTTACTACCATAACACTCGTGACGGTGCGAAAGACGACCAGAAAGACGCAGTTCAACCACAAGATGACGATTGTGCAGGCGGCGGTTGTAAGATTTAATCTCCCCCACTTAAACAATTCGTAGTAACAAACAATCGAACGCCTCCCCACTTGGGGAGGTCTAAAAGGAATTGAGGCATTATGGCTTACAGTACTTTTAATCAGAACAAAAATGACCAACTGAAGGAACCAATGTTCCTTGGTCAATCAGTGAACGTAGCTCGTTACGACCAGCAAAAATTCGAGATCTTCGAAAAGCTTATCGAAAAGCAATTGTCTTTCTTCTGGCGCCCAGAAGAAGTTGACGTATCTAGCGACCGTATTGATTACAACAAGCTACCTGACCATGAGAAGCACATCTTCATCTCAAACCTGAAGTACCAAACGCTGCTTGACTCAATTCAAGGTCGTAGCCCGAACGTTGCGCTACTTCCTCTGGTTTCTCTACCTGAGTTAGAAACTTGGATCGAAACTTGGTCGTTCTCTGAGACGATCCACTCTCGTTCTTACACGCACATCATCCGTAATATCGTGAATGATCCAAGTGTGGTATTCGATGACATCGTAGAAAACGAGCACATTCTTAAGCGTGCGAAAGACATCGCGCATTACTACGATGACCTGATCCAAGCGACAAACGACTATCACCGCTACGGTGAAGGCGAACACGTTCTTAACGGTGAAACGGTTAAAGTTAGCCTGTACGATCTGAAGAAGAAATTGTACGTCTGTTTGATGTCAGTGAACGCACTAGAAGCAATCCGCTTCTACGTAAGTTTCGCATGTTCATTTGCTTTCGCTGAACGTGAGCTTATGGAAGGTAACGCGAAAATCATCAAGCTTATCGCTCGTGATGAAGCGCTTCACTTGAACGGTACGCAGCATATGATCAACCTGCTACGTAACGGTCAAGATGACTTCTCTTTCATGCAAATCGCTGAAGAAGCAAAACAAGACTGTTTTGACCTATTCAAAGAAGCGGCAGAGCAAGAGAAAGAATGGGCTGAATACCTATTTAAAGATGGTTCAATGATTGGTCTAAATAAAGATATCCTTAGCCAATACGTTGAATACATTACGAACATTCGTATGCAAGCGGTAGGTCTACCAGCAGCATACCCTGAAGCAACTTCAAACCCTATCCCATGGATTAACGCTTGGTTGTCATCGGATAACGTTCAAGTTGCACCGCAGGAAGCAGAAATCTCTTCTTACCTTGTTGGTCAGATTGACAATGAAGTAAGTGCAGACGACTTCGAAGGATTTGAGCTGTAATGCCAAGCATCAAAATCAACAAACTCGTTAGCATTGAGTCTAATCCATCTAACACAATTTTGGAGACGATGGAGCAAGCGGGCTTACTACCTGAATACAATTGCCGTGACGGACACTGTGGTGCATGTCGCTGTAAATTGGAATCAGGTGACGTGGAGTATGTTGGTTTTGCAATGGCGTATACTCAGCCAGACGAAATTCTGCCTTGTATTTGCAAAGCGAAATCCGAAATTTCGCTCAGTGGTGTGAATTACGCGATGAAAGAAAAACGCGCATAAACGCCACCAGCCAGTACAAAAAAGCCAAGGCAATCGCCTTGGCTTTTTACTATTTATTTTTACTGTCTACTTTTACTATCTAAACAGCTCGACATCCTTTTAAAGAGCACTGCTCGGAATGTGCATTTCTTTCATCTTTTCCAAGAATGCGTATTGAGCCGACATCGGCTTGCGTTCTAGATAACGGCGTAGCATATCCAGTGCCGCAGCACTGATGACTTTAACCTGATCATCTTGCTGATATTTTCTTGAAAGTTTGTATAGGGCGCCCCACTCTCCTGTTGACGTGGAAAGAGCAACAGAGAAAATGCCTTCTTCAATTTTTCCCGTAACTAAAGCCAAGTCGGTGGCGCACTTTTCACGTGTCGCACCAGCTAGAGCAAACGTCGCTGCTAGTGGGTCCCCTTCATCTGCAATGGTTTGATTGTTTCCTGATAGAACCCAACCGTGACCGAATTGCTCAGCGACTTTTTCATCACTATTTAGCCAATACGTTAAATACCCTGCACTGCTTTTCTCCGACACCGATAGTGTCAGCGCTTTATCTGTTAGTAGCTGACCGACATGTTCAACCATAGGTACATCGACACTTACAGAATTGGTTTCAAGGTGCTTATGGATCATCTGCATCAACTTCATGCGTTGCTCAATATGGTGAGATGGACCAAACAGTTTCACTTCGATAAAGGGTAAGTAAGAGCGATAACCCAGCTCATAACCAGGCGGAAGCTTCATTTGGTCAAGCTTGTCCGATATACCAGATTCAGACAGACCAAACGTATAAATTCGGCTACAAGATGCACTTTCTACTTCAGGGAAGAGTTTTTTCAAATCTGGCAGAATTTGCGTCTCTGCCATTAACTTAAATTCACTTGGTACACCTGGGGTGAAATAGAACACCGCATCATTGATCAGCATTTTAAAGCCACAAGCCGTGCCAATCGGATTATCAACAATTTGTGCCGTTTCCGGTAGCATAGCTTGCTTGAGATTGCTATCCGGCATTGGGATACCACGACGGGCATACATCGCCTCTAGGTGTGCTAACCAGTCTTTAAATAACACTAATTTGCAATCTGCTGCTTTCGCTGCTGCCGCTGCGCTCATGTCATCTGTGGTTGGTCCTAAACCACCATTCACGATCACCACGTCATTATTGAAGCTGAGCATCAAAAACTCTTCAATCAAACTCGATTGTTTATCACCAACGGTCGAGCGCTTCGTTAAGCCAAATCCATGTTGATAAAATAAGCTCGACAGCCAAGCTGCATTTGTATCAACAATATCACCGTGAAGGACCTCTTCACCGGTACTTAGCATAGCAATTTTCACAACTGACTCCTGAAAATAGGCAAAATCCACATTTTTTCGACATTGTGCCTATATCGTTTTCATTTTATTGGACTAATCTCATAGTTAATTTGTTGAGATTAAATGTAGGTCAAGTATTTAAATGGCTGTTCTTTTAAGGGATAATTGTGAGCCCGATCATCAAACCAACAACTCGGAGACCTTCGTGTCAAAATCATCCATGTTCAAGAAAACTCTAAGTGGTCTTGTTCTGACGGCATCTGCTACCGCAAATGCAAGCCAGTACGATATGAGTAACCATATTGAGTTCTCTTACACGCCTGATTGCCTGTCAGGTTACTGCGAAACGACCACTCTGTATAGCTTCGAGCCACAAAATCGTCGCTTTGCGATGGGACTTGATAACGATGATTCTTTAAATCTCGACGCAGGCCTTCAACCGAAGCATATGATCGTGCCAAAAGACAAAGATTGGGACTATCTCATGGGTCAAACTTACACCATTCTTGGTTTGAGTGTGGCTACGGTAGGTTTGATGACTTTATTGCCTGAGAGCATTACAAAATGGGACGAAGAAGATCGTGACATGAGTAAGCTAGGCAGCAAGTGGAAAGACAACGTTTCAAGCGGTCCAGTATGGGACCGAGATGAGCACTTTCTAAACTACGTCATGCACCCTTACTTCGGTGGTGTTTACTATACGGCTGCGCGCCACGCTGGCTATAACGAATTTGAATCCTTCTTGTATTCTGCGACCATGTCGACGTTCTTCTGGGAATACGGCGTAGAAGCTTTTGCTGAAATCCCATCATGGCAGGACTTGTTTATTACTCCATTCTTTGGTGCTGTAGTGGGTGAAATGATGCTAACAGCGGAACAAGACATCGTTGCCAATGGTGGTGAAGTAATGGGCTCAGAAACCGTTGGGGACGTTTCTCTATTCTTCCTCAATCCAGTCGGACACATTCACTACTGGGTATCAGATGCATGGGGCGGTAGCGCAGAATTCCAATTCAGTTCATCACCTTGGTTTGGCAACCAAGACGCAGCGAAGTTTGCGATGGATTCCGGCGCAAGCTACGATAACGTCTTCTACGGTTTTGAAATGAAGGTCACCTTCTAAAACCAAACTGTTAAATAGCAGCCTGAGGGCTGCTTTTTTTGTGCCCCAAGCATAGTTTTTATTATTTGCATCACGAATTAGCGTCAAAAATTGACCTTTATCAAACCTAACCCTCCTCCAGCACCTACACTGAATTTAAGGACTAATTCCAATAACTTAAGTTTTAAACCTTAAGCTCAAATAACTATAGCGATACGTCTAACCGTGCCGCGTCCAAACCTTATTCCGGGAGGGGACCATTATGAACACTGTGTTTATCGTTAATTTCGTCGGTCAGGCATCACCAGCGACCATCAAACAGCTTGCAGCGGTTACCCATGAAAACGAAGGCAAATGGCTGATCAGTAAAGTGAACTTTATTGAGGATCAGGTTGCCGGCGTGATCAAAATCGAGCTACCAGAGGAAAATGCCAACACAGTGAAAGAGGCGTTCTCCGCTTGCCAAACCCTCATCGTTAAATTCGTTGATTCCGAGCCTCACTCTCACCGCGAAGATACGGTCTTTCAGCTTCGTCTGGACGCCAATGATCGTGCAGGCATCGTCAACGAAATCACCCACGTGCTCGATGGACAAGGCATTTCGATTTTAGACATGGACTGTCAACGAGTGTTTATCGCCGGTGGCGGAGGTGTAAGTTCAAGCTTGTTTAGCGCTAAGATGGCAATCAAGTTGCCGAGTGAACTGGAAATTGATGATGTAGCGAATGAGTTAGAATCGCTCAGCGAAGATACTCGTGTGATTGTCGAAAGCTGATCTTAAGCCCAAAGCACTCGGTAAACCGAAGCAATGCATAATAAAAAAGAGCAGCTCATCGCTGCTCTTTTTACGTTCAATCAAATGAAAAGGTGATTACTTCACTGTCCATTGAGACAGAGAACGTTTGAAGTCTGAATAATCAAATTCGTTCAGCTTTTGAATTTCACCATTTGAACGTTCGCAGTATACCGACGGCATACGTAGACCGTTAAACCAGTTCAGTTTCACCATGGTGTAACCCGCACTATCTAGAATGTGCAGACGCTGTCCGATCTCCAGTGGTTGCTCAAAGTTCGCCACACAGAACTGATCACCAGCTAAACAAGAGCACGAGCCAATGACGTATTCATGTGCACCATTTTCTGCTGCTTCAAGAATCGATGCTGGCTCGTTATAAATCAAAGTATCTAAGCGGTGTGCTTCAGTTGCTGAATCCACAATCGCAGTCTTCTTCACGTTCTCAACAATGTCTACCACAGTCACGACAAGATCCGTCGTTTTAGTGATGATTGCCTCACCCGGCTCTAGGTACATTTGTACGCCGTGCTTTTCAGAGAAAGCTTTCAGTGCAAGCCCCAGCTTTTCGATATCGTAGCCCGGCCACGTAAAGAACACGCCGCCGCCCATGCTAACCCAATCCAGCTTATCAAGATACTCTCCAAACTGCTCAGAGATCGAATCCAGCAGACCGATGAATGCGTCCACATCTTTGTTCTCACAGTTCATGTGGAACATCACACCATCAATGCCATCGAAAATTTCCGGCTTGATGTGGTCAGCTTGTACGCCTAGACGAGAAAACTGACGTGCAGGGTTCGCCAAGTCTTGACCTGCATAGCTTACACCCGGGTTTAGACGCAAACCAATCGACGCTTTACCTTCAACAATATGGCGGTAAGCTGCTAACTGCGACTGAGAGTTAAAAATCATCTTGTCGCAGATATCTGCTACTTCACGTACGTCATCTTCGCTGTAGCCAACACTGTAAGCATGAGTCTCTCCACCAAAGGTTTCATAACCAAGCTTCACTTCAAAAGGACCAGAACTGGTTGTACCGTCTAAGTAAGGCTTGATAATGTCGAATACGCCCCATGTCGAGAAACACTTCAGTGCCAACACTAACTTCACACCAGAGATATCTTTTAGCTGTTTTGCCTTCTCTAGATTCTCAATCAATTTGTCTTCATTGATCATGAAGTATGGGGTTTTAAGTTCGTTTTGTTGCATGTTAATACCTTAGATCCCCTCGTAAAAATGAAGGAACTATAAAACCGAACAAAGCCGATGCGATCGCACCGGCTTAGATTGATGATTAAAATAAGCGCAGCTTGCACTGAAACTTCTAATCGAGTTTAGGATGCACGCGTTGTTTGTAACAATTAACGCGCACACCTCAAACACGATAAAAAGAAATCGTTAGTGTAAGTGCCTTACTTGTTCAGTTCGTGGATAACTGGAAGCCCCTGACCTGCTTCTAATTCCTGAACATGCCAATCTAGACCAATTGTTGGCATTGTTTCTAGGAACGGATCTGGGTCTAGCTGTTCCATGTTGAACACGCCTTTGTCAGCCCATTTACCACGGAAGAATTGCAGCGCTGCTGTGATCGCAGGAACACCTGTCGTGTAAGAGATCGCTTGATGTTCAACGTCTTCGTACGCGACTTCATGATCTGCGTTGTTGTAGATAAACACGCTACGCTCTTTGCCACCTTTCTTACCTTGAACCCAAGTACCGATACACGTTAGACCTGTGTAGCCCGGTGCTAGAGATGTTGGGTCTGGCAATAGCGCTTTTAGTACATGCAGAGGTTGAACGACTGTACCATCGTGCAGCGTTAGTGGATCTGGGTTTAGTAGACCAATATCTCGCATTACATTGAAGTAGTTTAGGTAACGATCACCGAAACCCATCCAGAATTCAATGCGTTTTGCTGGGATGAATTCTTTCATCGAACGAACTTCATCGTGCGCCATTGAGTACACTTTGTGAGAACCACAGTTCGGGAAATCGAACTCTAGCATACGAGAGTGACAAGGTACTTGTTTCCACTCTTCGTTTTCCCAGTAGAATGAATCACCTTGGATCTCTAGCATGTTCGTTTCTGGGTCAAAGTTGGTCGCGAACTTCTTACCGTGGTCACCCGCGTTAACATCCATTACATCAATCGTATCGATTTCGTCAAACAGATGCTTTACAGCGTACGCTGCAAATACCGAGACTACACCTGGATCGAAACCAGCGCCCAGGATACCTGTGATGCCCGCTTCCTCGAACTTCTCACGGTAACCCCATTGCCAATCGTAAGCTTGTGGTACTTGCTGACCTTCAGAACACAGGTCAACCGCTACTGATGTGTCTAGGTATGAAACTTTTGCTCGGTAACACGCTTCCATGATTGGCATGTTAACCCACGGAGGACCCGCGTTGATGACAAGATCCGGTTTTACTTCTTCAATAAGAGCAACCAGAGAATCTACGTCGTCAGCGTTCACTGCACGCGCTTCTAGTTTCTTAGCTGAATCTTTCAGGTTGTTTTTCTTCTGAATCGATTCGATGATCTTCTCACACTTACCAATAGTACGTGATGCGATTGTGATATCACCCAGAACGTCGTTATTTTGTGCTGCTTTATGTGCAACAACCCAGCCAACGCCGCCTGCACCAATCTGTAGAACTGCCATAGTTTTCCGTTACCTTTATTAAACTAGCTCAACTGCTAGCGTGTTGATTTTCAAGAGCAAAGATTCAAAGTCCGCTGTCGTCAGACAAGGATTCAAAATCGTAAATTTAAGAGCGGTCTTACCATCAACGATGGTTTCACCGAGAACTGCGATACCGCGAGTCAACGCTTCAAGACGCAACGCTTTGTTTAGTTCATCTAAATCTGCAGATGCGTTGTTTGTGCGTACATTGGTTGCGCGGAATAGAACCGTAGAAAGTGCCGGCTCAGCCAAAAGCTCGAACTGATCGTGTGCACGAATCATCTCGGCAACATCTTGAGTTTGTACCAACAGGTGATCGTACATATCGCCCAGCGCTTTAGGACCCACGTTTTGCATCGTCATGAACACTTTCAATGCATCAAAGCGCTTCGTGGTTGCAATAGATTTGTCCACCAAGTTTGGTAGCTCATCGTGTTCTCGGTTCAGATAGTCAGCATGATGAAGTAGGAACTTAAAGTTCGACTTGTCGTTCACCAGCAACGCACCACAACTGATTGTTTGGTAGAACAATTTGTGGAAATCGACACTAATAGAGTGCGCACGCTCTACACCTTTCAGGCGAGATTTGTGACTGCTTAGAATCAGTGCGCCACCGTAAGCGCCATCAACGTGCATCCACATCTCATGCTTCGCTGCCATATCAGCAATGAAATCAAGGTCATCAATTGCGCCGTGGTCAGTCGTACCCGCCGTGCCAACAATGGCGAATGGGATCAGACCTTCTGATTTCGCCTGTGTTAGAACCTGATCTAACTGAGTAACGTCCATTGTACCGTCAGCGTTCGCATCGACGGTCATCACTGCTTTCTCACCCAGTCCCATCCAAGATGCTGACTTTTGAACCGTGAAGTGTGATTTCTTAGAACACACAATGCGCAGTTTGTCTGCGTAATCAGGAAGACCCAGCTTTTGGATTGAGTGACCACTTAGCTTGTGTGCAATCCAGTCACGCGCCAACATTAGCCCCATTTGGTTGCTTTGCGTACCACCACTGGTGAAGATGCCGTCGCCCTTCTCGCCCAACTCATACTTGTCACACAACCAATTAATCACTTTTTGCTCTACGTAAGTCGCAGAGGAAGCTTGATCCCATGAATCCATAGATTGGTTTAGCGCCGCAATCATGGCTTCTGCCGCAACCGCTGGCATGAGAGGAGGGGTATGTAGATGAGCAATACAATCTGGGTGCTGGGTGAAAATCGCATTCTTTGCAACAAGCTCAGCAGCTTCATCGATGACAGACTTTAACGACGCATTTTTGTTGTCTAGATCGACTGCATTAATCGCCGCTTCCAGCAACTTAGGGTTCATACCAGAGTATGGTGCGTTCACTTCTTCGAACACCGATTTCATTACAGCGGTAGTGTGATTCATAACCGACGCGAATTCAGCACCACCAAGTTCACCAGTTTGAATAAAGTGCTTTTTCCATTCTTCTTGTGGTGCAGTTTCAATATGACTGCCACCCGCTGCGATAATCGCTTCTTCGAGTACACGAAGCGCAAAGTCGATTTGCTCAAAAGAGATAATAAGAGGTGGAAGGAAGCGAATTACAGAGCCTTCACGACCGCCCTTTTCAACCATCAAGCCGCGCTCAAGCGCCGCACGTTGAATAGCAAGTGTCAATTGACCATCAGCTAGAGGCTCACCAAATTTGTTCAGCTCGCCATTTGGATGCTTAATCTCAACACCAAGCATCAAACCTTTGCCACGAACATCCGCGATACAGTTAACGCGTTTTTGAATGCTCTCAAGACCAAAGCGTAAATACTGACCAGCGACGTTCGCATGTTCAACAAGGTTGTCGCGCTGGATGATTTCTAGCGCTTTTGCACCTGAGACCATTGCCAATTGGTTACCACGGAAAGTACCGGTGTGCTCACCTGGCTTCCATGTATCGTGTTGTTTGTTGATCACCAGTAGTGACATAGGTAAGCCACCGCCGATTGCTTTAGACAAACATAAAATATCAGGAACAATGCCCGCTTCTTCGAATGCGAAGTTGTAACCTGACTTACCAACACCACATTGAATTTCATCGAAGATCAACAAGATACCGTGATCATCACAAATACGGCGTAGTTCACGTAGCCAGAATGCAGGCGCAGGAATAACACCACCCTCACCTTGGACTGGCTCCACAATGATCGCTGCCGGCTTCATGATACCCGCTTCATCGTCGTTCAAGAGACGCTCGATATAGCGGATGCTCGCTTTCGCACCCTCATCACCGCCAAGCCCAAATGGGCAGCGTAGGCTGTATGGGAATGGCATAAAGTGCACATCTGACATCAATCCAGTACGGCGAGCTTTGGTACCCAAGTTCCCCATCATACCCATGGTGCCATTTGTCATACCGTGGTAGGCTCCGCGGAAAGCAAACATGGTGTTACGACCCGTGGTTTGCTTCGCTAATTTAATAGCCGCTTCAACGGCATCCGCACCCGAAGGACCACAGAACTGAATCACGCAGTTGTCGCTTAGCTCTTGAGGAAGGAAGCCTTTAACAGACTTAATAAAATGTGTTTTCGCAGACGTTGCGATATCCAGAGTCTGGTACGGCAAACCAGAATCTAACTGCTCTTTTAGCGCTTGGTTGATTTCCGGGTGATTGTAACCCAGAGCCAACGTACCCGCCCCAGCAAGACAGTCTAGAAAGATTTGACCACGCGTATCTTCAACCAAACAGCCGTAAGCTTGTTTAATTGCGATTGGCAAGCGACGTGGGTAAGAACGTACTTCCGATTCATGCTCTGCTTGTTCGATAAGAACTTGATCAGGCGTTAAATCATACGTTCCTTCAACAACTGGAACCTGAGACGAAAAGTAATTTGCGATAGTGTTATCGACTTCAAAGGCAGTGCTCATACTACATAATCCCTTGAATTATAATGATTCTCTTTCCTGTATTTATTCTCGTTAGTATTAAATAACAGGATATACAGATACACCTCCGCATTCGTCATTTTCTAAACGACAAATACAGATAACCCGTCACGACAAGCGCGACTTTTTATTTTGATTGGAGAGTAATCAAGGTTCCGTAATGCACCCGTTTTGTAAAACAGGACATTTCGGCAGTATGAAGCTGATTAGTGTGTGTTTGTTTAAAGGTTTCAATGTTGGGTTTCCCATTAACATGCTGTTTCTTACAGCACTAGTATCCCGTCTATCGACAAATGGCTTTGCCGATACCTACCCTACGTAGTGTCACAATCAGCTTGAATGGTCACTACGCGTATCCCCCAGAGAATCAAAGTCGTAATAATACGCTCCGAGATTGCGCGCGAATTTATCACAAAATAAAATCTTCTGGCAATATCTTTTCACAGGTTGCATATTGACTGAGATCACAATCACAGCAAACGTTTACTGGACTAATTTACCTCAACATTGATGCGCATCGCAGAAGGTCTTCTTAAACTCGACAGAAAAGTAAACGCGTGAAGGTAATTAGTTGAGGCTGTATTTCGTGCGTAGTAAAGAGCAAGGAAATTCAGGATAAATAAAGTACGCGGCAGAGGTATCTATGCCAGCATGGAAGGAAAGAAGAAGCTCAGAGAAAAGAAAACAACAGAAATGAAAAAGCCCAGCATAGATGCTGGGCTTTAAAATCTGGAGCGACACACGAGGTTCGAACTCGTGACCTCAACCTTGGCAAGGTTGCGCTCTACCAACTGAGCTAGTGTCGCAGATTTGAGATGGTGCCCCGGGCCGGACTTGAACCGGCACAACGCGAACGTCGAGGGATTTTAAATCCCTTGTGTCTACCAATTCCACCACCAGGGCACACAAATATTCTTTGTGATGCCTTTACAGAAAAGTAAAACACCATCTGATACCGCTAATTGCCATATCATTTTAATTTGGAGCGACACACGAGGTTCGAACTCGTGACCTCAACCTTGGCAAGGTTGCGCTCTACCAACTGAGCTAGTGTCGCATTTATTCTCGAAAGTCATTCACTCTCAAAAGAATAATGGAGGCGCCTCCCGGAGTCGAACCGAGGTCCACGGATTTGCAATCCGCTGCATAGCCACTCTGCCAAGGCGCCTCATTTGTGAAGAAAGCTTAACTTTTCTCACAACCCTTTCAAGCTTTGCTCTCTTGGGTACGGGATGCATTCTACGGATTCGAGCGATCGAGTCAACACTATTTTTATTTTTTTAAATCGTTTGACCAGAATTTGTGCGAAAGACGGTAAATTGATTAGTTTTGATACTGAAACCACACCAAATACACTTGTTTATCATGAATATTGGGCTTCTCCACCGCCCTATCTCTTTGGGGGATTTTCTATTTCAAGTGTTGATAATCAAAGCCATAAACCATCGCCAAGTGCTGACAGAACAAAAACAAGACTTAGATCACATAAAATTCATTCATAAAATCGAGATAGAAAAAAAGCAGGCGATAGAGCCTGCTTTTTAAAATGCTATTTGTGATGGATTGTTTTAATGATGTTCTTCATTAAGGAGATCATCTTTCGCCGCAGCTAAGTACTGAACCATTGACCAGTACGTCAGGAAGGTTGCTACATATAAAGCACCAAAGCCAAGCCACACCATCCAATCATCGTAACGCCAAATCAGTACCCATAAAGCGAACATTTGCGATACCGTTTTTACTTTACCAACCCAAGAAACTGCGACGCTGGCTCGTTTCCCGATTTCTGCCATCCATTCACGCAATGCGGAGATAATGATTTCACGCGCTATCATTGTTACAGCTGGGATAGTCACCCAAATGGTGTGGTAATGCTCCGTGATCAAAATCAACGCTGTTGCTACCAGAACCTTATCTGCTACTGGGTCAATGAAAGCACCAAAACGCGATGTTTGACCTAGCTTACGAGCCAACATGCCGTCGAGCCAATCAGTAAAACCTGCGACCCAGAAAACCATTGCTGCTGCAAACGGTGCCCAAGAGTAAGGTAGATAGAAAACAACCACGAAAACTGGGATTAGGAACAGTCTTAGTAGAGATAGAATGTTCGGGATATTCAAACGCATTTTATTATTCTCTTACACATTGCGGCTTAATGTTGCGGGATTTTCCTTATTGTTTCAATGCTTGGAAAATAATTTCTGCCAAAGAGTGACTAATTCCCGGTACTTTGGCGATTTCTTCGACACTTGCACGCTTTAATTCTTGTAAACCGCCCATGTATTTGAGCAAAGCTTGACGGCGTTTTGGCCCAACCCCTTCAATTCCCTCTAAAGCACTGGTACGACGCGTTTTTCCACGTTTGGCTCTGTGCCCTGCAATGGCATGGTTATGGCTCTCATCTCTGATGTGTTGAATGAGGTGCAATGCTGGTGCATCGCTTGGCAAGTTAAATTCATCACCATCTACGGTAATTAAGGTTTCAAGGCCTGGCTTACGGGTTACCCCTTTCGCAATACCGATCATGGTCGGACGCTTAGGCCAATCCCCCCAATATTGAGCAATGATTTCGTGCGCTCGATTCAACTGCCCTTTACCCCCATCGATAAAGATAATGTCAGGAATCTTCTCTACATCGAGTTGCTTCGAATAACGACGCTCCAATGCTTGTCCCATCGCTGCGTAGTCATCGCCACCAGTAATTCCGGTGATGTTGTAACGACGATACTCTTGCTTAACTGGACCTTCACTGTTGAAAACCACACAAGAGGCAATGGTGCTTTCACCCATAGTGTGCGAAATATCGAAACACTCCATTCGAGCAATAGTTTCCATCCCCAAAACTTCCCGCAGCGCTTTGAAGCGTTGATTAATGGTCATCTTGTGATTAATTTTGGTCGTAATGGCAGTAAGCGCATTGGTATTGGAAAGTTTTAGATAACGACCCCGTGAACCCGTTGGAGAGGTATGGAACTGAACCTTACGACCTGCCACTTCACTCAGAGCTTGTTGGATAGGCTCTATATCGCCACCCAATTCTTGATTCAAAATAATACGAGAAGGAATGGTACGTGCCTCGTTATGGCTCAGATAATACTGAGTAAGGAAGCTATCAAACACTTCTTGTTGACTTGTATTTTGTGGAATCTTTGGGAAATGGCTGCGACTGCCTAGCACCTTACCCTGACGAATCATCAAGATATGGATACAAGCAATACCGTTTTCTTGGGCAAAGCCAAGTACATCCATATCATCCATGCTGTCTTCTGAAACGTACTGTTGTTCTTGTACACGTCGAATCGCTTGGATCTGGTCACGGAATTTGGCCGCGTCTTCAAAACGAAGCTGTTGGCTTGCCACTTCCATCTTTTCAATAAGCTGCTCAAGTACCTGTTTATCTTTACCCTGCAAAAACAAACGAACAAACCCCACCAGCTCGTCGTATTCTTCATCAGAAATAATCGTGCTCACGCACGGACCTGCACAGCGGCCAATTTGATACATCAAACATGGGCGCGTTCGGTTGGAATACACGGTGTCTTCACACTGTCGAACAGGAAGCGTTTTCTGCAATAAGTGCAAGGTTTCTCGCACTGCGCCCGAATCTGGATACGGTCCAAAGTATTCACCTTTGCGTTTTTTTGCACCACGATGCATAGACAATCGCGGATGTTTGTGACCGCTGATAAAAATGTACGGGTACGATTTATCGTCACGCAGAAGTACGTTGTATTTCGGTAGATATTGTTTGATGTAGTTGTGCTCAAGGATGAGCGCTTCCGTCTCGGTATGGGTCACCGTGACGTCAATCTTGGCAATATTACTGACGAGTGCACGTGTCTTCTCACTGTCGACTTTCTTGCGAAAATAACTGGAGAGACGCTTTTTGAGGTCTTTGGCTTTGCCGACATAAATAACAACAGCCTCGGCGTTGTACATTCTATAAACGCCGGGCTGATGAGTTACTGTCTTGAGAAAGGAAGCCGAATCGAAGGGTTGATTCACACTAAAGGGTCTCGGTGTCCAGCATTCCGTGGCGGATCGCTAAGTGTGTTAACTCAACGTCACCATTGATGTCCAATTTGCTAAACAGACGGTAGCGGTAGCTGTTGACTGTTTTTGGACTTAAATTCAGTTGTTCAGAAATATCCGTAACTTTCTGCCCTTTGGTGATCATCATCATGATCTGCAGTTCGCGTTCAGATAGGTCTTTAAATGGGTTTTCTGAGGCTGGTGAGAATTGACTCAATGCCATCTGTTGCGCGATCTCAGGCGAGATGTAGCGCTGCCCACTGTTAACCACACGAATTGCGTTAACCATTTCATCAGGACCTGCACCTTTGGTTAGGTAACCAGAAGCACCCGCCTGCATCACTTTAGTTGGGAACGGATTTTCCGTATGAACGGTTAATACGATGATTTTTACATCAGGATTCACGCGAAGAATCTTTTTAGTGGCTTCCAAGCCGCCAATTCCTGGCATGTTCATATCCATTAAAACGACGTCTGCATGATTACTGCGACACCATTTTACTGCTTCTTCACCGCTGTCAGCTTCTCCTGCTACGTTCATTCCACGGACGTCTTCAATAATACGTCGTATCCCTGTGCGAACCAGCTCGTGATCATCTACAAGGAAAACATTTATCAAACTTGTATCTCCACACTTTTATTGGCTCTGCACCCACATAACTTTGGTCAATGTGGATATCAGTATGAGTGCCTATATACTAACGCATAAGACAAAAAATTGCTTTCTATGAATATGTGCTTAAACGCAAAGTTTGGCAAGAACTTATTCATAAACCACTCTATTATTTGAGTGTGCTCTGTGCAAAGCCGAATTTTAAGACAAGCTAATTAACAACATAAACTCCAATAAATCAAGCAACTAGATTTCACTTTGCTCAGCGAAACGCAATATCACCTATAAATGGTTATTCCATAAGCGGGTTATCTCTGCTTTTGTACTCCCGCAACACGTCCTTTTAACCTGCGAAATACAACCACTCTATTTCACTGGTTATTTTTACAGTTCTTAATGATAGAATACGTGCTTCATTGATTTACAAGGTTTCTCTATTGAATATCCAACAAGGCTTCCTTCTCACTCGACAAGCCCGAGACATCAAAGGTCAAACTCAAATTGAGCTTTGGCTTTCGACCGAGAATGGTCCGACCCAATTGTTGATTCAAGGAGAAAGACCTGTCTTCTTTATCGAGCAAGCACAAATAGAGCAAACCAAGCGATTTGCCACTTCTAAGCAAATTGCTGTCGACATACGCTCGCTTGAGTTAAAGAACTTCCAACTAACTCCTTTAGCCGCGTGTTATACCCAGACCACGAAAGACGCATTCGCTCTACAAGATGAACTGAAGCAAAACGACATCGTCCATTTCGAGGGCGATGTACGACTTGCCGATCGTTATCTGATGGAACGCTTTATCAAAGGCAGTATGGAGTTTACCGGTAACCAACAATCACTAAACGGCTTCCAACGCATTCAAAATGCAAAGTGTCGCACAGGTGAATACCAACCTAAGCTGCATGTGGTCTCTCTAGATTTGGAATGCTCAGAGAAAGGCATTCTCTACTCGATTGGTTTAGATAGCCCTGTTGATTCACGCGTGATTATGATTGGCGAACCGGAACAAGCAGAGACGCCAATTCAATGGGTAAAAGATGAGAAGGCTTTGCTCGATGCTTTAATTGCGTGGTTTAAGCAATTTGACCCAGATGTGATTGTTGGTTGGAACGTTATCGACTTCGATTTCCGTCTGCTGCATAAGCGCGCAGAGTGGCATAACATGAAGCTGATATTAGGTCGTGCAGACCAGCCAAGTTTCTTCCGCAGCTCAGCACAAAGCCAACAGGGCTTTATCTCTATTCCTGGTCGTGTTGTGCTGGATGGTATCGATACGCTCAAAACCGCGACCTACCATTTCCGTTCTTGGTCACTTGAGTCTGTTTCACAAGAACTCCTTGGCGAAGGTAAAGAAATTCATAACGTGCATGACAGAATGGATGAAATCAATCGCATGTACCGTTCAGACAAGCCGTCTCTCGCTAAATACAACTTGCAAGATTGTGTGTTGGTTAACAAGATTTTTGACCACACTCACCTACTCGACTTCGCGATAGAACGCTCCCGCCTAACAGGTGTGGAATTAGACCGCGTTGGGGGGTCAGTGGCCGCATTTACCAATTTGTATCTGCCGCAAATCCACCGAGCAGGCTATGTTGCCCCAAACCTGCATCCAGAAAACTGGATCGCCAGCCCAGGGGGCTATGTGATGGACTCTATCCCGAACCTTTACGATTCCGTATTGGTGCTCGATTTTAAGAGTCTTTACCCCTCTATTATTCGCTCATTCTTGATTGACCCTATGGGTTTGGTCGAGGGCTTACAGCTTGAAATCGGCAAAGCAGAAGATGAAGCGGTACCGGGATTTCGTGGTGGTCAGTTCCATCGCTCGAAACACTTTCTACCCGAGATGATCGAAAAGCTCTGGGCAGCCCGCGACGTCGCAAAGAAGAATAATGAGAAAGCCTTCTCGCAAGCTATCAAAATCATCATGAACTCTTTCTATGGCGTGCTTGGTTCTTCCGGTTGTCGTTTCTTTGATACCCGCCTTGCTTCAAGCATCACCATGCGTGGGCACGAAATTATGAAGCAAACCAAGGTGCTGATCGAAGCCAAAGGCTATCAAGTGATTTATGGCGATACCGATTCAACTTTTGTGTCGTTAAATGGTCCGTATAGCCAAGCAGATGCCGATAAGATTGGTATTGAACTGGTCGAATACATTAATCAATGGTGGGGTGATCACCTTCGCGATGAATACAATCTCAATTCGATTCTTGAGCTAGAATACGAAACCCATTATCGCAAGTTCTTGATGCCGACTATTCGAGGCGCAGAAACTGGCTCAAAGAAACGCTACGCTGGTCTGATTGGTGAAGGTGAAAAAGAACGTATCATCTTTAAAGGGTTAGAGAGCGCACGCACCGACTGGACACCGCTGGCGCAGCGTTTCCAAAACACCTTGTACCAAATGATTTTCCATGGTGAAGATCCGAGTGATTACGTACGAGAGATGGTTGAAAAAACCAATAGTGGCGAGTTTGATGATCAATTGGTTTATCAAAAGCGCTTACGTCGCAAGCTGCACGAATACCAAAAGAACATTCCGCCACAAGTACGCGCTGCGCGCTTAGCCGATGACATCAATGCTAAATTAGGCAGACCATTGCAGTATCAAAACCGTGGTCGAATTGAATATTTGATCACTGTTAACGGACCAGAACCGCATGAGTACCGTAATAGCCCTATCGACTATCAGCATTATATTGATAAACAGCTAAAACCGATCGCGGACGCTATTTTGCCGTTCATTGGCACAGACTTCGAGCAGTTATCTGCACCACAGATGGGGCTGTTCTAAATCAGATTCGAAATTGGAAAGGCGCTAACGCTGTTGGCGTTAACCAATGCGGAATTCGGTTTTCTGATATTGCTTTACTAACCAATCGCCAAAACCGTCCAATAACCCAACCACAGAGCGTTTAGGGATAGGACGTCCAGAGAGCAGAATACCAAGGCGTTCTATCTCAAGTTGCTTTTCTGGGTGATACTGCAAAAACACTTCGCCACATTTAAGCGGGTCGTCAAACCAACGTTTATCACGATACATGATTAAAGAATACGAAGCGCGAAGCAGTTTCTTGGCGATAATAACTTGAGCACTGACCAGCTCTTCAACACTTTGTGCTTGTACAATCTTGGTACGATACACCGATAGCCAATCTTCCACATCCATGTTCCAGTGCTTGGCAATCTCCCAACTTGGTACATAATCACCAAAGCAATCTGCCAGATCATCACCATAAACACACACACAGCAATGCTTGAGCATAAAACCCCAAGTAAAAATGCTATCGAGATTGGCTACTTCATTGACCAACGCCGTGCGAATCGACACCCCTTTCACGTGAGGATACCCTTGCTGTGCTCGCCATTTGATGGTGTTTAGTAGCGTCGCGCGGTTGTTTTCAAAGCCCGCCTTTGTCACAACCACCATATCAAGATTCGATCTACCTGCGACCGCAGACTTACGGGCCACGCTACCGTAGACGTAAACACTGTGCAAGTTTGCGCCAAGCCCACCTTTCAGGCATGCGAGAACTTCTCTGAGCAGAGGTTCGAATTCAGGTTGGAAAGGATATTTTGGATCGATAATAGGGAGAGACATTGAAGAAAACGCGATCTCAAGCTTTTAACGGACGAAGGGCTATATGATCCACCAGCATTACGTTTGGATCAAGCCTATTCATCTCCTTATTAATGTTCAAATTACTGAGTGGAATTTTAATGCCAGACAAAGAACTTAGCGCTATAATCACCAAGTTTTGCTTAATAAGTGTAATAGGAAAATACAATGCCAAAGGCAAGTGAAATCAAAAAAGGCTTCGCAATCGAGTCTAATGGTAAAACTCTTCTAGTTAAAGACATCGAAGTAACGACTCCTGGCGGTCGTGGCGGCGCTAAAATCTACAAAATGCGTTGTACAGATCTGAACACTGGTGCTCGTGTAGACGAGCGTTACAAGTCTGATGATGTTGTTGAAACAGTAGAAATGAACAAACGTGCAGTTGTGTACTCATACGCTGACGGCGATGAGCACATCTTCATGGACAACGAAGACTACTCACAATACACATTCAAGCACAATGAAGTTGAAGACGACATGCTGTTCATCAACGAAGACACACAAGGTATCCACATTATCCTTGTGAACGGTGCTGCTGTGGGTATCGAACTACCATCTTCTGTTGAGCTAGTGATTGAAGAAACTGACCCTTCAATCAAAGGTGCTTCTGCATCTGCACGTACTAAACCAGCACGCTTTGCTTCAGGTCTTGTAATCCAAGTTCCTGAATACATCGCAACTGGTGACCGTGTTATCATTAACACGACTGAACGTAAATACATGAGCCGAGCATAAGCATGTCTGATTTGATTTCTTACGACGACGTTATCGACGCTGCGTACGACATCTTCCTTGAGATGGCTCCAGATAACCTAGAGCCCGCTGATGTCATTCTGTTTACTGCGCAATTTGAAGATCGTGGTGCCGCAGAACTTGTTGAAACTGGTGATGACTGGGTTGAACACGTTGGCTTCGATATCGACAAAGAAGTGTATGCAGAAGTTCGAATCGGCTTAGTAAACGAGGAAAATGACGTGCTTGATGACGTTTTTGCTCGTATGCTAATCAGTCGAGACCCAGAACATAAGTTCTGTCATATGCTTTGGAAGCGCGACTAACGCTTTCCCTATCATGATCAAAAACACCAGCCTCATGCTGGTGTTTTTTATGTTTATTAATTGCACAAGCATGATTGAAAGACATGAAAGCTCATAAGCTCGAAAGGCTCGATAAGAAAAAGGCTTGCCGATTTGGCAAGCCTTTCTGATTTTCTGCTATCGATTAACGATGCTTGTTACGTGCACCTTGGTCACCTGCAGTCTTCTTCGGCTTACGACGAGAAGGATTGTTGCTGCGACCTTTTGGTGTGTTAACACGCTCTTCGTGACGCTTAACTGCGCGACGGATTTTTTGGCTACGAGCACGTTCACGCTTACGTGATGTGTTGTCTTTGTTCAGATCAAGCATGGTTTCTTTCTCTGGACGAAGTTCTACAAGCTCACGCAGGTAGTTCACTTCTTTCAGGTCAAGTTCCATCCAACCACCACGAGGTAGTTTCTTGTCTAGGAAGATATCACCGTAACGAACACGTTTTAGACGGCTAACCGTACATTCTTGAGATTCCCACAAACGACGAACCTCACGGTTACGACCTTCGTTAATTACTACGTAGAACGTGTGGTTCATACCTTCACCACCCGCGTGTACTACGTCTTCAAAACGAGCCATACCATCTTCAAGTTCTACACCACTTACTAGGTTACGAACTTTTTTCTCGTTCACTTCACCAAACACACGCACTAGGTATTCACGCTCAACCTGACGGCTTGGGTGCATTAGGCGGTTTGCCAATTCACCATCAGTTGTGAAAAGCAGTAGGCCAGATGTGTTCGCATCAAGACGACCAACTGAAATCCAACGAGAGCCACGAATTTTTGGCAGACGATCGAAAACAGTGCGACGACCTTCAGGGTCGTGACGAGTACATAGTTCACCTTCTGGCTTGTAGTAAGCCAATACACGACAGATCACTTCTTCTTGTGCCTTTGCAGACACAATGTGACCATCGATACGAACTACGCTGTTCTCATCTTCTAGTCTTTCACCAAGTTTAGCTACGATTCCGTTCACGCTAACGCGACCAGATTTAATTAACGATTCGATCTCACGACGAGAACCGTGTCCAGCACGTGCTAATACTTTTTGTAACTTTTCGCTCATTTATCTACCTATGTGTCGTCTTCACAGACGTCGAGACCAGAATTGGTCTTCATTGTGCAAGTTACCCAACCTATTGGGATTTTTTCGGTCGGACATTATACGAGATTCTACGACTTAATGTAAGCGAAATCGTCGACATTGGCGTAGCAAAATATCGGTCATAAACTCACACTTCCCTCATCAATTTGTCCAACTTAGTACCAGACAAAGACCATCGAGAACCGCACTATTATAGGTCGCCTTTCACCTCTAAAAACCTGACCTACCTGATAAAATTATCAGAGTGGTAACAAAGAAAACCCAATAGCTTGCTAGCTCCCTCAAACAAAACAAAGGAATAATAAATGTCTCATACAAATCTTGACCTGAATTGGATATTTGGTACGGCAGCAGATGACGATCTAACGGGCACATTAGGTTCGAACACGACCGATATTTTTGTTGGCTTCGGCGGCGATGATAAGTTTGTTGGTTACGGCGGTAATGACTATGTCTATGGGGGTCGTGGTGACGATCACCTGTTAGGTGGCCGAGGTAATGATCTCATCTCAGGTGGCTCTGGTGATGATTTTCTGTCTGGCGGTCTAGGCAACGACCTGTTGTTTGGTGGTTGTGGCGACGATACGATTTTTGACTACTCAGGTAACAACTTCATCAACGCTGGTTGGGGCGATGATACCGTCGTGGTCGGTGACGGTCATTCGGTGATCGCTGGAGGTTGCGGTGATGACACTTTCGTAATGACCAATCGCCTTGCCATCGGTGTGCCAGACCAACCCGTCTCATCAAACGACATTGAAGTAAAAGCAGAAATTCTCGACTTTAATATTTGCCACGACAAGTTGGTCTTTGATATGGGTCTAGACACCAATGACGACGGTATTCGCGATACATTCTTGGATTCCGCCGACGATCTGACTCTGTCTTACAACGATTTTGGTTGGGCTGTATTCTCAAGCGATCAGTTCAATGTTGAAGTCACACTAAAAAGCATTGATGCGGGATACATGAACTACGTCGAACACCACGGCATTGATATCTTCGATTTCGCATAAGCTAAATGCTCAGCGATAGGCTTTATTAAAAATAAAAAGGGAGGCTTCTGTGCCTCCCTTTCTTATTTCATTACCAATAGAGCGAACTATTCAAATGGTGCAGGATCGCCCGAACCAACACGTGCTACAACAGCATCGCCTTCACTGAAATCAATCACTGTCGTTGGTTGCTCACCAAGATAACCGCCATTAAGGATCACATCTACTGCATGCTCAAGCTTATCGCGGATGTCTTCAGGATCTGACTCAGTAACATCACTACCCGGTAAGATCAGCGACGTCGACATCATTGGCTCGCCTAACGCTTCAAGCAGATCAAGTGCGATACGGTTATCTGGAACACGGATACCAATGGTCTTACGTTTCGCGTTCATCAAACGACGCGGCACTTCTTTTGTGCCTTTGAAGATAAAAGTGTAAGGACCAGGAGTGTTATTTTTCAGAAGTCGGAATGCGGCGTTATCAACACGCGCATACAGAGATAACTCCGACAAATCACGACATAACAAAGTAAAGTTATGCTTGTCATCCAGACGACGAATCTGACAGATGCGTTCTAACGCCTGCTTGTTCTCCAATTGACAGCCTAGTGCATAACCGGAATCGGTCGGATACACCACAACACCGCCGTTACGAATGATTGCTACTGCTTGATTGATCAAGCGAGCCTGTGGGTTTTCTGGATGAACGTAAAAAAACTGGCTCATTGTAATTCCTCATTATCGAACCTCTCGGCTCTATATTTTTTTATGGAGTCGAGACTCCGTCTTATTCAGCGCTTTCTAGAGAAGGGTCAATTCCCCAATCTTTCCAAACTGGCTCTACGCCCGAAGGTAACCAAAGGTTTCTTCCCAACTCCATCCACGGTGATGGATAGTGAAAATCACTGCCTTGAGACGCTAATAGTTTGTATTGTATAGCATAATCTGCCAAGTTGCGTCTTTCTTGTTGCGCTTGTTGGGGTTGCGCCACTTCCATAGCGTCTCCACCAGCATCAACAAACGCGGCTAATAAGCGTTTTACCCACTTTGCCGTCAGTTGGTAACGCCCCGGATGCGCGAGTACCGCTTGACCACCCGCGGCATGAATAGCATCTACCGCATCTTTCATTGAACACCAGTTTGGTGGGACATAACCCGGATTGGTGCGCGTCAGAAACTTCTTAAACACCATCTGCATGGTCTTGGCGTAACCGTTGTCGACCAACCACTTAGCAAAGTGCGCACGGGTAATAGGCGCATTACCAGCTATTTGCTGCACTTCTTCCAGCACACCTTCACGGGTCGCCTTCTGTAAACGTTCCGCAATAAGCTCTGCACGTGTAACGCGATGCTTTTTTTGTTGCTCGATTAACTCAACCAACGCTGGGCTGTCCGGGTCAATGTTTAACCCAACAATATGAATATCTTTATTCTGCCAAACCGTGGAAATCTCGATACCGTTGATGATTTTTATCGGAAGATTATTTTCTTCAACGTATTGCTTGGCCGGAGCTAAGCCGTCAACCGTATCATGATCCGTGATCGCCAAAACCTCGATATCAAAACTCAATGCCCTGTCTACTAGATCATGTGGTGCAAAGCGACCATCTGATGCAGTGGTGTGGCTGTGTAAATCAATTCTCATTTTTTTGTCGTTTTAATGCTGTTTTGGGGTTGACTTTTTATCTCTGCACTAGTTAACTAGTACACAAATACGAAGTACCTAATTTAAGGCTCACCATGTTACAAGAATTTAACCAAAACCAGGAAGCGAAAGTTGCAGATCGTCTTAATAAGATGAATTCTGTTGATCTAGCTTGGTGGCGCACTTGGACAAGTTCTTGGTGGGCGAACGTGTACTTCTAGTTTAACGAATGAAATGTCACAAAGCCCGCTACTTCAGCGGGCTTTTTGTTTTGCCGTCTACTTCACAGTTAACTGCTCAAACATTCATCGGATATGACCAAAACTAGATTGGGTGAACGTTTGCTTTATGCGACTATGTACGGCAGGAAGATATAAAACAGCTATAAGGAGGTCTTGTGAACAAGGCCATTGAAATTAAGAAACTTGGACAGCTTGAAGTACTGACGGCTTCCGTCCCTTATACTCAAGACCCGACTCGCTTGTTCCACACATTATGTGAGAACAAAACTGACAGTCTGTTGCTGGAATCTGCTGAGATCGATTCAAAGCAAGATTTGAAGTCGCTGTTGATTGTTGATTCAGCCGTACGCATCGTTTGTTACGGTCACACTGTCAAGATGCAAGCGTTGACCAATAACGGTAAGAACCTACTAACTCACTTAAACCAAAACATCCATGGTGATGTCGAGAGTGAGCTCGATGGCGAAACACTGACTTTAGATTTCACCCACCCGTGCGACACGCTAGATGAAGACTCTCGACTGCGTGAAGCCTCTTCATTTGATGCGCTGCGTTTGGTTCAGCACAGCTTCGATATCTCGGACCAAGACAAACACGCGATTTTCCTTGGTGGTTTGTTTGCCTACGACTTGGTCGCTAACTTCGAACCACTGGGCAATGCAGAAGCCACAAACCAATGCCCAGATTATGTTTTCTACGTCGCCGAAACACTGCTGGTTGTGGACCACCAAACAGAATCTTGTCAGCTGCAAGCAACTTTATTTGTTGATGATTCAGAAAAAACAGCGCTAGAAACTCGCATCTCAGAAATCAGTGCACAATGCGCAGCACCAAAACTACTGCCAAGTGCAGAGCAAATCGCGGATGTGACAGTTAGACCAAGCGTGTCTGACGATGACTTCTGCCAAATCGTTCGTGACCTAAAAGAGTTCGTCGTAAAAGGGGATGTATTCCAAGTCGTACCGTCTCGCCGATTTACGCTACCTTGCCCTTCTCCATTGACAGCTTATAAAGAGCTAAAACAGAGCAACCCAAGCCCTTACATGTTCTACATGCAAGACGAGCTGTTCACTCTATTTGGAGCATCACCAGAGAGTGCGCTCAAGTACGAAACAGACACTAACCAAATTGAAATCTACCCAATCGCAGGGACTCGCCGCCGTGGCAAACGTCCAAACGGTGATATCGATTTTGACTTGGATAGCCGTATCGAACTCGAATTGCGCACTGACATGAAAGAAAACGCTGAGCACATGATGCTAGTCGACTTAGCACGAAATGACGTCGCACGTATTGCTCAAGCTGGAACTCGCCACGTCGCAGACTTACTCAAAGTCGACCGCTACAGCCACGTAATGCACTTGGTATCTCGTGTCGTTGGGCAACTACGTAACGATCTAGACGCCCTGCACGCTTACCAAGCTTGTATGAACATGGGCACACTAACTGGCGCACCAAAAATTCGTGCAATGCAGTTGATTCGTGATGTAGAGGGCGCACGCCGCGGTAGCTACGGAGGCGCAGTAGGTTACCTTACCGGCGAAGGTACATTAGATACTTGTATCGTTATCCGCTCAGCTTATGTTGAGAACGGCATTGCTCAAGTTCAAGCAGGCGCAGGTGTGGTGTTTGATTCTGATCCACAAGCAGAAGCAGACGAAACACGCGGGAAAGCCCAAGCGGTAATTTCTGCTATTCAAGCAGCACATAAGTCACAATAAGGAATAGGGTTCAGAGATGGCTAATATCATTTTTATCGATAACTTTGACTCGTTCACCTACAACCTTGTGGATCAGTTCCGCTCGCTAGGTCACTCAGTCAAGATTTACCGAAACAACATTCCAGCAAAAACCATTGAACAAGCAGTGAATGAGCTTGAGAACCCTGTGGTACTGCTATCGCCAGGTCCTGGTGCGCCGTCTGAAGCAGGCTCAATGCCAGAGCTAATTCAATTGCTGAAAGGCAAAGTTCCTATGATTGGTATTTGTCTTGGTCACCAAGCAATTGTTGAAGCTTACGGCGGTACCGTTGCTGGTGCAGGCGAAATCATTCACGGTAAGGTCTCTATGATGGAGCACCAAAACCATGCGATTTACCAAAACCTACCATCACCACTTGCAATTGCACGTTACCACTCGTTAGTTGCAACCAAGGTTCCTGAGAGCCTAACCATCACAGCAGAAGTGGATGATTTGGTCATGTCTGTTGTACATGAAGAAGATAAAGTTTGCGGGTTCCAGTTCCACCCGGAATCTATTATGACGACCTACGGAGCGACACTGTTGGCCAATGCCATTGAATGGGCACTCGAAGTACAAACTTCAGTGAATTCCCTCACTGCTTAAAAAAGCGCTTGGCACATAAGAAATTTAGGAGAGGAAATATGGAAGCAATCATCAACCCTATTATTACCAAGTTGTACGAGCAAGAGTCACTGACTCAGGAAGAGAGCCAACAACTGTTCGACATCATCATCCGTGGTGAACTCGATCCGATTTTGATGGCATCAGCACTGACTGCACTAAAAATCAAAGGCGAAACACCGGATGAAATTGCGGGTGCGGCAAAAGCACTGCTGGCAAACGCAAACCCATTTCCTCGCCCAGATTACGATTTCGCAGATATCGTAGGTACTGGTGGAGACGGTCACAACACCATCAATATTTCAACCACCGCGGCATTTGTTGCTGCAGCATGTGGTCTAAAAGTGGCAAAGCACGGCAACCGCAGCGTTTCAAGCAAATCGGGTTCTTCTGACCTTCTTGATTCATTTGGTATCAACCTAGCCATGAGCGCAGAAGATACGCGCAAAGCGGTCGACGATATCGGTGTTGCTTTCCTATTTGCACCTCAATACCACGGTGGTGTGCGCCATGCGATGCCTGTGCGTCAAACTATGAAAACACGCACAATCTTTAACATTCTTGGTCCGCTGATTAACCCAGCTCGTCCAAACATCGAATTGATGGGTGTTTACAGTGAAGAACTGGTTCGTCCTATCGCGGAAACCATGCTACAAATGGGTATGAAGCGCGCCGCAGTGGTACACGGAAGTGGTTTGGACGAAGTCGCGATTCATGGCGAAACAACGGTTGCAGAAATCAAAGACGGCAAGATCACTGAGTACACGCTAACACCAGCAGACTTCGGTCTAGAAGCGCACCCGTTAGAAGCAATCAAAGGTGGCGATCCTGAAGAAAATAAGGCGATCATTACCAATATCCTGACGGGTAAAGGTACAGACGCACAATTGGGTGCAGTGGCAGTGAACGTTGCTCTGCTAATGCGTCTATTCGGTGACGAAGATTTAAAAGCCAACACGCAACAAGCGATTGAGGCAATGAATTCAGGCAAGGCGTACCAATTGGTACAACAACTTGCCGCACACGCTTAAGGAATTGAAGAAGATGACTGACTTCAACACTCAGCAAGCTGACAACCTGTCTGAACACGTTTCTAAAAAAGAAGCAGAAATGGCAGAAGTGCTGGCGAAAATTGTCCGCGACAAATATCAATGGGTAGCAGACCGTAAGGTGTCTCAACCGCTAAGCACATTTCAGTCTGATTTGCTGCCATCGGACCGCAGCTTCTACGATGCTCTGAGTGGCGAAAAGACGGCATTCATCACCGAATGTAAGAAGGCATCTCCTTCTAAAGGTTTGATTCGTGATCACTTCGACTTGGATTACATTGCATCGGTTTATAACAACCATGCTGATGCCATTTCAGTATTAACAGACGAAAAATACTTCCAAGGTAACTTTGATTTTCTTCCTCAAGTGCGTGGTCAAGTCAAACAACCCGTTCTGTGCAAAGACTTTATGGTAGATACCTACCAAGTTTACCTAGCGCGTCATTACAGCGCCGATGCCGTATTGCTGATGCTTTCAGTCCTGAATGACGAAGAGTACAAAGCGCTAGAAGAAGCGGCACACAGTTTAAACATGGGTATTCTGACTGAAGTTAGCAACGAAGAAGAGCTTCATCGCGCGGTTAAGTTAGGAGCGCGTGTCATCGGAATCAATAATCGTAACTTGCGCGACCTAAGTACTGATTTGAATCGTACTAAAGAACTGGCACCAACAATTCGCGAATTAGCACCAAACGCAACCGTGATTTCAGAGTCTGGCATTTATACGCATCAACAAGTTCGTGATTTAGTGGAATACGCAGACGGGTTCTTGATTGGTAGCTCGCTGATGGCAGAAGACAACCTAGAGCTTGCGGTTCGTAAAGTGACGTTGGGTGAAAACAAGGTGTGTGGCTTAACTCATCCTGATGATGCTGCAAAGGCATACCAAGCTGGCTCAGTGTTTGGCGGTCTAATTTTTGTTGAAAAGTCAAAGCGTGCTGTGGATCTGGAAAGTGCTCGTCTAACGATGAGTGGCGCACCTCTTCATTATGTAGGTGTGTTCCAAAACCACGACATCGACTTTGTTGCTTCAATGGTGACCTCTCTGGGGTTAAAAGCAGTCCAACTGCACGGTCAAGAAGATCAAGCTTACGTCAACCAACTCAAAGCAGAGCTGCCATCAGGTGTTGAAATCTGGAAAGCTTACGGCGTTACTGATGCCAAGCCAGAACTGCTTGTAGATAACATAGACCGCCACCTTTTGGATGCTCAAGTTGGCACTCAAACAGGCGGAACAGGTCACGTGTTTGATTGGTCACTGATCGGCGACCCAAGTCAAATTATGCTGGCTGGCGGGTTGTCGCCAGAGAATGCAAGACAAGCAGCAAATTTGGGCTGCTTGGGACTAGATTTAAATTCTGGTGTAGAAAGCGCACCAGGTAAGAAAGATTCACAGAAGTTGCTCGCGGCATTCAATGCAATTCGCAACTACTAAAGCTGTTTGTAGCTAAAAATTTAAAGCTATTCGTAGCGAAAAAAATACGAGAAGGAATATCACGATGGCAAAACTGAATGCCTACTTTGGCGAATACGGCGGTCAGTACGTTCCGCAAATTCTAGTTCCAGCCTTAGAGCAACTAGAGCAAGCGTTTATCGACGCACAAGAAGATCCAGAATTCCGCAGTGAATTCATGACGCTTCTTCAAGAGTATGCGGGGCGTCCAACAGCTCTGACTCTAACTCGTAACCTAACTAAAGGTACGAAAACCAAACTGTACCTCAAGCGTGAAGATCTACTTCATGGTGGCGCACACAAAACTAACCAAGTGTTAGGTCAAGCGCTGCTTGCGAAACGCATGGGTAAAAACGAAATCATCGCAGAAACCGGCGCAGGTCAACACGGCGTAGCAACTGCACTAGCGTGTGCGCTACTTGGTCTGAAATGTCGTGTTTACATGGGTGCAAAAGACGTTGAACGTCAAAGCCCGAACGTATTCCGTATGAAACTCATGGGTGCTGAAGTAATTCCGGTTCACTCAGGTTCAGCAACACTTAAAGACGCATGTAACGAAGCACTACGCGACTGGTCTGCAACTTATGAAGACGCGCACTACCTACTAGGTACAGCAGCAGGTCCTCACCCATTCCCAACGATCGTTCGTGATTTCCAGAGAATGATTGGTGAAGAAACGAAGAATCAGATTTTGGCACGTGAAGGTCGTCTTCCTGACGCCGTTATCGCGTGTGTCGGTGGCGGCTCAAACGCGATTGGTATGTTTGCTGACTTTATCGAAGAAGAAAGCGTTCGCCTAATTGGTGTAGAACCTGCGGGTAAAGGCATCGATACAGACCAACATGGTGCACCACTTAAGCACGGTAAAACGGGCATCTTCTTTGGTATGAAAGCACCTTTGATGCAAGATCCAAACGGTCAGGTAGAAGAGTCTTACTCTGTTTCTGCGGGTCTAGACTTCCCATCTGTAGGTCCACAGCATGCGCATCTTAACGCTATTGGTCGTGCCGAATATGACAACGTCACCGATGATGAAGCACTAGAAGCATTTCAAGAAATTGCGCGTCATGAAGGTATTATTCCTGCTCTCGAATCTTCTCATGCACTGGCACATGCCCTGCGTATGGCTCGAGAGAACCCAGAAAAAGAGCAATTGTTAGTTGTAAACCTATCAGGTCGTGGTGATAAAGATATCTTCACTGTGCACGCCATCCTAGAAGAAAAAGGAGCGATCTAATGAGCCGTTATGCAAAGATGTTTGAGCGCCTAAACGAGAAAAACCAAGGCGCGTTTGTACCGTTCGTAACGGTTTGCGATCCAAACGCTGAACAGTCCTACCAAATCATGGAAACGCTCGTGGAGTCCGGTGCAGATGCTTTAGAGCTGGGTATCCCATTCTCTGATCCACTGGCAGATGGTCCGACAATTCAAGGGGCGAACATTCGTGCTCTAGAATCTGGTGCTACGCCTGATATCTGCTTCGAGCAAATTGGTAAGATCCGAGCGAAATACCCCGAGCTACCAATTGGTCTTCTGATGTACGCAAACCTTGTTTACTCACGTGGTATCGAGAACTTCTATGAGCGTTGTGCAAAAGCGGGCATCGATTCTGTTCTGATTGCAGACGTACCAACCAACGAAAGTGCAGAGTTTGTCGCAGCCGCTGAGAAGTTTGGTATTCACCCAATCTTTATCGCGCCACCTACAGCCAGTGACGAAACGCTTAAGCAAGTATCAGAGCTTGGCGGTGGGTATACTTATCTACTCTCTCGTGCCGGCGTTACTGGTGCAGAAACCAAAGCAAACATGCCAGTTGGTCATATGCTAGATAAGCTGAACCAATTCAATGCGCCACCAGCGTTACTCGGTTTTGGTATCTCAGAGCCAGCTCAAGTAAAAGAAGCACTAGAATCAGGTGCTGCAGGTGCTATCTCTGGTTCGGCTGTTGTGAAGATCATTGAAGCAAACGTAGAGCAACCGCAAACCATGCTCAACAAGCTTGGCGAGTTTGTTTCAGCAATGAAAGCTGCAACACAAAAATAACGTATTACTGATTTGTGGAATATGAGATCGATTCCTTATTAACCATTCGGAATCGATCTTTTTTTTAACATCCATTCTCTAAATTCTCCTCTTCCTTACCATCTATTTTATAAACATCACCCAGTAAAAATATCACTACGATCGATAGCAATCGTTTGCCTCTGATTAAAAAACTATCATTCATCAATAAATTCCCAGTTAGTTGGTCAGTTTGTACGGAAATTGTATTGCTAATTGTGAATGATAAGTGTAAAAAGCAAGGCGATATAATTATCCAAATAACAACTTTAGATTGGTGGGTAATTTTAGGATTTTACATATTATTAGCACAGAGGTTATGGAAGTGTTAAAACAAAAGAGTTTGCTAAACAACATTGGCGTGCAAGTCGTCATTGCAATGATCGTGGGTACTGCCGTTGGTGCCTTCATGGGTCAAAGTGCGACTGTATTCGCGCCGCTTGGTGCTATCTTTATCAACCTGATCAAAATGCTTGTGATCCCTTTGGTTGCAGTGGCGCTGATCTCAGGTGCGGCTGGTCTAGGTAACAGCCAATCTGCAGGTAAAGTGGGGTTAGTAACCCTAGGTTACTTCGGTCTAACGTCAGCGCTCGCTGTTGCACTAGCGCTGTTTATGGGTGAAGTATTCCAACCGGGCATGGGTATCGACGTTTCTGGCGTTGAAGGCATGTTTTCTGCTGAGTACGCTTCAAAAGGTGAACTACCTACTTTCTGGGCTACCATCACTGGTATGATTCCAACGAACGTTTTCCAATCACTAAACGAAGCGAACATCCTTCAGATCCTTGTGTTCTGTATGTTCTTCGGTATTGCGATTTCAAAACAAGAAAAAGCACGCCGTGAACCAATCATCAATGGCGTAAACTGCATCGTTGACGCAATGGTTTGGATGATCAACAAAGTCATGATTATTGCCCCTATTGGTGTATTCGGTCTTATGGCTGAAGCTGTGGGTACGTTCGGGTTTGGCGCTCTAATGGTAGTGTTCAAGCTTTTCGTTGTTTACGTTGCAGCAATCCTTGTCTTCGGTTTCGTTGTGTACCCAGCAATGGTGCACATCTTCACTAAGACATCGGCGAAAAAGTTCGTATCTGCAATGAAGAAGCCACAAGCGGTTGCCCTGTCTACAGCTTCATCGATGGCGACACTACCAGTTACAATGGATACGTGTGAGAAAGAGCTGGGCGTTAAAAACTCAACAGCATCCTTTGTTCTTCCTCTTGGCGCAACCATCAACATGTCCGGTAACGCAATTTACTATGGTCTGGTTGCAATTTTCTTCGCGCAACTGTTCAACATCGACTTAGGCATGGGCGCGTATATCGCTATCATCGTTACTTCAACGTTAGGTGCAGTAGGTCAAGCTGGTGTTCCTGGCCCGTCATTCCTAGTCGTTGCAGTACTGCTTGCTGCAGGTATTCCAATTGAAGGTCTGCCACTATTGTTCGCTCTAGACCGTATCTTCGATATGATTCGTACCGCACTAAACATCACCGGTGACGCTGCATGTGCAGTTATCGTAGATGCTTTAGTTGAAGAAGAAGCGGCACAAGTTGAGCTTCAAAAGCAAGAAGCATAAGCCTGAACGCATTTTAAACAAGCCGCTCAAAAGAGCGGCTTTTTTTATACTTAACATTGCAGTAAGTAACCATTTAAATAGAAACCAATGGCATATTTTTTCTCAAGTGATATAAGGGAGCCATAAACATAAAAAATCAATAAACCTAGGCTAGGTTGAACCATGAAATTTACGTCGTCTTTAGGCTCACTGTCGACGAGCTGTCTGCCTATCGAAACAAAACAGCAAGCATTGCTTGAACTCGTCATCAACGCATATCAACCGCATGAGCGCGCTGCTCTATTTCAGACTATTACTGATTATCGCAGAAACCAATTAGTCTCTATCTTCCCTGAACATCAGGACAACAGCTTTTCTGTGCTGTTCGAATTGATGGACTATCGAGATCTTGTGCAACGTTACCCAAGCACACTTTCAGCCGATATTGCTTTGCTAGAAAAGGTCGTCGGTCAATGTTACATGCATTGGCTCGAGTTTTGGTGCGCGTGCGAAATTGCCGCGATCAAAGCCAAAGTTCCATTCACAACGTCTGCCCCTACTTCGCCCTCCTTGCCATTTAAGGACAGCGCGTACTACGGCGCATTGATTGAGCGAATAGAAGATGCGCAACTTGCGGTACAAATCCCCAGCCATCCGCATGCAATGTCAATCAGTGATGCAATTACATTGAGTAATCTTGAGCTTTTTATACAAGGTGAAAAGTGGTACGAAATGTTGCCTTTACTCTTTCTATCTCAAGTCGGTAAGCACTTCATCTTACTCAAGCACCCTGATGAGGAATCGTGTCCAACGCTCGTTGCTTCAGCTTTGATTCAGGATTGGCAGATACACAATACATGGCTAAGTTATGCGCCGCAGTTTAGCAATGCAAAGTGGCATTATTGCTTACCAGAGCACGCAGAAGAGACCCTAGCTCGCTTACAGCTGTTTACATCGCCAACACTGTCAAAGTGTTACTCTCTCCAAGAATTTGATAACGAATTCAAGTTACAATTGTCTGATAAAAAATCGGTATGCGAAGTATTGCGACTGACGGTAAGTGGAAATGCTCAACAAAAGCTCTACTATCTCTATCTTGCTCAAAAAGAATTAATGAGTGTTTTGCACCAAGCAGGTTACAAAGTCGGCTTCACAATCATTGAGCAACCTTTCATGCTCAACTTTTATAAAGCAATTGATAAAGAAGCGTATTTCCATTCGGGATATTGCGACCTAAACAATGACGGTAAACAGACTTACCGTGGATTTTGGAATTTTGAAATGATGGTCAAAGCCTTCAATAACATCGATTTTCGCCACTACAAACGCACCGTAAGTGCGATAAGAAAAGGCAAATCGGTCGAAAGGGACGAACATGTTTGATCTCAGCTTAGAGGCAATCGTTTACACCAAAGCCATCACGTTACTTGCGACAGTGGCGGTGGTGATGATCTGGTTAAGCTATTACTGCTATCGACTCAAACAAAAGAACGAAGTGATCTTTGGTACACACCATGCGCCCTACATTGCGTATTCAGTGTGTATCATTGCGTGGATCAGCAGTAACGCTTACTTCCATACCAATCTCTTGCCTGAGCTTGGTGCTTCGGCGGGTATCTTTATGGCGAAGTTTGCTAACTTAGCATCCTTTTTTGCTTTCGCCTTTGCTTACTATTTTTCTTGCCAGCTTGCGGCAGAGCAACGCAAAGGCAAAGTGCATTTGTGGCAGCAAGGTATCTTTGTCACCTTGACGGTGTATTCACTGTTTATCAATTTGCGTCCAGATTTGACAGTCGAACACGTCGATATTGAAGGTCCTAGCCAGTTTGTTATCGAATTTGGCTCACACACGTCCTATTTCTTTATTGGTTTGGTCAGTTTCGTTGTGCTCACTTTGGTCAACCTCGTCGCCATGCGAGCAAACAGCAGCAAACTTACGCTAGCAAAAACCAACTACATGATCGCGGGCATTTTAGTATTCATGCTCTCTACCGCGACCATTCATCTTGGTATGACCTACTTCTTGGGTGATTTCTCTCTGACATGGTTGCCACCCGCGCTGTCGATCAGTGAGATGCTCTTTGTCGGGTATGCACTGCTGACCTCGCGCTTCTACAGCGTGAAGTACCTAGCGTACATGACGTTAAGTGCCTTATTGGTATGTGCTATTTTCGTGCTTCCATTGGGGGCTATCTTTATCCCGATGACCGACAATAACCAATGGTTAATTGCCACGCCGATCTGCGCTTTAATCGGGATCACTTGGGGCTTGCTATACAAACGCGTAAGCCGTTACGCCTCTTTCCTGATTTACGGTGATAAAAAGACACCTGTCCAACAAATATTGGCGCTAGAAGAGGACTTTAAACTCTCAATTGATGATGCAATGCGCCGCTTAGGAACACTGCTGCAGATTCCTAATGACAAGCTGCGCCTGGTCACCAGTAACTACAATGAAACATTCTACGAAGATTACCTTTCATCAAACAATTCAGTGCTTGTCTTTGATGAGCTTTCTGAAGAACTTGAATACAAAGTTCCAGCTAAGCGCTCAATGAAAGCGCTTTACGATAAGATGAGTTCGAACAATACAGCATTGGTGATGCCGCTGTTTGGTCAGGGTAAATCTGTCACACACCTATTGGTCTCGCCGCATAAAATCAACAATCAGATGTTCTCTAACGAGGAAATCTCCGCCTTGCAGACGCTGCTTACTCGAGTACAAAGCACGATCGAAGCAGATCGCCGTATTCGCCAAAGCCGAGCACTTGCCAATTCGATTGCTCACGAGATGCGCAACCCACTCGCCCAAGTGCAGTTGCAATTTGAAGCCTTAAAGCAGCACATCGAATCTCAAGCACCGACCGAACAGATCTTGGTTGATATTGAGAATGGACAAACAGCGATCCAACGCGGCCGCCAATTAATCGATATCATTTTGCGCGAGGTCAGTGATAGCTCACCTGAGCACGAGCCGATTGCCATGACCTCTATCCATAAGGCTGTAGACCAAGCCGTAAGTCGCTACGGTTTTGAAAATGAGAAGATTATTGAACGAATCCGCTTACCGCAACACGCTGACTTTGTGGCAAAACTTAATGAAACCTTATTCAACTTTGTCATTTTCAATCTCATTCGCAACGCAATTTACTATTTTGACTCTTATCCAGACAGTCAAATTGAGATCAGCACCAAAACCGGTTCTTACGAGAACGTACTGATCTTTCGAGATACAGGTCCAGGCATCGACGAAACCATTTCTCATAAAATTTTTGATGACTTTTTCTCACATCAAAAGAGTGGCGGCAGTGGCTTAGGATTGGGCTATTGTCAACGCGTTATGCGATCGTTTGGTGGACGAATTGAATGTGTATCGAAGCGCGGTGAGTTTACCGAGTTCCATCTGTATTTCCCTGTAGTGCCCAACGCACCGAAAGCAGAAACACTGCGGACTCCGTATTTCAATGACTGGAAACAAAACCAGCCACGCACTGAACAAAACGTCGTTGACAACGTATCAATAGATAAAGATGCACCAACAGTACTCATTGTTGATGACAAAGAGGTGCAACGTGCATTGGTGAAGATGTATTTAAACCAACTCGGCGTGAATAGCCTGCAAGCCAACAACGGTGAGAATGCCGTTGAAATGTTTAAAAACCACTCCGTGGATTTGGTTTTAATGGATGTGCAGATGCCTGTGATGAATGGCTTTGAAGCGAGTAAGCACATCAAAGCAATGTCCGCTTATACCCCTATCATCGCTTTATCTGGAGAGTCCGGAGAACGTGAACTGGAGATGATTAGCAAGCTCATGGATGGACGGTTAGAGAAGCCCACCACCTTGGCTGCTCTACGTCATGTTCTCAAAGAGTGGCTAGATAAGGATGCGGCTTCGCACACTTTTGAAACACAGAGCGAATAGTTGGCACCTGATATGCATTACTGAAGTACAAATCGGATTATCCATTGATTCAAGCCCTCAACAACAAGGAAGAGTCGCTTGATAAGGAGTGAACATGATGCTTCATAGACACACATATTACGGCTTGATACACCACGGCATCAAAACCTTATTGCTTGACCGTGTTGGACATTACACCGAAGAAGAGTATCACCAGTACCTGAATTTAATGACCGGCAAATCAACATGTTTCACAATGAGTCATGACGAGCTTGAAGCGACCGTCGACAACCTACTACGCGAAGGTTATCTAGAGGACGTGAAAACGCTCATTACTCGATATCAAGAGGTCGCCTAACCTACTTGTTACATCAAATTGCCGCTTCTTGAGCGGCAATTTTATTTTCCTTTCGACCTATACCCAAGTAACC
>NZ_BCUF01000013.1 GCF_001591145.1 Vibrio harveyi NBRC 15634 = ATCC 14126 = KCTC 12724 | reverse complement strand
TTCTTATTTTTAAAGAGCAGACTTTGAAGTTCTCTTCAAAGTGGACGGTCATTTTAGCGAGATAACTTGCCGTGTCAAACACTTTTTTAAGTTATTTCTCTGTGAGTTAACTTCTAACTCACTAACCTTGTTATCTTGGTTTCGCTTAGCTTGCTTTCCCGTGACAACGGAGGCGCATTATAGGGAGTTCCCTAAGGAACACAAGCCTATTTTTCAAAAAAACTTGGCTTTTTAGTTCGTTCGTATAGAAAACAAACAAAACTCAATAAAAGTGTATTAAAAAGGGGGCTATAGCCCCCTAAAGTTTGAACTTTATCCCACTTTTCAGTGCATCAATGCAATTATTGATGAGCAATGATTTGGTCATTGCTAACAATCAGCTGTACTTTCTTGTCTGGTAATATCTCTCCAGCCAAAATCGACTTCGCTAATGGGTTTTCTACATTCTGTTGAATTGCACGTTTTAAAGGTCGTGCACCATATACTGGGTCGAAGCCAACTTGGGCGATCAAATCGAGGGCTTTATCAGATACCTCAAATTGGTAGCCTTTTTCTTCTAAACGTTTAGCCAAACGTTCTAGTTGAATAGACGCAATAGATTTAATGTGTTCTTGACCTAGTGGGTGGAAGACGACACTTTCATCAACACGGTTTAAGAACTCCGGACGGAAGTGTTTGCTTACAACATCCATCACCTCATTCTTGATTCCTTGGTAATCCAGAGTAGCAAAGTTCTCTTGAATACGAGCCGAACCTAGGTTCGATGTCATAATGACGACCGTGTTACGGAAATCCACCGTACGACCTTGTCCGTCAGTTAAGCGTCCGTCATCTAATACTTGCAGTAGAATATTGAACACATCAGGGTGAGCCTTTTCTACTTCATCTAATAAGATGACGGAATAAGGTTTACGACGAACCGCTTCAGTTAAGTAGCCCCCCTCTTCATAGCCGACATAACCCGGAGGCGCACCAACCAGCCTTGCCACAGAGTGTTTCTCCATGAACTCTGACATATCGATACGTACCATGGCATCTTCACTATCAAACATGAAGCTAGCGAGTGTCTTACACAACTCTGTTTTACCTACGCCTGTTGGACCTAAGAATAAGAAGGAACCAATTGGTTTGTTTGGATCGGATAAACCAGCTCGGCTACGACGGATAGCATTCGATACCACCTCAACCGCTTCAGCCTGGCCAATGACACGTTTATGCAGAACATCTTCCATACGGAGTAATTTCTCTTTTTCTGCTTCAAGCATTTTTGAAACAGGAATACCCGTCTGCTTAGAAAGCACTTCTGCAATTTCATTGTCAGTAACCTTATTACGCAGTAGCGTCATCTCTTGCATTTCTGCTTGAGTTGCTAGGTCTAATTGCTTTTCTAATTCAGGAATACGTCCATACTGCAGCTCAGACATACGGTTTAAGTCACCAGCACGACGAGCAAAGTCCATATCCATACGAGCTTGTTCTAACTCACCTTTAATATGTTGCGTACCTGATAGCGCTGCTTTTTCAGCATTCCACACTTCTTCAAGCTCTGCATACTCACGCTCTTTCTCGTTCAACTCATCGTTAAGCACATCCAAACGTTTTTCACTCGCTTCATCATGCTCGTTGCTCAGCGCTTGCTGTTCGATTTTCAGTTGAATGATTTTGCGCTCAAGTTTGTCTAGCGACTCTGGTTTAGAGTCAATTTGTAGACGAATACTAGAAGCGGCTTCATCAATTAAATCGATCGCTTTGTCGGGTAGTTGACGATCAGAAACATAACGATGCGACAAGCTAGCCGCCGCAACAATCGCCGGATCTGTAATTTCTACGTGATGGTGAAGCTCATAGCGTTCTTTTAAACCACGCAGAATTGCAATGGTATCCTCAACACTTGGCTCATCCACCAGCACTTTTTGGAAACGACGCTCAAGTGCAGCATCTTTCTCTATATACTGACGGTATTCATCTAGTGTTGTAGCGCCCACACAATGAAGCTCACCACGAGCCAGCGCTGGTTTTAGCATGTTACCGGCATCCATAGAGCCTTCACCTTTACCTGCGCCAACCATAGTATGAAGCTCATCAATAAACAGAATGACGTTGCCTTCTTCTTTGGCTAGTTCATTCAATACCGACTTCAAGCGCTCTTCAAATTCACCACGGTACTTCGCGCCCGCAACAAGGGCGCCCATATCTAATGAAAGCACTCGGCGACCACGTAGCCCCTCTGGAACTTCATTATTAATGATGCGCTGAGCCAAACCTTCTACGATTGCTGTTTTACCAACACCTGGTTCACCAATGATCACAGGGTTGTTTTTAGTACGGCGTTGCAGTACTTGGATTGTACGACGAATTTCGTCATCACGACCAATAACCGGATCCAACTTACCCTGCTCTGCACGTTCAGTAAGGTCTATGGTGAACTTTTCCAACGCTTGGCGAAGTTCTTCCGCATTCGGGTCATTAACCTTTTGGCCACCTCTGATCTTTTCGATCGCTTGACTCACTTTTTGCTCGGTCAAGCCCATCTCTTTCAATAACTGACCAAGTGGACCACGGTCTTCTAATGCTGCAAGCAAGAAGACTTCGGAGGAAATGTAGGAGTCCTGACGCTTTTGAGCCACTTTGTCACACAAATTGAAAAGTGTACCCATAGAGCTAGACAGCTGAACATCACCGCCGATGCCACTGACTTTAGGTAGTCGATCTAACATTTCGCTCAATTTAGAGCGTAGATGAGTCACGTCGACATCTAACATTGTTAGCAGTGGACGAATTGGGCTACCGTTCTGATCAAGCAATGCCACCATTAGGTGCACTGGTTCGATATATTGATGATCGCGCCCTAACGCTAGTGACTGAGCATCAGAGATAGCGATTTGAAACTTGCTTGTGAATCTATCAAGACGCATATCTTCCTTCCTAACCTCAACTGAAGAAAATTCTTTTGACAGTTAGAAAGATGGATACGCAGAGAGGGAATTTCAAGGGAGAGAATTAATAAAGATAGCTTTGCAAAAATGAAGCTATGCATCTTTGTACTTTTGGGTTGTAGTGGTTAGTCCTCGATCCAAATAAAAGTCGCTTGTCTACCCGTCACACCATCACGACGATATGAGTAAAAATCTTCTCTATTTTGGAAAGTGCACAATCCGGAATCAAATACTTGAGTGACCCCAGCTTTGTTAAGACGTTGAGTTGCAAGCTTGGACATATCAGCCAGCCACTTACCTTCAACATTACGAGGTGTAAATGCTTGATGCGCTTGAGAGTCAAAATCTACAAAGGATTGTAAGACATCCTCACCCACTTCAAATGCTTGAGGTCCAATTGCAGGACCAAGCCACGCTATTACTTCACCAGAAAATAGCGCTAGTGCATTTTCAACAATACCATTTGCTAAACCGCGCCAACCAGCATGCACGGCTGCCACTTGGCTGCCCTGTGTATTGGTTAATAGAACAGGTAAACAATCTGCAGTCATCGCAGAACAGACAATATTATTTGAAGAAGTAAACACACCATCAGCGTCAAGTACTTGTGTTGTTGGTGTGCTTACTTGAACTACCACTGTAGAGTGAGTTTGATTCAACCAAATTGGCGCATTTGGCATATTCGCTTGTTGCGCCAACCAATTACGGTTCTTCTCTACTATAGACGCATCATCCCCAACATGCGCACCAAGGTTCAACCCTTGATATGGCGAAGTCGAAAAGCCTCCGACTCTTGTAGAGGCGAAAGCTTTAACATTTTTCGGCGCGGACCAATTGGGAACAATCGTCTTCATATTAGAACTCGTCAGGTAGACCGAACTCTTCTGTATCTTTACGCAGCGCTTCTGTCATCTTTACCATGTCATCAGGAACTGGAGCGTGGAACTCTAGCTCTTCACCAGTGATAGGATGTTCGAAACGTAGCATTACCGCGTGCAATGCTTGACGATCAAAACCACGAATCATGGCTGTTAGCTCTTCCGATGCACCTGTTGGGATACGAGCACGACCGCCATAAGCAGTATCACCGAGTAGCGGATGCTGTAGGTAAGACATATGAACACGGATTTGGTGCGTGCGACCGGTTTCTAGACGAAGACGGATACGTGTGTGTTCACGGAAATGCTCTGCAACACGGTAATGCGTTACCGCCGGTTTACCCAGAGGCGCAACTGCCATTAGCGTACGCTTAGTCGAGTGACGGCCAATTGGCTGATCCACTTTACCACCCGCCGTCATACGACCGATTGCAATCGCTTCGTACTCACGGGTGATGTTACGTTTTTGCAAAGCGCGAACCAGACGAGTTTGTGCCGGAACAGTTTTCGCAACCACCATCAGACCAGTGGTGTCTTTATCTAGACGGTGTACGATACCTGCACGAGGTACTTCGGCGATGTCTGGGTAGTGATGCAGCAATGCGTTTAGTACTGTGCCGTCTGGTGTACCCGCTCCTGGGTGTACAACAAAATCACGAGGCTTGTTGATTACGATGATATCTTCATCTTCGTAGACGATATCTAGCGGGATATCTTGTGCTTCCCAGCGTTCTTCATCTTCCAGCTCGGCTTGCAAGGTAATTTCCTCACCACCCATTACTTTGGTGCGAGGTTTAGTGACAACTTCACCATTCACTTGTACCTTCCCGTCAAGCAACCACTCTTTCAAGCGAGAACGAGAGAAGTCCGCGAACAATTCGGCGATAGCTTGGTCTAAACGTTGACCTAACTGGCTATCTTTTACGGTGTTGGTTAAAACAATCTGCTGAGCCATATCGAACTTTTTTAAAAACTGTGAGACTAATGCTCACGACTGTGGAAAAATAGACTATTACGTCATTGTATCTGTTACTGGAAAGAAAGTAACGGCAGCTTAAGAAATATTTAGATTCAAGGAACAGACTCCTGATATGAAACATCAGACTTTAACAGGCCTTTTAGCGGTATCCCTTCTGTTTGGCTGTGCAAGCAAAGAAGAAATCGTTCCTGATGTGCCACCTTCTGAACTGTATGCAGACGCGCAAACTTCTCTGCAAAGCGGTAACTGGCTTTCTGCCATCGAGAAATTAGAAGCTTTGGATTCGCGTTACCCGTTTGGTGCCTACTCTGAGCAGGTACAACTTGACCTTATCTACGCGTACTACAAAAACGACGACCTAGCACTCGGTCTAGCAACTATTTCTCGCTTTATGCGTTTGAACCCGACTCATGAAAAAATGGACTGGGTATTGTACATGCGTGGTTTGAGCCACATGGCACAAGATCGTAACTTCATGCATGACCTATTTAACGTTGATCGCAGTGACCGTGACCCAGAGCCCGTTAAGAAAGCATTTGATGATTTCAAAAAACTGCTAGAGCGTTACCCGAACAGCCCATACGCGGAAGATTCACAGAAACGCATGGTGGCGCTGAAGAACCGTCTTGCAAACTACGATCTTGCGACAGCAGATTTCTACTTGCGTCGTGAAGCTTGGATTGCGGCGATTAACCGTTCTCAAGAGCTTCAAAAGACTTTCCCTGATACAGAAGCAGCTCGCAAGTCGCTTGAGATTCAACTAGAAGCTTACAAACAGTTGAAACTGGATGACGCCGTTGCCAGAACGGAAGAGCTTATCAAGCTAAACCCAGCAAACTAATCCTCAACCGCCACAGCTCAAACTGTGGCGGTTTTGTTTTCCCTTCTTATTTTTGCTCCACCCGCTAACTTGATGATTTTTTGAGCGCTACTTATGCTTAAAGTTCTCCTTCACCATCAACATGGATGTGAACGTGACATTATCAAAGTTATGGATAGGATTGCTGCTTCTACTCTCAGCATCGAGCTTTTCTCTTGAGCTCTCCCCTCTTAGACAACCACCTTACACGGGGGATCTGGATGTCATTAAAGAGAAAAATGTTTTACGCGTATTAGTGTCTGCCGACCTTGGTTTCTATTACATAGAAGGTGGAGAACCAAAAGGCATTGGTGCAGAACTATTGGCTCATTTCGAAAAAGAGCTCCGTAAGCTCAAACCAAAACTCAACATTCAAATTATCCCAGTTTCACGCGATGAGTTGCTACCTTCTCTTGAGCAAGGTTTAGGGGATTTAGTGGTTGCCAATCTCACCATTACCGATGCACGCAAGAAGCTGGTCGATTTTAGCGATCCTGCTATTACAGGGATTGAAGAATGGGTCATCACTAACAAAAAAACACCAGCAATGACGAAGATTGAACAACTGAGTGGCAAAGAAATTTGGGTTCGTGCCAGTTCAAGTTATTTCGAGAGCATTCAGGTATTAAACAAACAGCTTAATAAAAAAGGCTTACCACCAGTGGTGGTGCACTTTATTGAAGAGACGCTGCAAGACTATGAACTGGTAGGAATGCTAAACAATGGCTATATCAAAGCTATCGTACTTGATAGCCACAAAGCCAAGCTGTGGATGAACTTTATGGATGACATCCGAGCACACACCAAGATTCCGATTAGAGAAGGGGGTGAAATTGGTTGGGCCATGCGCCATAACAGCCCGGAGCTAAGAAAAGCGGTCAACAAGTTCATCCAAACTTCCAAGTCAGGAACACTACTGGGCAACGTCATTTATGGAAAATACATCGATAACACCAATTGGCTCAACAAAGCACTGAACCCCAAAAAGATTGCTCAGCTTGAAAAGCTCTCATCACTGTTTGCTAAGTATGGGGAGAAGTACGACTTTGACTACCTCCTCATCGCAGCGGTGGCCTATCAGGAATCAGGGTTCGATAACAGTCTAGTATCAAGCCGTGGTGCCGTTGGTATTATGCAAATCTTACCGAGTACGGCGAGTGACCCTAATGTGAACATTAAGAATGTCCGTAATCTAGAGAACAACGTTCATGCAGGGGTGAAATACTTAGCGTTTCTTCGCCGGTATTACTTCAGTGATAGCAACATAACTAAAGAGAACAAGCTCTACTTAACGTTAGCTGCATACAATGCTGGACCTGGAAACATTGAGAGAATGCGTAAACGTGCCGCTCAGCAAGGTTACGATCCGAATGTATGGTTCAATAATGTGGAGGTCGTAACACGTAGAAGCTTAGGGGAAACCATCAGGTACGTAACGAATGTGAACCGCTACTACGTGATCTACAAACAGTTAGAAAGTCTCGACCTAGCAAAAACTCTCGATAATGTTCTGCTTGTGCCTGATGACCCTGTCTTTATGACGCCATTGCGCAGCGTCAGCCAAACGCCTCAATTGAAAACACACTAGCTAGAAACCAAAAACGCCGCTCATTTGTTGAGCGGCGTTTTTGAATCTAACTTATTGTGCACTTTAAGAGTGATCTGATTCACATCTTTGATCTGGTTAATTTTTAACTAACTAGAATTACAGGCCGTATAACTCCCCTAAAAACGGGTTAGTTTTCAGCTCAGTACTCTATCCAATCTAATGATTTCGAATCCGATAACAAGCAATTTTCACATAAATCTCAGCAGTTCTTGAGTGAGATCACATTCATTTTTCATCTCGAAAAACCCATCCCAAAAAGCGATCTAGATCACATTCTTTTCTCCTCAAAGCGGTAATCTGAACTCAACCCATGAGGGATGAAACAGAGGAAAAACATTTATGACAATGAACATTACTGGTAAAAACATCGAAATCACCTCTGCAATCCGCGCTCATATTGAGAGCAAATTTAAAAAGCTGGAGAAATGGCAAGTAGACATCATTGGATGCCAAGCAACATTCAGCGAGGAACCAAACAAACAGAAGAAATTCGAAGCCGTTATTAAAGTTCCTAAAGGCCAGCTAATCGCCTCAGCAACTCACGAAGATCTTTACGCAGCTATTAATGAAGTGGAGCAAAAACTAGAACGACAACTGAATAAGCTGACCCACAAACCTGAAGCTCGACGTGCGAATAAGCCTGAGCTAGTGGAAGAAGAAGAGTAAAACGTCCAGATTGAGGAAGTAGCGCCGAAAGGCGCTATTTTTTTGCTTGACGCTCCCCGCCTGCTTGCTTATTGTGTTTAAACACTCACAAATTAAGCACTATTTATGCACTCAACTAACCTGTTTCTTTTTGACTTCTTTTTCCTTCCATAGTTGGAGGGGCTAACTCGTTTGTGAAAGAAAAGTCAAAAACAAACAGAAAGCCTCCCAAATCGGGGGGCTTTTTTTATAAGGAAAGAATTGATGACTGACCAACCTATTTCCCTGGAAGAAATTCGTTTACGTTTGAATGAACTCGATGACGAGTTATTAAGCCTGCTGTCCGAACGCCGTAAGCTCAGCATTGAAGTCGCTAAAAGCAAAGTTCAAACTTCGAAACCTGTTCGTGATGCCGTCCGTGAACAACAGCTTCTAGTAAAACTGATCACCAATGGTCGTGATAAATACGAACTCGACGCTCAGTACATCACCAAACTTTTCCATACCATTATTGAAGACTCGGTCCTTCTTCAACAAAGCTACCTACAAAACCTTGTTAACCCACAGCAAAGCCGTAAGCCACTTGCTCGTGTTGCTTTTCTTGGTGCGAAAGGCTCTTACTCACACCTTGCAAGTCGCGAATACTTCAGCCGCAAGAACACAGAGTTAATTGAACTCAACTGTGAACACTTCAAAGAAGTGACTCAAACGGTCGAATCAGGTCATGCTGATTATGGTGTGCTGCCAATTGAAAACACCAGTTCAGGCTCGATCAATGAAGTCTACGACCTACTGCAACACACAACGCTGTACATCGTTGGTGAACTGACTCAACCAATTGAACATTGCTTGGTGGCAACCAAAGACATTCGTCTTGAGAACATCAAAACGCTTTACTCTCATCCACAACCACACCAACAATGCAGCGAGTTCCTGAGTCGCATGAAAGGCGTGAAACTAGAATCTTGTGCAAGTACTGCAGATGCGATGCAAAAAGTGCAAGAGCTCAATCGTGATGATGTAGCGGCAATCGGTAATGCTTCAAGCGGTAAGCTTTATGGTCTACAAGCGATTCAGGGCAATATCGCAAACCAAACCGAAAACCACACACGCTTTATCGTAGTTGCGCGTAAACCAGTAGAAGTATCGACACAGATCCCTGCAAAAACCACACTGATCATGTCGACTTCTCAAGAAGCAGGCTCACTGGTTCAAACGCTATTGGTACTTCAACGTTACGGCATCAATATGACCAAACTAGAATCACGTCCAATCATGGGTAACCCATGGGAAGAAATGTTCTACGTTGACCTTGAATCTCATCTTGGTTCGAACGAAATGCAACAGGCAATTGATGAGCTAACTAAAATCACTAAGCACTTGAAAGTACTAGGTTGTTATCCAAGTGAGAACGTGAAACCGACTCAAGTTAAACTGAGCTAAAAGACATCCGTAGGTAAAAAGATCATGGCAGGCCAAAAAGTCGTTATCGCATCACTTAACCCAGCGAAAATCAAAGCCGTAGAGAGTGCTTTTCACAGCGCTTTCCCTGAGCAGAAGTTTGAATTCATTGGGGTCAGCGTTCCAAGTGAAGTCGCAGATCAACCAATGACAAATGATGAAACGCACCTCGGAGCTCTGAATCGCGTTCGTAACGCTAAAGCCGAAATAACGAATGCCGATTTCTATGTCGGTTTAGAAGCAGGTATTGAAGGGAAAGTCACATTTGCTTGGATGGTGATTGAATCTGATACGCATCGCGGGGAATCTCGCTCTGCAAGCTTGATGTTGCCACCAGAAGTACTACAGAAGCTTAAACATGCCAATGAACTTGGTGATGTGATGGATGAAGTTTTTGGTACCGACAACATCAAACAGAAAGGTGGTGCAATTGGGTTGCTAACTCAAAACCAACTGACTCGTAGCTCGGTGTATCATCAAGCTTTGATTCTGGCGTTGATTCCATTTACGAATCCCGAGCACTTCCCTGCGAATTTATAACCGCTTTTAGACTCATGGCTAAATAATACACGTATTAAAAAGGGCGGTTTTTCCGCCCTTTTTACTGTCTATGATATAGAAACTCAAACGACCTTACTGAGCACCTTGCTCGAGCAACGTCTTGAGTTTGTCCTTATCGATTTCCGACTTTGACTTCAACTCATTTGAGCCGCGAGTGATAGTTGCTATGCCAACACCCAGCATTTGACTGATTTGACGTTGAGAAAGCTCACCTTTCAGCAATTCATTCAGAATGTTCACACGTGCGGTGAGTGATTCTCTCTCATCCGGTGTCATTAGCATGGTCAACAACATCTCATGTTGCTGGTTATCCACACTTGAGCGGATCAATTCAACAATCTGCTGCCAGTCTTTGTACTCAGGTTCGTGTGACATCAAGTTACCTCACTCAATACTTGGTATTGATCTCATTTGGGGTCAAGAACGCACCATCGACACCTAAAAGGTCACGGTAATACGTTTCAAACATCAAAATGTTCTGCACATAACCGCGAGTCTCTTTAAACGGAATCGCTTCAATAAAGGAATAAGCGTCCACTTTTCCTTGGGTTCGCTCTCGCCACGTTTTTACTCGGTTAGGTCCTGCATTATAAGCGGCGAGCGCAAAAATACGATTATTATCGTAATCCTCCATTAACCCTTGTAAGTAATGACTACCGATTTCAATATTCTTACCTACATTGTACAAGTCTTCCGTGCCTTGGTATTTAAGCTTATATTTACGAGCAGTGTACTTCGCGGTTGCAGGCATAATTTGCATCAAGCCACGAGCGCCAACGGGTGAGCGAGCCTCAGAGTCCAGTGCACTTTCTTGTCGAGCCAAAGACATCATAGTAATAGGATCGATGTTATGTTTCTCGGCATAGAAATTAAACCACCAGCGGTGAGCGACAGGAAAACGCAGAGGAATGTTGTCCCACATTTTAGCTTGAATACTCGCTGTTACCGTTAAATTATGCCAACGTTTAGAAGCAGCATAAGCCGCCAACATCTTTTTCTCTTCTTTACCAACACGACGCAGCAAATGTGCCCATTCACTTTTGGCAGCAGCAATTTTGTCGGTTTCAATCAACTCTTCAATTCGCACTAACGATTTTTGGTAAGGTTGAACCACCTTTTTATCGAGCTTCACGCTACTCGATGGATACTTAATCGACTGACCAATCGCATTCGCTGCAGCAACACTATAAAAATTCCGTTGACCCGCCAATTTAGCCAAGCGCTGTTTGCCCGCGACTTTATCACCCAACGCCATCTCACTGCGTCCTAACCAGTATTGCCACCGAAGCGTCGCTTGTTCTTTTTCATTTAAAACTGCAATCCACTTCTGTACCCCTTTCCAATCACCATTTTGAATCGATAAACGAATGCGGCTTTCAATCAAGGGTAAATTCTTACTCGATCTCGTCTTATCATCACGCCATTGAGCCAACGAATCTGACTCGGTACGAATCAAACGAATCGCAATATAGTCAGCTAATGCTTGTGCTTTCTCTGGTGAAAACTTCTGTCCTTTCACAACGATTGCGTAAGCGTCTTGCGCCTTTTTTGTATCCTTACGCGCTAGTTTTTCTAACGCGAATTCACTTTGAGCACGGTTGAAATCATTAGCAGGTTGTTTCTTAGCAAATGCAGCGACCGTTTCTGGTTTATCAAACAGTGCCTTCATCGCTTTGGCTTGCTGCTGCGCCTTGCTTGATTTAGGCAGTTTTTGTAGGTAACTCAATAAACCACCGTTACGCGCATCAAACGCCAGCAACATGCGTTGTAAGATAAGTTCATCAGAGCGCTCACCCGCTTTATCCCACGCAGAGAATAATGGGTCACACTCATCTGCAATGCTGCTGCCACGCAACCACATGTGTTCTGCACCTTTGAACGCAGCCACTTGTTTGCCTTGATTTAATTGGGCGACGTAAAAAATACATTGATAGCGCTCACCACTTGGTTCCACTCTCTGAAACTCAGTAATGGTTTTCCAATCTTTCTGACGATAAAGGTTATCTAAGTAAGGGGCACGAATTCGACGCGAGAATGGAAAAGCCTCATGGTCTTTAATAAATTCGTCTACCTGTTGTGGAGACTTACTCGATAATTGCCTCAGAAACACCCGATAATCCACATAAGGAGTCAGTGGATAGTTGGCGATTTTTGAACGGATAGATAAGTAACCATCAATGTCATTCTTATCTAATAGGTCTTGAGCTTGTTCATAGACCTGGCGCTGCTTTTCTAAACTCAGCGCAGCGTTTGCTGATACGCTAACCGCACATAAAGCGGCTGCATAACATACTCTTTTAGCCAATTCAGATACGTTGAATCTCATGTGCGTCATTTTCCTCAGACGTTTATCACTCCATGCCTTACTAATGAAGAATACAAAGCGTAGTAAGTCATAAAGCATATGCATCTATTTACACCGTATTAAGTTCTCATTGTAAAGCGACTTGATGTAATAAATGTTGTACTCGTGAAACTTTAGAACCCTTAAAGACAAATAGATTCCCAACAATCCATTCTTCCTGATGAATCGCAGCACATTGAATTAAGGATGAACAAGAAAAGTGTATACCCTAAAGTTGTGAGTTTCCGGTCAGCAATGAAGAAGAAATCACATGAGCGGCGAATTTCTTGCAATGCGGTAACAAAACTCAAGGAGTTGGTATAAAATAGACGCTTTGAATGACAGTTAATTTAGGAACGATCGGCAATGGCTGAATACGTATATACCATGTCGCGGGTGAGCAAAATCGTGCCACCTAAGCGTCAAATTCTTAAAGACATCTCTCTAAGCTTCTTCCCAGGTGCAAAAATCGGTGTTCTAGGTCTGAACGGTGCGGGTAAATCAACTCTGCTACGTATCATGGCGGGCATCGATACTGATATCGATGGTGAAGCACGTCCACAACCTGGTCTAAACGTAGGTTACCTACCTCAGGAGCCAGTACTAGACGAATCAAAAACCGTTCGTGAAGTGGTTGAAGAAGCGGTATCTGATGTTGCAGACGCGCTGAAGCGTTTGGATGCGGTATATGCTGCGTATGCAGAACCAGACGCAGACTTCGATGCACTTGCAAAAGAGCAAGGCGAACTAGAAGCGCTAATTCAAGCGAAAGACGGTCATAACCTAGACAACGCGCTAGAGCGCGCGGCTGATGCACTTCGTCTACCTGAGTGGGATCAAAAGATTGCAAACCTATCTGGTGGTGAACGTCGCCGTGTTGCTATCTGTCGTCTTCTTCTAGAGAAGCCAGACATGCTACTACTAGACGAACCAACCAACCACTTGGATGCTGAGTCTGTTGCATGGCTAGAGCGCTTCCTAGTTGATTACACAGGCACTGTAGTTGCGATTACCCACGACCGTTACTTCCTAGATAACGCTGCGGGTTGGATCCTAGAACTTGACCGTGGTGAAGGTATTCCATGGGAAGGTAACTACACGTCTTGGCTAGAGCAAAAAGATGCACGTCTACAACAAGAAGCATCTCAAGAAAAAGCTCGTCAAAAGACCATTGAGAAAGAACTTGAATGGGTTCGTCAAAACCCTAAAGGTCGTCAAGCGAAGTCTAAAGCACGTATGGCGCGCTTTGAAGAGCTGCAAAACACTGACCACCAAAAACGTAACGAAACCAACGAGCTGTTCATCCCACCGGGTGAGCGTCTAGGTGATAAAGTTATCGAAGTGAACAACCTGACGAAATCATTCGACGGTCGCGTTCTTATTGATGACCTATCATTCAGCATGCCTAAGGGTGCAATCGTAGGTATTATCGGTGCCAACGGTGCTGGTAAATCGACCCTATTCAAGATGCTAAGCGGCACAGAACAGCCTGATTCAGGTACGATTGAGCTAGGTGAAACCGTGAAGCTAGCGTCTGTTGAGCAGTTCCGCGACTCAATGAACGACAAGAACACCGTATTCCAAGAAATTTCTGAAGGCGCTGATATCATCAAGATCAACAACTTCGAAATTCCTGCACGTGCTTACTGTTCTCGCTTCAACTTCAAAGGTTCAGATCAACAGAAGATTATCGGCGAACTGTCTGGTGGTGAGCGTAACCGTGTACACCTTGCTAAGCTTCTTAAAGCTGGCGGTAACGTACTATTACTCGATGAGCCAACCAACGACCTTGACGTTGAAACACTACGTGCGCTAGAAGAAGCTCTACTAGAGTTCCCTGGCTGTGCAATGGTTATCTCGCACGACCGCTGGTTCCTAGACCGTATCGCGACACACATCATCGACTACCGCGATGAAGGTCAAGTTAACTTCTACGAAGGTAACTATAACGAGTACATGGAATGGCTGAAGAAGACGCTTGGTCCTGAAGCGGCTGAGCCACACCGTATCAAATACAAGCGCGTATCGAAGTAATTTCGACCGCAGGTTGATGTGCGGTATTTCACCTTACATCTCACCTTTGCTTGTAATTCGTACAAAGGTCGCTATCATAGCGACCTTTGTTGTATGTGTTGCATAAATAGCTCAAATGCCCTTGTAGCATGTAAAGAGCCTAACCTTTAGCCAGCATAACTCTGTAGCATTTTCGACATTTCAAACACAAAAATCGAACATTTTTTGTTCTATTTGGTATAGTCTTGCCATTGTTTGACACTTTACGAGAAAGCTCTATGACGGAAAGACGACGCTTTTCACGCATCATCTACCAAGTACCAGCCTTAATTGAACAGAGAGATTTGGTAATACCAGCTACCATTCAAGACCTTTCTTTACATGGCTTGTTATTAAAAGCTGAAGATGCAAAAAAACTGAATTTATTACAGCCCGTAGAAGTCGGTTTTTCGTTTATTCAATCAGAGCAAACCATGCGATTAAATGCTGATGTCATTTCAATTGCAGACAATGAAGTTCGGCTAAAGATCAGCAACATAGACATCGACAGTATTAGCCAATTAAAACGATTCATAGAATTGAATGTAGGCAATAACGAGCTCCTAAATCGAGAGTTAGAACACCTTTCGGATTTAGGGGAAGAATAAACTGAACGCCTGCTTTAGTAACAATAATCATGTCTAAAAAAATCATCATGCAGATCCCAACCAAAGATGGGAATCAGCAATTTCATTTGGGTCGCCTTTCGATCCTAACCATTTGCGCATCGGTCATTGCGCTACCGGCTGTCATTGGTGGAGCTTGGTATATGAACCAAAAACAGGTTCATGACGCACAAACATTAAACCAGACCATCGCAAAGCTTGAGAGCGAGAAAGCACAAATCACTGCATTGTACGAAGAGCAGTTGGACACCAACCATGCATTATCTCAGTCTCTGACGGACAAAAATAACCAAATACAACTTCTCGGGAAGCGCGTATTTGATGTTGAATCCGTACTCGGCTTGGCAGATGAAGAGTTAATAGGTGAAGAAAGCAATCTCGCGTTAGAAGAGCGGATCGATGCAGCTGCGATAGACTCAGCGGTCAGAGCTACCATGTTTCGCTTGATACCAAACGACAGCCCGATGACCTACCAACGTATTTCATCTTCATATGGCAGTCGTATTAACCCTATTTCTGGTAAACGTCATGTTCACACCGGTATCGATCTCACCTGCAAACGCGGTGAAGAGATCCTGGCTCCAGCCGATGGGGTTGTGGAGACAGTACGACCAAGTAACAGAGGTTACGGCAACTACCTAACTCTGCGTCACTCTTTTGGTTTCTCGAGCTCTTTTGCCCACTTAAACCGTTTTAAAGTGAAAAGTGGTCAGTTCGTAAGTAAAGGTGATGTGATTGCACAATGTGGTAATTCAGGCAACTCAACTGGACCACACTTACATTATGAGGTGCGCTTCTTAGGTCGTGCGTTGAACCCTCAATATCTGATGGATTGGACACCAGAAAACTTCAACTACGCATTCGAGAAAGAGAAAAAGGTGAAATGGGGACCATTGGTTCAATTGATTGATAATGTCGTTCGTCTGCAAATCAATCTGACTAACTCACCTTACCGTGATACTAGCATCAGCACCGTATCAAGCGAAGATAAGACAGGAACCGCAACCAACTAAGGTTTTGCGCTCCTTTTCTTCACTTCACATATAAAATGAGCAGCCTCAGGGCTGCTCATTTTATCTATCAAGTCGGTGTTTATCCACGATGGATATTGTCATTCGCTTGTTTTAGCAGATTCTGACTCTCGTTCATAAATTGTTGAGAGTACTCACCAAACCAATCACTGACTTGTTCAAAGCTTTCAACAAATTCTGCTTTGTCTTTGCTATCCAAAATGCTCAGCGCCTCACCAAAACGTTGGTGGAATCGCTTAATCATATCGATGTTCTCTTGCGACGAAAGAATAATGTCACCGTAGAGGTTTGGATCTTGACCAAACAAACGCCCTACCATCGCTAACTCCAAGCGGTAAATTGGCGAGCTCAACTTTAACAACTGTTCAATGTTTGGATTCTCTTTACTTAGGTGCATACCGTAAGCAAACGAAGTGAAGTGGCGCAGCGCCTGAATCAATGTCATGCCATGATCGTGCTCTTGCGCATCAATTTGGCACAGGCTTGCGCCCCAAATCCCAAATTGTTGCAATAGCCATTGGTATTGTTCGTTACCACGACCATCACAGTACACAATTACCTGTTTCGCTAAGCTTGGCACATCTGGACCAAACATAGGGTGTAAACCAACAACCGGACCTTGGTGCACATTCAACATTGCTTGCAATGGCTTAGACTTGATGGAAGTCAGGTCACAAAGAATGCAGTCTTTTGGTAGGTTGCCTAGCTTTTCAATCACACCTTCTGTCAGGTGAATCGGAACAGTAACCACCACCAGCCCAGCATCTTCCAAGATGTCGTCTGCATGATCCCAGTCTTTACTGCCCAGCACTTTAACTTGGTAACCAGACAGCTTAAACATTCGACCAAACAGACCACCTAACTGACCATTACCACCAATAATAACCACTGAGCGCAATTCTGGGTTCAAACACTTAAAACCGGAATCTTTCTCGCTGGCATAAGACTCACGCATTGTTCGACGAAGAATGTCTTCAATCAGTTGTGGAGGGATCCCCATTTTTTCAGCTTCAGCTCGTCGTGATGCCAGCATTGCCGCCTCACGATCTGGGGCATAAATTGGCAAACCGTGTTCGCTTTTTACTTCCCCTACTTTCTCTACTAGAGCCAAACGCTGAGCTAATAGCTCCAACATTTGCTTGTCGACTGCATCAATCTGATCGCGTAATGCGTTAAGTTCAACTGCCATTGATGTTCCTTAAATCCCGTGTTGTTAGCCTTTTAGACGATTCTCTAAGAAAGGCACCAGCTCTTCGTGTGCATGACGTAATAGTGCCTCAGTTGAATCCCAATTGATACATGCGTCGGTGATCGATACGCCGTATTTCATCTCTTCGAGTGGCAGGTCAGAAGATTGATTACCTTCATTGATATGGCTCTCAATCATCAAGCCAATGATTGACTTGTTTCCTTCACGGATTTGATGAATCACATCTTCTGCGACCAATGGTTGACGACGGTAATCTTTACGCGAGTTCGCATGGCTACAGTCCACCATCAGCGAAGCATCGAGACCAGACTTCGCCATCTCTTGCTCACATTCAGTCACTGATACTGAATCGTAGTTGGTTTGCTTACCTCCACGTAAAATGACATGACCATTTGGGTTGCCTTGTGTCGTTAGCAGTGCCACTTGGCCTTCACGGTTAATTCCCATGAAACGATGACTAGAAGAAGCCGCTTGCATCGCGTTAACAGCAGTTGCCAAGCTACCATCCGTACCATTCTTAAAACCAATAGGCATAGAAAGACCACTTGCCATCTCGCGGTGAGTTTGTGACTCCGTTGTACGAGCACCGATCGCCGCCCAGCTAAAAGTATCCGCAAGGTATTGTGGGCTGATTGGATCAAGAGCTTCTGTTGCTAGCGGGATTTCCATCTCTGCCAATTCAACCAGCAGTTCACGACCAACATGCAAACCATGTTCAATGTCGAAGCTACCATCTAGGTGTGGGTCATTGATCAAACCTTTCCAACCAACCGTGGTTCGAGGTTTTTCAAAGTAAACACGCATTACAATATACAGTTGGTCGCTTAGTTGTTCTGAAAGGGCTTTTAGGCGCTTAGCGTAGTCCTTCGCTGCCTCTACGTCATGAATAGAACATGGTCCACATACAACAAGCAGACGATGATCTTTCTTGTGAATGATGTCAGCGATGGTTTGACGAGACTCTTGAATGAAACGACGTGCCTTTTCACTCAAAGGAAGCTTAACTTTTAGCTCCTCAGGCGTGATCAGTACTTGTTCTTCGCTGATGTTGATGTTGCTCAATTCACTTCTTTGCATAACTTCGACCTGTATATTTTTATTTACACTCAACCAATTCCTTGGTGAGCCAACTAAGCTTTATCGACAAGATAACAGGCTAAAAAAGAAATACAAGCGTACACAATAAAAAACATTCAGTGTAAATTTAAATTTACACACAAAGAAAAAGCCGAAATGCAAGGCACTTCGGCTTAAAATAGGTGTTTTCGACAGTTTACGTATCCCCCAAGTAAACCAATACTCAAGGTTTACATGGCTAACCAATCAATCGCTTCATGGCTTCAGTAGCGTCTTTCCACTCTTGAGACAATTTTAACTCGCTTAGTGTAAAGTTTTGTTTTTTCAGCAAGGCATCAGCAAGAGGAACGGAAGTAATTGGCAGGTTATCGAGTACTTCCTCTTGTGCATCGCGCTTGTTACAAACTAATAGCATGTCACAACCTGCTTTTAATGCCTGTATGCCTCGCTGGGCAGGACCACCCATAATTGCGGCACCTTCCATGGTCAAGTCATCAGAGAAGATCAACCCTTTAAAACCAAGTTGTTGGCGCAAGATTTGTTTTAACCAGTACTCTGAACCACTTGCAGGTTGAACATCATAATTGGGGAAAATGACATGAGCAGGCATCATCGCATCTAAGATGCCGGAATCGATTTGCGCTTTGAAAATAGCCATATCTTGCTCAAAGATATCACTGCGCTCATCGTACGGAGTCTCTAGATGTGAATCAGCAATCACACCGCCATGACCAGGAAAGTGCTTACCTGTTGTTGCCATACCGACACTCTTCATGCCATGCATGTAAGCAGAACTGTGACGCAAAATTGTGTCCATATCCTCACCAAAAGCTCGACTGCCGATCGCTTTACACTGATGACCTTTATCCAGCACAGGCGCGAAACTTAGGTCAATGTCATGAGCTATCAGCTCTGCAGCCATCAACCAACCACCCATGCGTGCCAGTTCCTCACTATTTTGGTGCTTGGCATATTCGTCAGCCGCTGGAATGAGAGAGAAGCCTTCACGGAAACGCTGAACGCGCCCGCCCTCTTGGTCAACACCAATCAAAATCGGACGTTTCGCCGCTTTACGGATAGACTGGGTAAGAGCTTGAAGCTGCTTGCTGTCGTGGTAGTTACGTGTAAATAAAATCAAACCACCAACCGTTGGATGTTCCAAAATTTCTCTGTCTTCTGCAGTCAGTTCGTAGCCTGCAACATCAACCCATAACGGTCCCATTGTTTCTCCTCAAAATCGGCTGAATATCTCGTATTCGATGAGGTTATTCGCTTCAGAATTGCTTTACAATAAGTGAATCGAAGAATTGACGGAATCGGCTGTGAATCTTAACAATCTGTACATTGGCGTAATGTCTGGAACCAGCATGGACGGTGTGGATACGGCACTGGTAGAAATTGAAAATGACCATGTTTGCCTAATTGCGCACGATGATTACCCAATGCCGCCTCACATTAAACAAATGCTTCTGTCGATTTGCACAGGACAAGACACTAACCTGAAAGCACTTGGCGAACTGGACCACCAACTCGGGCATTTGTTTGCCGATGCCGTATTACAACTACTGAATAAATCTGGCTATTCCGCTGAGCAAGTCCGAGCCATTGGCAATCATGGTCAAACCGTTTTCCACCAGCCAACTGGCGATCTGCCCTTCACTACTCAACTGGGTGATGCCAACATCATTGCGGTCAAAACCGGTATTGATACCGTGGCAGATTTTCGACGCAAAGACATGGCGCTAGGTGGACAAGGTGCACCACTTGTTCCTGCGTTTCACAAAAGTATCTTTGCGATGCAAGACTCCACAACGGTAGTGCTTAACATCGGTGGTATCGCCAATATCTCTGTATTACATCCCGAACAGCCGGTGATTGGTTATGACACCGGTCCAGGTAATATGTTGATGGACGCATGGTGTGAGCAGAATACTGGACAAGGCTTCGACAAAGACGCCCAATTTGCTCTGCAAGGTAAGATCAATGCAGCTTTACTGGCTCAACTGTTGGAGGCTCCTTATCTTGCGATGCCACCGCCTAAAAGCACAGGGCGAGAACTGTTCAATATCGATTGGTTACATCAACAGCTAACGGATCACCGTGTCTCTGTACAAGATGTGCAACGCACACTTTGCGAATACTCGGCAATGACCATTGCTGCCGAAGTGGAAAAGTTCACTCATGGTCAAAAGCCTCAGCTTTTAGTGTGTGGTGGTGGAGCAAGAAACCCACTATTGATGCAACGTTTGGCAGCCCTTCTCCCTCAGTGGCAAGTCGCAACAACCAACGACAAGGGTGTCGACGGAGACTATATGGAAGCCATGGCTTTTGCTTGGCTTGCACAGCGCCACGTTCATGGATTGCCAAGCAACTTGCCAGAAGTGACAGGGGCAAGTCGTCTTGCTTCACTCGGTGTGCTCTATCCTAAAAACTAAATGAGTTGTTCTAAATACAGCTTAAAGATGAAACGAATTCAGTATTCAAAAGGCTTAAATCACTATGACAAATGACGCGCTTATTGCCGCTCTCGCTCACCTTGTTTCAGAAGGTCGCAACCCAGATACGATGGACATCGACTTATTACCATCTCTGGATATTGTTCAGCGTCTTAATCAACAAGACAAACTCGTTCCACTTGCCGTTGAGAAAGCGTTGCCGGAGATCGCCCTCGCGGTAGATAAAATCACCGACGCATTTAAGGTAGGCGGTCGTTTGGTTTACATGGGCGCAGGCACCAGTGGTCGTTTAGGGGTGCTTGATGCATCAGAATGCCCACCAACATTTGGTGTGTCTGACAAGATGGTGGTTGGCTTGATTGCAGGTGGTCCAGAAGCCATCCTCAAAGCGAAAGAAGGCGCAGAAGACTCTCCAATTTTAGGTGAACAAGATTTGAAAGACATCGAGTTCACTCATCATGATGTCGTGGTCGGCATCGCCGCTAGTGGACGCACACCTTACGTGATTGGTGGTTTGGAGTACGCCAACGAGATAGGTGCGACGACAGTGGCACTGTCTTGTAACCCAGACTCACCAATTGCAGAGCTCGCTAGCATCGCCATTTGTCCTGTCGTAGGTCCTGAAGCTTTAACCGGTTCAACACGTTTAAAATCAGGAACCGCGCAGAAGCTGGTTCTGAATATGCTGACCACAGCGAGCATGATCCGTTTAGGTAAGAGTTATCAAAACCTGATGGTCGACGTGAAAGCGACCAACAACAAACTGGTAGCGCGCGCCGCACGCATCGTTATGCAAGCGACCGATTGCAACAAAGAACAAGCAACCGAAGTACTTAAGCAAACAGACTATGAAGTAAAACTGGCGATCTTGATGATCCTGACCGATCTTGATATCGATTCAGCTCGTGCGCATCTGCATCATCAAGATGGCTTCTTACGTAAAGCAGTTGAAAGTCACCAGCCAAAATGACGGGTGAGATGGTTAACCAGATTGACCAACACAAGAAAAACAAAAAGGAGACCTCAAGGTCTCCTTTCTTATTCTGATATCAAGAATCAGTCTTCATATAGCCACTCATCAAACTCTTGGTTAAGCTTGTCATTCGCTTTGCGCTTGATTTGATCAGGATTCGTCATGTTTTTCACACGGTCGACCTTATTGGTGTACTTGCTAGTGGTATTGTTTACCTTGCGCTTAACCTGGTTCTCCACATAAGTGCCATCGGTGATCTCTTTGATATTACGCTTAGTGTGATTGATGGTGTTGGTTATATGATGCTTGTCATGGTCATACTTTCGCTTCATCTTGATCGACTCTTTCAATACATTGGTTGCGCCAACGGTCAAAGGGAACAGTGCTAATACGACCAAAAAGACTTTTTTCATGCTTCTATTTCACTTCTGATTGAATCTAATCATATCAGTACATCAAAGCGATAAAATTCAAATGTCAGAAGATTAACAAGGCAAATTGCTGTCTTGATTATGAAACAGAACTAGTTACTGTATTCGTTCCAACCGCGTTGCCATTCCATTCGAAACTTCTGCGCTTGTGGTGTGCCTTCGCATACACCTTCATAGTACTGACCAGACAATCCCATCTGGTAAGCGAAATCAGGATTACAGTATTCCGTCACCCCTTCGAGATAACCTTGGTCGTAGTCACCTTGCTTAGCATTACCGAGTTGATTGAGTTCTTTCACCGTACGAGAAGTATGCCCTGCAATGCCATCTTGATAACCGATCTGATACCAATCACCAGATTGCGCTAATTCTTCCGTGGTCGCCGCACAGCCTGCCAATAAAGCCAGCGCCAAACCTAACGTTGCCTTTTTCATGATTCTTCCTTAACTAGTTGTTTTCCAAACAAGCTTACCACTAAAGCCCGTAATGTGCCGCTTATCTGTCGATTTCGCCACTTAACTCTTGAGGTAACCACTTACCCTTAATCACAGCCACTCAATGGTGAATAGAACCACTTAACCCATCGTGCTACCACTAAGCAAACGATAAAACCACTTAATCTTTATATCGACCACTCGCTTCTCTATTCGACCACTCATCCACTGAGCGAATGCACTTATCAAAAGAGGCGAATACCATACATCCTGAGCTTAAAAAATTACCCTACCTAATAAACCAAGGACAATTGCTATGATGTGGTTTCTAACCTGTGTCGCAGCCCTTATCGGCGGATACTTCATCTACGGTGCTTTCGTTGAGAAAGTTTTCGGTATCAATGAGAATCGCCAAACTCCTGCCCATACAAAAACCGACGGTGTTGACTACGTTCCAATGTCAACCAAACGCGTTTACCTTGTTCAACTACTCAACATTGCTGGTGTTGGTCCTATTTTCGGTCCAATCATGGGTGCCCTATACGGTCCTGCCGCTATGTTGTGGATTGTTGTAGGTTGTATCTTTGCAGGTGCAGTACACGATTACTTCTCAGGCATGCTTTCTGTTCGTAATGGTGGTGCATCAGTACCAACGATTACAGGTCGCTACCTAGGTAATGGCGCAAAACACTTTATGAACATCTTTGCCATTGTCCTGCTGCTTCTTGTTGGTGTGGTATTCGTATCTGCGCCTGCTGGCATGATCACGAACCTAATTAACGACCAAACTAGCCTAAGCGTCAGCATGACAACGATGGTTGTATTGATTTTCGCTTACTACATCATCGCTACAATTGTTCCAGTTGATAAAATCATTGGTCGCTTCTACCCACTGTTTGGCGCACTACTGATCTTCATGTCTGTTGGTCTGATGACAGCTGTCGCGTTTTCTAGCGAACACACAGTGATGGGTGATTTCCAAGTAAGCGATATGTTCACTAACTTGAATCCTAACGACATGCCTCTATGGCCAGCGCTGTTTATCACTATCGCATGTGGCGCTATCTCTGGCTTCCACGCAACTCAGTCACCACTGATGGCTCGTTGTATGGAAAACGAGAAAAACGGTCGCTTCGTATTCTACGGTGCGATGATTGGTGAAGGTGTTATCGCGTTAATCTGGTGTGCTATCGCTCTGTCTTTCTTCGGTACGCTTGACGGTCTTGCAGAAGCAGTGAAAAACGGCGGTCCTGGTAACGTGGTATACAGTGCTTCATTTGGTCTACTAGGTGTATTCGGTGGTGTGATTGCCTTCCTAGGTGTTGTAATTCTTCCAATCACATCAGGTGACACAGCATTCCGCTCTAGCCGTCTGATTCTTGCTGAATACTTCGGTATGGAACAAAAAACACTACGTAACCGCCTTCTAATGGCTGTACCACTATTCGTTATCGGTGGCGTTTTGACTCAAGTAGATTTCGGTATCATTTGGCGCTACTTCGGCTTCGCAAACCAAACAACAGCAGTAATGATGCTTTGGACTGCATCGGCTTACCTACTGCGCCATAACAAGTTCCACTGGATCACGACTGTCCCAGCGGTCTTCATGACAACCGTGTGTGTTACGTTCATTCTAAACAACAGTACATTAGGCTTTGGCCTGCCAATGCAAATCTCGACCATCGCAGGTATTCTGTTCTCACTAGCCGCTGCTGGCTACGTAATTAAAATCTCTAAAGGTAAAGGTGAGACTGAGCTTGCTGACGAAGAGAAACCACAAGCTGCTTCAGAAACTGCATAATGAATACCTTCGCTTGCTAACCGATTCATTATCAATGACTGGATAAAACCAAGAGCCTGCCCACCGCAGGCTCTTTTTGTTTCTCTTCTACGTTACAATAACAACATCATTTTTAGGTTAGGTTCGCTATGGAACTGGTCATCTCCCTTTTACAACAAATGTGTGTTTACTTGGTGCTGGCTTACATGCTGAGTAAAACGCCGATCATTTTGCCCCTGCTGAGTATCTCCTCTCGCCTCAGTCATCGGCTCATTTGTTATGTACTCTTCTCTGGCTTTTGTATTCTCGGCACCTACTTCGGCTTGCATATTAACGATGCTATCGCCAATACGCGTGCCATTGGTGCTGTGATGGGTGGGTTGTTTGGTGGTCCTGTGGTCGGTTTTGCTGTGGGGTTAACCGGTGGTATTCACCGCTACACACTTGGCGGTTTTACCGATTTAGCCTTAGCCTGCGCAATTTCTACCACGGCTGAAGGCTTGATTGGCGGCTTGCTGCATGTCTACCTTATCAAGCGTAACAAGGGAGCCATGCTGTTCAATCCAAGCGTGGTATTCAGTGTCACTTTCGTAGCAGAAATTGTGCAGATGATTCTGTTACTCGCTGTAGCCAAACCTTTCGACCAAGCCTATGCGCTTGTCTCAGCGATTGCAGCTCCAATGATCATTGCTAACTCGGTTGGTGCGGCACTGTTTATGAGTATCCTGCAAGACCGTAAAACCATTTTCGAAAAATACTCAGCCACCTTCTCCCGCCGAGCATTAAGCATCGCCGATCGCTCAGTTGGTATTCTAAGTACCGGCTTTAACAGTGAGAATGCAGACAAAATCGCCCGCATCATCTACGACGAAACCAAAGTAGGTGCCGTCGCGATCACCGACCAAGAAAAGATCCTAGCTTTCGTTGGTATCGGCGATGATCACCATAAGCCAAATACTCCTATTTCATCGCAAAGCACGCTAGATTCGATGGAAAAGAACGACATCATCTACCTTGATGGTAGCGAACGACCGTATCAATGCTCATTAGCACAAGACTGTAAGTTGGGCTCTGCATTGATAATTCCTCTGCGTGCAGGCAAAGAGGTGGTGGGAACCATTAAGCTTTATGAACCAAAACGCAAACTGTTCTCTACTGCGAATATGCCAATGGCAGAAGGGATTGCTCAGCTTCTTTCAAGCCAAATCTTGTATGGTGATTATCAGCAGCAACAAACTCTACTGGCTCAGGCAGAAATCAAACTGCTGCATGCTCAGGTGAATCCACATTTCTTGTTCAACGCGTTAAATACCATTAGTGCCATCACTCGTCGTGATCCTGACAAAGCACGAGAACTGATCCAAAATCTGTCTCATTTCTTCCGCAGTAACTTAAAGCAGAACATCAATACAGTGACGCTAAAAGAAGAATTGGCGCACGTGAATTCCTACTTATCGATCGAAAAAGCACGTTTTACCGATCGCCTAGAAGTTGAGATTGATATTGAACCAGAATTACTGGATATCAAGCTGCCGAGTTTTACTCTTCAACCTCTGGTCGAAAATGCCATCAAGCATGGTGTTTCTAATATGTTAGAGGGAGGAAAAGTGAAGATTTATAGCCAAGCACACCCTCAAGGTGCGCTGATAACGGTTGAGGACAACGCAGGTAGTTATAAGCCGCCAAAAGAGAATCATTCTGGTTTGGGTATGGAAATCGTCGATAAGCGCTTGTCGAATCAATTTGGGCGTGATTCAGCGCTAAAAATTACCTCTCAGCAGCATCAATTTACTAAAATGAGTTTTATCATTCCCCACTCGCGATAAGCGCAATGAAAACGCACAAAAGGTAATCTTGGATGTTAACCGCCCTCGTCATTGATGATGAACAGTTTGCTCGTGAAGAGTTGGCAGAGCTATTGGATGAAACGGGTCAAATTGAGGTGATTGGCGACGCGTCAAACGCCATCATGGGACTGAAGAAAATCAATGAGCTGAAACCAGATGTGGTGTTTCTCGACATCCAAATGCCTCAGGTGACGGGCATTGAGCTGCTGGGAATGTTAGACCCAGAAACCATGCCTTACGTGGTGTTTGTGACGGCTTATGATCAATACGCTATTCAAGCCTTTGAAGACAATGCCTTCGATTATTTACTCAAGCCCGTTGATCCATGTCGTTTGACCAAAACCGTCAAACGCCTTAGCAAGGTGATGAGTCAATCTGCGCTCACTCAGCAACTGTCAGGCATCGCACCAGAAAACCTCGACCAAATTCCATGTATTGGGCACAACCGCATAGTGATCATGGCGACGGAGACAGTTGAGTGTGCTTACAGTGATATTAGCGGTGTACATGTGCGCTCAACCAGCCAAACCGCAAGTACTCAATTGACCCTGAAAACCTTGGAAGAGAAAACGCCACTGGTACGTTGTCATCGACAGTATCTCGTAAGTATTAAAGCCATCAGCGAGATTAAGCTATTAGAAAACGGGCTGGCAGAAATCATTACCAAAACAGGCTTTGAGATCCCCGTGAGCCGCCGCTATTTAAAAGTACTCAAAGAGCTACTCGGCATTAGTCATTAGGGTATATACCAAAATAACCCCGAAATGGCTGGGTATAAACCATCACGAATAGATAGAAACCACACAATCAAAAAAGGCGACCTTCTGGTCGCCTTTTGCATATTTTCATCGCCTTAATCAACTTGCTTGATTTGTAGCTCTTTTGGTACTTCGAAGAACATGTTTTCTTCGCGACCAAGCACTTCATCTACGGCTTGCGCCCCAACCAACTCTTTGATGCGATCTAGGATTTGATTAACCAGCTCTTCAGGCGCAGATGCACCAGCAGTCACACCAACCTTGCCTTTACCTTCAAACCATTCAGGCTTAATGTCTTCAGGACAATCCGTTAGGTATCCTGGCGTACCTAGCTTTTCAGCGAGCTCTTTTAAGCGCGTTGAGTTTGATGAATTCTTGGAACCTACCACGACCATCACATCTACGTCAGCAGAAAGCTCACGCACAGCATCTTGACGGTTTTGCGTCGCGTAACAGATGTCATCTTTACGAGGACCTTGAATGTCTGGGAATACGCGGCGTAGCTCTTCAATTACGTCAGCGGTTTCATCAACAGACAGTGTCGTTTGGCTCACGTAGTGTAGATCGGATGGATCCTTTACGATCGCTTTTAGCTTCTCAACATCCGCTGGTGTTTCCACAAGGTACATACCGCCTGTATCACTTGAATACTGACCCATTGTGCCTTCCACCTCTGGATGACCAGCGTGACCGATCAATACCACTTCCATATTGCGACGGCTTGCACGTGCAACTTCCATATGTACTTTGGTTACCAGCGGACAGGTCGCATCAAACACAGTTAAATCACGAGACTTCGCTTCTTGGCGAACCGCTTGAGATACACCATGAGCGGAGAAAATCACAATGTTGTTGTCTGGCACTTCGTGCAGTTCTTCAACGAAGATAGCACCACGCTGTTTTAAACCTTCAACCACAAAGCGGTTGTGCACTACTTCATGTCGAACATAGATAGGTGGCTGATACATCTCTAGCGCACGTTCTACGATGCTAATCGCGCGGTCAACACCAGCACAGAAACCACGTGGGTTAGCTAACAGGATTTTCATTTCATTGCTCATGGAAGTTATCTTTTATTTGGTTCGCTATTCTACTGACAAAATTTCGACTTCGAAAGTCACGTCTTGTCCCGCGAGTGGATGGTTGAAGTCCACTGTTACTGAGTCGCCAGCAATCTCAGTAATGATGCCCGGGATTTCCATACCATCGGGACCACTGAACGCCATAATAGTGCCGACTTCAACTTCCGCTTCGCCCACAAATTTAGTGCGATCCATATGGTGGATATGGTCTGGATTCGGCATGCCAAAAGCGTCAGCCGCTTTTAGTTCAATTGCCTTTTGTTCACCTACTTGCAAGCCTAATAGGCACTGCTCAAAGTTCTCACTTAAGCTGCCGTCGCCCATCACGAACTTAGCAGGCTTGCCCATGTTATGTGTGCTGTCCGCTACAGAGCCATCTTGCATTTTGATGGTGAAATGCAGTGTTACTGCTGAATCTTGATTTATTGTTGTCACGTTACTGCTTCCTTGTTCTTGGGTTTTCCAGCGCTCTATATGATCACTCACCGTGATTACTTTTATTGTACGAAGATACGCGGATTGCGCTCCAACATAATAAAAAGCGTCGTCCGAATCAACGGACGACGCTTAGGGTTATTCGATATATCGCAAAAGATTACTTGTCAGCGTCCTTTTTGCGGAAGCCATCAAGAATGATCATTGCCGCACCAATACAGATAGTTGTATCTGCAAGGTTGAATGCTGGCCAATGGTAGTTACCCCAGAAGAAGTCTAGGTAGTCAACAACAAAGCCATGAACAACACGGTCAAACACGTTGCCCACTGCACCACCAATAATCAGTGCGTAAGCGATGTTGTTCCATTTTTCTTTCGCTGGAAGCTTGCTCATCCAGTAGGTCAAAAGACCTGTAACAACAAACGCGATACCTGTGAACAACCAGCGCTGCCAACCCGCTTGATCGCTCAAGAAGCTGAATGCTGCACCGTAGTTATGAACATAAAGTAGGTTGAAGAATGGCAGCACCTCAATTCGGTTTGCCCATCCGTAGCCCATGTTGTCCATCACCACCAATTTGATGCCAATATCTGCAATAAATACCAGAATTGCTAACCACAGCCAGCGAACTCCAGATTGCTTTAACGTCAGTGCTTTTTCACTCATTACTTTACCTACAAACAGCCCCAGTAAATACTGGGGCTGTTAATTTTAAAAAAAGTTCAGTTGTACTGGGTAATTACGCGAATTTACGTACTTCACCTTCGCCGTCAACGTTAGACACACAACGACCACAGATCTTCTCGTGACCTTCGATTGTGCCTACGTCTGGCGTGTGGTGCCAACAACGGTCACACTTCTCGCCTTCAGCGGCTGCCACTTCAACAAACAAGCCTTCGATATCTGTCGCTTGTGCTGCATCAGTCTTCTCACTTAGAGACTTAACTTTCGCAGCAGAAGTTAGTAGAACAAAGCGCAGTTCATCTTCTAGTTTGTTGATTTTCGCCGCTAGAGCGTCATCAGCAAATAGCGTCACTTCAGCTTGTAGTGCACCACCGATGGTTTTCTCTTTACGCGCATCTTCTAGAAGTTTGTTTACCGCACCACGAACCGCTTGGATCTCAGTCCAGAATTCGTTGTTCAGCTCTTCACCTTCAGCAAGACCGAATAGACCGTCGAACCACTCACCACTGAATACGAACTTGTCGCGCTCGCCTGGCATTTCGTTCCAGATTTCATCTGCAGTGAACGACATGATTGGCGCCATCCAACGAACTAGCGCTTCTACGATGTAGTAAAGTGCTGTCTGACAGCTACGTTGAGCGTTACCGCCACGTTTTGCTGTGTACTGACGGTCTTTAATTACGTCTAGGTAGAAAGAGCCCATTTCGATTGAACAGAATTGCATTAAACGCTGAGTTACACCGTGTGTGTTGTACTCTTCGTATGCTTTAACGATCTCTTCTTGTGCTGCTAGTGCACGACCAACCGCCCAGCGGTCTAGCGCAACCATCTCTTCAACAGGAACGATGTCTGTTTCTGGGTTGAAGCCGCTCAGGTTAGCTAGGAAGAAACGCGCTGTGTTACGGATACGACGGTACGCATCTGCGCTGCGTTTTAGGATTTCATCAGAAACCGCAACTTCACCAGTGTAGTCTGTTGAAGCAACCCATAGACGAAGAATGTCAGCACCTAGCTTATTAGTTACGTCTTTTGGCGCAACCACGTTACCGATAGATTTCGACATCTTACGACCGTGACCATCAACCACGAAACCGTGTGTCAGTACTTGTTTGTAAGGCGCTTCATCTTTCATCGCGATAGATGAAATTAGCGAAGACTGGAACCAACCGCGGTGTTGGTCAGAACCTTCTAGGTATAGGTCTGCACTGTTGCCGTTGTACTCTTCACGAGCATCAACAACAGAGAAGTGTGTTACACCAGAATCGAACCATACGTCTAGCGTATCTAGTACTTTTTCGTACTGGTCTGCTTCGTCACCTAGTAGTTCTGCTGAATCAACATCCCACCACGCTTGAATGCCTTTCTCTTCAACCAACAGAGCAACCTTCTCGATAAGCTCTAGTGTGTTTGGATGAAGTTCTGCTGTTTCTTTATGAACAAACAGAGCAATTGGCACACCCCAAGTACGTTGACGAGAGATACACCACTCTGGACGACCTTCGATCATACCTTCGATACGGCTTTGACCCCACTCAGGCATCCACTCAACGTTCTTGATTGACTCTAGTGCTTTAGCACGTAGACCAGCTTGGTCCATAGATACGAACCATTGTGGTGTTGCACGGAAGATGATTGGAGTCTTATGACGCCAACAATGTGGGTAGCTGTGCTCGTAAGCGTGGTGGTGTAGTAGTGCACCTTTTTCTTTTAGTACTTCGACTACTGCATCGTTCGCTTTAAATACGTGCTGACCAGCAAATAGCTCTGTATCTGGTAGGTAAACGCCGTTTGAACCAACTGGGTTTGCTACTTCTAGGTTGTACTTGTTACCAACCGCAAAGTCTTCTTGACCGTGACCAGGAGCAGTGTGAACAACACCAGTACCTGAATCAGTTGTAACGTGATCACCAAGGATCGCCGGTACTGTGAAATCGTAGAATGGGTGTTGGAACTGAGAAAGCTCTAGATCCGCACCTTTTGCAAAGCCTAGGTTGTGGAAGTGCTCGATACCAGCACGATCCATTACGTCTTTCGCTAGCTCAGCAGCAACGATAATACGCTCAGCGTTGTCGCCTTCTGTTTGGATAAGTACGTATTCTAGATCATCACGTAGACATACTGCGCGGTTTGCAGGCAGCGTCCAAGGCGTTGTTGTCCAGATAACGATAGACACGTCACCTTGACCTTCATGACCTTCTGTCAGTTCAAACTTAGATAGCAGTGCCGCTTCGTCAGCCGCTTTAAAACGAACGTCGATAGATGGCGATACTTTATCTTTGTACTCAACTTCTGCTTCAGCAAGAGCTGAACCACAGTCTGTACACCAGTGAACTGGTTTAAAACCTTTCAGTAGGTGACCTTTGCTTGCGATCTTACCAAGAGCACGAATGATGTTCGCTTCAGTTGCGAAATCCATAGTGCGGTATGGCTTGTCCCACTCACCCATGATACCAAGACGCTTGAAGCTCTCTTTCTGACCTTCAACCTGACCGGCCGCGTACTCACGACATTTCTCGCGGAACTCAGCAGCTGTCACTTTTTGTCCTGGTTTGCCAACTTTCTTCTCTACCATCAATTCGATTGGTAGACCGTGACAGTCCCAGCCTGGGATGTAAGGTGCGTCAAAACCTGAAAGTGTTTTGGATTTAATAATAATGTCTTTAAGAATCTTGTTTAGTGCGTGACCAATGTGAATGTCACCGTTCGCGTAAGGAGGGCCATCGTGCAGTACGAATGACTTTTTGCCTTTCTTAGCTTTACGGATTTCACCGTAAAGATCTTCTTTGTACCAACGCTTAAGCATTTCTGGCTCACGATTGGCCAGGTTGCCGCGCATTGGAAACCCTGTTTCAGGTAAGTTCAGGGTATCTTTATACTCACTCATCGATTCTTAATTCCGTTATATTGGGCGAAAATTAGACATTATGTTGCACGGTGGAATAAACCGCTCAACGCTTAAGCTGACGCAGCCACACCCTTGCTGCTTCAGCATCCAATTCGATTTGTTGTTTAAGTGCTTCAAACGACTCAAACTTTTGCTCATCTCGAAGTTTGTGCAAAAGTTCCACTTCTAGCTGCTTGCCATATAAATTAGCGTGAAAGTCGAATAAGTGTACTTCTAACTGCTGGCGAACACCATTTACTGTTGGTCGTTGACCAATATTAGCGACACCGCCAACTGGCTTATCTCCTAAGCCAAGCGCTTGAACAACATAAACTCCGGAAACCGGAGAAACACAGCGTTTCAAAGGAATATTTGCAGTAGGGAACCCAATGGTTCGACCTAGCTTTCTTCCATGAGAAACACGACCGCTGATGCTGTAATCTCTTCCCAGCATCTCTTGCGCGGAATGCAAATCATCACGAGCCAGCGCTTTACGAATAGCCGTGCTACTCACTCGTAATTGCTGTAAACAAAAGCTTTGGGTACTCACGACTTCAAAGCCGTACTTTTTCCCCGCTTCTTGTAACATTGCAAAGTTTCCTGTTCGACCTTTGCCGAAACAGAAATCATCACCAATGACAAGAAACTTAACACCCAATCGACCAACCAACAAGTCACGGATAAACTCTTCCGCCGTTAGGTCAGCAAAATGACGATTGAAGTTAACACACAGCAGACGATCGATGTCGAGCTTACTCAGCTGAACAAACTTATCACGCAGTCGCGTTAACCTCGCAGGTGCCTTATCTCGAGCAAACAGCTCCATCGGCTGAGGTTCAAAGGTCATCACAACCGAAGGTAACGAAAGTTTCTCCGCTTGTTCAGACACTTGCTGCAATACTTGTTGATGACCTCTATGCACGCCATCGAAATTGCCAATAGTCAGCACGCACCCATGATGGTGCGACTTGATATTGTGAATGCCTCTAATCAGTTCCATTGGATACTGCTTTATGCCTCTGTTTTTACTTTGCACTGTGTGAAACTGACGGATTATATACCAATCAACCTTATTCTGTCCCAGCTTTTAGGTCTTTTAAACGTACACCGAGTAAAAACACGACGGCTAGGTAAACACCTGCACCAAGCGCAATCAGCATTCCTAATACGCCACTGCGATGAGCAAAGCTCCAATCTAGCCATACCGACATGTCTTCTAGCTGCCACAAAATAGCCGCAACCATCGCAGCTCCCGCGATCATCAAACGTATAATAAAGAGGACTGTACGTTTGGTCACTTGGTACACACCTGCGATATGGAGACCGCGGTAGAGTAATGCCATATTTACAAAAGCAGAGAGCGCAGTCGCGATAGCCAGACCAACATAGCCATAGAAATAAGCAAAGATCGCATTGAATACCATGTTAGTTAGCATCGCAATGATGCCGTATTTCACTGGCGTTTTCGTGTCTTGACGAGAGTAGTAACCCGGAGCAAGAACTTTGATCAGCATAAAATTAAGCAAGCCAGAAGCATACGCTAATAAAGAGAGAGAAGCTTGATGCACATCCTGCGGAGAAAACTCACCACGCATGAACAGCACCATTAACATCGGCTTCGCCAGTACCATTAAACCAAGCATTGCTGGGATTCCCAGTAAGGTCACCATACGAATACCCCAATCCATGGTGTGTGCAAAGCCTTCACTGTGAGCATCTACGTGCTTACGTGATAACGCTGGGAGAATCACCGTCGCTATCGCAATACCAAACAGGCCTAACGGGAATTCCAACAATCGATCAGAATAGTACAACCAACTGATTGAACCGGTTTGTAGAAAACTGGCAATAAAAGTGTCAAACAGTAGATTGATTTGGCTTACCGACACACCAAATAAAGCAGGAATCATCAAGGTACGGATCTTCACCACCCCCGGATCGCGCCAACCCCATTTTGGCTTGACCATAACTCCCGCTTTAATAAGGAAAGGAATTTGAAATAAGAACTGAACCAACCCACCAAGAAAAACACCAATGGCAAGACCAATCTCAGGTTGTGACATCTGCGGAGAGATAAACCACGCCGCCAAAATGATCATCACATTGAGGAAGACGGGAGTAAAAGAAGAAACCGCAAACTTACCTAGTGTATTGAGAATGGCTCCCGATAAGGCAACAAAAGTGATGAACCATAAATAAGGAAAGGTAATCTTGAGCATTACGCTGGCAAGTTCAAACTTCTCAGCCGCGGGACCACCATGCATCCAGTCTAAAAACCAACCAAAACCAAATAAAGCAGTCACGACGCCAGAGCCAAGAACACCAAGAATGGTAACAATAGAGACAATCACACCCAATGTACCAGCAGCACGAGCAATCAACTCACGAGTTTTGTCCATGTCCCCTTGTGCGTGACTTTCAGTTAATACAGGAACGAAAGCTTGAGAAAATGCGCCTTCAGCAAACAAACGGCGTAAGAAATTAGGAATTTTATTGGCAAAGAAGAAGACGTCGGCACTCGCGCCTGCCCCCATCAAGTTTGCTACTACTACATCACGAACTAAACCTAGGACGCGCGAAATTAATGTCATGGCACTGACGATCATGCCAGACTTGAGCAGTCGTTTACTCACTGTAACCTCGGAATATCACCAAAAGATAGCCAACCCTATTCCTCTAAGCCTTTGAAAGCTACAAATGGGCGTTAAAAATATATCCGGTTATTGTTAGATCTAAGCGGATAATTATTAGCAATGGTCTAAAAATGCTGTTAGAATCCCCGCCATCTTAACCGCGATAACCTTTCTTACCAAAACTTGTTTTGGCTTCGATGGGTTTTTGCACAAATCATTTGACATTTAGGCGCAAATGAGGGATAGTCCTCGCCCTTAAATTGTCACAGAACTAAGTTTTTGGGAGTTAGACCCTTGGCAAATAGTAAATCTGCTAAGAAGCGCGCTATCCAAGCTGAGAAACGTCGTCAGCACAATGCTAGCCGTCGCTCAATGATGCGTACTTACATGAAGAAAACTGTTGCTGCTATCGAAGCAGGCGACAAAGAAGCTGCAACTGCTGCATTCGCTGCAGTTACACCTATCCTAGACCGTATGGCGACTAAAGGCCTTATTCACAAGAATAAAGCAGCTCGTCATAAGTCTCGTTTCACTGCACAAATCAAAGCTCTATAATAGAGAATTGATTCTACAGTGAAGAAAAAACCGGCTAACGCCGGTTTTTTTATACCTAAAATTCAGCAAAGCTCGAATTCAAGATAATAAAAAAGCTGGCACTGCCAGCTTTTCTAATTTGTGACCTGTCATCACGCGGTTGCTTCTGCACAATAAAGACCATGAAGTGTTTGAATTAGCGCTTTCACTTCATCGCTCTTCAATGTGTAGTAGACCGTTTGTGCTTCTTTTCTTGTCGCAACTAACTCATCACGACGAAGCCACGCTAAGTGTTGAGACAATGCCGACTGGCTCAACTCTAGTTTTGCGCAAAGTTCCCCGACCGAAAGCTCTTGATTATGCAGCATGCAAAGGATTTGTAGGCGTCTCTCATTTGCCATCGCCTTGAGCAGCACGACAGCCTTGGCGGAGTTTTTCTCCATTTCTTGTAGATTCATGCGTTGGACCTCTAGCTACAACTTACTTTTCCCAACCCTGGCCAGTTTGTTGTGTGTTACAGAATTTTATAATTTCGAGTTATAATTTTATCGATAGTAATCTATTTAATTGAGCAACGGAACGTGTTCATTCAAACATTTGGCTAAAATCTGCATCACATACGTTCTTAACCGCTGGATGTTGTATCATTCGTTCCGCAAAAATGACGTAGTACTCTTCTTTTAAGTCTTCAACGTGACCAATCAGTTGTAAGTTTCGGTCATCTTCAATCTCCGACATATAAACTGTTGGAGCCAAAAAGATCACATCATCGCGGTAGCGTGCAAAAGCTTTCATGAGTGCCACATCGTCAAACTCACCCAATACATCCGGTTGTAAGCCTTGGCGATCAAACCACTGCAATACTTTACGACCCATTGCCGTTCGGCTTGCCGGGATCAACAACTTTTTCTTCTCTAAGACTTCAGGAAAGCTCACTCCTGCGATTTCAGACGAAGCAAAAAAGCTCATACTACTTTCACCCAACTTCTTACTGTACAGACCCGGGCTTTGTGTCGAATCTACTGGGCAATCGGAAAGGATCATATCGAGTTTATGTTGTGACAAGCGCTCCAACAGCAACTCGTGTGTTGATTCATAACAACGTAAATGAATGCTGTTGTCTTCAGGAACTGTCGTCATCAAGACTTTGCTGACAAGACGTTTAGAAAGCGCATCGGCGACGCCGACTTCGAAAAGGATATTAGAGTGTTGGCTATAGTTAACAATATCGAGCATTTCGTAGCTCAAACCAAACATACGGTCGGCATACTTAAAAACTAACTGCCCAAGTTCTGTTGGTTCAACTGTACGTCCATTCCGTTTGGTCAACTTCCCCTTCATACGGTCTTCAAGTGCTTTAATTTGTCCGGTAACCGTTTGAGGCGTCAGGAATAACGCATCTGCTGCTTTTGTTACCGAGCCTTGTTTACACACCATCCAGAAGTAATAAAGGTGGTTGTAGTTTAAATGTGACATAGCCAATCCCTATAAAGAAGATGACACTTTTTATATCAAATGTGACACCGACAAACAATAAGTTCGACAAAACCTACATAAAGCTACAAAACATATGGTTTTACCGAAAATATAAGATTCACACTGTCATAAAACTTGAAGCCAAACGCACTTTTTTGATCTTACCCAGAAATAAACCCGCCGATCTATAAGCAATAAATACCCTTAATAATCAATACCTTAATTTGATGTGAAATTTTCTTCACGGATAACTATCAAAAAGAATAATAAAAATCCTCTATAGAAACCTAACTGTAATATTACTGAAATATTTCATCTCTAACATCGCCCTGAGTTTCAACAACAGACCAAATAAACGAACTGAAAGGTCCACGGAGAAAATTATGATGAACCAAGCTACTTCTACAGCAGCACCAATCTCGAGCACGACTCGCTGGTTACGCTGGGCTAACTTGGCATTCATGTTGTATCTGCTTCTTCTAGCAGTATCTATGGTTGGTAGCGGCTTCAAATGGGCGACTGGCGATCAAGCTAAAGTACTCTTTGAATTTGCGTCTCACCCAGTCGCAGGTCTAATGATCGGTTTGGTGGCTACGGCACTGATCCAATCTTCCAGTACCGTAACTTCTATTATTGTAGGTTTGGTTGCAGGTGGTCTACCTGTAGAAACCGCTATCCCTATGGTAATGGGTGCGAACATCGGTACAACCGTAACAAATACACTGGTTTCGCTTGGTCACGTTCGTTGTAAAGACGAATTCAAACGTGCATTCGCAAGCGCAACAATCCACGATTTCTTCAACTTACTTGCAGTACTGATCTTCCTACCACTGGAAATGATGTTCGGCATCCTAGAGAAAATCTCTCACTGGTTGGTGTCACCATTACTAAACACAGGTGATATGAGTATGAAAGGCTTTGATTTCATCAAGCCAATCACGAAACCAGTAGTAAGTGCAATCAAAGAGCCACTAGCAACATTTGGCGACACTATGGGTGGCGTAGCGCTAATCGCTCTAGGTATCGGTACTATCTTCGTAGCTATCACTGTTATGGGTAAGCTAATGAAGAGCCTAATGGTTGGTCGTGCACGTGACATCCTTAAGAACGCAATCGGTCGTGGTCCTATCCACGGTATCGTATCGGGCTCAGTAGTAACTGTTCTTGTTCAGTCTTCTTCTACGACAACAAGTCTAATGGTTCCACTTGTAGGCTCAGGTGTTCTAAAAGTACGTGACATCTACCCGTTCACTCTTGGTGCAAACATTGGTACATGTATCACGGCTCTACTAGCAGCAACAGCGGTATCTGGCGAGTTCGCAGTATTCGCACTACAAATTGCACTAGTACACCTAACGTTCAACATTCTGGCGACACTGTTCATCTTCGGTATCCCGTTCCTACGTGAGATTCCAGTGAAATGTGCAGAAGTGATTTCAGAAATGGCGATTAAGAACAAAGCAGTTGTAGCAGGTTACCTACTAGCAGTATTCATCGTACTACCAGGTTCTATCCTTGCTCTGACAGCATAATAATAAGATTACCATCGCTTATTTAGGCTCCACTTCGGTGGAGCCTTTTTTCGTTTTGGGGAAGCAAGAAGCGCTCTCATTTCTTAATCACGCAGTAAACTGTGGTAAAAGAGATTCCCGACGACGCACCTTCGTCGCTTTCGGGAATGACACCGTTTGATTTCAGAGTGATTGAACGTCATCCTCAAGAGCGAGGCACGAGTGAGTTGGGAGATCTTTTATTCCCTCTCACGTCTCGAAGCGCAAGCTTTCCTTACGACGAAGTCCGCTCCCGGCTCTCGAAGCGCAGCATTCTATATGGGTGAAGCCCGTTCCCTTCTTTCCCCGCCCTTCAGGCGTAAAAAAGCCGCCATGCAGGCGGCTTAGAAAACTCAACATACTCGTTAAACTGAGAACGGGTACTGAATTGGATCGTGATGCTCGTAACCTTCTACCCAGAAGTCATCTAAGGTTACCCATGTTTCTAAATCTTCTAGCGATTTAATTTCTGGGTTGATGTGGAAAGTTGCGGCTTTTAGTGGCTCACGTTTCAACTGAATGTCACGCATTGGTGCAAGCTGATCTTCGTAGATGTGTGCGTTAACAATCTTGTGGTATGCCAGACCAGGTTTCTTGCCCGTGATTTGCGCCATGATTGCCAAGAACACATACACTTGAACCATATTGAAATTCAGACCTAGCGGGACATCACAAGAGCGTTGCGTGCTGTTTAAGTAGAGCGTGTCACCTAACAGTGAGAAGTGGTGGCTGTACATACATGGACGCAAACAACCCATGTGGAATTCACCCGGGTTGTAGAAGTTTAGGATTTCACCACGGTCATCAACACCACGCGTTAAATCATCCACAATCTTACGCAGTTGGTCGATATGACCGCCATCTGGCTTCGCCCATGAACGACCTTGAACGCCATATACACGTCCCATGTCATCTTCACCTTTGCGGAACGGGTTGTTTAGCCATGCTTCATTTAGGTTTGCGTTCGCATCCCACGTTTTCGTACCTAGCTTACGGAAATCTTCTGCGTTGTCGTAGCCACGAATGTAGCCAAGTAGCTCAGCAACTGCCGCTTTCCAAAAGCTCTTACGTGTCGTAACTAATGGGAATTGGTTGTTGGCAACATCGTAGGTCAAGTCTGCGTTGATCACCGTTAGGCAGCGTTTGCCTGTGCGCTCGTTTTCAACCCAAGTGCCTTGGTCAACGATACGCTGACACAAATCTAAATACTGTTTCACACCAATTCCTTACTTCGTTTCTGCTTGGACTTTGTCTTGGTAAAGACCACGTTTGTACGCCCAAACCATCATAAGAACACCCAGAATGATCATCGGTGACGATAGGATTTGTCCCATCGAAATGTAACCACCAAATAGACCAAGCTGTGCATCCGGTTCGCGAACAAACTCAACTAGGAAACGGAATGTACCATATCCAGCTAAAAATAGCCCTGATACCGCACCTAAAGGACGAGGCTTTTTGATGAACCAGTTCAGAATGAAGAACAGCACAATGCCCTCTAGGAACATCTCATAAAGCTGAGATGGGTGACGAGGCAGTGGGCCACCATTCGGGAAGATGATCGCCCATGGCACATCTGTTACGCGTCCCCAAAGTTCACTGTTCATGAAGTTACCCATACGCCCCATGCCAAGACCAAACGGCACGAGCGGAGCCACAAAGTCAGCCACACCGAAGAAAGTTCGACCATTCTTATGTGCGTACCAGAACATTGCCGTGATAACACCTAACAAACCGCCGTGGAATGACATGCCGCCAGTCCAAACTTTAAATAGGTATAGGGGGTCTGCTAAGAACAAATCAAAGTTGTAGAAGATAACGTAGCCAACTCGACCACCAATCACTACCCCAAGGAAACCAGCGAACAACAAGTCTGAAACTTGTTCACGCGTCCAACCACTACCCGGTTTATCTGCGCGACGATTTGCCAACCATAGTGCGAACATAAAGCCGACTAGGTACATCAAACCGTACCAACGAACAGAAACAGGACCAATAGAGACTAAAACCGGATCAATATTGGGAAATTCTAAGTATCCCTGAGACATAACTCATTCTCTTCTTATTACTAATAAAACAGGTGGACTTTACAGCAGCATGGTCGCTGCAACAAACATCAAGAACACAGCAAAGATCTTCTTTAAGACTGCCGTCGGAAGGTTAGTTGCCATTTTAGCGCCGACTTTCGTCGTGAGCATCGACGTCATCGCAATCGCCGCTAAAGCTGGTAGGTAAACATAGCCAATACTGTAGTCAGGTAACCCCTCAACTTTGTAGCCATGCAAGATAAATCCAATCATGCCTGAAATCGCAATGACACAACCGCATACCGATGAGGAGCCAACCGCTTTGCGCATTTCAATGCCATGCTTGTTTAAGAAAGGCACCGACAGAGAACCACCGCCAATACCAGCAAGACTAGAGACTACACCAATTCCCGTTCCGTACATCATAGTGACCGGACTACTCGGCATTGGCTTCTCACTTTTCGTCTTGATGGAGCGAAACATTTGTATTGCTAAGCACAGCACAATCACACCGAAGACTTTCGGTAGGTAATGAGTCGGGATCCATTCCGCGATATTAGCCCCAACAAAACCACCGATAACCACGCCAGGCATCAACCATTTGACGACAAACATATCGACATTCCCAAGCTTCAGGTGGTTCAGTGCAGAAGAACCTGATGTGACAATGATACTCGCCAATGACGTTGCTAATGCCATATGCATGCTCATTTCAGGAGAGATACCAGCAAGAGGAAGAAGGTATAGTAACGCAGGTACGACAATCAGCCCGCCTCCGATACCAAGAAGCCCCGCCATCACGCCTACAAAAGCGCCTAGCGCGAGCAATAATATAAATAAAGAGATGGTCACTGTTACCCTACTTCTTACCTGCACGAATAAAGCCGGCAAAGCCTTGCTGGATAAAGAAATCATGCATCATTTGATGGATTTCTTGCCCGTAAGAGCATGACATGGCTTTCTCGACGAGTTTTTCTAGTTCTTTTTGTTGGCTATGGCGAATCAAATACTTCACCTTAGCCACGTTCGAGGTGTTCATGCTCAAACTGTTGTAGCCTAAGCCCAACAGGAGCAGCGCACCAAATGGATCACCTGCTAGCTCACCACAAATACACACAGGTACTTGATACTGGTGGCAAACATCGTGAATTTGTTTTAACGCTAACAACACCGCCGGATGCATGGATTCATAGACATCCGCAACACGGGAATTGTTCCGATCAACTGCCAACAAATATTGCGTTAAGTCGTTAGTACCCACCGAAACAAAGTCAACACGATGAGCAATGGCCGGTAACAAGTACACCATTGATGGGACTTCTATCATCACCCCAACCTTTGGTGCTTGAATTCGCTCATCCAGCAACACGACTTCACTGTACGCTTGATTGATAAGCGTAATCGCGTCATCGAGCTCTTTTATTCCCGAAACCATAGGCAGCAAAATACTTAAGTTGCCGCTTTCAGCACTCGCCCTTAGCATAGCTCTCAGTTGGATCAAAAAGATATCCGGATGATCCAAAGTAAAACGAATACCGCGCCAGCCCAAGAACGGATTATCTTCATCAATCGGCAGATACGGCAATGGCTTATCACCACCAATGTCCAAGGTACGCATCACAACGCGCTGATTCGGATAACTATTAAGAATTGCTTGGTACTGATGATACTGCTCATCTTCAGAGGGAAAGTGATGCTGAAGTAAAAAAGCGATTTCTGTTCGATACAGACCAACGCCATCGACACCTGAGTTGATCGCGATATTGCTATCGGCACTCAACCCCGCGTTAAGCATCACTTCAATGTGGCAATCGTCTTTTGTAATGGCTGGCAGTGCCAAGTCTTTGTTCACCATGGCGAACAGTTCAGACTCCTCACTCACAAGGCTACGATACTCGCGTAGAAGCTGCCTGTTAGGTTCTAAATAGATCTCACCAGTGTAACCATCCACAATCCCCTTCTTGCCATTCACGACACTGGTGTTAATGTTCGCGCCCATGATGGCAGGTACACCCAATGCCCTTGAAAGAATCGCCGCGTGAGAGTTCGCTGCACCTTCCAATGACACGACCGCTAAAAGGTGTTGTTTTGGAATCGACGCCAATAACGTGGCCGTCAGTTCATTGGCAACCAAGATCACCGGACGATCGATCGAGGCATGTTCTTGCTCGCTATTGTGCAAGAAATAGAGCAGGCGTTGTCCTAATTCACGAATATCTTGCGCACGTTCACGCAGGTACACATCCGACATACGTGCAAAGCGGTTCGAATAGGTCTCAACAACTTGTCGCAACGCCCAATCTGCTCGGTCGCCTTTCTCGATCTGCTTCTTCAGATCACCACGCAACATTGGATCGTTAAGTAAGTGGGTAAAAAGGTCGAAGATCGCCAAGGCATCTTTATTGATTTCGCTGTCGAACTTTTTCCGCATACGGCGAAAGTCACTCAATGCCCTCTCTACTGCAACCGCTAAAAGTTCATGCTCACGCTCTTTATCTAACGCTGACGCAGGAAACACATCATTTAAGTTTGGTTGTGTATTATCAAACCAGAACTCACCAATCGCTACCCCAGTTGAAGCCGGTAGGCCTTTGATCACCGTAGGTTTGGAAGCAAGTTGCCAATGACCGAGGTTTTGCGCATGGGCAATGAGCACCGCAAGCTGTGCCGATAGGGTAACAAGGAAAGACTCTTCCATCTCACTGAACAAACGCGGTGTTTTCTGCTGGATAACCAACACGCCAAGTACTTGTTTGCGATGAATGATTGGCGTACCAAGGAAGGAGTGGTAAACCTGCTCGCCTAATTGGGGGAAGAATTTGAAATCAGGGTGAGTGGAAGCTTCTGCTAAGTTAAGTGGCTCTGCACTGCGCTTCACCAAACCAACCAAGCCTTCATTGAAGTTGATATGGATGCTATCGCCTTCAAAAATAAGGCCTTGAGTTGCCATTAACTCAAGGCGCTGCATTTCTTCGTTAGCAAGATAGATAGTACAACATTCAGTGCATAGGGCGGCACAAGTCTCTTTTACCAATATATCGAGTGCCAGATGCACATCATCGACTCTGGAGACTTTCTCAACTATTTCCCTTAGCTGACTGAGCATGTTAACCCTCTATCTACGTTGCTTTTTTCTTTTCCCTTTCGTCTTACGCTCTCGAAAAGGCATGGCTAAAGATGCAAACTCTTTCATTGCTCGACGGTATACGTCACGCTTGAAAGAAACAACTTGCCTAACTGGATACCAGTAGCTTACCCAGCGCCAACCATCAAATTCAGGGGATTTCCCGCGCTGCATATTGATGCGAGACTCATCGCACTCTAATCGCAGCAGAAACCATTTCTGTTTTTGGCCGATACAAACAGGCTTGGAGTCCCAACGCACCAATCGCTTTGGTAGCTTATATCTTAACCAATGACGACTTGTAGCGATGATCTTAACGTCTTTTTTCGTCAGACCGACTTCTTCATATAACTCCCTGAACATGGCTTGTTCAGGTGTTTCACCTTCGTCAATCCCACCTTGTGGAAATTGCCATGAGTGTTGCCCGTATCGTTTAGCCCAGAAGACCTGACCATGGTTATTACATATCACAATACCAACATTGAGTCGGTAACCATCGCCATCTATCACTGGCTAACCTCTATGAATAATTTTTTATTACCGTGATTTTTCCACATATCCCCATTACTAGCAAACTTACTGATGTGATATGAGCAAGATTTATTACCTTTCGCCCCGTTTTGGATATCTTTTGAACAGACATTGTTTTATCAACACAAGTTTGAGACATAGCCCACATTTATTCACCTTTTCTGTGAATAACTTTGTGAAGAAAACGCTATCAACAAAGAATTTTGTTCAAAACCATTATTGTCGACATTTATAAAGGCTCAACCAAAAATAGATAACTAAATGATTAAAAAGGAATAAAAAGCAATATTGATGATTTATTGATCTTATTTGCCTTGATGATCTTTTCATCAAATACAGATCGGTCAAAGATCGCACAATCGGTTATTTATCCACATTCGACAGGTAGGACTTCATGGCATCTCAATAAAAGCAAGTCTCAATCGCTACCTAAACCCCTGTTTATTCATCCAGCTCAGCTAGAGATCCTATTGGTCACTTCCTAATCTGTGGATAAGTTATGAATTGATCATTCTTAATCCAGCTCGATGAAATCTTAGACAGAGGATTTTATTCAAATTTGTTAGACTAGATGTTTTCCAATACCACCTTGTCATTATGAAACCAGAACCACAATCCGAAGCTGAACTGATGGAACGCGCGCACGACATTGCTGGCTTAAGCTTTGCTGAGCTTGCCGAAGAGGCTGGCATGACCGTTCCAGAGAACTTGAAACGCGACAAAGGTTGGGTTGGTCAATTGCTTGAATGGCATTTGGGTGCGCCTTCGGGTAGTAAGCCGCAACAAGATTTCGCTAAACTTGGGATCGAACTAAAAAGCATTCCGATCAGTTATTCTGGTAAGCCATTAGAAACCACTTTTGTCTCTGTAGCACCATTGACTGGTGTACAAGGCTTAACATGGGAAACCAGTCACGTACGCAACAAACTTTCCCGCGTACTTTGGGTTCCCGTGGAAGGCGAACGCGAAATTCCTTTAGCAGAGCGACGAGTTGGCAGTCCATTGATTTGGTCACCAGACCAGGAAGAGGAGCTAGTCCTAAAAAACGATTGGGAAGAGCTGATGGAAATGATCGTGTTAGGTAAGTTTGATCAAATTTCCGCCAGACATGGAGAGGCACTGCACTTACGACCGAAAGCTGCAAACGCAAAAGCTTTAACAGAAGCATACAGTTCAAATGGTAAACCGATCAAAACCCTGCCTCGCGGATTCTACCTCAGAACACAGTTTACTGAGCAGATCCTACTGAAGCACTATATCAACGCTCAATCCGAGTAACTAGGTTCTGTTGGTCTTTTGCGGTTCATTTCTACAGCGTTATCGGCTTCTCATGTAGGCTAGCTACGCTTCAAAGCCTTTGTCTTGTAGAAATTTCCCACAAAGTGCGGCAAAAATCAGCTCAAAAGATCAACAGCCCCTAATGCGTTACCAGTGACAATTCAATATCACAATATGAGGCTGCGCCATCGCTACCAAATTCATCGTACGCGTTGTGCAGTCTTAAATAAGCTTTATCAATCCCCAACCTAAGCAGTTCTTCTTTCACCAAGTCTAACGATCCAAAGTGAATCGGATCTTCGCCATCTTTGATCGGCTCAAGTTGGTGTTTGTACTCCACTGCTAATAGATAGTCAGAGACATCAGAACAACCTATCACAAAGACCTTCGGTGTTTTGTAGGAGTCTTTGTGGTGGCCATGCAACCACATGTCGAGTTGATGCTTCTGCATAATGCACCTCCTTCACAAGATCTTTTAAGTCTAGTTACCGTATTGATAACTTTCGAGTTAACTACAAAGCGAAAGTTAAATCATTTGCGACAGCGACTAAAAATCCCCTATATTGGAATGACTTATTCAGTCGGTAATTCTTCAAGGACGTGAAATGCAATATACAAAACTACCGCACTCATCACTCGAGATCAGTAAGATCTGCCTTGGCACTATGACGTTTGGTGAGCAAAACACCGAACAAGAAGCGTTTCAACAACTCGACTTCGCCCTCGACCGTGGCGTGAACTTTATTGATACTGCAGAGATGTATCCCGTTCCACCAAAAGCAGAAACACAAGGACTCACTGAGCAATATATTGGAAATTGGTTAGCGAAAAGTGGCAAGCGCGAAAAAGTGGTATTGGCAACGAAAGTCGCTGGTCCACGCAACGTGCCTTATATTCGAGAGAACATGAGTCTGAATCGTCGCCATATTCATACCGCTATCGATGACAGTCTCAAGCGTCTACAAACCGATTATGTCGATCTATACCAATTGCACTGGCCACAACGCCAAACCAACTGCTTTGGTCAACTCAACTACCCTTACCCAGATAAGCAAGAAGAAGTCACACTGATCGAAACACTTGAAGCACTGACCGAACTAGTTAAAGCAGGCAAGGTACGTTACATAGGTGTATCGAACGAAACCCCATGGGGTGTGATGTCACTGCTGCGTTTAGCAGAAAAACACGATCTGCCTAGAATAGTTTCAATCCAAAACCCATATAACTTGTTGAACCGCAGCTTTGAAGTTGGTTTGTCTGAAATCAGCCATTATGAAGGTGTTCAGCTACTTGCTTACTCACCTCTAGCCTTTGGTTGTTTAAGCGGTAAATACCTCAACGATGCGAAGCCAGAAGGTGCCCGATGCACTATTTGGGAACGCTTTGCTCGTTACTTCACTCCACAAGGCGTGAAAGCAACAGAAGCATACGTCAATCTAGCTCGTGACCATGGTTTGGATCCTTCGCAAATGGCACTTGCCTTCGTCAATCAGCGACCATTTGTGGGTTCTAATATTATTGGCGCTACTAACCTAGAACAACTTAAATCCAATATCGACAGTATCGATGTTCACCTCAGTGAAGCATTACTCAATGACATCCAAGCGATTGGCACCACTTACTCAAACCCTTGTCCGTAAGACTTCATGTTGACGTGACCAACACACTAAAGTAACGGACACTAAAAACAAAACGGGCTGACCATAATGGTCAGCCTGTTTTGTTTCTATCAAGCCCAAATTGAACCAAGTACATTAAGGAAAGTTCAATTTGGGCTTTTGATTACGTCAGTATTCGCGAAGTTAAAACTCGGCGAAGATGGCGAACTCGACGATCAACTTTTACGGCGTCTGGGACGCTAGTTCGAGTTGAGCGGCCGTCTTTATCTAAGCCAATATCTTTTAGCAAGTGTTCGTTAGTCCATGGAATATCATGTGAGCTACGACGAACCATACGTTGCCATTGTTTTTCTTCACGTTTTAGATCTGCTTTCAATAGCACAGTTGCTAGTTTCAGATAGATAGAGTGACGCATAACTTATTCTCCAAATTGCGATAAAGGATCGACTGGGAAAAATAGTGCGTAATTGGACAGAAAAATTCTGTTGAGACTAAGCCGCTACTTTTCCGCAGCCTAGTAAAAGAGATAGGTTACGGATTAATTTAATCTAATGAGCCAGTGGCATCCTGTTTAGTCGCATCAAAGGTTGAGCGAACAGCAGGCATACGATCAGCGCAAGCAGTGGTGTTAACAACGTAATGTTTCATCTTGCGCCTCCTAGCTAAAAATTAATCCGTGATTGATGTGGTATAACTCTTTGAGTTACGGCTAAATTGTAAGCAACGGAGGATATTTATCAAACAATTTTTATCCTTTCGATTAAAAACAAACCAATGACCTAAAATTAGGTTTCATATGGTTTTTTGAATAACATATTCAACTAAGGAATATATAAAACATCGAGTTTTATAAATAACCGAATTCTATTCACAAAAAAGGAGCGCATATGCACTCCTTTTTGGGACAAGTTGTTTCGTCAGCACTTACTGATTCAAATTAGATTAAACCGTCTGCTCTGAAATCAAATTATGCTTGTTCAATAGTCGATACATGGTTGCGCGCGATACGCCAAGCTCTTTCGCTGCGTTCGATACCTGACCGGAATGTGATTCCAACACAACAAGCAGTGCATCACGCTCGCTCTTTTCACGAATTGACTTCAAGCTACGTTTAGAATCATTGCGTTGCGGAAGATCAAGATGATGTTCTTCAATCATTACGCTATCCGACATCAGTACAGCACGTTTGACTTGGTTCATCAACTCACGCACGTTACCTGGCCAGAAGTAACGTGTCAGTGCTTTCAGCGCATCTTCAGAAAAGCTTTTCGCCTGCGAGTTATATTCTTTTGAGAACTCTTGTAGGTAGAAGCGCGCTAATAGTGCGATATCACTTGCGCGTTCTTTCAAGCTTGGCACATTAATGCGAAGCACATTGATGTAATGGTAAAGCTCTTCATTGAAGTCACCATCAATCAGTGCTTTTTCAACATCAGAAGAGTTAGCAGCAAGAATACGAACGTTAACATTTTTCGCACCATCACGAGTTTCAATCGTGCCTTCTTGCAAGAAACGCAGAAGGTTCATCTGCTGTTCTTTAGAGATGGTCAAGATATCGTTGAAAAGCACGGTACCACCATCAGCCTGCTCAAGCAGACTTGCTTCCATATCGTCATCAGCATCAATGCCAAAGACTTCGGCTTGGAAGCGTTGCTCGTTAAGTGCGCGACAGTTAATTGATAGGAATGGCTTGTGAGAACGTGAGGATACTTTATGAATCGCACGTGCAACAGCTTCTTTACCTGTACCGCTTTCACCATAGATTAGAATACTTACATCGGTTGGACCGATACGTTTCACTTGGTCACGTAGACGTTTCATTGGGATAGATTCGCCGATCAGCCCCATGTCTAAGCTGCTACCAAAGCTTGGCCATACTTTTTTCTCTAGCTTCAACATACCAAGTTGGTGACCAATGGTACTCAATAGCTGTGCATCAGGGATTGGTGCCGTGAAAAAGTCGATACAGAAGTTCACAATGAACTGACAGATGGTATCAGTTCCGAGTTGAGATTCACGGATGAATGCTAACCAACGAACGTGCTTGTGAGAACTCACTAAGTTCGCCAAACCATTAAGACTGAACTCGTCATGGCTAAGGTCAACTATACCAATACATGGACCAATATCTTCTAACAATGTGTTGGCTTTACGTAAATCACCCACTTGGTGACATTTCCATCCCACTTGCTCTAGCACCGAAAGCCAAGGTTCATAAGTACCGCCAACTACTACAAGCGATCCCGGAATGGAATCCATCTTAAACTGCCCAGCCATTCTCTAACCCTTATTGATTGTTCATAGAAATTTCGCGCCACAAACCCATCTTTGCGAACGGGTAACATTATCGAGACTACGCGCGCTGAAGTCTGTCTCAATATTAAGACTATGCAACAGATTGAGATTTGGCGAATGCTTATTTAGACCTCTTATATACAATCAAATGCAAACAGTTGAATTTATTCAAATTAAAGATACAAAAAAACCACCCGAAGGTGGTTTTTTCATTACTCAGCGAGGAGATTACGCTTGTGGGCGCATCGCTGGGAATAGGATCACGTCACGGATAGTGTGCGTGTTAGTCAGCAGCATAACTAGGCGGTCGATACCGATACCTTGACCTGCTGTTGGTGGTAGACCGTGCTCTAGTGCAGTGATGTAGTCTGCATCGTAGAACATTGCTTCGTCATCACCAGACTCTTTCGCTTCCACCTGTGCTTTGAAACGCGCGTCTTGGTCTTCTGCATCGTTAAGCTCAGAGAAGCCGTTTGCTACTTCACGACCACCGATGAAGAACTCAAAGCGGTCTGTGAAGAATGGGTTGTCATCGCTACGACGAGCCAGAGGAGAGATGTCCGCTGGGTAGCCAGTGATGAACGTTGGCTGCATTAGCTTAGGTTCTGCAGTTTCACCGAAGATTTCTTCAAGAAGCTGACCACATGTCCAGAAAGGTTCGACTTCAACGTGCACTGATTTCGCGATAGAAACCATTAGGTCACGGTTTTGAATGTCTTCTTCTGTTAGCGCTTGGATTTGTGCGTGGTCTGGGTTGTAGTGCTTGATTGCTTCAAACATGCTCATACGAGTGTAAGTGCCACCAAACTCAACCGTGTCATCACCGTAAGGCATTGACGTTGAGCCTAGAACTTCTAGAGCGACTGAGCTTAGTAGTTCTTCAGTTAGGTCCATAAGATCTTTGTAATCCGCGTACGCCATGTAGAATTCCATCATTGTGAATTCTGGGTTGTGACGTGGAGAAAGACCTTCGTTACGGAAGTTACGGTTGATTTCGAATACGCGATCAAAACCACCAACAACTAGACGTTTCAGGTATAGCTCAGGCGCGATACGTAGGTACATTGGCATGTCTAGTGCGTTGTGGTGCGTGATAAATGGACGCGCACTCGCACCGCCAGGGATAACGTGCATCATTGGCGTTTCAACTTCCATGAACTGTTTAGAGATCATGAAGTTACGGATTGCAGACATTACTTTAGAACGTACTACGAACGCTTGACGAGAATCTTCGTTAACGATTAGGTCAACGTAACGTTGACGGTAACGCATCTCTTGGTCAGTTAGACCGTGGAACTTCTCTGGTAGTGGACGAAGTGCTTTAGTTAGCAACTCGTACTCTTCCATGTTCACGTATAGGTCGCCTTTACCTGATTTGTGCAGCGCACCTTTAACACCGATGATGTCACCGATATCAAGACCTTGGTATTTGTCTTTTAGTACTTTTTGAACCGCTTTGTCAGCGTAAGCTTGAATACGACCAGAAGTCTCTTGGATTACTAGGAATGGACCACGCTTAGCCATGATACGACCAGCGATTGCAACTACGTGGTTAAGCTCTTCTAGCTCTTCCTTCGTCTTTTCACCGAACTCTTTTTGAAGGTCGCCCGCTAGTGCGTCACGACGGAAGTCGTTTGGGTGGCCATTTGCTTTGCAGCTCTTTCGGATTTCATCCAGTTTAGCGCGGCGTTCAGCAATTAGCTTGTTTTCTTCTTGTACAGTTTCGTTTTGAACAGCATCAGTCATTTTCGATGTATCCTGTTTTTGTCGGTGAAAAGCTTTATAGACCTGATTTCAGGCTAGCTTCAATAAATTTGTCCAGATCGCCATCAAGAACCGCTTGAGTATTACGGTTTTCAACGCCCGTACGGAGGTCTTTAATGCGTGAGTCATCCAATACGTAAGAACGGATCTGGCTACCCCAGCCAATGTCAGACTTAGCGTCTTCATTAGCTTGTTTTTCCGCGTTTTGCTTTTGCAATTCAAGCTCAAATAGCTTCGCTCGAAGCTGTTTCATTGCCTGATCTTTGTTCTTATGTTGAGAACGGTCATTCTGACACTGAACCACTGTGTTCGTTGGTACGTGTGTAATACGAACCGCAGATTCGGTGGTGTTTACGTGCTGACCACCAGCACCTGACGCACGGTAAACGTCGATACGTAGGTCAGATGGGTTAATGTCGATATCAATGTTTTCATCAATCTCTGGGTAGATAAACGCAGAAGCAAATGAAGTATGACGACGACCGCCTGAATCGAATGGCGATTTACGAACTAGGCGGTGAACGCCTGTTTCTGTGCGTAGCCAGCCGTAAGCGTACTCACCAGAGATCTTCACTGTTGCGCCCTTAAGACCCGCAACTTCGCCTTCCGATACTTCGATCACCTCAGACTTGAAGCCTTTTGCTTCAGCCCAACGTAGGTACATACGTAGCATCATGTTGGTCCAGTCTTGTGCCTCTGTACCACCGGAGCCAGCTTGCAAATCAATGTAGCAATCAGAGCTGTCATGGTCACCAGAGAACATACGACGGAATTCAAGCTGTTCTAGCTTCTCTTCCAACTCAGCAAGTTCTGGTTCGATCTCGTCAAACGTTTCTTGATCTTCTTCTTCAACCGCAAGCTCAAGAAGACCTTCAACGTCCTCTACACCTTGCTCTAGTTGATCGATAGTTTCAACAACCGCTTCAAGAGATGCACGCTCTTTACCTAGTGCTTGTGCACGTTCTGGTTCGTTCCATACATCTGGTTGTTCAAGTTCTGCGTTGACTTCTTCTAGACGCTCTTTCTTAGCGTCATAGTCAAAGATACCCCCTCAGGACATTCGTGCGCTCAGACACGTCCTGTAGACGGTTTTTAATTGGATTGATTTCAAACATGTTGGCTCAACATTTTAGAATAGAATTTAACCGAGAAATTCTACTCAAAAATGTGACCGAGATACAGGAAAATTTCGGCTGGGAAATCAGATTGCAATTAGAGAGAGCACGGTCATAAAATTTTTGCCCCACAAAAAGGCGACCGTACTCTAAAAGAAGTGACTTTCTAGGTCCTACTTAGCTTCAATGTGATCAATCATTAACTGTAATGATTGATTGCCGCGAAACTCATTCACATCCAACTTATACGCGAGGCGTACTGTTTTCACTGATGCATCCGGCCAACGACGCAAGTCAACATTAAATGCAATACCATCGATCATGACGTTTGTTGGATGGCCTTTGAAAAGTGGTTCTAGCATCAGCTTAAGGTGCTTCTCACCGACCAGTTTCTGGTGCAATACTTTGAACTCACCATCAAAGATAGGTTCTGGGAACGCTTGCCCAAAAGGACCACCTGAGCGCAATTGTTCAGCAACATTCATCGAGAACTCTTCGGGTTTAAGCTCGCCGTCCGACATTACCACACCTTTCAGCGCCGCTTCGTCCAGTTCTTTCTTCACGACTTCATCAAACAAACGGCTAAAGCGCTCGAAGTCTTGTTCTTTGATGGTCAAGCCTGCCGCCATCGCGTGTCCACCAAATTTGATGATCAAGCCTGGGTTTTGCGTATCGATGAAATCCAGCGCGTCACGCATGTGTAGCCCCGGAATAGAGCGACAAGAACCTTTAATTGTCCCCTCTCCGCCATCGGCAAAGGCGATAACAGGACGATGGAACTTCTCTTTAATGCGCGAAGCAAGAATACCGATAACGCCTTGGTGCCAATCACGTTGGAACAGTGCTAAACCGTAAGGCAATTCACTGTTTTCACCAAATTGAAGACGCTCACAAAAAGCCATCGCTTCTTGCTTCATCCCTTCTTCAATCTCTTTACGGGTTTGGTTCAAACCATCCAACTCACTCGCCATACGACGCGCCGCATGGATGTTGTTACACATCAGTAGTTCAACACCGAAAGACATGTCATCCAAACGACCTGCGGCATTAATACGAGGACCAAGTGCAAAGCCAAAATCAGATGCAACCAAACGACGAGCATCTCGCTTCGCGACTTCAATCAGAGCTTGAATTCCCGGGCGTGCTTTGCCTGCACGAATACGCTGTAAGCCTTGGTGTACAAGAATGCGGTTATTTTCATCCAGCGGCACAACGTCGGCGACGGTGCCGAGAGCAACCAAGTCGATCAACTCCATCAACTTAGGCTCTTGCATGCCTTGCTGCGCGAACCAATTTTGTTTACGCATATACACACAAAGCGCCATCATCAAATAGAAAGCAACGCCAACCCCTGCCAATGCTTTCGATGGGAAAGCACAGCTGTCGAGGTTCGGGTTCACCATGGCATCCACATTCGGCAGCTCTTGCCCTGGTAAGTGATGGTCAGTAACCAGTACAGTAATGCCGTTTTCTTTGGCGTAGCGAACCCCTTCAATCGACGACACACCGTTGTCTACCGTCATAATCATCTCAGCACCCAGCTCTAACGCCTGGTCCACGACTTCAGGACTGAGGCCGTAGCCATCTTCAAAGCGGTTCGGCACCAAGTAGTCCACGTTATTACTGCCAAGCATACGTAGGGCAAGCACTGACAACGCCGAGCTAGTCGCGCCATCGGCATCAAAATCACCAACGACAATAATACGCTTTTGCTCATTAATGGCTTGGAACAACAACTCAACCGCCTGGTCAATGCCACCCAACTGTTGGTAAGAATGTAAGCCACGAGCAGAAGTCTCTAACTGTGCTACATCTGTGATACCACGGTTAATGTAGATGCGCTTGAGAATAGGTGGAATGGAATCGGGAAGAAGAGAAAGATCCGGTTCAGGACGTCGTTGAATTTCTATCATGTTTGAAAAGAGCCAACGAATACCGCTGGCTCTGCTCCTTAAAGGATTATTGTTGCTCTAAGCGTTTTAGTAGTTCAGCCGGTGGAAGGTAACCGCCTACGAGTTCACCACTTGGTAGGAAGATTGCTGGCGTACCAGAAATACCAAGTTCACGACCTAGGTTGTAGTGCGCTTGAATGGTTTCTTTGCACTGTTTTAGATCTTTCGCTGGATTGTCGAAAGTGCGCTCAACTTTTGCATTGTGCATTGCTGATTTCGGATCTTCTGCACACCAAATTGTCGCCATTTGTTCAGCAACTGGACCTGTTGCACCTTGACGAGGGTACGCCATGTAACGAACAGTAATACCCAAGTCGTTGTAACCTTGCATCTGGCTGTGTAGACGTACGCAGTAACCACACGTGATATCGGTAAATACCGTCACCACATACTTCTCGTTGTCCGCTTTGTATTCAATCACGCTATCAGATAACTTCGCGATTTTCTCTGCGTTCAATGGTGCTTGACGCTCAGCAATCACGTCTTTGTAGCCGCCGTTATCATCAATGGCGTAAAGTGTACCGGCAATAAAGTGGTTGCCATCGTTTGATGCGAACAACACACCACCATTGGTTTGGATTTCTAATAGTCCAGCAACGTCTGATGGTTGGATATCAAGAATAGACACACCCAGCTTAGAGAACTTCGCTTTTAGCGCAGCTTCATCAAAGTTCTGTTTTGCCGCTGGCGCGACTTGTTGTGCAGGAGTTTCCGTTTTTGCCTGACTTTCTTCAGCACCACAAGCGGTTACGAAAAACGGTAAAGTCAGCAGAGTTAGTCGGCGTAATACGCTCATTAAATTCACCTTAAAATAAAATCTTTTCATCCAATGAGACAAAGGATGAACCAAACCATCATTATGCTCTTGGGTGGTGTTGACTGTGGATCTGTTTCAATCGTTCAGTCGCCACGTGAGTATAAATTTGCGTTGTCGATAAGTCACTATGCCCCAACAGCATCTGTACGACCCTGAGATCTGCGCCATAGTTCAATAAGTGTGTCGCAAAAGCATGGCGCAATACGTGTGGAGACAGTTGGTCGGTATCAATACCCGCTATCACAGCGTAGTACTTGATACGGTGCCAAAAGGTCTGACGGGTCATTTGTCTCGCACGTTTACTTGGGAATACCACATCCGACGTAGTCTCTCCCAATAGAGCAGACCGACCTTGCTGGATAAAAGTTTCAATCCAATCGACCGCGTTTTCTCCCATAGGAACGAGGCGTTCTTTACCACCTTTACCGGTCACGCGCACTACCCCTTGACGCAAACTGACGTTTTCCATTGTCAGACTGACCAACTCTGTCACACGCAACCCAGTCGCGTAGAGTAGCTCAAGCATGGCTTTGTCTCGCAGCTCAACGGGATCATTAGGATCTGGCGCATCAAGCAGTGCGTCCACTTGCTCTTCACTGATGTCTTTAGGCAGACGCTGAGGCAACTTTGGGCTGACCAATAGCGCACTCGGATCATCGCCGCGTACTTTTTCACGGTGAATGTATTGGAACAAGCGACGAATCGCTGACAACATACGCGCACGGGATGTCTGCTTGTAATCTAAATCAACGAGGTAACTTTGATACTCTTGCAGACCAGACAAACTGATGAAATCTAGACGGTAGCTATGTTGCTCCATCCACGCGAGCAATTTCATTAAATCATTTCGGTAGGAAGCCAACGTGTTCTCCGATAGACCACGCTCCATCCACATTGCATCTAAGAATTGTTCAACCAGACCAAAATCTTGTTGATTGACAGGCTGTTGTGCCGTCATGAACGCTTCCTTATCTGTTTATATTTACAGTATTGAGAGTAAGGCAACTGCTCAACCAATACCATAAAAAAATCATCTCCCGCGGGATATTCGCTGCAATCTTCCCCGATTTATGGTTAGAATCTGCCACAACAGCAACATAAAAAACGACGAATATAATGAAAATCGGACTCTTTTACGGCTCAACAACCTGCTACACAGAAATGGCAGCAGAGAAAATTCGCAATATCATTGGTGAAGACCTTGTCGACATTCACAACGTGAAAGAGACACCGCTGTCGCTGATGGCAGATTACGATTTACTGCTAATTGGTATCTCTACTTGGGACTTCGGTGAAATCCAAGAAGACTGGAGCGCTATCTGGGAAGATATTGCAACCACACCACTAAAAGGCAAAGTCGTAGCTTTATTCGGCTTAGGAGACCAAGAAGGCTATGGCGAGTGGTACCTTGATGCGATGGGTCTACTGCATGACGAGCTAAAAGCAACGGGCGCGCAGTTTATTGGTTACTGGCCAAACGAAGGCTATGAGTTCGAAGCATCAAAAGCACTGACAGAAGATGGCAGCCAATTTGTCGGCTTAGCGTTGGATGAAGATTCCCAGTACGAACTCAGTGATGAGCGCATCGAGAAATGGTGTGAGCAAGTCTTAGTAGAGTTCCACGACACACTTTAAGTCATACGGCATCCAGCACTTGCTAGACAACAGATAAACAAAAAGCCCGGCGAATCACTTCACCGGGCTTTTTTTGTTTTGCTAGTCAGCAATTATGCAGTTTCTTCAGTCAACTCTGGTTGTGAGGACTTAGCAATAAAGAACATGCAAACAATCGCTGCAAATGTTGGTAGAACCCAACCCATGCCCACTTCAAATAGCGGCAGCATATTGAATGCAGACACGTCTAGACCCGCAACTTTCGCAGCATCAATCAATGCAAATAACAGTGATACTAGCAGTACAGAGCGGTAAGCCACTCGTGGGTTTGGAAGCTTGCTACGTACAAACGTTAGCGCAACCAATGCTACTGCTACTGGGTATAGCGCAAACAGAACCGGAACTGATAGAGAAATTAGCTGAGACAGACCAACGTTTGCAATCAGTGCACAAGCCGCACCGTTGATAATAACCCACTGCTTGTAAGTCAGTTTCGTTTTAGAGCTGAAGAAATCTGAACATGCAGAGATAAGACCGATAGCCGTCGTCAAACATGCAAGCAATACGATGATTGAAAGTACAATCTGACCGTAAGGACCAAATAGCGCCTGAACGTATTGGCTCAGCACAGCACCACCGTTGTCTGCGCCTGCTGCAATAGTTGAACTCGTCGCACCTAGGTAGAACAATGAGATGTATACGAACGCAAGACCTGCAGCGGCAATACAGCCAGCACAGATTAGGTATTTTGTCGTTGCTGCACGCTCAGTGATGCCTTTACTGCGAAGTGCGTCCACCATTAGCATACCGAACATCAACGATGCGAACGTATCCATGGTGTTGTAGCCTTCAAGGAAGCCCTTAGTCAATGGTTGAGTTAGGTACTCGCCGTGCGCGCCCATCATTTCGCCTTGTGGGTCAATGAATACCGCAATAGCAAGAACGATAAGACCAAGGAACAGAACTGGCGTTAGCACTTTACCAATCAAATCAATCAAACGACCTTGGAACCAAGCGAAGATCATAGCCACCGCAAAGAACAAGATTGAGAATGATGTTAGATGCGCTTGAGAGGCATCTAGGAAGAATGGTTTCACTGCCATTTCATATGCTACAAGACCTGTACGAGGTGCAGCAAATGCAGGACCAATGATGATGAAGATCAACGCCGCCATCAGCACTGCTGCTTTCTTAGGAAGATCTTGAGTCAAGTGATCCCAAGAGCCGCCTGCCACAGCAATAGCAACGATAGTAATAAGAGGTAGACCTACCGCTGTTAGCAAGAAACCGAACATTGCTGGCATCAGGTGATCACCGGCTAGCTGACCCGCTAGTGGTGGGAAAATGATGTTGCCAGCACCCAAAAAGAACGCAAATAGCATAAAGCCTACTGCGATAATATCTGTTAGTTTTAACGTCTGCTTCACAGATAACCCTTTTTCTCTAATTGATGAATGTTGTGTATGCATCGACCACTTTTTTGTATACCCAAAGTTAATGAGTACCTGTGGTTCAATCTATAAATTTCCGCCGCATAATGACGAAGTACCCATCATTTGGCAACCTTTAAGAAAAAAACACCATATTAATTTAGTTCGCCAACTTAAAAGCAGTGAATATCACTACCTATAGATTTGAGACCAGTTCATTATCTCGATCAAATTGAAATACAATTTAATAACCAACAAGATAACAATCTATACAATTAAGAAACAATAGAGAAATTAACTCTATTATTGAGTAAAAATAAAACAATCATGAAGAGCGAAAAATTTCAGACTAAGGACTTCAAGTTCAAGCAGTTTTCGATTCACGGCGGTGAAAGTGGCATGCCCGTCAGCACTGATGGTGTGATGCTTGGCGCTTGGGCAAATTGCTCACCACAGAGTAAAATTTTGGACATTGGTACAGGCACGGGCTTGCTAGCACTAATGTGTGCACAGCGATTTCCTGCCGCACAGATCACCGCTCTTGATATTGAAACATCGGCGGTAGAAGCAGCGCAGCAAAACTTCACCCTATCCTCTTGGTCCGACAGGCTTCACATCCACCACGCTGATGTATTGCAGTTTGAACTAACACATCGCTTCGAGCACATCATCTGTAATCCGCCCTACTTCAACAGTGGTGAGCAATCGAAGCAAAGCCAACGTGCAACTGCTCGACACACGGATACTTTGCAACACGCTTCATTACTTAAACGCTGTAATGAACTACTCGAAGAAGACGGTACTGCCAGTTTTGTTCTGCCGATTACAGAAGGCGAATTGTTTATTGCCATGGCTAAACAGCAAGGATGGTTCTTATCGCGCATCTGTCGCGTGCAACCATCACAGAAAAAGCCAGTCCACCGTTTACTGTTTGAATTAGCCAAACAAGCTTGTGATACTCAAGAAACGCACTTGATCATTCACTCAAACGAGGGTTATAGCGACGACTTTACTCAGCTAACTCGCGAGTTTTATCTTAAGATGTGAAATAACATGTGATCCTTGTCACCAATCACTTTATAATGTGCGACCTTTTTATATTCTATGCTGCTGTGGCGAACCATTAACCAAGCTTTGCTTGTGGAGAACTCATTGTGATCAGAACCTTTGCTGAACTTGATCTAGACCAAAACCTACTTGAAGCCATTGACGAGATGGGCTACGAACGCCCAACTAAAATTCAGGCAGAAGCGATTCCACAAGCGTTAGATGGTCGTGACATTCTAGCGTCAGCACCAACTGGTACTGGTAAAACGGCAGCATTCGTCCTGCCAGCACTGCAATACCTGCAAGATTTCCCACGTCGTAAACCGGGACCTGCACGTATTCTGATCCTAACCCCAACTCGTGAACTTGCGATGCAGGTAGCGGATCAAGCTCGTGCTTTAGCGAAAAACACCAAGCTAAACATCTTCACCATCACTGGTGGTGTTCAATACCAAGAGCACGCAGATATCCTAGCAACGACGCAAGATATCGTGGTAGCAACACCAGGTCGTCTACGTGAATACATTGACGCAGAACGTTTTGACTGTCGTGCGATTGAATGGCTAATCCTTGATGAAGCAGACCGCATGCTAGACATGGGCTTTGCTCCAACTGTTGACCGTCTGTCTAACGAATGTCGCTGGCGCAAACAAACCCTTCTGTTCTCAGCAACACTAGAAGGCAAAGGCGTAGAGGGTTTCACAGCAGACCTACTGAACGAACCAGCAGAGATCGACGCAAAATCACCACTACGTGAGCGTAAGAAGATCGCACAGTGGTACCATCGTGCTGATGACGCAGAGCATAAACTTGCCCTACTAAAACACATCATCACAGAGCAAGCAGAACGCACTATCGTATTCTTGAAGACTCGCGAGCGTTTAGCAGAGCTTCGTGCCCAGTTAGAGAGCGCACAGATTCCATGTTCTTGGATTCAAGGCGAAATGCCTCAAGATCGTCGTAACAACGCGATTTCTCGCTTCCGTGAAGGCACTGTAAACGTGCTATTAGCGACAGACGTAGCGGCACGCGGTATCGACCTTCCTGACGTATCACACGTAATCAACTACGATATGCCACGCACGGCAGACGTGTACCTTCACCGCATTGGTCGTACGGCTCGTGCAGGTAAAAAAGGTAATGCTATCTCAATCGTAGAAGCGCACGACCAACCAATGATGGATCGCGTTGCTCGTTACGTGAAAGAAGACATCAAAGAACGTTTCGTGAAAGAGATGCGCCCTAAACACAAAAAGCCTGTGTTTAAGAAGAAAAAGAAAAAAGACGACAAGAAGAAAGTAGCGAAAAAGAAAACCGCTAAGAAGAAGTAATCACGTCTGATTGATTTCAAATCTAAAAGAGCCGCAATCGCGGCTCTTTTTGTTTTTCATCTATAGTTGATGAGCAGGCAAGGTTTTGTCTTCATAGGCATCAGCGAAGCCATGGTTACGGTCACGGTGCCCCGCTTCATCCTCTCGAATACGCAAAATCACATCTCTTAGCATCGCATCAGTTGGCAGCTTGTAGTAATCAATCGCCAGAGTCGGGGCTGGTACGTTCTCCACTTCCCCGCTATCAATTTTCTCTAGGTACTCAGTGTAGCTGTTACACGCTTCTTCTTCGAAGTAACCAACAACACGGTGAGCGATTTTAGAAGACAGCAGATAGATGAAGCTGTACACAACAATGAAAACACCTTGTCCCAGCAACACCAACAAACGCTCAACCAAACTTGGCTTGGCAATATCGAGGAAAATCATCAGGTGCATGCGCTCGTTCTCAGCCTCATCGAGAAGTTCTCGGATCCAGCCTTCATCATCTTTCATTCGGCGTAGCGCTTTCAAGTGATTGAACATCCCAGCTACCATGCCCGGCACGGCTGCGATGGTTTCGAGAATTACCGCTCGTTTCGCATATTTCTTGCCATAAAAGATGTTCAGAGTGAATTTCAGCAATTTGGTAATACGCAGTGCAACGTACTCCGATAACTTAGAGGCTTTTTTGTGTGTGAGCTTGAAGTCTGACATAGGAGAACTCCTTATTTTTAAAGTTGCATTTAAAATACAACTTTAAACTTTATTACTCAACTATTTTTTAAGATATAAACTTTTTATGTAAAAAATTCGATTAAGATCAGATCGAATAGGCATAAAAAAGCCGGATAACTATCCGGCTTTTTGGCGTACTTTATTTCACTGAATCATCAACTCGCGATTGACTGACTTCAATCAGTTTTGCTCTTCTCGTTTGAACACTAAGTCTGTTGGTGTCGACTCTTCTTCAACGAAGTAGTAACCCGCAACATCAAACTTAGTGAGGTCAGCAACACTTTCGATACGGTTTTCGATGATGTAGCGAGCCATCATGCCGCGTGCTTTCTTCGCGTAAAAGCTGATCACCTTATATTGACCATTCTTACAGTCTTTGAAGATAGGCGTGATCACTTGTGCATCCAAGTTCTTTGGCTTCACCGCTTTGAAATATTCATTTGATGCAAGGTTAATCAATACGTTGTCGCCTTGCGCAGCAATCGCTTCATTCAGCTTATCGGTAATGACATTACCCCAGAACTGGTAAAGGTTAGATCCCTTGTCGTTCGCCAGCTTAGTGCCCATCTCAAGACGGTATGGCTGCATTAAATCGAGTGGCTTAAGCAGACCGTATAGACCAGATAGCATTCTTAGGTGATCTTGAGCGTAGTCAAAATCAGCGTCAGAAAGGGTTTCCGCTTCAAGACCTGTGTACACATCGCCTTTAAATGCCAAAATGGCTTGGCGTGCATTATCTGTGGTGAAAGTTTCACTCCACTCTTGGAAACGGCCAACGTTCAAATCAGCGATTTTGTCGCTCACTTTCATCAGTGATGCAACATCGGCAGGTGTTAATTTACGGCATACCTCGATCAGCGCTTTTGAATAGCTAACCAAGTCAGGTTGAGTAAACTTCTCGGTCGCGAGTGGTGATTCGTAATCGAGCGTTTTAGCTGGAGAAACTACGATGAGCATGACTTTAACTTCCCTAATTTTATTTTCCATTAGAGTACAAAAAAAGCCATGCATTGTCTGCATGGCTTTTTGAATCGTGTTGATAGCTTTCAACAATGATTGGCAGTGAACATCACTTAGTCTTCTTTTTTCGTGTTGTCCCAAATGCCATCTTCTAGCTGAGACTTCAGCTCAGGGAAGTCATTTGCATCAAACGTCGGCACTTTACCTTCGCTTAGCTGGCGGTTGTAGTCTTTCGCCAGTTTAATCACGATACCAGATAGCAATAGAATAGCCACCAAGTTCACTATCGCCATCAAACCCATTGATACGTCAGCCAGTGACCAAACCACAGGTAGTGATGCTAGCGCACCGAACATAACCATACCCAATACAATGATACGGAAGATGCCTAGACCTGCTTTGTGGTTGTGCTCTAGGAAGATTAGGTTCGTTTCAGCGTATGAGTAGTTCGCAATAATCGAAGTAAATGCGAAGAAGAAGATCGCAACAGCAACAAAGATGCTGCCCCAATCACCAACTTGTGAGCTCAATGCACGCTGAGTTAGCTCAATACCGGTCACTTCCGTTGCTTGACCAACGTACTCACCTGACATAAGGATGATAGCCACTGTCGCAGAACAGATAACAATCGTATCCATGAATACGCCTAGCATCTGAACGTAACCTTGAGATGCAGGGTGCGGTGGATAAGGGGTTGCAGATGCTGCTGCATTTGGTGCAGAACCCATACCAGCTTCGTTCGAGAACAGACCGCGTTTGATACCGTTGATCATCGCTTGTGCGATTGCGTAACCAAGACCACCCGCAGCTGCTTCTTGCAGACCAAATGCGCTCTTGAAGATAAGCATTAGCACATCTGGTAGTTTGTCTAGGTTAGAGAACATCACAAACAACGCTAGTAGTAAGTATGCTAGTGCCATCACTGGAACAATCAGTTCAGCTACTTTCGCAATACGCTTAATACCACCAAAGATAACGACGGCTGACAGTGCTACAACAGCAATACCAACATAAAGGTCATTCCAACCAAATGCAGTGCTCATTGCGTTTGCAATTGAGTTTGCTTGAACGGCATTGAATACCAAACCAAAAGCGATGATTAGGAAAATCGAGAACAGCACGCCCATCCAGCGCATGCCCAAACCTTTTTCCATGTAGTAAGCAGGACCACCGCGGTAGTTGCCATCATCATCTTTGGTTTTGTATAGCTGCGCTAGCGTACTTTCCGCAAACGACGTCGCCATACCAAGCATTGCAATCAACCACATCCAGAAGATTGCACCAGGACCACCTGCTGTCAAAGCAACAGCAACACCCGCCATGTTACCTGTACCTACACGTGCAGCAAGACTAGTACAAAGCGCTTGGAAAGAAGAAATACCAGCTTTGTCTGCTTTACGGCTGTTCTTCAGAACAGAGAACATGTGGCCGAAATGACGGAATTGAATGAATCCCAATCGAACGGTGAAGTAGATTCCTACACCAACAAGAAGATAAACCAGAATCGAACCCCAAAGGAGATCGTTCATCAAATTGATTAAGTCTGTCATGTGTACCTCAAAGTGAGTTGCGCCGGTCTTTGCTTCCAAGCCATCCACCAGATTGCCTGCTAAGTGTCAAAGTGTGCTTAGCTTTTTGAGTAATGTTTATTGCGCAATCTAGAATCGTAAACGTCGCTTCATGCATCCATTTTACGTACCAGCGTATTTTTTGACGGGCGGATAATGCAGCCTCGAAAAGCAAAAATCAATATGCAACAAGTAAAATAACATTGTTATTTTTCACTAGAAAGTCACCAAAAGTTAACATAAAAGGAAAACTTAACGCTCACAAACAGCAACATCTTGTTTATCAAATCTCAACATAAATAGCCCTTTCATCATTAACAAAACGCAATACCATTTATTTTTGATGAGGCTAGTTATCACAAGGTATCTGAGAAAAATTTCTTACTCCGCTTTGTTACGATTGGATACATTTTAATCAAAGCGATGCTATGCAACCTTAGTATTCAAAAATTGAGTAAAATGAGCCCTTCGAATTAACATACCAAATCTCTTCATTTAATCGTTTTCGTGAGTTCGTTCGCTTATTTTTTGTCCACTTCAGATATGTGCAAAATGTGATTCTGTGAGTATTTTTACGCGAAAATGTCATGTTACCGACACAAATGCGAAATATATCATGGTTATTCTCACGCCTATTGTGGTACTTAAAAAGCTCCACAAGGACTGGATATAACAGTTTAGATAGAAAAAGGTAAAGGTGGCTTATGGAAGGCTTTCAACTCGATGACCTATTTGGTCTGGATACTACCTCAACAACCAAGTCTCGCTCAAAACCAGTGAAGCGTAAGTGGCGAGAAATCGAAGAAATGAACGATAGACGCAATTTGCTCAAAGAGCTGCGCGAACTCGATGTCTGCAACGACATCACTCTGGATGACATCAAACTATAATTCGCACAAAAGGCACCTCAATGGTGCCTTTTGTCATTTATAGAGAGGACAAAAGTGGGTGATTTTCATGCTGATTTTATTGGCATGACGCCCATTCTTATCTATTGAGAATTTCCCTCAGTTTTCACTCATATTTTAAACGAGACAATTTCTAAACAATTCCCATCAGACAAGAAAATGACGAAACAAACCACGCACACGCAATCGATTACTTCGTCATTTTTATGTTTTAGACAAACTCAGCGTCGTTCTGACGCACTCGATCAGCAAGTTGCTTGTAGCGATCTGCAATAGTATTACCAAACACAGGATCGTCCTCGTTCTCATGCCATAGGCTTTCAACATATTGCCAGTCTTGCGAAGTGAACAACTCTTCAATTAGAGGTAAGATTTGGCGCTCTTCTAGCTCCAGATGGCGCTTTTGCGTCACGATGAAGTCTTCAAGCTGAGCAACGAACATATCTTGAGGGACAACAGCATCCTGCAAAATCATCTCAATCAACATTGAAAACGCTTTGGTTTTGTCCGCCAGATCTTGATGTTCCTGTTCCAAGTTTTCCATGGTCTTTTGCTGACCATAATGCTCTAGGAAGTAGCGATAGAGAATGTCTTCTTTAGGATGGTGAATTTTTTCTGAATGGTTAGAAAGATAATCCACGATCTCACTCACCAACGCATAGTTGATGGCGCGTTCTTGTTTAATCTCATTCAATTTGTGGCGCAGTATTGCCAGCAGACGGACCATATAGCCGTGTTCGCGTCGAATTCTTTCGATCATCATAGCGTCTCTCCTTAACACCTACTTTTAATAAGTGTATATGAGAAAGCGAAAACCTGACTCGACGGTGTTCAAAAAAACAGCGATCGTGATGTCACGATCGCTGTACTGATTGCTCTCTCCTTATATAAGAGGAAAGTGCACTTTACACCACCATTGGTAGGTGCCAATTGATGACCTCTTTGCCTTGCTGAGAGAGGATCTGGTTCGCTTGTGAAAATGGTTTGCTACCAAAGAAACCTCGGTGAGCAGACAACGGTGATGGATGCGGTGCCGTTAACACATAGTGTTTGTTACGATCGATAAAGCGACCTTTCTTCTGCGCGTGTGAGCCCCACAGCAGGAACACCACTCCTTGTTGATGCTGGTTAATCGCTTCAATTACGCGGTCAGTAAAGGTTTCCCAGCCCGTTTTTGAGTGCGAGTGTGCTTTGCCCTGCTCTACCGTCAATACGGTATTTAGTAGCAACACACCTTGCTCTGCCCAGCTTTGCAAAAAGCCATGTTGAGGAATTTGAAAACCTTCGATATCTTGCGCCAACTCTTTGTACATATTCACCAAAGACGGTGGCGTTTTAATGCCGGGCAACACAGAGAAACACAAACCATGCGCTTGATTAGGACCGTGGTAAGGATCTTGCCCCAGAATCACTACCTTAACGTCTTTGAATTCGGTAAAACAAAAAGCGTTAAATACGTCTTTGGCTGGCGGATAAATGGCTTTGCCTGCCGCTCGTTCTGCTTCAACAAAATTCAAAGTATCGACAAAGTAGCTCTGCTGTTTTTCTTCGCCGATCACATCGTGCCAAGTGGGTAACTGATTCATGGAAAGTTCCTGTCCTAAAGTTTCCCTCTATTCTAACGAGCGAAACCCAAACAAACAAAAACTTACCACCAGCTTGAGACGGCTTTTCAAGAACTGATGCGCAGACAGCTAGTGTTAATCCATGCAGGTTTGGCTGAAACCAGAATAACGCACAATGATAATGCTAATTGCGCTGCGGCGTTCGAAAGTGCCCTTGCCCTGAGATATGGCGGTTTGGGGCTGGTAAACGTAATACTCGTCGAGAGTGTGTCGCTGGGATAAAAGAAACTGGTCGAGACATATTGTCATCCTCCTAACTAGCTTCGCCTAACTACAACGTTGAGTTCAGGCGTTTAAAACAAGCGCATAACCGCTCAATGGTTTTAGCTAAGAAAGAAGGATGCCAACTTTGCCATCCCGTTAGGAATTAACCATTTCTTCAATGTGGAATTGACGTAAGGTGTTGATTTCTTGCTGCCAAATATCTGGGTCAATTGTTTCTAAAATCAAAGGGATACCATCAAAACGTGGATCTTTAGCGATGTACTCAAAACAGCTCCAACCGATCTCGCCTTTGCCTAATGAGTGGTGACGGTCAACCTTGCTAGCGAATTCGACTTTTGAATCATTTAGATGCATTGCTCTCAAATAGTGCATGCCTACGATACGATCGAACTCGGCAAAGGTATGCTCACAATCCTCTTTGGTACGCAGATCGTAACCGGCAGTAAACGTGTGGCAAGTATCAAGACACACGCCAACGCGTTCTTTGTCTTCTACTTGATCGATGATTTCAGCAAGATGCTCAAACTTCCAACCCAAGTTAGTGCCCTGACCTGCAGTGTTCTCAATCACTGCGATCACATTCGGCACTGCTTTGTGCGCCAGGTTGATCGACTCAGCGATCGTCGACAAACACGCCTGTTCTGACACTTTCTTTAAGTGGCTACCAGGGTGGAAGTTGAGCAAGGTTAAACCTAACTGGTTACAACGCTCCATCTCGTCAATAAATGCCGCGCGGGATTTATTCAGCTTTTCTTCTTCCGGCGCCCCCAAGTTAATCAGATAAGAGTCATGGGGCAGAATGTGTTCGGCGCCGAAGCCAAGCATTTTGCAGTTTGCTTTGAATGCACTAATGGTTTTTTCTTCGAGTGGTTTAGCAACCCATTGACGCTGGTTCTTAGTAAACAGAGCAAACGCATTCGCACCAATCTCACGAGCACGAAGAGGCGCTTGATCGACTCCTCCAGCCGCGGACACGTGAGCACCAATAAATTTGTTTCCAAACTTGTTTTTCATGTTTGTCATTTAATCACTTTAGACTTTCAGGATGACTACCTAAATACAGGCAGTTGCGTTACCAAGGTTAATTTTTGAGCTCGTTTTGTAGTAAATTTACAACAAAATTAACTTTTAAATATTTTTTATATTATCAAATAAATTGTAAATAGTATGTTTTCAAACGTTTTATTGATTTAACTCAAGAAAATTACCTTCAAAAAATTAAGGTTTTTGGTTGTTTTTTGACTTAAATCAATATTAAAATAATGGATATTGGCTATATAATACTTAGCTCGACAAAAATTCGAAAATTAACACCAATAATCACCACGTAAGTGGTCTAGGAGATAGTGATGATCCAAGGTATCCAAATTACTAAAGCAGCTAACGACGAACTACTAAACTCAATCTGGCTACTAGATAGCGAGAAGAACGAAGCGCGTTGTGTTGCTGCAGCATCAACTTACGAAGCAGACCAAGTTATCGCAATCAGCGACCTAGGTGAATACGAAAGCCGTGAAGTAGCAATCGAAACAGCTCCTCGCATCGAAGGTGGTCAACACCTAAACGTGAACGTTCTTAAACGTGAAACTCTAGAAGATGCAGTTGCACACCCAGAGAACTACCCACAGCTAACTATCCGTGTTTCTGGTTACGCAGTACGTTTCAACTCGCTAACTCCAGAACAGCAACGTGACGTAATCGCTCGTACTTTTACTGAGTCTCTATAATCTCTCAGTAAACTAGTTTGCTAGAATTTAAAAAGCTTGGTCAGCAATGACCAAGCTTTTTTTGTTTCTGGATCCTTCGAGACCCTTCCGATAGTAAAAAGCAACTCGCCTTCAAGGTGCATTTCTTTGCGAAGGATCTTTCTGAAACGCTTGTGCCAACGAGGTTGGATCAAGCCTATCTCTTTGCAGTGACGCCCCTTCTGCCCACCAAATCAGTTGATGCAGGGTGCGATTCATATAACTGTCCCACTGCGCCTGCTCCGACTCATTCGCAGCCACACCGTGCTCATCAAATACCTCTTGTGCTTTCGGAATGTGGATCATTGCCGACACAGGCAAGCACCCCAACTCGGATAAGAAAGTACGCATCGACACTGCAGCACGAGCACCACCCCATTGCCCGGCAGAGTAGGTCACGATAGCACTTGGCTTATAGGAAAACAGCGAACTGCCAAAGTGATTAAGCATGTTTGCCAAAGCTGGGCTCATCGAATGGTTGTATTCCGGGCTAACCATCACATACCCATCGGCCTGTTTGATTTTGTCTGCCAACTCACTTAGGTGCTGCGGCACTTTAGAGCGGTGATAAGCAAACTCGGGCTTAAACACATCGCCAAAGTCATAGTTCAATGGGTCGATGATTTCGACAGTATGTTGCGAATGCTGACTCACGATGAGTTTTTCACACGCTAAACTGACTTGCATCCCTAAACGGGCTGGTCGTGGTGGTGTGCTGTCTCTCACTGAGCCAAGAAAAATCAAAAAATGCATGCTTCTCTTTCCATCTCATTCGGTTAAGTTCGTTTCTCAAGCATAAAGAGAGTTAAAACTTACCGGCAATAAAAAAGGTGAATGACTACTCATCCACCTCTCGCTATTTCTGTTTTGGTGCTTGCTGTGCTTTTGAAGCTTACTGCACGCGGCGCAGTACTTGTTTCAATGCGTCAAAGTCTGCGTCGAGATCTTCTGATAACAGTTCCATCGCAGCGTGCTTCGCTAGCGGTGCAGGAAGGTCAATGTCAGATTGCAGAATGTCATCCACCACTTCTTTGAACTTCGCAGGGTGTGCAGTACATAGGAACAGACCGGTCTCACCATCTTGCAGTTGCTCTTCAAGAACACGGTAAGCAATCGCACCGTGCGGTTCACACAGGTAACCTAAAGCATGTAAGTCTTTCACTGACTGAGCGCTTTGCTCATCAGATACAGCACCTTTTCCTAGCGTCTCCAAGCCCCACTCTTTCACGCGACACAACTCTTCGATACGAGGCCAGTTGTTTGGTTGACTCACGTCCATCGCGTTCGATGTCGTTGCGACCGTTGGTTTTGGCTCCCACTTACCCGTTTGTAGGTAACGCGGTACCGTGTCATTAGCATTAGTTGCAGCGATAAAACGTTTGATAGGCAGACCCAGCGCTTTTGCCAGTAGACCAGCAGTTAGGTTACCAAAGTTACCACTTGGTACAGACACGACTAGGTTTTCACGCTCTTGCTTACTCATTTGCGCGGCAGCTTCAAAGTAGTAACAGATTTGTGCCATCAAGCGGCTGATGTTGATTGAGTTTGCAGAGTTCAGACCGATCTCTTCACGCAATGCCGAATCATCAAAAGCTTGCTTAACCAGAGCCTGACACGCGTCGAAGTCACCATCGATCGCGACAGTGTGAATGTTTTTACCAAGCGTACAGAATAGCTTTTCTTGCAGTGGGCTGATCTTGCCTTTCGGGTAAAGAATCACAACGTTGATGTCTTCCATGCCGTAGAAAGCATGCGCAACGGCTGCGCCAGTATCGCCAGAAGTTGCAGTCAGAATGGTGATCTTGCCGCCGTCCGAAACGGCTGCAAGAGATTGCGCCATAAAGCGACCACCAAAGTCTTTAAATGCAAGCGTTGGACCATGGAACAGTTCCAGAGCGTAAACACCGTCTTTCACTTGATTAATTGGCGCAGGGAATTGGAATGCAGCGTCAACCAATACGTTAACTTGCTCTTCCGCCAGCTCATCACCAATCAGTGCAGATAGGATTTTCGTGCTACGAGAGACGAAGTCTTCTGCCAGTAGCGCATCAACGTCTTCAAATTTTGGTAATTCCGATGGGAAAAATAGACCTTGGTTACGACCTAACCCTTGGCGAACGGCTTGACCAAAGGAAACTTGTTCATCATTTTCTTTTATATTGTAAAGCTTCATAGCTCACTTCCTGTTACTTTCGAACCCTGCTTATCTAAACGACAAACGTGGACGAATCCTTCTTCGTTTTGTACGTAGTTCTGTTCTAACCAGCGAGCAACTCGCTCAGCGACATCTTTCTCTTTGCAAATACTGAACAGTGTCGGACCACTGCCAGAAATACCGGTTGCCAATGCACCCGCAGACGCTGCGTATTGACGTGCATTTGCAAAACCCGGGAGCAGTTTCTCACGATACGGTTCTGCGATCACGTCTTTGATCATTTTTGCAGCAAGTTCTGGCTGACCAGAATGACACGCATGAATAAAGCCCGCAAGATGGCGACCATGAGCAATGATATCTTGTCGGCGATATTGAGATGGTAGGATCTCACGTGCTTCTGCTGTTGATACTTTGATACCCGGATACGCCATCACCCAGAACCAATCATCAAAGCAAGGCACTTCTTGACTGATGATACCCAACTCTTCAAGCATCAATTGCACACCACCAAGGTAACACGGTGCGACGTTATCGTAGTGAATACCACCAGAGATCTTGCCTTCCATTTCTCCCATCAGCGCCAGTAACTCTGTCTCGTTAAGCGGCTGACCATGGAATCGGTTCAATGCATCTAATGCAGCAACGATAGAACATGCACTTGAGCCTAATCCAGAGCCGATTGGCATGTTCTTTTCTAGTGTCATTTCAAGTGGCTTTAGCTCGACGCCTTTCTTGTCTAGCTCGCGAGCAAACACTACCCAACAATCGTAAACGATGTTCTCTTTTGGCTCAGTTGGTAGCTTTTCAACAAAATCACCAACCGTCTTTAGGCTGAACGGCTCAGCCCCAGACTTAACCAATACACGGTCACCCAATAGTGTGCCATCAACTGGGGACACCGCCGCCCCCAGAACATCAAAACCAACGCTTACATTACCAATTGATGCTGGGGCGTAGACCACTACATCCATATCACTTGAACTCATTGTCGTTATACCCCTAGCTTCCAACCTAAAGTACGCATCACATCCGAGAATACGCCCGCTGCCGTAACCTCAGTACCCGCACCGTAACCACGCAATACCAGTGGAATTGGTTGGTAGTAGCGGCTGTAGAATGCCAGTGCGTTTTCACCATCTTTGATCTTAAACATCGGATCATTTTCATCTACGGCAGCAATGCTTACCGTGCATTTACCATCAACAATTTCACCCACATAACGCAGCACTTTGCCCTCTTCCGCCGCTTTAGCTGACAGCTCTTTAAAGTACGCGTCCGCCTCTGGTAAACGTTCCATGAACTCTTCAACGCTGCCTGAGTCATCAAAACCTGGTGGCAGAGCTTGATCAACCACAACGTCTTCTAGTTCTAGGGACATACCAGCTTCACGAGCAAGGATAAGTAGCTTACGCGCAACGTCCATACCCGATAGATCATCACGAGGGTCAGGTTCGGTAAAGCCGTTTTGCTTGGCGATGTTGGTTGCTTCACTTAGGCTCATGCCTTCGTCTAACTTGCCGAAGATGTAAGAAAGAGAGCCAGAAAGGATGCCGCTGAAGCGCTCTAGTTCATCACCTGCTGAGATTAAGTTTTGTAGGTTTTCGATTACCGGTAGACCTGCACCTACGGTTGTTTCATACATCAGCTTACGACGAGAGCTGCGCGCAACATCGCGAAGTTGATGGTAGTAGGCCATGCTTGCTGTGTTTGCTTTCTTGTTTGGCGTGACTACGTGGAAACCTGCTGCTAGGAAGTCTGCGTATTGATTCGCGATATCTTCACTTGAAGTACAGTCAACCAATACTGGGTTGATGATGTGGTTGCGTTGCACTAAAGAAATCAGACGCGCTAGGCTGAACTCTTCTGTCGCTGCCGACATACGGTCACGCCAATGCTCCAGTGGCAGCCCTTCACTATCAAGTAGAAGACCTTTGCTGTTTGCTAAGCCGCATACGCGAATCACAATGCCTTTTTCCGCAAGCTTCGCTTGTTGACGCTCGATCTGATCCACCAGTTCACCACCAACGCCGCCAATACCAACCACGAATACATCTAGGAAGTGCTTAGAGTTGAATAGGTTCTCGTGACAGGCTTTGATCGCTTCAGAGATTTTATCTTCAGGAATCACAGCTGAGATTGCACGCTCAGATGAGCCCTGTGCAATGGCGACAATGTTTACGTTCACTTCAGCAAGAGATGAGAAGAAACGAGATGCAACACCGCGTGATGTACGCATACCGTCACCCACAAGTGTCACAATAGAAACATCATCAATGAACTCGACTGGTTCAAGTAGACCGTCTTTTAGTTCAAGTTCAAACGCATCCGCCAATACTTGTTGTGCTTTTGCTTTGTCTTGCGCTTCGATACAGAAGCTGATGCTGTACTCAGAAGAAGATTGAGTGATCAGAACGATAGACACACCGGCTGATGACATTGCACCAAATACTCGGCTTGCCATGCCAACCATACCCTTCATACCAGGACCAGACACGTTAACCATCGTTAGGTCGTTCAGCGTCGTGATGCCTTTGATTGCGAGGTTATCTTCGCCAGTGTCTTGACCAATCAGCGTACCTGCCCCTTGTGGGTTAAAGCTGTTTTTGATCAGACAAGGAATATGGAATTGTGCGATTGGTGCGATGGTTTTCGGATGCAGAACGGATGCACCAAAGTAAGAAAGCTCCATCGCTTCTTGGTAGCTCAGTGATTTAAGAAGACGAGCATCTTCCACCAAACGAGGGTCACAGTTGTAAACACCATCAACGTCAGTCCAAATTTCACAGCAATCTGCGCGCAGACACGCAGCAAGAACCGCAGCAGAGTAGTCAGAGCCATTACGACCAAGTGTTACTAACTCACCTTTCTCATTACCTGCGGTAAAACCAGGCATGATATTTACGTGACCTTGAGGAAGAGGATTTTGGCGGAAGTTCTGAGTAGAGACTTCAACATCGACCATCGCTTCTAGGTGATCGCCTTTTGCGTATAGATACTCGACTGGGTCGATAAGATGCGCAGGTTGCCCTTTCGCTTCTAATACCGCTTTCATCAACTGAATCGAGACGCGCTCACCTTTACTAATGATGCGTGCGTTGACATTGTTTGGGCACATACCAAGAAGATTGATGCCATGAACGAATTGGCGAAGCTGAGAAAGTGAAGTTTTTACTTGGTTATCAAATGCAGCACCATCGATGTTTGGCAATACATTTTGGATATCTGAAAATAATGCTTTGAACGAAGCTTCAAGTTCATTGATTTGCAACTCAGCTTCACCATTGCGAAGTGCACCTTCAATCACCGCGACCAGTTTATTGGTCGTTTTACCTGGTGCTGAAAGTACCACTGCGACTTCTTCTTGCTGCGCATTGTTGGCGATGATATCCGCCGCTCTTAGAAAGCGATCTGCATCCGCTAATGATGAGCCGCCAAACTTTAATACTCGCATCCCTTCCTCCGATGTATCTTCTTAGATCTGTCTAAATTCTTTATAAAAAAGCATAAAAAAAGGCCTGTATCTTGTTGGATACAGGCCTTTCTTGTGAATTTCTTTCGCTCAGCAGCCTGCCCCAACATTGGTCGTGTCGGTAATAATAATGGTTGTGGTCATTACTACTTGGCTGTGAGATGTCATAAATAAATATTCAACGATAGTTGTGTGTTTTCTTAACTCTACGTTTACCGAGTTTCCGAAACAGAGTCAACAAAAAATTGTGTATTTTCCGGCCTTGTAGAGATTTCTGCTGCGCAATGTCGTTGATATTTAAGTGCAATTACAATGAGTTAGTCTGCTTACGATTTTATTCTTTTTTTTCAGTCATTCGCTCATGGTTCTTACAGATCTATTAGGATGAAGATCCTATGTAAGATCTTGATGCAAATATGCACAATCGAAAACTGATCTTTGCAGGTTCTATTTAACAACAACTTAACTGTGATCAAGGTTCCTAGGATCGAATTAAGTGGAAAATAAATAAGCTGACTTTCATATTCTATGCTTTAATAGTGAGAAGCTTTTAGCACATACTAATAACAAAGTTAGACACAAGGAGTGGTCACATGAAAAAATGGATTTTTCTGTTGCTATTCGCCGTGCCTAGCGTTTGTCTTGCTAACGATCTTCCGCCTCTTCCAGGCAAAACTTCTTCGTCTCCACACAAGCTTTTCATCTCTAGTGAAAACTATCAAACAGATAGCTTCGATGTATGGAACATAGATGGTGGTTACTCATACGAGCTGTTTGATTCCGTTGATCTTTACGTTGGTGCGCGAGTCAACAACTCGCCAACAAAAAACCAAAGCGGTTTTCTTAGTGGGATCAGTTATCACTTTAATGATCGAGTAACAGTGAAAAGTACTGTTCGATCTTATAAAGCTGAAACGGCGGAAGGTATCCGAGAAGAAGACAGTAGCCTTGCTGCTGAAGTCTCAAGTCGCGTGAAAATCACCGAGAATTTGGATCTTCACGCCACTCTAGATTACCAAGATTGGCAACAAGGCTTCGAAGTAGGATTGGGGTTCCGCTTCTAGAAGTCCAGCGCTTCTTTCGAAATCAAAACCCCATTCCAGTCTGCGTAAACATAGTGTTTTGGCTGCACGATTTGGTTTTGCATCGTCAATGTCACGTTGACTTCTCCCACACCACGTTTCTCTGTTTTAAACGGGCATGTACCCAAAGCTTGAACACCAATATCCATTTGTGACATTTGTGCCACATCGCGAATCGCACCGTAAACAATAATGCCTTCCCAACCATTTTCGATACCGAGAATCGCGAGCTGATCACCTAGCAACGCTTTTTGACATGAGCCGTGTCCATCAACAATCAGCACTTTTCCAGTGCCATCTTCGTTCAGTACTTCGCGTACTTTGGAGTTATCGTGGTAACAACGTACAGTGACAATCTCGCCATGAAAGGCCGTGCGTTGACCAAAGTTCTGCAATGGTAAGCTAAGCAGGATGACTTGGTCCTCAAACTGGTCACAAATGTCTGGTGTTATGTCTCTCATATTTCCTCCGTGAATTGTCTCACCTAAGCTGAAGCTCAGATAAGTAGTATCCTTCTAGACGAGTCGCGGCTGTATTGTTCCTAGCTTGTGCAAAACTTCAGGCTCTGAACAAGCAATCAAGTAAAGCTCGTCATCAATGACGTAATAAATCGCGTTTTGTTGAAATTGATTCGCCAGGTCTATTGCGGCTTGCGGTGTTAACTCAGCAGCATAGCTCTCTTCAAACCATTCAAATGTCTGATCGCCAACCGTGACAGGCACGTATTTAACGTGGTTTAATTGTTGTTCGAGTTTATGATTACTTATGCAGTTCTCTTCTTTTGACCGCAGATTACTGTAAGGGTTCCAAGCAGTTATCACCGCGTAGTTGGTTACCTCCCATTCAGCGTGAAAACGGAAGAAAGACTCTGAATAAGCATTCCATAACGATGCGTCTATGTTCGTATTACTTTTTTCTATCATAACTCTTAAACGATTAATAACAGTTACATTTCATCAATTGATGTAAATCAACAAACTGAATGGAATTAACATTTGAGCATTGTTAGCATGCTGTTAACAATATAAAATCCGCTCCATATCTTAGGGTGTTTACGTTTCAGGCTCCGTAATTACAGGGAATTGAAAGGTAAACAAGCCCTATAGAATAAACGTCGCCATCGGATACTGGTGAGTTGGCAAAATTCCAAGGAAGGCGGATAACTGAAAGAAGTGTTTTTTTGATCAACTTGATTTATTATCAAAATCACATTACCTGTATGTTATATTTTTGCCTAGAATTTATTCTATTAGCACAATTTTGTCACAAATTTAGGTACCGCCAATGCAAACCCCGCAGATTCTTATCGTAGAAGATGAGCAAGTAACTCGTAACACTCTTAAGAGTATTTTTGAAGCAGAGGGATACGCTGTTTTTGAAGCCAGTGACGGTGAAGAAATGCACCAAGTGTTGTCTGAAAATTCAATCAACTTGGTTATTATGGACATTAATCTTCCAGGCAAGAATGGTCTCCTTCTAGCACGTGAACTTCGCGAGCAAGCGAACATCGCACTGATGTTCCTGACTGGTCGTGACAATGAAGTAGACAAGATCCTAGGTCTTGAAATCGGTGCTGATGACTACATCACTAAACCATTCAACCCGCGTGAACTAACTATCCGTGCTCGCAACCTGCTAAGCCGCTCAATGAGCACTAACGCTGTACAGGAAGAGAAACGCTCGGTAGAAAAATACGAGTTCAACGGTTGGGTGTTAGACATCAACAGCCGCTCTCTAGTGAGCCCATCTGGTGACAGCTACAAACTGCCACGCTCTGAGTTCCGTGCCCTACTGCACTTCTGTGAGAACCCAGGTAAGATTCAAACTCGTGCTGACCTTCTTAAGAAGATGACAGGTCGTGAGCTTAAGCCACATGACCGTACTGTAGACGTAACTATCCGTCGCATTCGTAAGCACTTCGAATCAGTATCAGGTACACCTGAAATCATCGCGACTATTCACGGTGAAGGCTACCGCTTCTGTGGCGATCTAGAAGACTAATTTGCCCCAGCATAAACAATAAGGGCTTGCTCAATGAGCAAGCCCTTTTGCTATCTGTCACTTAGCAATGAATGCAAACTTAATGGTTAATACAAGCTTAGTGGCTAATACACTTTGTCGATCTTGATGCCTTTCTCGACTAACCACTCTTTCTTGCCTGCGTCATCTAACAATAACGCCAAATCGACCGACTTCTCCATATCCGCTTCGATTTGCCATACAAACGCCACTTCCCACTGATTTTCACTGTGGGTACGTAACTCTAATAAGTCACCATCAATTTCCCACTCTGAATCACCTTGCTTAATAATCAGAGCATCAACCGTTAAGTTTGCAGGCAGCTCATTATCTGCTTTTAGGTACAATGCGCCATGAACGTTCTGCTCTTGAACTTCACCAATGGTTGGCATCAGGTTTACCCATAGGTTGCTCTTTAGCTCAACGTTCACTGTATTCATCGTGACTTGGCTGCCTTGTTGCCATCCAACTTGAGGAGCAGAACTACAACCCGCCAGTAGCGCAATTGCCAGTGCTGCCGATGCAAATTTCTTCATTTTATTTCCTCTGTTCCAACCAACTCTTCAATACTTGAATATCATTTTGATATTCGTTTTTAATTTCTTCGACCCAATCCGATATGTTCTCCCACCAAGCAGGCATATCAGGAGATTGTGCTTTCTGTGCGACGCTTTGGATGTGTTTTAAACCAATCGAGCCTGCTGCACCTTTAATTTTATGTGCTTCAGAAACAATACCGTCTTGGTCTTTTGCCGTCATGTTTGAGTCCAACACCTCGATATAATCAGGCATCATGTCTTCAAACATCTTAATACTGTCATACACAGGCTTCACGCCAACGATATCCACGTAAGACTCTAGCATATCAAGATCCAGCAAGTGGGTATTGATGACTGGAGATGGCATCGGTGTCGCCTCTTCGATGACTTCAGCTTCTGCGATCTCTTCCATCACACTCTCATTGTTCTCAACGCGCTCAACGAAGAACTTATCGATCACCGCTTGTAACGCTTGAACTGCAAGTGGTTTGCTTATGGCATCATCCATACCGTTATCGAGATATTCACGACGATCTTTCATGACATTCGCAGTCAATGCCACCAGCGGCGGTAGATTATCGTAGTGTTCACGGTAGTACTTAGCCACGTCAAACCCAGTCATGTCCGGAAGCTGAATATCAAGCAAAGCTAAGTCGTATTCATCCGGTACGAAGTTCACCAGCGCTTCCTCACCCGTCATTGCGACAGTAACAGAGTGCCCCAAGCTTTCGAGCAGAGATTTCGCAACAGTGACATTAAGTTCGATGTCTTCGACCATAAAGATATTAAGATGTACATTGTCGCGTTTTGCATCGATAACAGGTGCTTCTAACTCAACCACTGGCACGTGAATCGATACGGTAAAGGTACTACCGAATCCTTCCTCACTTGCTACGGTAATGTCACCGTCCATCATGTTGATCAGCTGCTTAGAAACCGCCAAACCGATACCAGTACCCACCGCATGGAGGTTATCTTTGCCTGATTTCACTTGGTAGTACATCGCAAAGATCTTATCGAGCTCTTCGTCTGGAATACCAATACCGGTGTCTTCCACTTCCATAATGATGGTTGCGTAATCTTCTTCAACATCGGCGCTCACCGTCATTACGACGCCACCTTCTTTGGTGAACTTCATGGCGTTGCTAACCAAGTTCCAGATAACCTGGCGTAGACGTGTCGCATCCACTTCTATCGCTTTTGGTAGCGAGCTCAAACGCTCTAGATCGAAGCGTAGCCCTTTCTGTTCAGCCATCAGAGCCGAGATACTTTCAATTTCAGCGACGAAGTCTTCAAAGTTCAATGGTGCAGGTAACAACTCCAACTTACGACGGTCAAATTTGTCCATGTCGATAATGTCGTTAAAGATGTTGCCCAAAGTAATGGCACTAACATTGATGGTTTGCATGTGTTTACGTTGCTCTTCAGTCAACTGACTATCAAGCAACATACGACTCAAGCCTACAATGCCGTTTAACGGTGTGCGCAGCTCATGACTGATAGTGGAGATAAAGGTGGTTTTATCACGGCTGGCTTTTTCTAATGATTCTTCATGGCGCTTACGCTCGGTGATATCGCGACCGAAACCAACCAGACCAAGGTGGCGACCATCTTTGCTGTAGAACGGTACTTTGCGCAATTCAAAGTAATGTTTGCGACCATCAGGGTATTCTAGCCATTGCTCGTAGGTAATTGCTTGGTTATCAGCAAAGACTTTTTGGTCGGTATCGACGATATGCTCAGCCACTTCTTTGCTGTAGACATCCCAAGGGCTCAAGCCCACTAATTGGTGTTCTTTCTTACCAGTTAACTCTTCCATCGCGCGGTTACAGCCAGAAAAAACACCATCAGCGTTGCGGTAGTAAATCAAATCTGGAGATGCATCGATAAAAGAACGTAACAGCGCCGTACGCTCGGCAAGCTCAAGCTGAGTACGCTCACGTTGGAACACCTCATTCTCCAAGTCTTGCATCGCTTCTTCACGTGCTTCTTCTGCTTTAATACGCTCTTCAATTTCTTGGTTGAGCTTTTCAATGTTCTGCTGCAGTTGAAAGTTCAGCTCTTGGTCACGCGAACGCATGTCCTTAAGCTTAGATACTAACTTGGTCAGTCTTTGACGAGACTCTTCAAGCTGATCCACCACGACAGATAGGAAATACACCGCCCAAGGGGTAATAAGTAGACCAAAGAATACCGAACGAACGATATCTATATCGTCAACGTTACCCTTAAGCGCCAACGTGATACCAACTTGCACAACAACAGCCAGTGCAACCAGCGCCAACGCCAGTAGTATCGAGAAACGGACAATCCCCAGCTTAACCAATAGGTCAACATAGTACTGGGCGAGATTTTTCATGGGCTTCATTCACTACTCCATGGAACAAGCTAGACATCGAACCCTGATCAGTTTGAAAAGCAAAACCGTTAAGCGCAGTTACTCAACAGCATCAATGTTTGAAAGACACACAACTGAAATGGCGACGCTTCAGGGCTCATCAACGCCTCATGCTGTGTATTCGCAGTTTAACGTGTTTGATACGGTGATTTAAACCGCCTGCTCTCAACTTAGAGCAAGCGGTCACAAAGCGTTAATAAGAACCAGGATGAACTCGAGTGCAGTCACGCCCATCAGCCTTAGCTTGATAGAGTGCGCTGTCTGCCATTGCAACGCCCATTTCTGGTTCGTCACCATGATGCGGAATGTAAGAAACAAAGCCGATACTCACCGTCAACCGATCCGAAGTCGTTGAGTTACTATGTTCCACAGCAAGTTCGTGGATTTGTTCATGGATGCGTTTGGCAACTTTGTGTGCACCTTCCGTTGTGGTGTTTGGCAAGATAAAGCCAAACTCTTCCCCACCATATCGTGCTACGCAGTCCGATGACCGACTCACCACCTGTTGAAACGCCGCAGCGACTTGGACTAAAGCATCATCACCTTTTTGGTGACCATAGCAGTCGTTGTAGTCTTTAAAGAAATCAATATCACACAACATGATCGTCAGCGGCAATTTCTCACGAATATGGTGATACCAAAGAGTATGAAGTTGTTCATCGAAGCGGCGACGATTAGCGACTTTTGTCAGGCTGTCAGAGAAGCTTAATTTTTCTAACTCCAGATTCGCTTCCTCAAGCTTTTGCTCTGCAAGATAACGCTCAGAGATATCACGCGCCATAATCAATACACCGTTAGTACCCGATGCTCGGTCTTTAAACGGCGATTTCACCACATCAAACCAAGTATGATACCCATCAGTGCTGCTCACTTTATCGATGTAGCGTACAGGTTGTGTTTGCTGCAATGCTTGCATGTCACTAGCTTCCAAACGAAGGTAAATATCATCAGGCACTACGTCTTGTAGTCGCTTACCAATCAAATCCCCTACATCAGAAATGCCTAACGCATTCACAAATGGTTTATTACAAGCCTGGTAAACCATGTTTTCATTGAAGATACCGATAGAGTCTGGGCTGGCATCCAAAATGGTTTGTAAGATGGTATCGCGCTGTGCCAAGGCGACTTCGGTATCTTTACGACGTTCCATTTCGTCGCGCAAATTCTGCTGCATCTTGTGCCATTCAGTAACATCATGGCTGATAGATAAAGTACCAATCATCTCTCCGGACTGAGAAACCAAAGAACTTTGGTTTACTTCCAACAAACAACTTCGACCTTGCTGATCGGTTGTCCAACGCCTCTCAGTTTTACGTGTAGCTATTGGGTTCATCTTGGAGGAGCAAGCTTCTTCTCTGCGCCCTTCCCAAAACAGGTCAAACGCACGGTTGGTTGTCAGTACTTTACCTTGCTTATCTTGCAGACATATCAATTCAGATAACGAGTCGAGAGCGGAACGAGCAATACCTAACTGCTCTAATTCTTGTTGCTGCTCTTGGCGAGTAAACTGGTAAGGCTGAGCGTAAATAATCCATACGCGATGCCCACGAAGTAAGCTCTTTCGACCAGATAACTCAATCTTAATATTCTCTGTTTCAGACAACCGCCAATCAAACAGCTGCTGCCCAAAATGTCGGCTGGAAAAGCTATCAAGTAATGCAATTATCTCGTCAGTATTAAAAGAAGCAGGATAGAGAAAGCCAGAACCTAAACGGCGGATACCAAGCAATTGCATGGCAGAATCATTGGAGAGCAACAATTGACCACTGCCCGCATCTAACACGAGAACAGGGTAAGGAGAGTCAGTAACGATAAGTTTTAAAGCAGATTGAAATCGTATATAGATCAGCGTAACTGTGATTACACATACAACAGAGAGCAGGACCACAAATCCGTAGTCGCCCTGCCCATCCCAGAGCCAATTGAGTAACTGATCCATTTTTCCGACCTTTCAAGCAAATCGGAGGAAATATAACAGTTATTAATCGATCATTCTGCCTTTAATTCTGGTTTGATATAGATGAAGGCATCACCAGTTAAGCTGCCTTGTGGGCCTTCTCGATCCAATGCTCGACCAATTTCAGTCATCGCTAACCAGCGGTTTTCACACCACAACGGCGACAAAAGAGTAGGACGGCGAGCAGCTGAGGAAACGCGATGGAAGATCACTTCTTTAGGAGTCATGCGGATCATTTCACTGGCGATAGCAACGTAATCCTCCAATTCTGGGGCTTCTAGCTTTCCGGCACGCCACGCTTTCGCCATTGTACTGCCTTCTACGATATGTAAACCATGCAGTTTGATACCATCTGTGCCGACGTCCAAAACTTTACGCAATGTGTCGATGTTGTCATCGCGTGTTTCTCTAGGCAAACCGACGATCAGATGAGTACAAACTCTAATACCTAGTGCCCGAGCGCGCTTGGTGATTTCTGCATAACACTCAAAACCATGACCACGGTTGATACGCTTGAGGGTGTCATTGTTGGCAGTTTGAAGACCCAGTTCTAACCAAATCTCATAACCTTGATTCACGTAGTCCGACAATAGATCCAGTACTGCGTCAGGAACGCAATCAGGGCGAGTCCCAACACACAAACCAACAATATCTGCAGCCTTGAGTGCTTCCTCGTACATGTTTTTAAGAACTTGCACTTCTGCATAGGTACTGGTGTACGCCTGAAAATATGCCAGATACTTCTTCGCCCTGTGGATCTCTCCAGCACGATCTTTCAATTGATCGTGGATACTTTTGATCTGTACTTCTTCATCCGCAAATGAAGCCACATTACAAAATGTGCATCCACCTCGACCAATAGTGCCATCGCGGTTTGGACAACTGAAACCACCGTGCAAAGTCAGTTTATGGACTTTTTCGCCATAACGGCGCTGAAGGTCTTGACCTAATGTGTTGACCAACTCATGTAACTGCATAGATTCTCACCAATAGTAAACCGTAATAAATCTCACTACGATTTATGTAACTAAATTACATCCCTGCAAGAAAAAACAAATAATTCTAGTCAATTCAAACAAACAGGTGGCGGTGCGAAATCAATAAAACTGCATAAAACCAACTTAAAACCTGCAATGTTGCGTAAATGTTAAACAAAAAGTGAATATTTAAACGAAAAAATTGGGTCACAAAGACGACTTTTCGTTGCATTTCGAAGTCACAAAATTGTAGGATACTTACACAACCCCGTCGTTTTTGTGACTTTTATTACAACATCAACTGCGGGAATTGTCGGCGTTATCCCGCTCCCACCTATATAAGTCACTAAATTGTGGCAATAAATAAAGGGATATCACCAAGGATTGTTTTTCTCGCAAAATTTTTCCTGCGAGATACGGAAAGGAATCAAGACTGGTCAACCTCGATCAGTGGCGAATCATAAATATAAAGGACAAGACGTACAGAGCGTACCTAAGACAGTCGAGATCTGTCCGGGGTTCTTGCGTCGACATTGAACTGGAAGGATGTATCTATGGTAGATAGAGAGCAAAATTCACAGGGTCTGTACACTCCGGAACTGGAGCATGACGCTTGTGGTATCGGTTTTGTTGCTCACCTTAAAAACCGTAAATCTCATGAAGTAGTGACTCAAGCATTGGATATGCTGGCTCGCATGGAACACCGTGGTGGTCAAGGTTGTGACCCATGCAGCGGTGATGGTGCGGGTATCTTGCTACAAAAACCTCATGAATTCCTATTAGAAGAAGCCGTTAAGCTAGGCATTAAACTGCCTTCATTTGAAAAGTATGGTGTTGGTGTCGTTCTTTTCCCGAAAGACGAATACAAACGCGAACAATGCCGAGATATTCTAGAACGCAACGCACAGCGTCTAGACCTTGAAGTTATCGGCTACCGCGTTTTGCCAACCGACAACTCAATGATCGGTGCCGACCCGCTAAGCACAGAGCCTCAGTTTGAGCATGTGTTTATCTCTGGTGGTCCAGGCATCACACCTGAAGAGCTAGAACGCAAACTGTACGTACTTCGTAACTACACAGTGCGAGTTTGCCTAGAAAGCGTTTCGAACATTGGTGACGACTTCTACATTAACTCAATGTCTTACAAGACATTGGTGTACAAAGGTCAGTTAACAACCGAGCAAGTACCTCAGTATTTCCTTGATCTGCAAAACCCAACCATGGTGACTGCACTGGCACTGGTACACTCTCGTTTCTCTACCAATACCTTCCCGAAATGGCGTCTTGCACAGCCTTTCCGTTACATTGCCCACAACGGTGAAATTAATACAGTTCGCGGTAACTTGAACTGGATGAAAGCCCGTGAAGCAATCTTAGAATCAGACCTATTTACTCAGGCTGAAATCGACATGCTTCTTCCAATCTGTCAGGAAGGCAGCTCGGATTCATCTAACTTCGATATGGCACTTGAGCTCCTAGTTCTTTCTGGTCGTAGCCTGCCACACGCATTGATGATGATGATCCCGGAAGCATGGCAAGAAAACAAAAACATGGATCCTAAACGTCGCGCGTTCTATCAGTACCACGCGAACATCATGGAACCATGGGATGGTCCAGCTTCAGTATGTTTTACTGACGGTGTTCAAGTTGGTGCGACACTCGACCGTAACGGTTTGCGCCCTTCTCGCTACACAGTGACCAAAGACAACTTCCTAGTGATGGCATCAGAATCTGGTGTTGTGGATATTGAACCAGAGAACGTAGAGTTCCGCGGTCGTCTACAACCAGGTCGTATCTTCGTTGCAGACCTAGAGCAAGGTCGCATCATCTCTGATGAAGAAGTGAAAGACACCATTGCAACGGCGCAGCCTTACGAGAGGTGGGTAGAAGAAAACCTACTGAGCTTGAAGAAGCTGCCAGATGCAAGCAACCAGTTCAGCCAACCTTCTCCTGAGCGTTTGTTGCACCGTCAACAAGCTTTCGGTGTGAGCACTGAAGAAGTGAACGAAATCATCGTTCCAATGGCGAATGATGCGAAAGAGCCATTATCAGCCATGGGTGCAGACTGGCCTCTTGCGGTTCTATCTCATCAGTCTCAACATCTTTCAAACTACTTCAAGCAACTGTTCGCACAGGTAACCAACCCACCGATCGACCCGATCCGTGAGCGTATGGTTATGTCACTGAACACTTACTTGGGTAAAGACCAAAACCTTCTGACTGAAACACCACTTCACTGTCAGAAAGTAGAATTGGAATCGCCTGTTCTGGCGAACTCTGAGCTTGAGAAATTGCGTGCGATCGATAACGAGCACCTACAAGCGAAGACACTGGATATCGTGTTCCAAGCCAATGAAGATCAAGGCAAACTTGAGCGCGCACTCAAACGTATCTGCCAATACGCAGAAGACGCGGTTATCGATGGTTACTCAATCATCCTATTAACTGACCGTGCAGTAAATTCAAACCACGCGGCGATCCCAGCAATGCTAGCAGTTGGCGCAGTGCACCACCACTTGATCCGCAAGGGTCTACGTGCGAAGTGTGACATCGTGGTTGAAACCGGTGATGCGCGTGAAACGCACCACTTTGCAACACTACTTGGTTACGGTGCGAATGCGGTTAACCCTTACCTAGTGATTGAAACCATCATTGAACTTCAACGTACGAAGAAGTTGGATCCAGAAGCGAACCCTCGCGATCTGTTCAACAACTACCGTAAAGCGATCAATGGCGGTCTTCTGAAGATCTTCTCGAAGATGGGTATCTCTACGCTACAGTCATACCACGGTGCGCAAATCTTCGAAGCCTTGGGTATCCACAAATCAGTGGTCGACAAGTACTTCACAGGTACGGTTTCTCGTATCCAAGGTCTAACCCTTGATGATATCGCCAAAGAAGTACTTATCCGTCACCGCATCGGTTACCCACAACGCGAAATCCCAATTCAAATGCTGGATGTAGGCGGTGTTTACCAATGGAAACAGCGTGGCGAGAAGCACCTCTTCAACCCAGAAACCATTTCTCTACTGCAAGAGTCTACGCGCAACAAGAACTACGATCAGTTCAAGCAATATGCGACAGCCGTAGATAAGCAAGGCGACAACGCGGTAACCCTGCGCAGCCAGCTAGAATTCATTAAGAACCCAGCAGGTTCTATCTCTATCGACGACGTCGAGCCAATTGAAAGCATCGTGAAACGCTTCGCGACCGGTGCTATGTCATTCGGTTCTATTTCTTACGAAGCACACTCCACACTGGCTGTTGCTATGAACCGCCTTGGCGCGAAATCGAACTCTGGTGAAGGTGGTGAAGACCCAATGCGTTTCGAGCGCAAAGACAACGGCGATTGGGAACGCTCTGCGATCAAGCAGGTGGCTTCAGGTCGTTTCGGCGTTACCTCTTACTACCTAACCAACGCTGATGAGCTGCAAATCAAGATGGCTCAAGGTGCGAAACCAGGTGAAGGTGGTCAGCTACCAGGTGATAAAGTAGACGACTGGATCGGTGCAACACGTCACTCAACTCCGGGCGTCGGTCTTATCTCACCACCGCCACACCACGATATCTACTCAATCGAAGATTTGGCTCAGCTGATCTACGACTTGAAGAATGCGAACCGCGCAGGTCGTGTAAACGTGAAACTAGTATCAGAAGCTGGCGTAGGTACGATCGCTTCTGGTGTAGCGAAAGCGAAAGCGGACGTTGTACTTATCGCAGGTTTCGACGGTGGTACAGGTGCATCCCCAATGTCTTCAATCCGTCATACAGGTCTTCCTTGGGAACTTGGCTTGGCAGAAACGCACCAAACACTACTGAAGAACGGTCTACGTAACCGTATCGTGGTTCAAGCGGATGGTCAGATGAAGACACCTCGCGACCTTGCAGTGGCAACACTACTCGGTGCAGAAGAATGGGGCGTGGCAACCGCAGCATTGGTGGTTGAAGGTTGTATCATGATGCGTAAGTGTCATAAGAACACCTGTCCTGTTGGTATCGCGACTCAAAACAAGACACTTCGCGAGCGCTTTGATGGTCGCGTAGAAGACGTCGTAACCTTCTTCCAGTACATGGCACAAGGTCTGCGTGAAATCATGGCTGAACTTGGCTTCCGCACTATCGATGAGATGGTCGGTCAAGGTCAGAAACTGAAGATTCGCCAAGACGTTTCTCACTGGAAATATAAGAACCTAGATCTGTCTCCTGTTCTTCACGTTGAGCAACCACGTGAAGCTGATGGTGTATTCAACCAAGCTCAGCAGAACCACAACCTAGAAGAAGTACTAGACCGTAAGCTGATTCAAGCAGCGATTCCTGCACTCGAGAAAGGCGAAGCGGTGAATGCCGAGTTCCCTATCGTCAACACGGACCGCTCTGCAGGTACCATGTTGTCGAACGAAATCTCGAAAGTGTATAAAGATGCCGGTCTACCTCAGCCAATGAACGTGAAGTTCAAAGGTTCCGCGGGTCAATCATTCGGTGCATTCCTAGCTAAGGGCGTGAAGTTCGAAGTAGAAGGCGATGCGAACGACTACTGGGGTAAAGGCTTATCTGGCGGTACCTTAGTACTTTACCCAGATGCAAAATCAAGCATTGTCGCGGAAGACAACATCGTGGTTGGTAACGTGTGTTTCTACGGTGCAACTTCGGGTGAGTCTTTCATTCGCGGTATGGCTGGCGAACGTTTCTGTGTTCGTAACTCAGGCGCAAAAGTAGTAGTAGAAGGCGTTGGTGATCACGGTTGTGAATACATGACTGGTGGTGCTGCAATTATCCTTGGCTCAACAGGTCGTAACTTTGCTGCAGGTATGAGCGGCGGTGTGGCTTACGTATGGGATAAATCAGGTGACTTTGAGCCAAAACTGAACCCAGAGCTAGTAGACCTAGATCCGATCGAGCAAGAAGACAGAGATCTATTACTCGACATGCTAACTAAGCATGTTCAATTCACAGGAAGTGAAGTCGCTCAGTCTTTCCTAGACAATTTTGAAGCTAGCCTAGCCTCTATGGTTAAAGTGATGCCGCGTGATTACAAAGCGGTTCTTCAAAAGCGTAAAGCTGAAGCACAGTCTCAAGGAAACGAAACTCAAGCGGAGGCCGTATAATGGGTAAGCCTACTGGATTTTTAGAGCATGGTCGTGAACTACCACAGAAGATCGACCCAACTGAACGCATCAAGAACAACAAAGAGTTTGTTCTGAACGAGGAGTTTGGTGACAAGATCAATACTCAGGCTTCTCGTTGTATGGATTGTGGTGTGCCGTTTTGTCATAACGGCTGCCCTATCGGTAACATCATCCCAGAGTTTAATGACGCAGTTTATCGTGATAGCTGGGAAGAAGCATGGAACATTCTAAGCTCGACTAATAACTTCCCTGAGTTTACTGGTCGTGTTTGCCCAGCACCATGTGAAAGTGCTTGTGTACTTGGCATCAACCAAGACCCGATCACTATCTGTAATATCGAGAAAACCATCGTAGAAACGGCATATCGAGAAGGGTACGCCAAACCAAAAATACCACGCTCTCGCACAGGCAAAACTGTTGCGATCATCGGTTCAGGCCCTGCAGGTCTTGCGGCTGCCGAGCAGCTAAATAGCGCTGGTCATACTGTGACTGTATTCGAGCGAGACGAGAAAGTGGGTGGTCTACTGCGTTTTGGTATCCCAGACTTCAAACTGGGTATGGATGTGATTGACCGCAAAATCAACTTGATGGCAGAAGCGGGTATCGAATTCAAAGTAAATCAACACGTTGGTGTCAATGTGAATGCTCAGCAACTACGTCAAGAATTCGATGTGGTTCTGCTGACTGGTGGCTCAACTGTTCCACGTGATTTGCCCGTTCCGGGTCGTGAACTAAAAGGCGTCCATTTTGCAATGGAGTTCCTAGGTCAAAACAACCGTCGTGCCAATGATATGGATCTTAAGGGTGAAGAACTTCACGCTGCGGGTAAGCATGTTGTGGTGATCGGTGGTGGTGATACCGGCTCTGACTGTGTGGGTACATCTAACCGTCATGGCGCAGCAAGCATCACTCAGGTTGAAATCATGCCGATTCCACCAGAGAAGCGCCCTGCTAACATGCCATGGCCACAGTACCCAATGATTCTACGCACTTCGACCTCTCATGAAGAAGGTGTTGATCGTCACTGGAACATCCTGACCAAAGAGTTCATTGGCAATGACAAGGGTGAAGTTACAGGTCTTCGTTTAGCTGACATCGTTTGGCAAGATGCGAAATCAGGCGAACGTCCGAGCTTCAAAGAAGTAGAAGGCAGTGAGCGAGTGATCCCATGTGATATGGCATTCCTAGCGATGGGCTTCCTGCACCCAGAACCAACAGGTGTACTTGCTCAATTGGATATTGCACTCGATGATCGCGGTAATGTAGCAACCCAAGGTTTTGCTACAAACCAAGAAGGCGTATTTGCAGCTGGTGATATGCGAACAGGACAATCTCTGGTTGTTCGTTGTATCAACGAAGGTCGTGAATGTGCCCGTGCTATCGATGACTATTTAATGGGTGGCACAAACCTAGAAGCAAAAGCAGATTCACTGATGCTTTCTGCGTAAAGGGAGTGTTCTCACTTCCTCTTTCTGAGCATTAAACCCAGCCATCAGTAGTATCGATGGCTGGTAGCAAAGAAAGAAAACAGTTCCTTCCAACCTTTTTATTTTGACCAGCATTTTGTGCTGGTCTTTTTTATTCCTGCCAGAATCAAATGTTACTTTTTTGTAACAATCGTTTTTCTATCTAACTGAATTTATTAGATTATTTCAGCCAATTAAATGGTAAATCGCATATTCACGTGATTATTCACTAATAACTTGACCTTTTTTACAATAAGCTATAGCTTGTGAAGTTGGTGAAAATAAAACACACAATTTTTGTTAAGATATTTGACGAATTTTATTGAATAGATATACATAAAACTTAGAAAGTGACGCATAGTTAGTCATCATTATCAACTTGAGCAGTGTTGATATATCTGTCGGGATGACAGATAAGCAAAGGGAGAATTGCAATGGCTCTTTATGATCCAAGTCTTGAGAAAGACAACTGTGGATTTGGCTTAATCGCGCACATGGAAGGCGAGCAAAGTCACAAGCTGGTACGTACAGCAATTTCTGCACTTGATCGCATGACCCACCGTGGTGGCATCGCCGCCGATGGAAAAACCGGTGATGGTTGTGGTCTTCTTCTACAAAAGCCCGATTCCTATTTACGCCTTATCGCCGAAGAAAATGGATTCAACCTTGGCAAGCAATACGCCGTGGGGATGATTTTCTTTAACCAAGATCCGGTGAAAGCTCAACTCACCAAAGACATCGTAAACAAAGAACTGGCTCAAGAGACCTTAACCGTAGCAGGCTGGCGTGAAGTTCCAACTAATTCAGAAGTACTCGGTCCGATCGCTGCTGATTCACTTCCAGACATTCAACAAGTCTTTATCTCTGCACCAGCAGGTTGGCGCGAGCGTGACATCGAACGTCGCCTCTATATCGCACGCCGTCGCATCGAGAAACAAATTACAGAAGATCCTGACTTCTACATCTGTAGCTTGTCAACGCAAGTTCTGGTGTACAAAGGTTTGTGCATGCCTGCGGACTTACCGCGCTTCTATCTTGATCTTGCTGATCTACGCATGGAATCTGCTATCTGCCTGTTCCACCAGCGTTTTTCAACCAATACTCAACCTCGTTGGCCTCTGGCTCAACCGTTCCGTTACCTCGCTCATAATGGTGAGATCAATACCATTGAAGGTAACCGCCAATGGGCGCGAGCTCGTGCTTACAAGTTTTCATCGCCACTGTTGCCAGATCTTCAAACTGCCGCACCATTTGTGAACGAGACAGGCTCTGACTCTTCCAGCTTGGATAATATGTTGGATCTCTTTTTAGCAGGCGGTATGGATATCTTCCGTGCCATGCGCATGCTTGTGCCACCAGCATGGCAAAACCACCCAGATATGGACCCAGATCTGCGAGCATTTTACGACTTCAACTCCAAACACATGGAACCATGGGATGGCCCGGCAGGTATTGTTCTGTCCGATGGTCGATACGCCGCATGTAACTTAGATCGTAATGGTCTGCGTCCTGCACGTTATGTGATAACTAAAGACAGGCTGATCACTCTAGCATCAGAGATCGGTATTTGGGATTACGCTCCGGATGAGGTTGCCGAAAAAGGGCGTGTTGGTCCTGGCGAACTGCTGGTTGTCGATACTCGCAAAGGCAAACTATGGCAATCAAGTGAGATCGATAACGATCTGAAATCTCGCCACCCTTATCGCGAATGGATGGAAAACAACGTTCGCAAACTCACGCCTTTTGCTCAATTACCAGAAGAGCAAGTTGGCGAGCGCAGCTTTGATGAAGACTTGCTTAAGACTTACCAAAAGCAATTCGCCATGAGCAACGAAGAAGTCGATCAGGTGTTGCGCGTTCTCGGTGACATGGGACAAGAAGCGGTCGGCTCTATGGGTGATGACACCCCGATGGCCGTCTTATCCTCTAAAGAGCGCTTGGTGACTGACTATTTCCGTCAGAAGTTCGCGCAGGTAACCAACCCGCCGATCGATCCACTGCGTGAAAAACACGTGATGTCACTAGCAACCAGCATCGGTCAAGAGATGAATGTCTTCTGTGAAACTGATGGACACGCGCACCGAGTAACCTTCGATTCACCAGTGTTACTTTACTCAGACATGCAGCAATTACTCGAACTTGGAGACAATTACTATCGTAATACCATTCTCGATATCAACTACGATCCACAACAGAAAGATCTTAAACAAGCCATTAATGATCTGTGTGAGCAAGCAGAACACGTGGTGCGTGAAGGCACTGTGCTAGTGGTGCTTTCGGATCGTGCTTTAGTCAAAGGCAAACTGCCAATTCCTGCGGCAATGGCGGTCGGTGCCGTTCAAACTCGCCTGATCGATGCGAACTTACGTTGTGATGCCAACATTGTTGTTGAAACAGCCACGGCACGTGACCCACACCAATTTGCCGTCTTGCTTGGATTTGGTGCCACTGCCGTTTACCCATACCTTGCTTATGAAGCGCTAGGTAAACTCATTGATGATAAAGCGCTAGAAAAAGACTATCGCGATGTGATGCAAAACTACCAATACGGCATTAATAAAGGTCTGTACAAGATCATGTCGAAAATGGGTATTTCTACCATCGCCTCTTACCGTTGCTCGCAACTGTTTGAAGCAGTTGGCTTGAGCCAAGAAGTGGTCGATTTGTGCTTTAAAGGTGTAACAACTCGTATTGAAGGCGCAAATTTCGACGACTTCCAACAAGACTTGTACAACCTTTCTCGCAAAGCTTGGGCGAAACGTAAAGCCATCGAGCATGGTGGTTTATTGAAATATGTCCACGGTGGTGAATATCACGCCTACAATCCAGACGTGGTTGGCACACTGCAAACTGCGGTGAAATCAGGCGAAAGCAACGATTATCAGAGCTTTGCTAAACAGGTGAACCAACGTCCTGTTGCCATGCTACGTGACTTAATGGCGCTGAAAAAATCAGATTCCCCATTACCACTTGAGCAAATCGAGCCAAGCACAGAACTCTTCAAACGTTTTGACTCGGCGGCAATGTCCATTGGTGCACTTAGCCCAGAAGCACACGAAGCACTTGCAACAGCGATGAACCGTCTCGGAGGCTACTCTAACTCAGGTGAAGGTGGTGAAGATCCACGTCGCTTCGGTACAGAGCGTAACTCACGCATCAAGCAGATTGCTTCCGGGCGATTTGGGGTTACGCCTCACTATCTAACCAATGCGGACGTACTGCAGATCAAGGTCGCACAGGGTGCGAAGCCGGGTGAAGGTGGTCAGTTACCGGGACACAAAGTCACCGCAGAAATCGCAAAACTGCGTTATTCGGTACAGGGGGTGACTCTGATCTCCCCTCCTCCACACCACGATATTTATTCGATTGAAGACTTAGCCCAGCTGATCTTCGACCTAAAACAAGTCAATCCAAACGCATTGGTTTCGGTGAAGTTAGTTTCTGAGCCAGGTGTCGGCACCATCGCAACAGGTGTCGCGAAAGCTTACGCTGATCTCATTACCATCTCGGGCTACGACGGTGGTACTGCAGCAAGCCCACTAACCTCAGTGAAATACGCAGGTAGCCCTTGGGAATTAGGACTGGCAGAGACACAACAAGCACTGGTTGCTAATGGTCTACGTCATAAGATTCGTCTACAGGTAGATGGTGGTCTAAAAACCGGTCTGGACGTGGTGAAAGCGGCAATTCTCGGTGCCGAAAGCTTCGGTTTTGGTACTGCGCCAATGGTGGCAATGGGTTGTAAGTTCCTACGTATTTGTCACCTCAACAACTGTGCTACTGGCGTTGCAACTCAAGACGAGACGCTGCGTAAAGAGTACTTCAAAGGTCTTCCGGAAATGGTGATGAACTACTTCATTGGTCTGGCGGACGAAGTACGCGGATTACTCTCTGAACTTGGTGTTGAAAAACTAACTGACTTGATCGGTCGTACCGATTTATTGGAGACCGTTGAAGGTCTGACAGCAAAACAAACCAAGCTGGATTTATCGAATATCCTTGAGGCACCAGTCTCTCCAGAAGGACACCCTCTTTACTGGACACAGCCAAATACACCATTTGATAAAGCAGAGCTAAACAACAAGATCATTGAAGACGCGCTGCAAGCGGTTGAGAAACGTCAATCTGCTAGCTTCTTCTATAACGTGATCAACACCGACCGTTCAGTGGGTGCTCGCCTATCGGGTGAAATCGCTCAGCGTTACGGCAACCAAGGCATGGCGGCAACGCCAATCAAACTGCATTTGGATGGCACCGCTGGTCAGTCATTTGGCGTTTGGAACGCAGGTGGCGTAGAGCTTTACCTCACTGGTGATGCCAACGACTACGTAGGTAAAGGCATGGCTGGCGGTAAGGTGGTTATCAAACCTCACCTTGGCACTGCATTTAAGTGTAATGAAGCAACCATCATTGGTAACACCTGTCTGTACGGTGCGACCGGCGGTAAACTGTTTGCGGCAGGTAAAGCAGGTGAGCGTTTCGGCGTACGTAACTCAGGTACGATTGCCGTCATTGAAGGCGCAGGTGATAACGCTTGTGAGTACATGACCGGTGGTATTGTTGCCATTCTAGGCGCGACTGGCGTGAACTTCGGCGCAGGCATGACCGGCGGGTTTGCATACGTATTGGATGAGAACCAAGACTTCCAAGGTCGCGTGAACAACGAATCGGTTGAAGCGATATCTCTGTCAGATCTCTACATCCACCAAGAGCACTTGCGTGGTCTGATTGCCGAACATCTCGAAGAAACCGGCTCTAGCCACGCAGAAGATATCTTGGCGAACTTTGATGAATGGATTCCAAAGTTCTACTTGGTGAAACCACAAGCGGCGGACTTGCGCACGCTACTTGGTCACCAGAGTCGCAGTGCCGCAGAACTGCGCGTTCAAGCCCAGTAATCATGGAGGATGTTTGAATCATGAGTCAGAACGTTTATCAATTTATCGATGTTCAACGCGTAGATCCTGCGAAGAAGCCTATCAAAGTTCGTAAGATCGAATTCGTTGAAATCTATGAACCGTTTACCAAGCAACAAGCGACTGCGCAGGCGGATCGCTGCTTGGATTGTGGTAACCCATATTGTGAATGGAAGTGCCCAGTACACAACTACATCCCACAATGGCTAAAGCTTGCCAATGAAGGGCGTATCCTCGAAGCCGTAGAGCTATCGCACCAAACTAACAGCTTGCCTGAAGTTTGTGGTCGAGTGTGTCCACAAGATCGTCTATGTGAGGGCTCTTGTACTCTCAATGAGGACTTTGGCGCCGTCACTATAGGTAACGTTGAAAAATACATTACCGACAAAGCCTTCGAAATGGGCTGGAAGCCTGACATGTCTAAGGTGGAGTGGACCGATAAAAAGGTTGCCATCATTGGTGCAGGTCCAGCAGGCTTGGCTGCTGCTGATATCTTAGTGCGCAATGGCGTGAAACCTGTGGTGTTTGACCGCTACCCTGAAATTGGCGGCCTACTGACCTTCGGTATCCCTTCGTTCAAACTTGAAAAAGGCGTGATGGAAAACCGCCGCCGCGTCTTCACCGAGATGGGCGTAGAGTTCCAGATGAATGTCGAAGTAGGTAAAGATGTGCAGATGCAAGAGCTGCTTGATGAGTACGATGCCGTCTTTTTGGGGGTTGGTACTTACAAGTACATGCGTGCGGGACTAGAAAATGAAGGTGCGCCGGGTGTTTACGACGCTCTGCCATTCTTGATTTCAAATACTTACAAGGTCATGGGCTTGGAGCACGACCAACCTTTTATCGACATGGCAAAGCAGCGCGTAGTTGTACTCGGCGGTGGTGATACCGCGATGGACTGTGTTCGTACCTCTATTCGCCAAGGCGCGTCAAACGTGGTATGTGCTTACCGTCGTGATGAAGCCAATATGCCCGGCTCTCGCCGCGAGGTGAAAAACGCCAAAGAAGAAGGAGTGAAGTTTATGTTCAACCTTCAGCCTTTAGGAATTGAAGTCGATGCGTCAGGTAAGGTCTCGGGTGTCAAAGTGGTGAAAACCGCTCTTGGTGAGCCTGATGAAGCGGGTCGTCGCCGTCCAGAGCCCGTCGAAGGCAGCGAACACGTTCTACCGGCAGACGTCGTGATCATGGCGTTTGGTTTCCAGCCACACAAAATGGACTGGTTAGCTCCGTTTGATGTCGATTTGGATCAATGGGGTCGTATCAAAGCCCCTGCGAAACAAGAGTTCCAATTCCAGACCAGCAATGAAAAGATCTTCGCGGGTGGCGATGCGGTGCGAGGCTCTGATCTAGTCGTCACTGCAATTGATGAAGGACGAAAAGCAGCAGAAGGCATTCTCGATTACCTCGAAGTTTAATCACAGCTAACATCACAAAAAGGATCCTATTATTGGATCCTTTTTCTTTTGTATCCATATAATTAGAAGCAAAATTATAAGAGTAAATACAATGAAAAAAGCCGCTCTCCTTTCCATCACTTTGCTCGGCTTAACCGCTTGTAGCCAAGGAGTCACAACCATGACGGATCGTTCTCAATCACCTTGTGGTGACAAACCAAACTGCGTCTCCACTCAAGATACGCGTGCAGAATACAACCTAACGCCATTCACCCTGACTGATTCAGCGAACATCGATGCTATTGAGCAAATTGCGCTTGAACTGCCAGGTGCGAAAACAGCGGTGAAAGAAGGCAACTACATACGCGTAGAGTGCACATCTAAAATCATGCGCTTTGTGGACGATTTAGAACTTAAGGTAGAAGGCGATCAGCTAATTGTTCGCTCAGAATCTCGTGTTGGCTATTCAGACTTTGGCGTGAACCGTAAGCGTGCTGAACAATTACGTTCACTGCTGGTGAATGCTGAGTTAATCAAATAACGACCACATATTGGTGCAGAGTGGTATACTCTCGCCAACTTAAATTTTTATCGAAAGAGAGTGTTATGAAAGTTGGTATCATCGGTGCGATGGAACAAGAAGTCACCATCCTGAAAGAAGCAATGACAAACTGCCAAACAGTGAACAAAGCAGGTTGCACGTTTTTCTCTGGTCAGATTAACGACGTTGATGTGGTACTGCTTCAATCTGGCATCGGTAAAGTAGCAGCAGCAGTTGGTACAACCATTCTGCTAGACGAATACCAACCAGATGTGGTTATCAACACTGGCTCTGCGGGCGGTTTCGACTCAAGCCTAAACCTAGGCGACGTTGTTATCTCAACAGAAGTTCGTCACCACGATGCAGACGTAACCGCGTTTGGCTACGAAATGGGGCAAATGGCAGGTCAACCAGCGGCATTCAAAGCAGATGAGAAGCTAATGGACCTTGCTGAAAAAGCACTGGCTCAAATGGAAAACACTCACGCAGTTCGCGGTCTGATCTGTACTGGTGATGCGTTTGTTTGCACGGCAGAACGCCAAGAGTTTATCCGTAAACACTTCCCTTCAGTTATCGCTGTAGAAATGGAAGCATCTGCTATCGCTCAAACTTGTCACCAATTCAACACGCCGTTTGTTGTTGTGCGCGCTATCTCTGACGTAGCAGACAAAGAATCACCAATGAGCTTCGAAGAGTTCTTACCGCTAGCGGCGAAAAGCTCTTCAGAAATGGTATTCAAAATGTTGGAACTGACTAAGTAAGTCTGTCGAATTTCATGGAAGAAACCTTTCAGCAGTTTTATGCCAATGGTGCGCTCCTCGTCATGTGGGGCGCATTATTATTCCATCTCCTGCTCCCCATACCGCACGCTGCGCATCCAGTGACGCTTTGGCATAAATTCGCCGAGCAACTGGCTAACAAGGTCAATAACAACCACAACTACTCGCAAAGTATCATCTCTGGCGGACTCGCTCTTCTTCTTATGCTTGTGCCTTGCTTGATATTACTGCTCGCGATGAAGCCTTTAGTTTGGCAAGCGCCGCTATTTGAGCTGGCATTACTGCTGATTGCTCTTGACTGGCGAAACAATGAATCACTTGCTAAACAACTCGTCACCGCAATGTCGAATGAGAATAAAGTACAATGCCGAGCACTACTCAAGCCTTACCTGAACCGCGATACAGAGAGCTTATCGCTACTAGGCATTGGTAAAGCTGGAGCAGAAACCATCATCATGGGTTACGGACGTAACGTAGTGTGTGTGCTGTTTTGGTATGGAGTAACTGGTGGAATTGGCGCGTTGATGTATCGTCTTACTGCTGAGTTAGCTCGAGCATGGTCTCCTAGTCGACGTCAATATTCACCATTTGGCAAACCAGTTATTCAATTAACGGCGGTCCTAGAAATCATTCCATTACGCTTATTCGCGATGTTTATTGGTGCGGGTAAAAACGTATCAAGCGTTTCAACTGCTATGCTTCAACAAGCGAAATCTTGGCCGCTTCCTGGACCGGCATGGTTGTTGTGCTCGATTGGTAACAAGCTTCAATTGTCACTTGGTGGTCCAGCTTTGTATCAAGGACTGCGAGCCGAACGTGCAAAACTTGGGGGGCGTATTGCACCATCAGCCATTCATCTAGCGCAAATCCAAACACTGATAGTTTGGCGTATCTTTGCTTGGATAGTTATCCAAAGCCTAATTCTCGGATTCATTTATCAAGGACTATGATGAAAAAACTTTGCTTTGCCCTTCCTCTTATCTTCTCTGCTGTTTCTTTTGCCAATGAACCTGTTCAACGAGTCATCAGCTTAGCGCCACATGCAACAGAAATCGCCTATGCAGCTGGTCTTGGAGACAAGCTGATTGCGGTCAGTGAGATGAGTGACTACCCCGAGCAAGCCAAAGACCTAGAAAAAGTATCAAACTATCAAGGCATTAAACTCGAACGCATCATCGCCCTTCAACCCGATTTAGTTATCGCTTGGCCTGCAGGTAATCCAGCCAAAGAACTTGATAAACTCAAGCAGTTTGGCATTCCGATTTACTACTCAACAACAGGAACGTTAGAGGATATTGCCAAGAATATTGAACAACTCAGCCGATACAGTGAGAAGCCGGAAGTAGGACAAAAAGCCGCTGAAGATTTTCGTGCACAGTTAGAAGCGTTAAAAGAAAAGTACAATACCGAAGATAAAGTTAGCTACTTCTATCAGTTGAGTGAAAAACCGATCATCACCGTTGCGGGCAAGAACTGGCCAAGTGAAGTCTTCACCTTCTGTGGTGGTGAAAATATCTTTGCCAAAGGCAGTGCCCCTTACCCACAAGTCAGCATCGAGCAAGTGATTACTCGCCAGCCTGAAGTACTGTTTACCTCTCGCCATGCCATGAGTAATGATGGAATGTGGGCAGAATGGAAGAGCGACATCCCTGCATTAAAAAATGGTCATGTTTGGTCACTTAATTCCGATTGGATCAACCGCCCGACCCCAAGAACCTTAAACGCGATCACAGAGGTGTGTGAACACTTTGAAAGCGTTCGGCAAAAACGCTAACGTTTTCGTTGGAAATCCCGTACAATTTCCGTCCCATTTCTGTTCCCCCACAATTTGTTTATAAGGTACCAAGTAACATGGACTCCATGCTGCTTTATATGATCGATTTATTCGGTACTGCTGTCTTTGCGGTTTCTGGAGTTTTACTCGCAGGCCGATTAAAGATGGATCCTTTCGGTGTAATCGTGCTCGGTAGTGTGACTGCTATTGGCGGTGGCACTATTCGTGATATGGCGCTTGGCGCTACTCCTGTATTCTGGATTACTGACACGACCTATCTATGGGTAATTTTCATTACCTGTTTATTAACCATGATTTTAGTTCGTCGCCCTAAACGTCTACCTTGGTGGGTCCTCCCTGTATGTGACGCAATTGGTTTGGCAGTATTTGTTGGTATCGGTGTTGAAAAAGCCCTAGCTTACAATGCATCCGGCATGGTGGCAGTTATCATGGGCGTCATTACTGGCTGTGGCGGCGGCATCATTCGCGATGTGCTAGCACGTGAAGTGCCGATGGTTTTGAGAAGCGAAGTATATGCAACAGCATGCATCATCGGTGGTATTTTTCACACGACCGCATTGAGCATGGGTCATGACCACTCTTTCGCCCTACTTGCAGGCGTCGTTTCAACATTGATTATTCGCCTTGGGGCGATTCGCTGGCACTTATCACTGCCAACCTTCGCCATAAATCGATAATGTTCAACTTATTGATTGAAAAGAGCCGTCATAACCGACGGCTCTTTTTTTTGGTAAACGTCAGTCGCTTCTGATTCTGAGCTTAGTTATATTAAGGCTATTATTCCCAACATTCATGGATAGACATGTTACTGGAAGGCATCGAAACACTATTAGTTTTAAGCAAAGCGAAAACCATGAGCCGCACAGGGAGTTTGCTGTATATCAGCCAATCTGCGGTGAGTAAACGTATCGCGAATCTAGAGAAAAAACTGGGAAAGAAACTTGTCGAACCATCGGGTAGAACCATAAAACTCACACCTGATGGCATGGCTTTGATCGAAAATATTGGTCCCTCTTTTAATGAGTTACGTGGTCTTATCTATGAACAGCAAGAACTAGAAGATACGTCTTTAATCACCCTCGATAGCTCAAAGTCTCTCATTGCAGGTTATCTCGGGAAAACGATTGGTGATTACCTCAAACAAGACCAGTACTTAACCATAACCACTAACCACAGCCCTAGAATCGTTGAGCGAGTTCAATCCGGTAAAGCGACCGTTGGGCTTTGTGCAGGGCTATTGCCACCGCATCATGGTTTGATGGCTTTCCACTTATGTGATGAGCCTTTTTTCCTCGTTAGTGATCAACCACTGTATACGCTCCCGAAAAAAGTAATCACAAATGATTTAACCAATCCATCCAATAGCTACCAACTGCCAGCATTAGAGAAAATCGGTATTAAGCCATTGATGGAAATGGATGCCTACACAGCGGCAGCCCAACTCGCACTGGGAGGAGCAGCTCCTGCATTAATCCCGCTATCAATCGTCAGAGCGTTGAAGATTCCTGGCGATAACTGCTTTATGTTTGAGCCACTGACCTCTTTGATTCGACCAATTCATATCTGCGTTAGGCAGAACGTGTACCAGTCGCCAAGAGTTAAAACAGTGATAGAAACCATTGGTGATGTTGTTGCCAAAGAAGTTTTGTCGCCATCAACATAGACATGGTAATGACTAAAGGTCGAATCCATTTTTGACCTTTGGTGACGACAACTTTGGCACCAAGCTGAGCACCAATAAAGCCACCTACGGCCATGGTAAGGCCGATTTCCCACACAGGTAAACCAGCAAGAATAAAGAACAATAGCGCCGCAATGTTTGAGGTGAAGTTAAGAATCTTAGTGCGGGCAGTCGCATCAACCAATGAAAAGTGACCTAGTGCGACAAAACAAAGAGCAAAGATAGAGCCAGTGCCTGGTCCAAAGAAACCATCGTAGAAGCCTACACCCCCACCAACACACAAAGCAAACATCGCTTCAGAAAGCTTGGGTTCACCTTCAGCCGCTTTCGAGGTTGAAGAAAGCAAAAAGTAGAGAGAAATCGCGATCAGCAAGACTGGGATAAGACTAGTGAGCACACCGGCATCGATAAACTGCACAGCCTCTGCACCAATGGCAGAACCAATAAAGGTACATAGAATCGCTAAGCGCATCTCTTTCAGGCTAACAATACCATTACGCACAAAGTACCAACTGGCAGAAAAGCTTCCAAACGAGCTTTGGAGTTTGTTGGTCGCCAATGCCTGAGTAGGACTTAACCCTGCGGCCAACAAAGCAGGGAGCGTCAAGAGACCACCGCCACCAGCCATCGCATCAATAAATCCCGCAGCAGATGCGACAAAAAACAATGCAATTAAGATTTCGAACGTAACTTCCACTTGTGCGTCCTTGTAAATATTTGTAACCAAGATGGAGCAACGATAGCACTGCCAAGCAAACGCACAAAAGGAAACTCAAGACACTAACCTATTCCACATTTTCATCATTTAACTTAAAAAACAATAAATAACAAAATAGATTATTACACAAAGACTTTTAACTCCGCCCATTAAATAACAAATATGCCTTATCCCCATCAATTAATTGATGCAAAATAATTATTAATCCATAAAAATAAAACGCTATGTATCATAGTAACTTCTCAAGATAAATTATCTAGAAAAATATATTCTTATATGAATTTTAATCTCTAAGTTAAGAAACCATTCAAAATATGACAAAGCTCAAACCTTAATGAGGACATTGGAAATTTAAATTAAATAATTTATAAAAATCAAAACTGGATGAGGAGATGTCTTTAAAATGAATAACAACAAAAAAAGGTTAGAAAACAAAACATATATATTTCTATCCGCTATAATTTTCTCCACGTTAGGAGTTTCAATGATACACATGTCATTTAATGAAATATTTAATTTCATCAGAAACATAGAGACTGAAGAGAGAAGTGTGAACTTTTCACGTTCATCCATAGCCTTAACTTCTGGGTCAATATTATTTATATTTTTCTCCTGCTACTCTTTAGTTGCATTAATTAGAGATAAAAAATTCTCCAAAGAAACAAATGAAGTGACATTAAAAATATTTTTTATAATATTCTTCACATCTATAATATCACCATACCCTGTTAGCTACTATTTAGAAAAAGTAGCACTAGAAAATGGATATAAATACTCAGAAAAATTAAGTCAATCCTGGCTGTATGATAAGAACTACGTTTATATAAAGTGATAAGAATTAGAAAACCAATATTATTTGGAGTAATCATCCTCTACATTCGATAAGAATAGGTTGTGATACTAGAAATGGAATATTAACACATGAGTAAATGGGTATTATGATGAAGCATGGTAACTACGATAGAACGCAAGCATTATTCTACTTGATACTCTTACTCACATCATCAATCTCTCTATTTGTATACTCATTTAAAGGTATCGTCGACTTCTATGACAATATAGTCACCAAAAGTGAAATAGCAACCTTTGATCAAGTATATGTATATATGTTTGGAGCGAGTTTCATTCTTTTTGAATGCTTGAGAATACTAGTTATCTCAATTATATCAAACAACTTTTTGACTAAGGGCCAATTCAAAAAATCAAGTGAGATTTTTTTAGCACTCTCCATAACTACTTTTTTATCATTATACCCTGCAATTATCTTAGCTGATGTATTTGCTAAGTCTAATAACTATATATTTAGCAAAGACGAATCAACTTACAATTTTTTATTGGAGAAAAGATCATACAAAATAAAAAATAGAGTTTAATGTATGGAGCGCGACTCCTTATAAATTACTCTCGAAATCGGATACATATCAAGTTTCAACTTAAGAATTAAAGAGGGTCGCATGACTAAATGGTTTCTCCCTATTGCTTTATATCTATGCTTGACTGCAGGTCTAGCAATAAGCCTAAACATCTGGAATGAATGGTTTTCTATCAAGCGAAGAATTGGGGTTGATATTTACTTAATTCTCTTCGGTACAATAACTGCAATAGTAATATGTGTTCCAAACATTCTAACGATTAGCAAAGGCTTGAGTATTGCAGCTAAGGTAAATTTGATCACTATTGCATTTATTCTGGTTACTTGTAGCTCTAATTTTGTTATTGCAAATGGCAGTGCTATTTCTTCATCTTTAGGGACGTTACTTTCAGCCATTAGTTTGATGCTGTACAAAAGTCCGCTCTATCAGGCTTTCTTAGCGCACTTCAATTCTCTCCATTTTAAGCAACCTTAAAGACAAAAAAGCCCGCTCAAATGAGCGGGCAATGAGGTTGTCATATAAGCCCTATTTTTCGGCTTACTGATTTTTATCTATTACGCTTCTAGGCTAGCTTTCACTTTTGCGTGTAGCTCTTGAACCGAAGTTACTGTGCTCTTCGCATCTGCCGTGTGTGCCATACAAGTCGCGAATGCAGCGTTTAGCGTTGTCGTGTAGTTCACTTTCTCAGCTAGTGCACCGCGACGCAGAACTTTAGAGTCTTCAATCGCTTGACGACCAGCAGCCGTGTTTACGATGTAGGTGTACTCGTTGTTCTTAATACGGTCAAGAATGTGAGGGCGACCTTCGTGTACTTTGTTTACTAGACGTGGGTTAATGCCCGCTTCACCAAGAATGACAGCTGTACCGTGTGTTGCATCCAACTGGTAACCAAGTTTTGTCAACTTAGACGCTAGGTCCACAACGCGCTCTTTGTCACCTGCACGAACAGAAAGAAGTGCACGACCACCTTCTGGGTAAATGTTGCCACAACCCAATTCTGCTTTCGCGTAAGCTTCTGCAAACGTCGCACCAACACCCATAACTTCACCAGTAGAGCGCATTTCAGGACCCAACAGTGGATCAACACCTGGGAACTTGTTGAATGGCAGTACAACTTCTTTTACAGAGTAGTACGGTGGGATGATTTCTTTCGTAAAGCCTTGAGACTCTAGCGATTGACCCGCCATTACACGCGCAGCAATCTTAGCGATTGGCGCACCAGTTGCTTTAGATACGAACGGTACCGTACGCGCTGCACGAGGGTTAACCTCGATTAGGTATACTTGGTTGTTCTTAACCGCGAACTGCGTGTTCATCAGACCACGAACACCCAATTCAAACGCTAGCTTTTCAACTTGCTCACGCATTACGTCTTGGATTTCTTGGCTTAGCGTGTATGCAGGAAGAGAACATGCTGAGTCACCTGAGTGAACACCCGCTTGCTCGATGTGCTCCATGATACCGCCGATAACCACACGCTCACCGTCACAGATAGCATCGATATCGACTTCAACTGCGTCGTCTAGGAAGCTATCTAGTAGTACTGGAGATTCGTTTGATACGCTTACTGCTTCGTTGAAGTAGCGACGTAGATCTTGCTCGTCGTATACGATTTCCATCGCACGACCACCAAGCACGTAAGAAGGACGTACAACCAGTGGGTAACCGATTTCACGAGATTTCTCTACTGCTTGCTCCATCGTCGTTACTGTCGCGTTCTCTGGCTGTAGAAGACCTAGACGGTCGACAGCAACTTGGAAACGCTCACGGTCTTCTGCACGGTCGATTGCATCAGGGCTAGTACCGATGATTGGCACGCCAGCTGCTTCAAGTGCACGAGCCAGTTTAAGTGGTGTTTGACCACCGTACTGAACGATAACGCCTTTTGGTTTCTCAACACGTGCGATTGCTAAGACGTCTTCCAGTGTTACTGGTTCGAAGTACAAACGGTCAGATGTATCGTAGTCTGTTGAAACAGTCTCAGGGTTACAGTTAACCATGATAGTTTCGTAGCCATCTTCACGTAGTGCTAGCGATGCGTGTACACAACAGTAGTCAAATTCAATACCTTGACCGATACGGTTTGGACCACCGCCTAGAATCATGATCTTGTCTTTGTCTGTTGGGTTAGCTTCACACTCGTCATCGTAAGATGAGTACATGTAAGCTGTATCAGATGAGAACTCAGCCGCACACGTATCAACACGCTTGTACACTGGGTGAATATCGTACTGGTCACGTAGACGACGGATTTCGCTTTCCGCAACACCTAGAATCTTAGATAGGCGCGCATCAGCAAAACCTTTACGCTTCAGCTTGTTAAGTTCTTCTTTGTTTAGACCAGCGAAACCTTTTGCTTTTAGCTCTTGCTCAAGCTTCACAATGTCTTCGATTTGAACTAGGAACCAGCGGTCGATTTGCGTTAGGTTGAATACGCCATCGACTGACATACCCGCACGGAATGCATCCGCGATGTACCAAATACGCTCTGCGCCTGCTTCTTTCAGCTCATGACGAATTTTCGTCAGTGCGTCTGGTGCATCTAGGTCAACCATCTCGTCAAAACCAGTCGCGCCAACTTCTAAACCGCGAAGTGCTTTTTGTAGTGACTCTTGTTGGTTACGACCAATTGCCATTACCTCACCAACTGACTTCATTTGCGTCGTTAGACGGTCATTAGCACCTGCAAATTTCTCGAAGTTAAAGCGAGGAATCTTAGTTACTACGTAGTCGATGGTTGGTTCGAATGATGCTGGTGTAGCGCCACCAGTAATGTCGTTCATTAGCTCGTCTAGTGTAAAGCCAACAGCCAGTTTCGCTGCAATCTTAGCGATTGGGAAACCTGTTGCTTTTGAAGCTAGAGCAGAAGAGCGAGATACACGTGGGTTCATCTCGATGATAACCATGCGGCCATCTTTCGGGTTGATACCAAACTGTACGTTAGAACCACCAGTTTCAACACCGATCTCACGCAGTACCGCTAGAGATGCGTTACGCATTAGCTGGTATTCTTTGTCTGTTAGTGTTTGCGCTGGTGCAACCGTGATTGAGTCACCCGTGTGGATGCCCATTGGATCGAAGTTTTCAATCGCACATACGATGATACAGTTGTCCGCTTTGTCGCGAACCACTTCCATCTCGTACTCTTTCCAACCAATAAGAGACTCATCGATTAGAAGTTCGTTAGTTGGCGACAGGTCTAGACCGCGACGACAGATTTCTTCGAACTCTTCTTTGTTGTATGCGATACCGCCACCAGTACCCCCCATAGTAAATGATGGACGGATGATACAAGGGAAGCCAACCATATCGAGTACAGCGTAAGCTTCTTCCATCGTTTTAGCAGTATCCGCACGTGGACACTCAAGGCCGATAGACTTCATCGCTTTATCGAAACGAGAGCGGTCTTCCGCTTTGTCGATTGCATCAGCCGTTGCGCCAATCATCTCAACACCGAACTCTTCTAGAACGCCGTATTTCTCTAGGTCTAGAGCACAGTTCAATGCAGTTTGACCACCCATTGTAGGTAGTACTGCATCCGGTTTTTCTTTCGCGATGATGTTACGAACCACTTCCCATTGGATTGGCTCGATGTAAGTTGCATCCGCCATGTCTGGGTCAGTCATGATGGTTGCAGGGTTAGAGTTCACTAGGATAACTCGGTAACCCTCTTCACGCAGTGCTTTACACGCTTGTGCGCCAGAGTAGTCAAACTCACATGCCTGACCGATAACAATCGGACCAGCACCAAGAATAAGAATACTTTGAATGTCAGTACGTTTTGGCATTATCTACTACTCCGAATTAAGCGCTGTGTTTTTTGATTAGTTCGATAAAGTGGTCAAATAGCGGTGCCGCGTCGTGTGGACCTGGGCTCGCTTCAGGGTGACCTTGGAAGCTAAATGCTGGCTTGTCTGTACGGTGAATACCTTGTAGAGAGCCATCAAATAGCGATACGTGAGTAGCACGTAGATTTTCAGGTAGTGTTGCTTCGTCTGCGGCAAAACCGTGGTTCTGCGACGTAATCATCACAACATTACGCTCCAAATCTTTTACTGGGTGGTTTGCGCCGTGGTGACCAAACTTCATTTTCACTGTTTGTGCACCCGATGCTAGCGCAAGGATTTGGTGGCCTAGACAGATACCAAAGATTGGCAGGCCTTTTTCTAGGAATACTTTTGTCGCTTCAATCGCGTAAGTACATGGTTCTGGGTCACCAGGGCCGTTTGATAGAAAAACGCCATCTGGGTTTAGAGCCAGAACTTCTTCTGCTGAAGTTTCAGCAGGAACAACCGTTAGGCGGCAGCCTCGGTCAACCAACATGCGCAGGATGTTACGTTTTGCGCCGAAGTCGTAGGCAACAACGTGATATGGCAATTCGCTGTCGTCTTTCGCTTCTGGAAGTCCACCCTCAAGCGTCCACGAACCTTGTTTCCATTGATACGCTTCTTTTGTTGTAACCTCTTTCGCAAGATCCATTCCTTTCAAACCAGGGAATTCTTTTGCTTTCGCTAGTGCCAAAGCTTCGTCTAGATTCTCTCCGTTTATAGAAGAGCCAGCTACGATACAACCGTTTTGAGCACCTTTTTCACGCAGGATACGAGTTAGCTTACGCGTGTCGATGTCTGCAATGCCGACGATGTTTTGCGACTTAAGGTAATCAGAAAGGGATTGTTCATTACGGAAGTTAGAAGCGATAAGAGGGAGATCGCGAATCACAAGGCCTTGTGCGTGGATTGAAGAAGATTCTTCGTCTTCGGAATTGGTTCCGGTATTGCCAATGTGAGGATAAGTAAGAGTAACGATTTGTTGAGAATAGGAAGGATCAGTGAGAATTTCTTGGTACCCCGTCATCGAGGTATTAAAAACAACTTCACCAACGGAAATACCATCTGCTCCAATGGAAACACCGCGGAACACTGTCCCATCTTCTAGGACTAACAGTGCTAATTTACCCAAGACAACCTCCAGAATAAAAATGCATAAAAAATAAATTAAGCTGCAAATTTGCCTTCCTTTACCTTGATAATTTACATAAACAGGTATTTTTGACAAATTGGCGGTATTCTAAAGACGGACTTTGAAACTGTCAACACACATTGAAAAATAAATTGGTACTTTCTAGCGAGTAATGACGTTTCAACAGAAAAAGCCCTAAAAAAGTAAGTTTTAGCTATCTACAGATCACTTACCATGACTTTTTTGTGAATTTTACAAATTTGAACTTATTGAAGATCACAAAATTTTGTGAGATTTTTGCGCAAACGTTCATCCCGCAAATTCAACTACAACTTTTAGAGCTTACAGCTATTTTTACACACCAAGCACACAAAACAATAATAAAACTATGAGAAATCTTGCGACCTTATGGAACCATTTTGTTTACATAATTTTCTCCAAAAACAAAAAAGCCGGCTTACGCCGGCGAATAATTATGTATTTACAGTTCATTAAGCCCGAGAACATCAGTCATGGTATAAAAACCTGCTGGCTTAGCATGCAACCAAACTGCGGCTTTTACCGCCCCATTAGCAAAGGTCATTCGGTCGGTCGCTTTATGAGTAATCTCAACGCGTTCACCAATGTCAGCAAACATAGCCGTATGTTCACCTACAATATCCCCAGCACGGATCGTAGCAAAACCAATTTCATCTTTTGTTCGCTCACCCGTAATACCTTCACGAGCGTAAACGGCAACATCGCTTAGCTTATTGCCCATCGCTCCTGCGATCGCTTCCCCCATACCAATCGCGGTACCAGACGGAGCATCAACTTTGTGGCGGTGATGCGCTTCAACAATCTCAATATCACAGTAATCCCCCATCACTTTGGCCGCTTTCTCGAGAAGCTTAAAGACAAGGTTCACACCGACTGAATAGTTAGGAGCCATCACAACTGGCACTTGCTTCGCAGCAGCATCGATCAATTCACGCTCTTCTTCGCTAAAGCCAGTCGTGCCAATGACGATACTCTTGCCATGTTGTTTGCAAAGCTCTAGATTCGCTAGCGTGCTCACTGGAGCCGTAAAGTCGATAACAACATCGAAGTTGTCGACCTCTTTTGCTAAATCATCCGTCAGAAAGACATCAAACTTACCTTCACCGCACAACTCACCAACATCTACGCCAACTAGCGAAGACTCTGGACGTTCAGATCCCGCAGTCACGGATGCTTCTGAGTTTAAATGTGATGCTTTAACTAGGTTGCGACCCATGCGGCCAGCAGCTCCTGCAATTGCAATACGAACCATTGCGCTTTCTCTCCTTCTCTGGATAAACGAGGCTTGCCTCGTCCTCTTTCGTTTCGCCGAATCTTTTTAAACTAACAATATCCCGTGTTAACCACAAGATAGTTCGCAGCGAGTTAAGAAAACTCTTTAATCACTCGCTCTAGAATCGGTACGTTTGCCTCTGGGAAGGTGTAATCAAGTAATGCAGCAACATCAACCCAACGTCCTTCTTGACCTTCGCGACCATAAGGTTGGTTATCGAACTGAGATACTGTCATGAAATCAAACTTCAAAGACTTTTCTGGATAGTCATATTCCAAGTGTTCAAATAGGGATTGCTCTGTCACTGTGATACCAATCTCTTCTTCCAGCTCACGAATCATCGCTTGCTCAACACTTTCACCTTGCTCTACTTTGCCACCAGGGAACTCCCAGAATCCTCCTTTGTGTTTGTCATCTGGACGTTTAGTGATGAAGATTTGCGATTTATCTTGGTTAAAGATGATTGCCGCAACAATATGAATTCTTTTCATTAGATTCGTTCCTAGCTCTA
>NZ_BCUF01000012.1 GCF_001591145.1 Vibrio harveyi NBRC 15634 = ATCC 14126 = KCTC 12724 | reverse complement strand
GGAATGACGGGGTGGTGCTCTCTCGATTATGTTTCTCGTCATTCTGAACAGCGAGGGACGAGCGTGATTCAGAATCTGCTCACCGAGAGCTGTGGCTTGATGTGAAATATTGAGTGAGAGCTCGCGGCAATTAGATTCCTGATCTCGCTTAGGCTCGTCGGAATGACGGGATGTTGCTCTCTCGGTTGTGTTTCTCGTCATTCCCGAAAGCGACGAAGGAGCGCAGTCGGGAATCTCTTGCAAGCACCAGACTATCCAATTGAAAACAAAGCCGAAAGTAGAACAGGCAATATGAAAGATCAGAAGATTTCTCCGATATCCGTGTTGGATCAAAGCCCAATGTTTGTGTGTGGTGTGATGCACCGAACATTCCGTAATCGTGCACAAGCAGAGTTATCGCGTCAGAACTTGATGACGTTGGAAATGGCGAGTGCCTTGGCAGCGTTGGAAGAGTTTCAACCGATGAGTCAGCAAGAATTGGCGGATGCGGTACTAACAGAGCGAAGTGTCGCAAAACGCATGGTGGACAACTTAGAAAAGCGTGGCTTTGTACAAGTCTCTAAGAGCGAAACCAATCAGAGATTAAAGATTCTAACACTCACAAAAGAAGGGGTAGAAGCGGTACGCAAAGTGCACCGCATCATGACTAACCTCAAACAAGATTTCTTCTCTTGCCTGACGGAAGAAGAATCCGATGAATTCTTCCGTTTGGTGCGTAAAATGACCTTAGCCAATCACGCTTAATTCAGCATTTCAAACGATGGCGAGCCAATTAGCTTTCTGTGAGAAAACGGTTCGCCACTTCAGCTTCTTGTTTCTTCATCAATTGATGCGCGGTCAGCATGTGTTGTTCCATCACTTGCTTGGCTTTTGATGCGTCACTTTTACGCAATGCTTCAACCAGTGCACGTTGGCTTTGCACACCCGTTTGCCACAGCTTGTGGTTGCCCGGTTCATACAGTTTGCGATAAATCGTTAGCTCGGTAAGCATTTGCGCAGTAAAGCGAACCACAAACTTCAGCAGCTCGTTACCAGAATAGCTCGCTAAGAGGCTGTGAAACTCAATCGATGCAATGTGGTGTTCGCGCTCTTGATACACATCTTCCGGTGGCGTCTGGTACTTATCGATCTGCTGATCGAGACGAGCAAGTTGCTCATCGGTCAATGTGCCCGCCAATGATGCTGCGATCTCTGGTTCCAGAGATAAGCGGATCTGGTACAGATCAGAAATTGAAACGTCTTTGAAGAACAGGTAGTTACTCAGTAGTGCCTGAGCTTTGTTCTCACTCATTTCGCTAACAAACACACCGCCTTTTGGCCCAGTCTTGGTCGAGAGAATACCTTGAGCCTCTAAGATACGCATGCTTTCACGTACTGTGCTTTTTGACGCATCAAAAGTTTCCATCACGTCGGTTTCGCTTGGGAGACGATCGCCGGGTTGTAAAGCTTGATCGACAATCCATGCTTTGATCGATTCGGCTAATTGTTGAGTTCTACGTCCTTTTGCGCTGCTTGCCACATTATCCTCGCTGGTTTTTCTCGCGGTATCTAGGGTCTGTTTATCTTTCGTGGTTAAATTTTGTGGGGGCGCCTAGCCCGAACCCTTTGGGCAGCGTTTGTTGGCCATTTCTACTTCGTTATCGACTTCTCATGTAGGCTAACTACACATCAAAGTCTCTGCCTTGTATAAACACCCAACAATTCGCTGCAAAAATCAGCACGAAAGGTTAACAGACCCTATTGAATTCTGAAGGAAATTCAAAGGATGTCACCTGTTTTCTACGTTTCTTTTTTTGGAAAAAGTACGGGTTGTTGATTATGAAACCATCCGATTATCGATCGAATCACTCTCACAAAAAAGTCTATTTATCATGATAAATGTCTTTCATTTGATATTTATCATGATAAATTAAAAATGAACATGGTTAGAAAAAGAGCGATTCAAGATGGAAAAATTTGTAGAAACTGCCAGCCTAGCGTGGGAGTGGTTGGAAGATATTGCTCAATGCAGCCAAACCCAAGACCCAGATAGCGAAGGTGTTACTCGCTTATGTGCCAGTGAAGAGCACGCAAAAGCGAATGAAAAACTACGTGAGTGGATGCTGTTGTCTGGTATGGAAGTGCGCATGGACAATGCTGCAAATCTTATTGGTCGCTATCACAGCCCAAATCCAAATGCCCAGACGCTGATTTTTGGCTCTCACCAAGACACGGTGCCAAATGGTGGTAAATACGATGGCATCTTGGGTGTGATTCTACCAGTTGCGTTGATTCACTATTTTCATCAACAGAAATTCGAATTCCCATTCAATATTGATGTGATTGCCTTTAGCGATGAAGAGGGAACTCGATTCCAATCGACACTACTTGGCTCAAAAGCGATATCTGGGACGTTTGAGCCAAGTGTGCTGGATGCGCGAGATGCCCACGGTGTGACCATGCGTGAAGCGTTAACGTCGTTTGGTTGTCATCCAGATCAGATCGAAAAAGACGCTTACGACAAAGAAAAGGTGTTGGGCTTTGTGGAACTGCATATTGAGCAAGGGCCACAGCTTGAACAAGCGAACTTGCCGGTCGGTGTGGTTACTGCCATCACTGGGATTGAGCGTCATACTTTGTCGATTGTTGGCAAAGCCGGACACGCAGGCACCGTGCCAATGGACATGCGTCAAGATGCGCTAGTTGGGGCAGCTCAGGTCATTCATATGTTTGACCAACTGTGCAAACGTGAAGACGACCTAGTGGGCGTCGTAGGTAAAATCGCCAACTTCCCAAATGGTGTGAATGTGATTCCTCAGCAGACGGACATCACTATCGAACTGCGCTCTCCAAATGATGCCTCTCGCATTGCCGCACGAAAAGAAATGCTGGAGAACATTCAAACCTTGATGGCGCAATACAACCTCGCGTATCACCACGAACAAACTTATGAGCAAGCTGCTGTCACCTGTTCTGATTCACTTTCTTCGGCACTTACTCAAGCGATCGCACTATCCAATATTGACACCAAACATCTATTCAGTGGCGCGGGTCATGATGGTCTGGCTGTGTGTGAGCTGACGGATATTGCGATGTTGTTTATGCGTTGTACGGGCGGGGTTAGCCATCATCCTGATGAAGCGATTTTACAACAAGACCTAGTAGCAGCAGTCGAGGTTCTGAACCATTTCTGCATGCTGATGAAACACCAATAAAGCGAAATAACACAAGAGAGGGTGGGGATTCATCCTCTTTTTTACTTTCAAAACCAAGACTTGGTTTTAGCTTGTGAACGTGAAGGCTCATACCAATGGGTTTTCATTCCTATACTAAGGAGAGATTTTGTTATGGATATGACAAAAAAGATGGAGACAACAGAGAAGAAGGCTTGGTACAAGAGTATGCCGGACCCAATGGTCCTGATCTTTATGATTTTGGTGGCAACGTATCTACTGACTTTTGTTGTGCCTGCCGGGGAGTTCTCACGTGTTGTGGTGGACGGTCGTACTACCGTTGTCCCAAACTCATTTGCTTATCTGAGTGATGTGCCTGCGGTGCATTTCTTTGACATTTTTGTCGCGATTCCGAAAGGTTTGATCAGCGCGGCACCTTACTTGTTCATCGTATTCATTGCTGGTGGTTTGTTCCACATCTTGCAACGCACTGGTGCGCTTGAGAACGCGATTGGTGTGGCGGTAAACAAAGCCGGCGTGAAGAACCGTAATCTTATCATCACAATCGGCACCTTTATCTACGGTTTCTTTGGCGTGGCGGTAGGCTTTGAGAACAACATCGCACTCGTTCCGGTTGCGGTTCTGATTTCTGCTGCGGTTGGTTACTCCAGCCTTGTCGGTACGGTAATGGCAGTGGGCGGTATCGGTGTAGGCTTTGCACTGTCACCAATCAACCCTTATACCGTAGGTGTGGCTCAAGGTATTGCTGAACTGCCTACTTTCTCGGGCGCTTGGTTGCGTGCAGCGATGGTAATTTCCTCTCTTGCATTGCTGTCTTATTACATCTGTACTCGTGTGGCGAAGATGGAGTTTAAAGAGCCAGATTCAGCAGAAGGCTTAAGCAAAGATTTATCGGAATACCACCTAGAGAAGAAAGACAAACTGACGCTAGGCGTATTCCTAGCTGGTCTTGGTGTGATGCTTTACGGCGTATTTGCTAACGGTTGGTACATCAACGAGATCGCAGGTCTGTTCTTATTAATGGCAATTGTGATCGGTGCGGTGAACGGTTTAAGTGCGAATGGCATTGTGAAGCAAATGATGGAAGGTGCATCGGGCGTAACCGCAGGTGCATTGGTGATTGGTGTTGCGGCGTCGATTCAAATCATTCTCGACCAAGCGCAAATCATCGATACCATCGTTAACGCGCTGAGCTCACTTATCCAAGATATGCCGATTGCTATCTCTGCGATTGTCGCAAGTGTGGTGCAAGGTGTGATCAACCTATTTGTGCCATCGGGTTCTGGTCAAGCGATGGTGACCATGCCGATCCTAATTCCTGTTGCAGATCTTACTGGCATGAGCCGTCAGCTTATGATCACTGCATTCCAAGTTGGTGATGGTCTTACCAACCTTATTGTACCGACTTCTGGTGGTACGCTAGCCATGTTGGCGCTGGGTCGCGTCTCTTACGAGCAGTGGTTAAAGGCAATTATGCCATTCATGGTATTTGTTTACGCCTTGTGTTGGTTGGCGCTGTTTATTGGACAAATGGTCGGCTACTAACGTCTTTTTATATCGAGAATCTATGACGATTTCACTTATTCATGTTAATCCTGAAACGGGATTATCGGCTTCCATCACAGCCACTGGCGGTGTTGCCGTTGGTGGTTATGTGAACCACAGTTGGCGTGGAGTTGGCGCCTGTGCAACTCAAGGTTTGTTTACCAATCCTTGGTATGCAGACAATGCCAAGCGATGGTTATCTCAAGGACTGTCTTGTCATGAGGTGATTGACCGTTTGAAAGAAGGTGATGCGGAATTCGCCAAGCGCCAATGTATGGTAATGGACAAACATGGCCATACCGCGTTTATAAACGGCGAAGAGAACATCGCGTACGTCGGCTCCCTAGCACTTCAAGATTTGGCGGTTGCCGGAAACATGCTTGAAAGTGATGCGGTTATTGAGGCGTTTGCAGATTCGTTCCTAGCTCAGACTGTGCTCAATGCTGAGCAAGTGAGAGCCGGGGGCAAACCGCAATATCGTGATAACTATGAGGCAACGCTAGCGGAAGTGCTTATTGCTGCACTAGAAGCCGCATTGGAAGCAGGAGGGGATAAGCGCGGTACCTATTCTGCCTCTCTTCGTATAGAAAGTTATACTCATGCGCCGATCGATATTCGTGTCGATTGGTCTGATGACAGCTTGATGGAAGACATGAGGAAGGTACTGAGTCGAGTACGAGCGCCGAACTTTCAAGAGTTTCTTAATGGCGTGCCGAATCAGTAAGAGGATTCATGTCGCGCAAAATAAAAAGCCGAACAGTGACTGCTGTTCGGCTTTTTTGTATTGGTTAAAACATAATTTTGTTTTCAACTTTAACGATGCCATTGAGTGAAACAGAAACGACATCGTTATCTTTCACCTCCACAGTGTGGGTTGGTAAGTCGATGTAAATTAAATCGCCCGGTTTGAGTGTGAAATACTGACTGAGTTCACTCACGATTTCTGCTGGAGAATAGGTAATTTCAGCAAAGGCGTCATTGTTAATGGCTTTACCGTTGATTTGCGAAGAAACATGAATCTGGGTGAAATCGAGTCCGCGAACGATCTCATTCGCAATTGGGGCAAAACCGTCTGCGCTTTTTGCTCTTAGCGAATGGGCATCATGCTGCAGCCAGTTTGTTTCCGTAAGATCGCCCCCAACGGTGAGTCCAAATATAGCGGCTGACGCTTGCTTAGTATCGATGTTCTTACTTTGCTTTCCTATCACGACCACGAGGGAGCTTGAATACTCGATGTTATCGGCATCAGATGGCACTTGGATTGGAGCGCCGGTAGAAATTAACGCTGAAGGCAGTTTAAAGAAAAACTGATAATCACTTTTCTTCGCCTTATCTGCTTGTTTTTTCGCTTGAACGATGAACACTTTTTCTGGCTTAGTCGGAAGCAGCAGACTGACATCATCAACGGAAACTTGACGAGGTGAGAGTGATGAATCGGAGAAAATATCCCCTTTAAGAGGATAGATTGAGTCTTCTACTAACTTGCCGTAACTGATTTTCCCGAGGTGTTGATAGCGAACATAAGTCGTTGAAGCTGCATTTGCCGTTAGGCTGACCACACTTAAACACACGCCCAAACATAATGCGATGAGTTTCATTATAGAAATCCTTATTTTTTAGCGCATTATATCGGTTAATTGCTGGGAAGCGTATGCCGAACTCTCCTACTTGGGGTTATGTCCCGATTAAATTAGGTTGTAACTCTTAAGAATGACGATACCCAATGTACAGGTAATTGTTGAGAGTACGGTCGTTAAAGCGATGATGTTTGCCGCTAAGACAGAATTACCTCCCATAGAGCGTGCCATGACATAACTTGCCGCCGCAACGGGAGAAGCGTTCATAAAGAACAAAATGCCAAGCTCAATCCCTCGAAAGCCAACTAAATATGCACCTGTGGTAATCACGATAGGGGCGACGACCAGTTTGTAGCTGCTGGCAAACCAAGACGGCCCTTTCTCTTTCTTCATCAAACTTAAATCGAGTGAGCCACCGGTACACAAGAGGGCGAGGGGAAGCGTCATCTTCGATAGGTAGTTACCAGCATCAATCGCTACATCTGGAACAGGAATCGACAGAAGGTAGAACACCATGCCAGAGACGATCGCGATGATCAGCGGATTGCGCGTTAAGGTTCTCACCATCATTTTGGCGGCTTGAGATCCAGACGTTGCGCCTTTTGGAGACAAACAAATTACCGCTTGTACGTTATAGATAAAGGTGGTTACCGCAACATAAAGTGCAGCCAGCGCCACACCTTGTGAACCGTAAGCATTCGCCACATACGCAATGCCGATGATGCCCGTATTGGCGCGAAAGCCACCTTGGATTAAAACGCCTTGATCGGGTGACGATTTGAAGAACAGCTTGACGGAAACATAGGTGAAAATGAAAAACGCGATGCTGGCAACAATACCGTAATTGACGAAGCCGCTAGCCGCGGAGAAATCGTGCTCGGAGACGACGATACTTAAGAACAACATCGCAGGCAGCGTGACCTGAAACACCAGTTTAGAGCCAATTTCGATAAAGTTGTCGTTGATAAGTCCTATGCGTTTGAAGACAACGCCCAAAACCAGCATTAAGCAGATGGGACCAGTGATCGATAACGAGAATTGCAACTGATGTAAAACAGCATCCATGAGTGTATCCGCAGCAAAAGAAAAGAGTTTTATAATTGTCATACAATTAAACCACAACTCAATCTTGGGAGACAGTAGGGTGGTGAAATTTTCTTCAGTTATTGTGGGGTTACTGGTGAAAGGAGAGGGAAACCAGTCTGGCTTGTATCACCAGACTGGAAGCAAACTCTAAAGCAGAATTACTTTTGGGTATTTGCAAGGAGGTAATCAGGACCAGCTGTTTCTGCCGTTACTACAGACAGCTTGCTCGTATCCGCACCAACGCCTTGGTATTGGGTAAAGCCTTTTGCTTGCTCGCTTTTTGGTAGTTCTACCGAGTAAGAAGCGATTTGCTCTGCGTTAGTCACCGTGCCAACGTACACTTCGTTGTTGTAGGTCGGATTCACCAGCGGTAACTCTTCTGTCGCACGTACACTGACGAATTGCTTTTGCTGATGGTTATCAACCACGTTGCTATCGAAGTGAACATCTACGCCAGCGAAAATGTTTTTCACTTCACTGTTGTTGAACAGGCTCACACGGTGCGTTTGGTTGCCGTAGACAATGCCCCATTCCGTATCTACAAGGGTGTTGTTACGAATGGTGATGTTCTTTGGTGTCCATTGCTTGTTGAGCTCTTTGCCTTTCACTGCTTGGTCGAGCTTCTCGCCGTTTGCCACATCAATGATGCCCGTATTGATTACGATGCCGCCACGTAGATCCGCATTGCCTTCAATTTTGCCATCACGGCCACGCGTGCCAGTGATGTAGTTGTTCTCGATCACGTGGTCTTCATCGTAAATACGCATACCGCCAGTAAGCAGTTTTTCGTTACCTAGAATCACGTTGTCTTTCACTACGTTCGCTTTACCGTGACGAAGAGAAATCAGAGACGCACTTTCAAAGATAGTATTGCCAGAGATTTCATTGCCACCTGACTTAATCGAAATCAGCTCGCGTTCACCATCCATATCAATCAGCAGGTTATTGGTGAACTTAGAGTTTGACGCCCATTGAGACGATTTTGAATCGCCGATTCGAATTGCTTCCCAGCTGTTACCGTTGTAACGAATCGCATCTTTGATATCGAATTCATTGAACTGATTTGGCTTTTGGTCCAAGAAAATGTTGTTAGCAATAAGGTGGTTATCTGGTGTGTCATCTTTTTGTACACCAATCAAAGTGCCGCGCTTTTGCTTACCTTCAAAACGGTTATTGAGCACCTTGCCATCTTTACCCCAAAGTGAAACCCACAAGTATTTCGGGTATTCCGAGCGACGTTCGTCCGGTTGGTATTCGTAAGCGTGGTTGAAGTAGTAGAACGTAGAGTTTTGTAAAGTGTTGTTGTTACCCATCATACGCACACCACCGAAACGTTCAGCAGGACCGCCTTTGGTAAACACCAAACCGTCGACAGTGATGTTGTTACCTTCAAGACGAAGCTGAGCCAAACCCGTTAGCCAAACGCTGCCAGGTTGCTCCGCCTTGATGGTAATGTCGTTGGCTTTTACCGTGACGATATCAAGATCCGCGTATTTACCCGCAGGAATCGTAATTGTTGTACCGTCTGCGGCATTCTCCATTTGTTGTTTCAATGCTTGCACGGTGTCTGCGGATTGCGCTTGAAGTGCGCTGCCATCCACTGTGTTTAAGCGATCCGTAGCAAGCAAGTAATCGCGAGTGATGTCATTCACTGCGGTTTCAACAACAGCGGGAGCCGCGGCTTCCTTGGTTTGAGAAGGTGAAGTGTTACAACCTACTAGGGTTAGGGCAGAAATGGACGTGGCAACCACGCCAGCAAGCATTGTTTTTTTCATAGTCATGATCTTTTTTAAGTAGAAAGCGGTCGGAAGACGACCGCTTAATTAGAGAAGGGAGGAATCTAGCTTTCTGTAACCGTTTCTGAAGCTTGCTCTACTTTGTCGTCAACCGCTTTTACAAGCAGTAGACCAACAGCAAGAACAATCACACCACAGAAGACGAAGATTAGGCGTCCCCACATTGGGTTAGGCAGAACAAACATGGTCATCACGCCAACACCTGCAACCGCAATCAGTGAGCCAAGCATGCGGCGTTGTTTGTTATCCAGTTTCTTCTGTTCTGTAGACTCAGATACAAGTGGTGTCGCTAGGTTTTCGAAGAATTTGTCTACGTTCTTTTGACGCTCTTCTGAAAGCGGCTTGTAGAACAATGTCGACATCATGAAGAAGCCAGCGGTGAAGACTAGGTGAGCGATCAGACCGATAGCAACTTTCAAGTCAGACCATTCGCGACCTGTTAACGGCTCTAGGTTAAACCAGTTTTGAACCATGTCTGCTGTGATGACGAAGCCAACAAAGTAAGAGACGACACCACCCATGACTAGCGTGCCCCAGCCAGCCCAGTCTGGCGTTTTCTTAATAAAGAAGCCGCAGAACGCAGGGATGGTCATTGGGAAGCCGATTAACGCGCCCACATACATCATGGTGTCGAACAGGCTCAGCCCCTTCAGTGAGTTGATGAACAGAGCAACCAAGATGATGGCGACACCAAAGAACGTCGAGGTCAGCTTAGATACCACCACAAGCTCTTTTTCTGTTGCTTGAGGGCGAAGGATTGGCTCGTAGAAGTTCTTAACGAAGATGCCTGAGTTGCGGTTTAGACCAGAGTCCATAGAAGACATGGTCGCTGCGAACATGGCGGCAATCAGTAGACCCACCATACCTGCTGGCATGTACTCTTGTACGAAGTAAAGGTACGCGAAGTCACCAGCTTTAGAACCTGCATCTGGGTATTGTGCTGCTAGGTCAATACCTTGACCTGCAATGAACCAAGAAGGCATGAACCAAATGAGTGGACCCATTGTCATTAATAAACAAGCCAATAGAGCTGCTTTTTTCGCGTTCTTAGAGTCTTTTGCTGCAAGGTAGCGGTAAGAGTTCAGCATGTTGTTGGTGATACTGAACTGCTTAAAGAAGATAAAGAATGCCCAAATACCGAAGATGCTTAGGTAATTCAGGTTGTTACCTGAAACAAATGATGTGCCTTCTTCTACAGGGAAATTATTGATGATCTCTGTAACGCCACCGCCTTGAACGATCGCCACAACCGCACAGGTTACCGTTACTGCCATAATGATGACCATCTGCATGAAGTCAGAAGCGATAACCGCCCAAGAGCCGCCCGTTACCGACATTACAAGTACAACAAGACCTGTCACTATGATTGTGGTGGTCATATCGAAGCCGAATATGCCCGATGCGATGATTGCCAGACCATTCAACCAGATACCTGCTGAGATTACGCTGTTTGGCATGCCAGACCAAGTAAACACTTGCTCGTTGAACTTACCGAAACGCATACGAATTGCCTCTATAACCGTCACGACGCGTAGCTGACGGAACTTAGGCGCAAAGTAGAGGTAGTTCATTAGGTAACCGAATGCGTTAGCTAAGAAGATGACGGCCACCGCAAAGCCATCAGCATAGGCTTTACCAGCTGCACCAGTAAACGTCCATGCACTGAACTGCGTCATAAATGCGGTTGCACCTACCATCCACCAAAGCATGCTGCCGCCGCCTCGGAAGTAGTCACTGGTGGTACTGGTAAACGTTCTGAACATCCAACCTATTGCAATTAAGAATAGAAAGTAGATGCCTACAATAAGGGTATTGAGTTCCATCTTTAGACCTTTTGATAGTTATTTAATGTCTTGAGGTAATACTAACTATCAGTCTGTTTATTTGTAGTACAATAACTCAAAAGCGTGACGAATGATCTGGAATGGGTTGTTTCAATAATCATACAAGTGATCGTGATCGAATATTGACATTGCGCTCAAAAAGGGAAAGGAAAACCACTACAACATCACATTAATCTATCAATAAATTGGATGTGTACGAGGTACGTTCAGTAGGATTTCTAGGTTTAGATATCAAAGGGTATAACGGTGTAAGAAGGTAGGAAGTATTATTAGATTTGTATGACTATTTCAGATAAAAAAACGCCCACGACATGCCTGTAATGCGTGGGCGAAAAACGGTATTGATACCGTCTGAGCCAATAGCTCTGTTGGATTGCAATAGAACAGTGAAACGCGGTTCTGGATGTAGCTGAAAGATACTCGAGGGGTATATCTCTCATCGCTGCTAAGCACGTTACGCTGTAAGATCTTCGACAATCATTGCAAAGTTCAACAAAGCTAGGCTCTGTAAAGTGTTGTTATGATATGGGAGCAACTATACCAATCGACACAAGTCATCATCCTCGTCTGATCGATCTCGGCGCTTTACTTATGCCGATTGGTATTAACGATCTCCGCTTAACTTTCTCCACTTAATTAATGACTACTGACGAATAAAGCGTTTTCATTGGCTTATTGTCCGTCAATAGCAAGCCTAAACTGGTCGCTGGTCGCTGGTCGCTGGTCGCTGGTCGTGATGGGGCGTGGCGACAAAAAGAACAATCTCTACACCCACTTAAGTCCGATGAGGACGACAACGGTAGGGAGCAACAACAAGCTGCTCAGGCCCATTAAAACTTGAGCAAAAGTGAGTAGGGATGACAAAACAGTATTCTTCGATGTTGAAATTTTCACCGGGTGAATCCATCCTGCTCGCTTTGCTTTGCCTCTATTGGCTATTTCTGCTGCTTGCTCACCTTTCTATCTACTTATGTCTCAGTCTTACATAAGTGATCTTCGCTTCTGTTGCGTCGAGCCCTCTTCATTTCATCTCTAAAAACCAAGGATGCTTAACCTGTAATTTGACTCTATGTAGGAAAGATCATGGCGAAAAGCACACGTCAACAGTAACTTTATGTTCTGTGTCTCAAAATCTCCAAATAATTATATTGTATGACAAATAAGGGTAAACTAAGTTGGTGTAAAAATATGCGGTAGAGCACACTTTTGCCCTAAATATTAAGACAATTAAAAACAGTGAAACAGCCTTAACATATTTAATATCAATAGTTTATTTAATTAAGTGGAAGTTGTAATAAAGCTTTATAAGGCGGATAAATCATACAATTAGATCTAATTCACAGATCGCTCAACATCGGCTAGGTACTATATTTGTAGTATTTTAACTCAAGATAAAAGGCCGATAATAATGAAATCCCTACGACCTCTACATCTAGCAACCTGCCTCAGCACCATTCTTTTCAGTGCTAACACTCTTGCTGCAGACTTTGTGTTTCTTGATGAAGCAACGCTTGAACAAAATCGCGCTGTTTTACAGTCAGATAAAGCGAGCGATTCAATGAAAGACGCGTACGATCGTCTGATTGAAGAAGCAGAACTGGCAATGAAAGATGGCCCGTTCACGGTTACCGCGAAAGGCATGACTCCACCAAGCGGTAGCAAAAACGATTACATGAGTATCAGCCCTTACTGGTGGCCAGATGAATCCAAAGAAGATGGTCTTCCTTGGGTCCGCCATGATGGCAAAACTAACCCTGCTTCGAAAACGGCGGAAACAGATTCTAAACGCATAGGTCATTTCACGCGCTCTGTCCGTGCACTTGCGTTGGCTTATTACTTCAGTCAAGACGAGAAATACGCAAACCAAGGTATTGAGTATGTTCGCACTTGGTTTATGAATGACGAAACCAAGATGAACCCGAACGTGAATTACGGGCAGGGTGTTCCTGGACGAGCAGAAGGACGTCGTGGCGGCATCATTGATACACGTACGCTGGCAGATCGCATGCTGGATTCCATTGCCATCCTATCGCTTTCTCCAGCTTGGACGGATAAAGACGAACAGCAAATCACACAATGGTACGGCGAGTACTTAGATTGGTTGATTGTTGATGACTTATCAGGTGGTCCGAAAGGCGAAGCGGCAGCGGCGAACAACCACGGCACTTGGTATGACTTCCAAGTCGCGAGTATTGCTTACTTCTTAGGTAATGAGCCTCTAGCAAAACAGATGGTTCAAAAGGGCAAGATGCGTGTAGACACTCAGTTTGAAAAAGACGGTTCTCAACCTCATGAAATCGAACGCACTCGTGCTTACCACTACCACTACTTCAGCTTAGATCCATTGGTCGGCATCGCTCAAATCGGTGACAAAGTGGGCATCGACCTCTGGCACTACCAAAACAAGAAAGGTGGCTCGTTAGCACAAGGTATTCAGCTAATGGCGACTTATCAAGATCCAGCGTCTGACTGGCCATACACCGCAAAAGACAATCCACGCCGAGTAGAACGCATGACACCAATTTACCTAAAAGCAGGTGTGGCGATGGAGAAACCTGAATGGGTGAAACTGGCAACAGAAACCGACTTTAGCCAATTCACAGTGAAGAAGAATTTGGCAGAAGTTTGGGCTCAGCGCGATATCGAATTGCTTTACCCAAAACAATAAAACCCTAGAAGGGCGGCGTGTAATGCGTCGCCACTTTGAAAAACTATTTATCTACAGTGGAACACTACTATGACATCTAAAAAACAAATTGCTTTAGCGATCGCGACCACCCTTTTTGCAGGCAGTATTTCAGCCGCATCACTAGACTTCCGTGAAGAATACAAACACGATTCAGAACAATGGGCAGGTCGTATTAAGATCAGTGGTAGCACTGGCAATCATTACTACGGCGTTGAAATGAAGCACACAGGCAACCTAAGTGAACTTCAGCGCGGTGACAGTGAGTTTGAATATGGTTACCACTTCAAATTGGATGACCACTGGCGTATTACTACTTCGATGCCAATTACGTTTGGTGATGAAGCCGTGACATACAAACCTCAGGTTCGCGTTCAATACAAATTCGATTCTGGTATCACAACGAAGCTTCGTTACCGTCACGAATTCCGCAACTACGCATCGGGTAAAACTTCAACGGGCTTAGATGGTCAGCAACATGATTCACTAAACGCAGGCAAGATCACAGGTAATATCGATTACAACTGGAACGCATGGCAATTTGGCTTTGAAGCGAACTACAAAGAAGATTTCTTCAGTAATGAGTGGAAGCTTGGCAACCGTGACGGTAAATACGAGTGGGATTACAACCTAAAAGTGGGTTACAAAGAGAAAGGTTGGGATTGGCGTCCATACGTTGAGTTCGGCAACGTTCAGTGTAACAGCTCTTGTGATGACAGCTCATCGCGCCAGCTACGTAGCCGTGTTGGTGTCACGTACAGCTTCTAATCCAAGCGAATACAAATTTAGAGTCTTTCCAATAGCCCGCCCCGAAGCGGGCTATTTTTGTATGGCTTTCGCACGATTACAGTACAAGAGCATATCAACATGAACCTAAAAACGTCTGCATGATCGATGTTTAATCCACTTAGATTGGTAACTTGTCGGATTAACTGGCGAATAAAGACGTATTGAAAAGTGGGAACTTCGCCATTGAGCATTTTGAGTGACACGTTCGAAAGAGACGCAACCAAGTACGCCGCCACCAAAAGGAAGCTGGCGCTAGATACGTCAGATTTTTTCATATTCGAATGTATAGTGAGCTAGAGACTCAATCGATAAAGGGTACCGATGGTAGTTTTTCCTTGAGGTGTAATTCGAGTTTTTTGTGCCAACAACAACTCTGCTGTCGCGACCGCGTCCGCTAACGCATTATGTCCGTTGTACTCAGGCAAGCCATAACGAGCGCGAGTGCCTGATAGGGTGACATCAATTTCGTCACGAGGATTGATTGCTTTCTGTAAGTGTTTTTCAATGCACATAGTGTCGAGCCAAACCAAGGGCGGCTCGCTGAGTTTAAACACGCGCTGAAGATACTGATTGATGAACTGAGTTTCGACGACACAAGCGTGAGCGACTAAAATCTTGCCTTTGGCTGCGCAGAAGAATGCACGCATTGCATCATGGATAGAAACGCCTTCAGACAGCATTTGCGGCGTAATATGGTTGATCACGGCAGTTTCTGGCTTGATTTGTGAATCGCTATTAATATACATGTGCCGACTGGTGGCAAGATCTACTTTGCCATGAACAATGTCGACCCAGCCGATTGATAAAATCAAATCTTCTTCGCTGTCTAATCCTGTCGTTTCCAAATCCAATACAATATAGCTGGCATCCTGAGCGAATTGCGTGGCGTCCAAATATGGCGTTTGAACCAACGCTTTGATGTGCTCTGGCATTGTTGTTTGCTTCGCGTATTGCTCACGCTTTCGATTCAGGCGTGAGCAAGGATGAAAGTGGTCTAAGATCCGCTTCATTAACGGCTCCCAAAGCGCACTTTCGCGGCTTCTTGCAAATCCGCAATAATACGGAAGGCGTCTTTCAGGTGTTGGCGTTCAAAGCTACCGAACGTGTTTGGGTCGATGTGGTTATTTGGCTCTTCACCGCGTTTAAGCGCCTCTAACTGATGACCAAAACGGAACGACAAGATGAACTGGTACGCGTTCAGGATGTTCTTGTACGCATCTTCACTCAATACACCCGCTTCATTGGCGGCTTTGAAACGCTCGTCGGTCGCGGTTAAATCACACTCAACTGCTAAACCGTAAATGCGCGCCAAATCAATGATTAGGTTGATGGCGTACTTTTTCACGTCTAGCGTCTTCTTATTCTCGCCGGATTTCTCCAAGACTAAACTGTTGAAGATGCCAAGCGGAGGGTTCGTGTTTACCGCATCATTCACCAGCATGGAAAGGAATTCACGGTTACTGCGAATGTTGGTGTGCAGTTCATCTCGCAAGATACTTTCGTAATCTTTATTGCCATAAAGGGTACGAATTTCCAAGAACACACTGATGTTCAGTAAGCGTTCGTACTCTGGGTTGGCAACCCATTTCTTGTAGTACTTCTTCCAGACACTCAAAGGTTGGCACCACTTTGGCGTTGCGGCCATAAATTTGCCAGGACACAAAGGATAATCACAACTCGCAAGGCCGTTACTGACGATCATAGCAAGATGCTTGAAGTAAATTCGGTCATTCTCCGTCGCGTGGTCAGCAAGGACGATCGCACTGTCTTGATCCGACAGCATGTGGACTTCGTTACGAGCGTGCGAACCTGCCACAATCCATGAGAACTTACATGGTGGAGGGCCAAGTTTATCAATCGCGATTTGAATCAAGCGGCGCGTGTAAGCGTCCATGATCATCGTCATCACTTTACCGATGACTTCCGGTGAAACGTGCCCATCAACCAGAGCTTCAAAGATAGCTTGGCGCTCTGGTGTGAAGCTCGACAGTGATTTTACGCTGCCCGCATATTTGATTTTTTCGATTAAGAAGATCGCTTGTACGCGGTGATTTTGTACAAGGTGCGTCGTAGTAAGAACACCTACGACCTTATTGCTCTCGACCAGCGGTAGATTGCGGATATTGTGTTGCATCATCATAGATGCAGCGTGTAAAACTAGGTCATCCGGTTTGATGGTCTGTGGATCATGCGTCATGACCTCTGAAATAGGACTGTCGGTACTTACCCCTTGCGCGATAACACGCTTGGTCATATCGCGGTCGGTAATTAAACCGACGATTTTGTCATTCTCATAAACCACGGCACAAGGCGAGCACTTAGTTAGCATTTCGTTGGCAACGGTTTGAATCGACTGGTCGGCTGTCACTACAGCAACGCGACCACTGGCAACTTCACCAACTCGGCGAATGAACAAACCTTTCTCTTTGTTGGACCAAACGACATCCAGTGCTGATTTCAAACGAACCTGTGCCTGTGAAGCAAAATGCTCCGCACATTCAGGGTGCGCTTCAAACAATTTTTTGAGAGCAGAATTAGGAATTACGTACACCAGCGAGTTCTCGATAGCGATGGCTCGATAGCCCTTATTGCTGTCTATTTGGCTACCAAGAAAAGTAAAACCGAAAATGTCTTCAGGACCCAGTTTCGCGCGTAGTACACCATCAGACTTTCTTTGTTCCATGGAGCCTGTGCGGATGATATAGAGTGATTTCTCTTGCCCAGTCACGCATTGGTCAATGACTTCACCTTTGCCAAGGTAAGTAATCTGCACGTGCGATGCGAGTTCACGCAAAGCCGGTTTTGGAATTTTGTCGAATGGGTCGATTTGCCCAATAAATTGCAAGATGTTTGGCAGCAGAGATTCAGTCATAACACGGCACATTAGATGATTTAATTTGTATTATTATATATCTAAGACCATGCGAAGTATCATTGATTAGGAAAATTTTTGTGAAGGTCGAAGGGATTCTGAGAGGATAAGAAGGAAAGAGTAGACAAAAAAGCACGCGCTAGGGCGTGCTTTTTAATGTCAGATCTAGAAAGTGCTTTAGTTGACTGCGGTCAGGCGGTGCTTTGAATCGAGTAGGTGGTTTGCCGAAGCTTGGCGGGCCTTATCCGGGTTACCTGCCATGATTGCATCGTAAATTTGGCGGTGTTCTTTGATACACGTGCTACCTTCTTCCGAAGAGTGGGCAATGAAGTTCACGAACATGGTCGTCAGAATATTGCCAAACGGGAGGTAGAAATCGTTACCTGTCGCATTGAAGATTAGGCTGTGGAAACGGGTATCGACTTCCATCCAACGTGCTTGGTCAAATTCTTCGGCTTCTGCCACTTCAACCATTTGTTGGAAAGTTTCCGATAATTCAATTCGTTGCTCTGCTGTCGCGTGGATAGCTGCGAGTGCACAGGCTTCCGGTTCGATAGCTCGGCGTAAACCTAGGAACTGACTACAGAATTGGTCAGTGTCAGCAAGTCCGTCCATCCATTCAATTAATTGAGGATCCAAAAAGTTCCAGTAAGCGCGGTTGATAACACGCGTACCAACTTTAGGACGAGACTCTAACAGACCCTTCGACGTCAGCAATTTTACTGCTTCACGTAATGCGGTGCGGCTAATGCCAAATTGCTCACAAAGAACCATTTCACCGGGTAGGATAGAACCTTGAGGGAGCTTACCAGACAAAATGCCACGAGCGATTTCACGTGCAACTTGCACATGAAGGCTTCGCTTCGAGCCTGAGATAGAATGAAATTCGCCAGACATAATCTTCACTTAATTGCTAAATATGTATTATTTAAGCCGTACTATAGCACTCCTACACCCCTGTACCAAGCGGATGTTAACGTAATATAAGAGGGGTCACAGAACCTTTCTTTGCAGCAGGCACAATCAATGTTTGCGTTGACTTCAGCCTATTCTCTCAATCGTTTTGAACGCTATCAACTTGTTAAATTATTCATACAAATAATAGCTCAAAAATCCAGCACACTGTGACCAGAAGCACAATTGCGGTTCAAAAATGACGAATTTTGCCAGTTCTCACTCAATTGATAGTAAATACGCTTGCAGGAGAAAGATCTTATTGTATGATTTATTCGTTTAGCACGAATAACTAACATAGGTAAACCGTAATGTTTAACGATTTGAAAGGTAAACGCGTACTTATCACTGGCTCTACAGCAGGTATGGGCTTAGCGGCTGCACGCGTGTTTGCAAAATACGGCGCAAAAATCGGCATCAACAGTCATCAAGCTGGTCCAGATGCCGATGCTGCGGTAACCGAGCTTACCGCACTTGGTGGTGATGTGAAGTTTTTCCAAGCGAATCTTATGGTGACCGCTGATTGCGAAAAACTGGTTAAGGAGTTCACTGATCATTTCGGTGGCATGGACGTGCTAATCAACAACGCTGGTGGTCTTGGCGGTCGTGAAAACCTAGAAAACATTGATGATGAGTTTTACAACCGTGTAATGGATCTGAACGCACGTTCAGCGTTAATGACAACCAAATACTCAATCCCACACCTACGTGCGTCGGCTGCAGAATCTGGTGAAACTGCTTGTGTGATTAGTACTGGTTCTATCGCTGCTCGTGAAGGTGGTGGTGTTGGTGCAGGTATATACGCAGCATCAAAAGCGTGGTTGCATGACATTCACCGTAACTGGGTGAAAGAGTTCACTAAAGATAATATCCGTTTCAACATCGTTTCACCGGGCACAATCGACACAGCATTCCACGATGGTAAGTCTGATGAGTTGAAAGCGGCGATCGCAAATGGCATTCCAATGGGACGCTTTGGTCGAATCGACGAAGTTGCACCAACATTTGCTTTCTTCGCTTCACATGCATGTGCGGGTTACATCACTGGTCAAGTTCTGGATGTAAATGGTGGTCAAATGGCGCCATAAGCGCTGACCCATTTCGTTTCAGACGAATACACTGACCTCAAAAAGCCAGCTTCGTCTGGCTTTTTTTGATCATTTATTGAGTGCCAAAGCACTGGAAACATAATTATAAGGAGCGTCAAATGGCAAAATTTTCTCTTGTGGAAGATTCACACCGCAAGATTCATGTGCAAGTTGCCAGACAAATCGCCCGCAAAATACTGTCAGGTGAGCTAAATCAAAATGAAAGGCTACCGAATGAAATGGAACTCTGTGACGCATTTGGGGTGAGTCGTACGGCATTGCGCGAATCAACCAAACTGCTTTCAGCAAAAGGGTTGATCGAGTCTAAGCCAAAAGTAGGGACAACAGTTCGTGCGCGTAATAATTGGCATTTTCTCGATCCACAACTCTTGGAATGGATTCAAGATTTAGAAGATACCGAGCCGTTTCTGGCTCAGTTTTTGGGGCTACGTAAAGCGATTGAGCCTGAGGCATGTGCCTTGGCTGCAAGTAACGCAACGGCAGAGCAAAGAAAGGAATTGTCGGTCATTTTTCAGCGTATGACCATGGCAGCCAGTCGCTATGACTATGACGATTGGACGGTCAACGACCACCTGTTTCACCAGACAATTTTCTTGTCCACGGGCAACCAATTCTATATTCCGTTTGGCAATATTCTCTCGACCATCTTTAAGCTGTTTATCGATCATTCAGCTGAAGGTGGTCGATTCTGCATTGAAGAGCATCGTGAAATTTATGACGCCATCATGGCGGGCAATGGCGATCAAGCTCGGTTAGCGTCGCACACTTTGCTGAATGACGAAAACCAAAAACTGTCCCAGGTTGTTAACGGTTGATGAATCAACATATGTTTGGCTTTGCTCCATGAATATGAAAAGGGGGGCAGAGCCAAGGTTTTAATGACAACCGCTTGTTGTGTTAGCGGTTCTCTGTGACAACTTTGAAAGGTCTAGCATGTCTTCCCAACCCTATATAAGAAAAAATCTGTCCCTCGCTTGGCCTTTGGCCTTGAACGCACTGTTAATGCAGTCGATGTTAATGATCGACACCTTCCTCGTATCACCGCTCGGTGAAGTTTCTCTTGCTGCCATGGGTATTGCTACCACCATCGTCTCCTTTGTTTTAGGTATACAAATGGCGTTGGCGAACGGTTCACAGTTGGTACTTAGCCGTGCGGTCGGATCTGGGCAACATTTGTCGCTCAACAAAGGCTTCTGGGCGGGCTTAATTATCAACGTTTTGGTCGCGGTTTTGTTTTGGACATTAATTACCGCCTTCGACAAAGCGCTGATCAGTACGTTAACCGATAATGTCGCCCTTTATGCAGAGACCGAACGCTACCTCGCTGTTGCTAAGTTCATCATTATTTTCAACGCAATTACTCAAGTGATGATCGCTTTGTTTAATGCACTTGGTCGAACCAAAGTGCCGTTTAAAGGTTACTTGATTGAGTTGCCAGTGAACATGGCAATGTCTTATGTGCTGATTCACGGATTAGCAGGCTTTGAGGGGATTGGTGTGCAAGGTGCAGCGGCAGGCAGCTTAATCGCGATCACCATTCGACTGTCGTATTTGACTCTCTGTATCAAGTTAGATGACTCCATTGTCTTGTCGACTAAAAATCTGGATGCTTCACTGAAGAGAAACACACTCAATCACTTTAAAGAGATTTTCCCTGTTGCAGCAAACGTGACCATGCTGCAAACCGGTGCGACCATTTACATGTTGTTGTACTCGCAGCTTACCTTGAACGCCTACGTAGCTATGACCATTGTGATGCCTTGGATTAAAGCAGGTACACAGTTCATCACAGCTTGGGCACACTCGTCGGCGATTACGATCAGTCAAGCTATCGGGTCACGACAAATGGATGAGTTACGTAAGAACGTTGATATCAGCATCGATATGGCAGTGATGATCTCATTTGTGTCCGCTGCCTTCTTTCTTGCGTTGAGTTTCGTTCTTCCAGATTTGTATCCAGATTTGGACCCGACTACATACGTTGCACTTGCTTCCATTGCCCCGCTGTACATTTTGTTGCCAATTGTGCGTGGCTATAACACGGTGCATGGGCATGTTTTACGTGCATTAGGTAAGACAACGGAAGTATTCAAGATTAACTTCACTGGTCAGTGGATCGTGTCTATCCCGTTATGTGCGTTGATCATTCTGCATTGGGACCTTTCTTTTTTCTGGGCGTTCGCCGTCATGCCATTTGAGGAGATAGTAAAAGCGCTACCGTTTAGGCATTTGGCGCGTAAATCCCTTAATGAGTTTGATTTAAAGAAAGCAGAAAAGCTTATGTATGATTAATAAGTAAGTTGTCATCCGATTAAAAGCCCTCAACGACGAGGGCTTTTTTATGCCAGTTGCTTGCTCACTATGGAAGGGAGACAACCGATGAGAGGAGCTTTTAACACCGATTTCTACGGATAAGGTACTCAGTGAAAGGGGCGTTTTAAGTGATAGGCCAGATTCTAGAGGAACAAGAAGCCCTCGCTTTGAAAAGCCCGAAACATTGGTCAAGTTGGTGGAGTTTTGTTCTCTAAGTTAAAGCTAAACCGCAAGTAACCTGATAGCTAATGATTAATTTCAAACATCCCTAATCAGCAGAGTCCTGTGGTTAGGTGCTTTTTGTGCCTTCAATAAAACACGTACAAACGATTTGTTTTGATAAAACTGAGAGAGACTTAGTGATTTGAATTGAAAGAAAAAAAGCCGAACATGACGTCCGGCTTTGAATTAGTTCCCGATTTTTTACATTAATTTTTAGTGGCTATCTAAAGATTAAATTTGTGCGAATGCGCCTTCCCAAGTGTAAGCCACACCGTCGAATTCAACGCGATGTGCAGCGTTTTGCTTGTCTTCATCTAAGTTGCAAATAGCGAACAGATAAGCGTTGCCTGTTGTGGTTTGCAGACGAATCACAGTACCCACTTCGTTGTTGCCAACGACGGTTACTGACTCAACTAGGCCACGAGCGCCAACCGATGCTTCGATAGACTCGTTGAAGTAACCGTGTGTTTCTAGCACTGAGGCAAACACGTGGTTCTGACCTGATTGACGTAGGATAAGTGCTGGTTCGCTCTTCAAGTTGAAGTCTGGATCATTTGCGCCTGTGCGGGTGAAGAACACTTTGCTGCCGTTAGTTGCGCTTGTGATTAGCGAGTAGTAGCTGTTGTCGTGCAACCAGCTTACCAGTGAACTGCCTTCGACTTGACCAGAACCGATGTTCCATAGGTGCTGGTAGCCGTTGTCTTCGCCCATTGGACGCAGCGTGCTTTCTACATCGTATTCAAAATCCGTACGGATGATTTGACCAGAGTAGTGCACTGGCAGGTCGTATTGGTGTTCTTGATCTGCTTCGATGCGGTAAACATCAATCACAAGCGGTTTTTCGAATTCTGGCAACTCAGCAAGAATGATGCTGCGCTGCATGTCTACGCCGTTGTAATAACCAGAGATGCGACCGCTCATGCCTTGCAGTTTTTCGTCATCAGCTTTGAAGAAGTGCTTAGAACCGAACTTGGTTTCTGCTAGCGCTGTGTCGAAGTTGTTTTGTGTCTTTTGGTCAACCGTTACTGTGTTGTGTGCGACCGTCTGCTTACAGTAAGACTTGTTCTCTGGGATGTAACGACCGCCAAATTTAGGCTCAACGTTTACCCAGCGACCAAAGCCGTAATCGTGCAGCACTTCATGACCGCGGTTAAACACGCTCAGGTGTAAACCATCGTAGTGACCGTGGTCTAGCGCTGAGTGGTACTGATGATCGGAGCCGTGTTGACCAAACCAGATAAGCGCCATTGTGTCGTCGTCTTGCTCGTCACGGTGACGAAGAATGCTTACGCCGCCTTTTTCGCCCTCTGGACCGTCTGTTACGAATAGGCTACCCCAGTTGAACGGTTTGATGTTATCTGCGGCTGCAACTGCGTCAGACAATGTTTTACCTGAGATATGAACCCAAACGTCTTGCTGGTGGTCTGCCATACCAAGTAGCGTTTCAGACTGCTCGTAACGGTGGAAACATACTGACGTAGCCATGATTACGCCTTCATCATTGATCGAAATCGTCTTCGATGAATCGTTCAACGCTGGCAAAGTACCATCTGGGAATGCCGTCTTAAATACGGCATAAGACGTGGTCTTGATGACCGAGTCGTTAAATTCGTAAATACCAAGCTCAGGCTGACGACGCTCAATCGCTTCTGCGAATAGGTAGATTGGACGTAGCGAGAAACGGTGGTAATAAGGACCTTCCATGTAGTAGCCGTCTGGCGAGAACAACTGGTCTAACTGAGCTAGGAAGCCGCCGCTGACCTTGTCTAGTTTCAAGCCGTAAAGCGCTTTGTCTACCGCATCTTGATCGTTAATTGCGTAACCACAAATACCCACAGCGGCTACTGCCCATAGACCGTGGTTGTGTACGATGTCGAAGTCGTGACCGTAAGTTACCACGAACAGCTCAATCATTTGCTTGAACAGGTCGTTCTCAATCAGTGATTTTTGCTCTTCTTCCAAGGTATGGTAAATGCAGCTGTACGCACAAGACGCGTATAGCATCCACATGTTCTCGTTAAGAGTTTGGTGGAAGATCTTACCCGGAGGGTTAGAGTCACGGCTGGTGTTGCTCTCTAGCGTCGGATAAACCTTCGCGTAAGCCGTTAGCATGTCCACGATGTAATCGCGGTATTTCTGTTCGCCAGTGATAAGGAATAGGCGGCCCGCTAGATCGATGTGGATGTAGTTTTGCTTGTGACGGTTATGCTCGTAACCGCCGCCTTCGCCGTGACCTGGAACTTCAATACCTACCTCTGCCATGTAAGCGTCAGTTTGTTTGATGTCACGTGCTAGTGCATTTCCTAATAGGCTATCCGTGCCAAGTGCTTTGCTTAGTTCTGCCGCTTCTTCAAAGTTCATTAATAGCGGTTGGTAAGACTGGGTTTGGTAGCTCATTATTATTTCTCCTGCCCGAATGCGTTCACTTCTAGAGAGTAGAAGCCATTCCAGCTGTAGGTTTTACCGTTCATTTCTACTTGGTGTGGGGTTTGGTCGTCAGCGCCTAGAACATTGCTGAACATCACAGTAACCAGTGATTTTTCAGTCGTGATTTCTACGATGCTGCCAACGGCGTTGTAACCCACGACGCGGATATCTTTCACCTGACCACGTGCATTCACCGATTGCTCAAACTCTTCATTGAAGTAGCCGTGTGTTTCTAGCACAGAAGCAAATAGCGTCGATTCGCCCTTGCTGCGCAGAATGAATGCCGGTTCGCTACGTAGGTTAAAGCTTGGGTCATTGGCGCCAGTGCGAGTGAAGATCACTTCATTATCGCCGTTCTGTTTCGCGCTGCTGCTTGTGCCTAACCAAGTGTAGTAGGTGCTGTTTTGTAGCCAGCTAACTAGCGCCATATCTTGCACTTTGCCGCTTGCTACTTTCCAAAGGTGTTGGTAACCGAAGTCATCGCCAAGCGTGTTCAGCTCACCAAAGCTTTGGTAATCGAAGTTAGTACGTACGATTTGACCATCGTATTGATGAGAGTAGTCGTACTGATGCTCGCCTTCACCTTCAATGCGGTAAAGGTCTAACAATAGCGGTGCTTCAAGCTCATCTAGGTTAAGCATGAACACACTGCGCTGCATGTCTGTGTTCGGGTAATGGTCGTTCGCAAACGCGCTCATACCGTTGATTTCAGTGCCTTCTACTTTGAAGAAGTGAGGCAAACCGTGCACTGAATCAGCGCGATCAACATCGAAACCATTCTGACATTGCTCATCAATCGTTACCGCGTTATGCGCGATAGTTTGACGTGCGTACGATTTGTTTTCGTCTAGGTAACGACCGCCGAATTTAGGCTCAACGTTTACCCAGCGACAGAAACCGTATTCACGCAGCACTTCTTGACCACGGTTGAAGAAGGTAATGCCAAGCGTATCGAAGTTACCATGTCCCATGCCGTGTTGACCGTAGTTCATTACAAGCTGTGACACATCACCGGTTTTATCCTGCATACGGATAAAGCCTTGTGCACCGTTGTTGCCAATTGGACCTTCGTTAAGTTCCACACTTGGCCAGAAAGGTATACCGATTTCACGGTCTGCGATTGCTTTATCGTAAGCTTGAGAAAGCTCTAGACCACAAGGGTGCATCCAAACTGCGTTTTGAATCTTCGCCATGCCTAGAATGTTGTCATCCAAGCCGTAGTGCTTGCTGTAAACGCTCACTGCAACTTGAACACCCATATCGGTAATGCTCATGGTACGAGATGCGTCGTTTAGGGCTGGGAACTCACCATTCGGGTAAGCTGTTGCCAGCATCGCCTGTACTGTGTTGCCAATCACTTTGTCTTTGTAGTTGTAGATGTCTACTTCAGGCATGTGACGGTGTACCACTTCTGCGAATACACAAGTTGGACGAATCGCATAACGATGGTAGTACGGACCTTCCATGTAGTAACCAGAAGGTGCGAACAGTTGTGAGATTTGCGCTAAGAAACCGCCAGTATCATCACGGTCTTGACCATACACAGACATCTCTAGATATTCAGGTTTGCCAATAGCTAGACCACAAATACCAACAGCCGCCACTGCCCAGATACCGTGGTTGTGAATACGGTCGAAATCGTGCGCGTATTTCACGGTGAACATGTCTAGCATTGGTTCGAAAATGCGCTCAACAACCGCAGTGCGCTCTTCTTCTGTCATCACTGATGCCACGCAAGAGTAGGCAAGACTAGTAAACATTAACCAACAGTGTTCATTAAGGATCTGGTGGAAAAGACGACCTGTAGGGTTAGTGTTTTTCTGTACGTGGAAATCAAAGGTGAGGTACTTCTCTGCGTAAATAGCGAGAAGATCTTTAACGAACTGCGCGTACTTTTCTTCTTGAGTGATCAAGAACAAACGACCCGCTAAGTTCATGTAGGTATAGTTTTGTTTGTGGCGGTTGTGCTCGTAGCCACCCGCTTCGCCGTGACCTGGGACGTCTAGAGGCAGACGCATGAAGGCTTCAAGTTCCTTGCGATTCGCTTCAATGGATTTGCCCATTAAGCTCGGCTTTCCGACTTCCTTTCTTAGTAGTTCGACTTCTGCTTCAGTCAACAAAATCGGTTGTGTAGTCATTTCTTTACCACCCTCAGATGAAGTGTGTTGTTTTCTTAAACTCTCCATAAAGTAATACAATATTAAGTTTGGGTGTAGTTTTTGTGGCAAAAAGGGAGAGTGAAATCACGTGATTTTAGTTAACTTATTGATTTTTAATGCGGTGGAAATCCTTTGTGTGGCTGATATTTCTACGTTATCAATCGCTAAGTGGAATGCTTTAGGTCTCCCCATTTGATGAATATCACATATTTTTAGATATATTGTATGACAATTGAGGTAGATCGGATATGCTCTTTACCAATTCGACAGCAGACCCTTTCGTTTCGTGTTTCACTTTTATCAACATGACGGTTTTTTAAGAGAACCTTCTTGTAAAAGCATGGCTAAGAATGAAGTGCAGTAGGGTTCGCTTTAATAGAGACTTTTTAGGAGTATGACGATGAATTCTTTCTTTGTATTAGATGAGAACCCGTGGGAAGAGTTAGGCGGCGGTATCAAGCGTAAAATTGTTGCTTACACAGATGATCTGATGGCTGTTCACCTATGTTTTGACAAAGGTGCGATTGGTGCTCCACATACGCATGAGATTCACGATCAAATCGGTTACGTAGTACGTGGCAGCTTTGAAGCAGAAATCGAAGGCGAAAAGAAAGTACTGAAAGAGGGTGATGCGTACTTTGCTCGTAAGCACATGATGCATGGTGCGGTTGCACTAGAGCAAGACAGCATTCTTCTGGATATCTTCAACCCAGCTCGTGAAGACTTCTTAAAGTAACGTATAGCGCAACCTCAGTTGCTAAGGTGACAGTATGAAATCATTAAATATCGCGATCATTGGCGAATGTATGGTTGAGCTACAGAAAAAGGAAGGTCAGTTGCGTCAGTCATTCGGTGGTGACACGTTGAATACCGCTCTTTACTTATCCCGTTTGACGAAAGCTCACGATATCAAAACTAGCTATGTAACTGCCCTGGGTAATGATCCTTTTAGCCAAGAAATGCTTTCAGCATGGCAAGAAGAGGGCATTGATACCAGCTTAGTGTTGACTGTTAATGGTAAACAGCCGGGTATTTACTACATCGAAACGGATGAGACAGGCGAGCGTTACTTCCACTATTGGCGTAATGAAGCAGCAGCAAAGTTTTTGTTTGAACAGAACGAATCTTCGGCACTAGTCGACACGCTTTATTCTTATGATGCGGTTTACCTGAGTGGCATTACATTAGCGATTCTTACTGAAGAAGGTAAGACGCAGTTGTTTGCATTCCTCGAACGCTTTAAAGCGCAAGGCGGCAAGGTTATTTTCGATAATAACTATCGTCCTAAATTGTGGGAAAGCCGAGAGAATGCCATGTCTTGGTACCTTAAGATTCTTAAGTTTACCGATATTGCTCTACTCACATTTGAAGATGAGCAAATGCTGTATGGTGACGAGCATCTAGAACAGTGCATTGAGAGAACCTCTGCACTGGGCGTGGATGAAATCATCATTAAACGTGGCAGCAAAGATTGTTTAGTTGTGGCGAATGGTGAAGCGCAATACGTGGCACCAAACAAAGTCGATAGCGTGATTGATACGACGGCAGCAGGTGACTCTTTCAGTGCAGGCTTTTTGGCGAAGCGTTTGACTGGTGGTAACGCGGCTGAATCGGCTTACTCTGGTCATTGTATGGCTGGTGAGGTTATTCAGCACAAAGGTGCCATCATTCCACGTGAAGTGATGCCCGATCTTCCTTTGTAATTCTTTTGCGGAGTGTTGAATAATCGGCGCTCCGCAGTGATTTATTTAACTCAAGTTAACGACGATGAGTACACTCTTATGACGACATTAAACGAACAATTAGCAAACCTAAAAGTAATTCCTGTTATTGCCATCAACAAAGCAGAAGATGCGATTCCTCTAGGTCGCACTTTGGTTGAAAACGGTATGCCTTGCGCTGAAATCACGTTCCGCACAGAGTGTGCTGCAGAAGCGATTCGTGCTATGCGCGCTGAGTTCCCAGAAATGTTGATTGGTGCGGGTACAATCTTAACTAATGAACAAGTTGACCAAGCGATTGAAGCCGGTGTGGACTTTATTGTTAGCCCAGGCTTTAACCCTCGTACGGTTCAATACTGCCTAGACAAGGGCGTAGCTATTGTACCTGGCGTAAACAATCCAAGCCTTGTTGAGCAAGCGATGGAAATGGGGCTGCGTACACTTAAGTTCTTCCCTGCTGAGCCATCTGGCGGTGTTGGTATGCTTAAAGCACTAACGGCAGTTTACCCAGTAAAATTCATGCCAACAGGTGGTGTGAGACTAGGTAACGTAGATGAGTACTTGTCTATTCCTTCAGTGCTGGCATGTGGCGGTACTTGGATGGTTCCAACAAAACTTATCGATGAAGGCAAGTGGGATGAACTAGGTACATTGGTTCGTGACGCCGTCGCTCACGTAGCATAAGTGCAGTAGCGCCCCGATAAAATTAGCGAAAAGAATGTAAAGCGAGCCTTAGTGCTCGCTTTTTTGTGTTTGAAAGAGGCGAGATAAAGGAACCAGAAAAGAGATTTCCTACTCAATCGTTCCTCCTTCTAGGAAATGACGGTAAGGAGTAGGGGTAAAGCCGAGAGGAGAAGCATGAGGTTTGAGATCTGGGAATCTCAATTTTTGTATTCATCTATAATCGCGCTTGCGATCCAGTTCATCTGAAACATCTCATTACGTTTCCTACAAATAAATGCCACGCATTTTTGATCTTCAGACAAAGCACAAGAAAGAAAAACATTCCATACTTTAATGGATTTCTAATATATTATTTGTATTACAATATAGCACAATGGCTTACGTGGTGATTATTCCTTCAAATCCCAAAGATCCAAGAAAATAAAGGCTTTTAGTGCGTTTTTTTCGTCGAATAACTTATGCTTTAGATCACAATTAAAGCTTATTGTAGTACAAATAAAAATATGAACGGAGTAATCTAGGCAGTAGAAAATGATCAAACTCGAAAGGCTGAAAAAATGACTATTGATACTTTTGTTGTTCTTGCCTACTTCTTCTTCCTAGTTGCCATTGGTTGGATGTTCCGTAAGTTCACGACGTCGACCAGTGACTACTTCCGAGGGGGCGGTAAGATGTTATGGTGGATGGTAGGTGCTACCGCCTTCATGACGCAATTTTCAGCATGGACGTTTACAGGTGCCGCAGGACGCGCGTTCAACGACGGTTTCGTTGTTGTAATCCTATTCTTAGCCAACGCATTTGGCTACTTCTTGAACTACCTCTACTTTGCTCCAAAGTTCCGCCAGCTACGTGTAGTAACGGCAATCGAAGCAATTCGTCAGCGTTTTGGTAAAACGTCAGAGCAGTTCTTCACTTGGGCTGGAATGCCAGACAGCTTGATCTCAGCTGGTATCTGGTTGAATGGTCTCGCAATCTTCGTGGCTGCGGTATTCAATATTCCGATGGAAGCGACCATTATCGTAACTGGTTTGGTTCTGATGTTGATGGCGGTAACGGGCGGCTCTTGGGCGGTTGTTGCTTCTGACTTCATGCAGATGCTGGTTATCATGGCGGTAACCATTACTTGTGCGGTGGCGGCTTACTTCCACGGCGGCGGTATTGGTAACATCGTGTCGAACTTCCACGGCGACTTCATGCTGGGTAATAACCTGAACTACATCAGTATCTTTGTCCTTTGGGTGGTGTTCATCTTTGTTAAGCAGTTCGGTGTAATGAACAACAGCATCAACGCTTACCGCTACCTATGTGCAAAAGACAGTGAGAATGCGCGTAAAGCTGCAGGTCTTGCATGTGTGTTGATGATTGTTGGTCCTATCATTTGGTTCCTACCTCCTTGGTACGTAGCGGCATTTATGCCTGACTTTGCAGAGCAGTACGGCTCAGTAGGTGGTGATGCAGCTTACTTAGCGTTCGTACAAAACGTAATGCCGGCGGGTATGGTGGGTCTTCTGATGTCAGCAATGTTTGCGGCGACCATGTCTTCAATGGACTCTGGTCTAAACCGTAACGCAGGTATCTTTGTGATGAACTTCTACAGCCCTATTGTACGCCCGCAAGCGTCACAGAAAGAGCTGGTTATCGTGAGTAAAGTGACGACCATTATGATGGGCTTCATCATCATCGGTATTGGTTTGTTTATTAACTCACTACGTCACCTGAGCTTGTTTGATATCGTACTAAACGTAGGTGCGTTGATTGGTTTCCCAATGTTGATTCCTGTGTTACTTGGTATGTGGATTCGTAAGACGCCAGACTGGGCTGGTTGGGCAACACTCGTTGTAGGTGGCTTTGTTTCTTACATCTTCGGTATCTCTCTACAAGCACAAGATGTTGAGCACCTATTCGGACTAGAACAAGCTCTAACAGCACGTGAGTGGGCTGACCTTAAAGTTGGCTTGAGCTTAGCGGCGCACGTTGTCTTCACTGGTGGTTTCTTCTTACTAACAACACGCTTCTACAAAGGCTTGACGCCTGAGCGTGAAAAAGAAGTGGACCAATTATTCGAGAACTGGAACACACCGCTTGTCGCTGATAGTGAAGAGCAACAAAACCTAGATACAAAACAGCGTGGCATGCTTGGTAAGCTTATTAGCGTAGCAGGCTTCGGTATCCTAGCGATGGCTCTGATTCCAAACGAGCCAACAGGTCGACTGCTGTTCATCTTGTGTGGTGCGATTGTTCTCTCGGTTGGTGTTCTGTTGGTGAACGCGGCGCGAGGACCTAAAAGCCCAAAGTTAGCTAACGCGAAAAGCTAACCGCAATTAACAAACTCTCTATGGAAAATCCCACGGTCAATACCGTGGGATTTTTTTGTTTATGGTGTCATTAATCGAGCTGCAAACGATCTTTATCATTCCAAGTAACTTGCAGTGAACGATTCTGAAAGTGTGCCATGACGGATGTTTGCGCTGCTTTGAAAACGCTGCAGTAGAGCGCGTTGCTAAACCATTCAGCCCAGAGAATGACAAAAAGCCATGAATAACACCCAGATAACGCTTGCAGTATGCTCCCACGCCTTGAGCTGTAGTCATCGATAATCATCACGCCGTGGGTCATGTTCTGCGGTGATAATGGTTGTTCTGGGTAGTTCACCGATGGTTTGTAACGAAGGGCAAAGCTTCCCATTAACTTGGAATTCTTCAACTAGTACTCAAAAACCAGTCTCAAGATAATCGGTCACTCTTTAACTGTAAAAAGAAAATATCCGCGGAATAATGTACAAACATAATGTCATGTCTATACCCAAGTAACCTTGTGATGCTTGATTTAGTGAGAATGACTTGGTTTGTAGACGTGGCGGTGATTTAAAGGTTTCGTAGAGTTCAATCAATAATCGCCAACAAAGTATACAAGCCAACCCCATTAACATTTACCAAGAATATCCGTTGGGAGCGTGTCATGAACTCGGGTTCTTACTAAACCAATGGCGGTGTCAAACCACTTGGACAAACCTTGTTATCGCACGACGTTATTCTCCTTGCTTATTTTTGGTAAACAGGGAATCGATGGCAACATTCTGAATCCTGCATCTTGAAGCTGCTTGAGTACATATACAGTTTGAACGTAGGGTGTGGATCTCAAAGAGGTTGAAGGAGTGAATTTAAGAGGAGAAAAGAAAGCACAAAAAAAGCCTTGCTACGGGGTTAGCAAGGCTTTGGAAGCGCAGTTTAGTAAAGTATTAACCTTCTAGCTCTGCGAAGTAATCAAAGATCACTGGTACGTCGTTTTGACCAAGACCTTGGTCCACTGCAGCTTGTAGACTCTTAGAAGTCCCTTCTGCGATAAGAGACTCAGTGCCTAGGTCTTTTACCATCTCTAAGAAGTAACCAAGGTCTTTGTTTGCGTTTGCAATAGAGAAACCAAGCTTCTCTTCGCCATCTACAGCGTAGAACTTACAGAACTGCATGAATGGTGAGTTTGATGGACCAGCAGACATGATGTCGAATAGTTGTTGACCATCAACGCCAGCACGTTTAGCAACCGCAAATGCCTGAGACATGGTCGCTACTGTTGTCATACCCATGAAGTTGTTTACTAGCTTAGTCACATGACCAGAACCTAGCGCACCAAGGTGGAATACGTTTTCACCTTGATCGTCCAGTACAGGCTTCACCTTGTTGAATGTTTCGATGTCACCTGCAGCCATGATGTTCAACAGACCATCTTTTGCGTGAGCAGGCGTACGACCTAGAGGCGCATCGATCATACCTGCGCCTTTAGCTGCAAGGTCTGCACCGATCTTACGAGTAGAAGCAGGGATAGACGTACCGAAGTCAATCAGTGTCGCACCTTCTTTAATACCCGCTAGGATACCTTCTTCACCATAAACGATTTTCTCAACAACTTCAGATGTTGTTAGACATAGCATCACGATGTCACTTGCTTCAGCCAGTGCTTTAGGTGAGCTTGCTTCTTTTGCGCCGCGAGCAACACATGCTGCTACTGCGTCTTTATTCAGATCCATTACGTTTAGTTCGTAACCACGGTTTTGAAGGTTCTCAACCATGTTTCCACCCATCAGACCAAGGCCGATGAAACCAATGACAGGTTTTGTCATATCAAACTCCAAATATCGTATTGTATGATTATATGTATTTATCTTAATTCCTCATTTTGAATTTGCAATCGGAAAATGAGACGAAAGGCGATTTGCCACTGGTTTTTGATAAAAATGAGAGGTTGGTTAGCCTATTGATACGATTTTTATTGGCTTTGAGTGATTTTTATGTCTTCGGAATGAGGTCACGAAAACGAGAAGGTATAAGCAAAAAATGGGTATTTGATTGAGATACGTTTGCCTTCTGAATATGGTTAATTGTATGACAATATCGGGCGGTTAATCTTCAGTAAAAGAATCTAAGCCAAAGAGAGGAGAGAACGAGGAAGTATGGATAGAGAAACCAGAAATAAAAGAAAGGTAAGAAAGAGAAGAGCCATAATGTTTGGCTCTTCTCTCAATGGTTAAAGCTTGATTAAGTTAGGCGATTAAAGGTCAAAGCGGTCGTTGTTCATTACTTTTACCCACGCAGCAACAAAATCGTGCACAAACTTCTCTTTGTTGTCGTCTTGTGCGTAAACCTCGGCATAAGAGCGGAGCACGGAGTTTGAACCGAACACCAAGTCAACACGTGATGCTGTCCATCTTGTTTGACCAGAAGCTCGCTCGCGGATTTCGTATTCGTTATCACTGGTTGGATGCCAGGTGTAGCTCATATCAGTGAGGTTTACGAAGAAGTCATTCGTTAACGCGCCGACATTATCAGTGAACACACCATGCGCAGCGCCGCCGTAGTTGGTACCAAGCACGCGCATGCCACCAACTAATACGGTCATTTCGACTGCGGTTAGTTGCATCAATTGGCTTCTTTCAAGCAATAGTTCTTCTGCCGTCACAACGTAATCTGATTTTAGCCAGTTACGGAATCCATCATGGATCGGCTCGAGTACATCGAAGGATTCGGCGTCAGTCATTGCATCGGTTGAGTCACCACGACCTTGGCTAAATGGCACAGAAATATTCATGCCCGCATTCGATGCTGCTTTCTCAATACCCACTCCGCCAGCAAGCACAATCAAATCCGCCATGCTGATAGGGGAGTTGTGGGTGGTGCGAATTGAATCGAGCGTGTTGAGCACTTTCTGCAATCGTTCCGGTTCATTACCTACCCAATCTTTTTGCGGTGCAAGGCGGATACGCGCACCGTTTGCTCCGCCTCGGCGGTCTGAACCACGGAATGTTCGCGCGCTGTCCCATGCGGTTGAGACTAATTCTGCGATACTTAGCTCGCTGTTAAGAATTGCCATCTTGAGTGCATCGATATTGTCTTCAGATAAGTGATAAGACACCGGTGGTACCGGATCTTGCCAAATCAAATCCTCGGCTGGCACATCAGGGCCGAGATAACGAGATTTAGGTCCTAAATCGCGGTGAGTCAGTTTAAACCAAGCTCGAGCGAAGCAATCCTCAAAGTACTTAGGGTCGTCGCGGAAACGCTCGGCGATTTTGCGGTACTCTGGGTCAAACTTCAGTGCCATATCCGCATCGGTCATCATCGGATTGCGGCGGATGCTTGGGTCTTCCACATCCACAGGCATGTCTTCTTCTTTGATGTTGATTGGTTCCCATTGCTCAGCGCCTGCTGGGCTCTTCGTTACCCACCAGTCGTAGGTGAACAACAAATGGAAGTAGCCGTTATCCCACTTGGTTGGGTTGGTTGTCCATGCGCCTTCGATGCCACTAGTGACGGTATCACGTCCTATGCCACGAGAAGTTTTATTTAGCCAACCGAAACCTTGGTCTTCAATTTCAGCGCCTTCAGGTTCAGGACCAAGTAACGAAGCGTCGCCGTTGCCGTGTGCTTTACCAACAGTGTGACCACCGGCTGTTAATGCAACGGTTTCTTCATCGTTCATTGCCATACGGGCAAATGTTACACGCATGTCGTGTGCGGTTTTGATGGGATCGGGTTTACCGTCGACCCCTTCTGGGTTTACGTAAATCAGGCCCATCATCACTGCTGCAAGCGGATTCTCGAGATCACGTTCGCCAGAGTATCGGTTGTTTTCACCGCCACTTGGTTGCAGCCACTCTTTTTCTGCGCCCCAATAAATGTCTTTTTCTGGATGCCAAATGTCTTCTCGACCGCCGGCAAAACCGAACGTCTTGAAGCCCATTGACTCATAAGCCATGTTGCCAGCAAGAATCATTAAATCCGCCCAGGATAGCTTGTTACCGTATTTTCTTTTGACCGGCCATAAAAGGCGACGGGCTTTGTCGAGGTTACCGTTATCTGGCCAACTGTTGAGGGGAGCAAAACGCTGATTACCTCGACTTGCACCACCACGACCATCGGCAATTCGATACGTACCTGCAGAGTGCCACGCCATCCGAATCATCAAACCACCGTAATGACCCCAATCCGCTGGCCACCAATCTTGGCTATCGGTCATCAGATCTTTCAGGTCTTTTTTGACTTCCTCTAAGTCAAGAGAGTTAAAGGCATCAGCGTAGTTGAAGTCTGCGCCCATTGGGTCAGTTTTGTGATCGTGTTGATGTAGGATATCGAGGTTGAGGGTTTTCGGCCACCAATTGAACTCTGTGGCTTGTTGGTTGGTATTCGCTCCATGCATGACAGGACATTTGGAGTGATTGTTGTTGTCGCTCATCTTTTGCTCCCTAACTGGGGTTAGTGTCCTGAAAGTTTAGTTATTGGTTAGCTATTTCGCCCTCATGGTTTGGTTATATTTTTCAAGGTTTTGGTCAAAAGATGATCGGTGTCATTCTTCTTTTGATAAACAGTATTTTATGCTAAATAACTCAAATTCTTATCCATTAAACATCTAAATAAAAGCATCCTAAAAGAAGTATCTAAACGTGATTTTTCAAAATACGTACCTTTGTAATCCATGTCGGATTTCATTGAACTTGTTCTAAGGTCATCACATTTCTAGGGCTAAGTAGTTTAAGTTTGTGCCAAAAGTCGTAACGCTGTGTGCAACAGAGTGAGCTGAGGGTTATTCGCAGTATTGGCTCACCGAAAAGGATTGATTACTGTCCCATTGATTACGAGTACTGAGCCGAGCGATAGCTCACGTAAATTGAGAGTCGAGAAACAAAGGATGAGAAGTAAACAGAACAAAGCGGTATTACTCGCGTTTGTGTCAGGGAGTGTATTTGGCGCGGCGCTCGTTATCGCTATGTATATTCAAATTTGATGCGTGTATGGCAAAGCCACCAAAATTGAAAAATCAAATTGTGCAAGGAGTAGGGTTGTTTTCAGCTCTGCTCCTTGTTAGTTTTAAAACATGAAAACGACATTTACTCCTTCATCAAACTTCTTCTGGTGGCGCTCTAATTAGAGCGGCGCGGAATCTTTACATTCTTACGCTGCTGGACGGTAGCTGAGAATGTCATGTCTTTTTTTATCTCCAGTAGCGATCTATTTTTCTTTGGAGATAAGTTATGAACACCCCACACGATACTCAAGAACGCGAAATCACTTTAACTGGTGATCGAGCTACAGGTCCTTTGCATCTGGGTCATTACGTTGGTTCACTACAACAACGTGTTGCTCTACAAACTCAACATGAGCAAACCATTTTGGTTGCTGACATGCAGGGCTTAACCGATAACGCGCATAATCCCTCTAAGGTCTCGTCTAACATTTTAAATGTGGTCGCGGATTACCTTGCCGTCGGGATTGACCCAACCCAAACTACCATTTGTTTGCAGTCTCAAGTCCCGGCTCTTGCCGAGTTGACAATGTACTACAGTAACTTGGTTTCTATCGCACGCTTGGAGCGTAACCCGACGGTGAAAAATGAAATTCAAAGCAAAGGGTTTGAGCGTTCCATTCCGGCTGGGTTTCTGACGTACCCAATTTCTCAAGCCGCGGACATCACAGGTTTTCGCGCGACTCTCGTGCCTGTCGGAGATGACCAATTACCGATGCTAGAACAGACCAATGAGATCGTTAGAAAGATAAATCACCTTGGCGGAAAAGCCATCTTGAAAGAGTGTCGTCCATTGCTCAGTGACGCACCACGCTTGCCAAGCACTGACGGTAAAAACAAGATGTCAAAAAGCATGGGCAATGCAATCAACCTTGGAGCAACAGAGAAAGAAATCTCTGCGGCAGTGAAATCGATGTACACCGACCCAAACCACCTACGCATTGAAGACCCAGGTCAGGTTGAAGGAAATATTGTATTCACATACCTTGATGCGTTTCATACCGACAAAGATTATGTAGAAGAACTCAAAATGCTTTATCGCCGTGGTGGATTAGGCGATGGAACAACCAAGAAAGTATTGGAAGAGTGTCTGCAAGAGATGCTTCGTCCTATTCGAGAAAAACGCGCCATGTTCCTTGATGACAAAGCACAGCTTATCGACATCCTAAAACAAGGCAGTCAGCTTTCCCGTGAGAAAACCGACCAAGTGTTGTTTGATGTGAAAGGGGTGTTTGGTTTGAATCTGTTCTGAGACGACCATCGAATACCTACCTCGTTAAACGAATTCAATTTGGGCTTCGGTGACAGATGATTTCGTTATAGGCACAACGTTTTTCATGGCGTTGTGCCTTTTTCTTCTCTCATTTTTTGTTGAATTTTATTGATAATAATTCTCATTACATTATTTTAATGGTCTCAAATACACATATTGTTGCGGAGACCAACATGGAACACACGGATATTACTCAACTGCTTATTCCAAAAAGTGATTGGGCGGCGCCTGATCTCTTTCTCTATGAAGGTGAAGATAAACTTCGTCTGAGTTTAGAAGGGGCGATTCAATTTAGTGGATTAAATAGCATTGGTGGTGTGGTACTGGGCTTTAGAATGATCCAGTATGCAGTGCAATTAGCGGCGGGTGATCAGTCTTTGCAACGTGATGGCATCAGTGTTTATACCGCTTTCCCGGGGCGTGGTGCACAAGATGCATTTGAGTACACGTGTCGTGCGTTACGTGATAAGCGTTATTGTTGCGATACGACGTTGCATCACCCAGCGGCGCAGACAGGGCAACGAGGTCAGTTCTTATTTACGATTCGTTTGAATGAACAGTCTATGGTGATGACACCAGCAAATGGTTTACCAAGGAAAAGCTATTTTGAAGCAGATCGTCACTCGCAAGACAGCCGAGGAGCAGCACTGAAATGGCGTGATGAGAAGATTAATTTTGCGAACACGCTTCTAAGTTTGCCACCAGAAGAGTGCTTGCGCGTGCTGTAACTCTTGAGTTGTGCCAACAGAATGAATAACAAAAGGTCGCTTTAAGTGAGCGACCTTCTTGTATCAAGCATTCGCGGGAACCAGATTCCTAGTCGCGCCTAGGCTTGCTGGAATGACCTAGTTTAAGTTTTGAGCGAGTAGGGAATTTCTTGGTTATCCTTACTTCTTAATAAACAAGTGAGCGATTAACCCGCGAAGAACTTACGGCGAAAATCGGCTACCGCTTGTTGATAATAACGTTGCCAATCCGAGTCCGACAAACCCGCGTGACTGGTGGCTCTTTGCGTTGCTAATTTAGATTCAAGCTGTTGCAACTCGCTCTGATAATCGCGCACTTGCCGCTTTTGCTGCGCGACCTGTAGTTCACGAGCGTGTATCTCCTCACTCTCTTGTTCAGAAAGGTAAGTTTGTTGAAGCTTCTCAACCAAAGCCTTGCGCTCCGCATGACCCATGTCTTTCGGTATCAGTTCAACAGCGCGTTCATATTTCGCTTGTTCGCTGACCAATCCCAATGCTTCTTGATTGCCTTGCCAATCTTGGACTAACTTCTCAAAGGTTTGCACATAGTCTTGAGGTGAAGTCGAATCCAGCTGCTCTGCCTGCAAACTGAAGTCATAGAGTGCAAACTCATCGGCAAAAATTACGTCTGCTAGTTCCCCCCATATCTTCCTCGCTTCTGCCTTGAGAAGTGCGATGCGAGAGGCAAGAGGCTGATGCTCATCAAACATTAAATTACCAACACTTTGTTGCCATAAGCTATTGAGCTGGTGGTAATTCGCCAGCAGAGCAAAACGTTCTTCTGCCATGTAGCTCTCTAACTCAGCAAGCTTGGATTCACAGTTATGGTCGGACATACATGAGTGCCAAAACGCTTCTATCTCATCCTTTAATACTCTGCCTTTGGCATCACTTAACCGTCCTGCAATTGCTTTGAGTGGAGAGGGGGTATCCTTCGCTTTTGGTACGATTGTTTTGTTTGCAGTTTGATTGGTTATGGAAGACGTAGATGCAGCGACTTGGGGATTCGTCGCACTCTCCAATACGGAAGAAAACGGCAGAAAGCTCTCGCTCTTTTCGCCTTTGCTTGAGAACCAAATCGTGCCCGCCACAACGGCGGACACAGTAACTAACGCAATACGCTTCATGGTTTGATCACAGCGCTAACAGGGAAGTGATCCGACAGATTGTAATGCTTCCACAAACTCTCCGCTGTTGAGCGTGGAATGTCGACACGGTTATCGTTAAACGACTTCACGCCATATTCATTACTCACCATTACATAATCTAGATATTCCACATTTTCACCCCCGGATAGGGCTTCTCCGGCAAAGTTGTTGATGCGAGGATCAAACGTCGAAGCGGTATAACCAGAGTATTGCGGTTCTATCGCGCTTAGGTTGGCGATCATTTGCTGGTAATCGCCAGGGAACTTCAATTTGTTCACATTGAAATCGCCGCTGTAAACCACCGTTTCATTACTCGGAATATTGAGAGATTGCGCCATTGTGCGCATTTGCTTGAACTGACGCTGTCGGTATTCGCGTGCAGTATCAGTATCGAAAGAGGCTGTATGCGTAGCGAATACGTGATATGCCTGACCACCTTTAATGATCTCTGCGTAATTCACTCCTTTGTCTGCGAAGCAATCTGTTCCGGAGCAATCTGGGAAGACGTATTGAGCCTGATTAACGATAGGGTAACGGCTCACAATGATCACGCCACCGTCGTAAATGTTGAAGCCATCTTTATCCAGCATCTTAGTTTGGTAAGGATATTCTTTGGCGAGTTCGCGTAAGAAAGCATCGCGACCACTAGCAAACACTTCTTGCAGTGCTAGCACGTCATAACCTTTGACATAATCGGGAATGAGTTCAAAACGATCACCAATATGTGAAGCAATCGCAGGCAGCGCCCAAATGTTATAAGTCATCAACTTGAGATTTTGTTCATCAGTATCGACGACTTCATCGATTTTGTTTGGAGTAATGGTGTAGTACAAATCGTCATAGCGCGCAGTGCTTGCGGATTTAAAAGCCAATTCAGAAGGGCGAGACCCAAAGGCACTAGTGCTAGAACGGTGAATATTACGATCATCTTTCAGCGTTAAATCCACATCTGCTGCAGATAAACCGTACTCAATGGTCGAGTTGTACCAATGACCTTCCATGATTTGGTTAAGCGTAACGCTTTCACCTTGCGGGTTAGACACCACAGTCTCGAAGCGATAATTCTGACCGGACTTAACACCTTCCCAGCGGTTAAAGCTGAGTACGGATTTGGTTTCCCAAGGACCAAGCACTTGCACATGTTGCTGCCATTCCTCCCCGTATTTCAGTAAATCGCTGCCTTCGTGTTTCACTTGAATGGTTAACGGTTGGTCCGAGTTATTAGTGAGGTATACGTCCGTATCTGCCAAGCTTGGTAATGCCACTAAACCGCTTAGCAAAAGACTCCACTGCGTAGATTTCATCTTGTTTATCCATAAGTTGTGTTAGAGCAATAATTCTTATTTATAAATATGACTAGCACGTTAAATATGGATGACAGATTATCTTTTGACCGAATTTGTTGATGAGTTGTGATCCAGATTCCAAGTGGAAATTGGAAAATATGAGGAGACCGAATCAGACATTTATTAAGCACTTGTTAAACAAAAATTATTCCTTGTATTTATTGTTCGACGGTACCTATCGGTTTTATTGATTCAACCGATTAGAACTTGACAGGTTAGGTTGTAATAATCCCGCAAACCATTCTGTTTCACATAATAAAGTATTGAACTTAACCTTCTGATTCCACTGCTTATTCAAATTCAAATATGTGATCGGGATAGCGTATAGAACATGCCTGTGATGAATTCTCATTTAGTTTGGAATTTTTGTCAGAACGACAAGGTCTGCTCTCTTTCGCACAAAATTAAAATGAGAGGTAACCAGCGAAGTTGCCTCACTTATCTCGTTTGCTATCAGGAGAACGAAATGCAGTCCCTTGCTCAGTTAAAAGTGAGAACCCGTTTGGCGCTTGGCTTCGGTACATTAGTGGCGCTTATGGCGATACTTACGGTTGTCGGAATTCAGAAAGTTAACTTTATTGATATGACCTTATCTGAGGTTACGGATGTCAACTCTGTGAAGCAGCGCTATGCCATTAACTATCGAGGTAGTGTTCATGATCGTGCGATTGCAATTCGAGATGTTGCAATGGCGCGAAATGTGGAAGAAATGCGCGCCTTTGAAGAGGAAATCAAACGTCTGGAAGCGTTTTATCGCGAGTCTGAACAACAGATGCAAAGCATGATGGCAAGTGATGTTCCTTTTACCGCTAAAGAACGTGAGATATTGCAACGTATCGATGACATCCAAGCGAAAACACTTCCTCTCGTTCAAGAAGTTATTGTTAAAAAAGAAAACGGCAAACCAGTCACTGATTTACTTTTGGAGCAAGTCCGCCCTAACTTTGCGATGTGGCTAAAGGTGATCAACGAGTTTATTGATTACCAAGAAACGTTGAACCAGAAATTGACGCCAGTAGCGCGAGAGCAAGCAAGTGGCTTCCAAAGCTTAATGCTTGCTCTAAGTGGGATCGCTTTGCTGATTTCAATCTTAGTTGGTTTTGTTATTGAGCGTAGCTTCCGACGCTCTCTAGGTGGCGAGCCATTTGAGGCGCAACGCGCGATTCAAACAATGGCAAAAGGTGAGTTAACCCAAGATCATAGCGACAGCGCACAAGGCAGCATTTTGCATTCTCTGTCTTTGATGTCAGAAAAGCTCAGCTCGATTGTCAGCAATATTCGTGGCGCTTCTGAGCAATTAGCAGAGCAAGTCGAAGAAGTCTCTCGTGGTTCTCGTTCGGTATTTGATACTGCTCAACAGCAAGCGTCTCTTACGGATCAAATGGCGATCAGATTAGAAACCATGCATGCGAGTATCGATGAGATAGCCAAGATCGTAAATTTATCGGAGCAAAACTCAGTTAACACATCAGAGAATGCTCGTGATGGTCGCGAACGCATTGCTGCTGTGGCAGAACAAATGTTATCCGTTACTGCAGCCGTAAATGGCACAGTAGGGCAGGTGAAGGCACTTGAGACAAAAACGCGTGAAATTGGTGGCATCGTGAATATGATCAGTGACATCTCTGAGCAAACTAACTTGTTGGCACTTAATGCTGCAATTGAAGCTGCGCGAGCGGGTGAATCTGGACGCGGTTTTGCAGTCGTTGCTGATGAGGTAAGAAACCTCGCTAAGCGTACGGGGGAAGCCACTACTCAGATTGAGAAGATGCTGAAAGAGGTTCAAGCCCAGACGGTCGCAAGTGTGAACGCGATGGAAAGCACGCAACCACAAGTGGAAAGTTGTCAAAGGAACACAGAAGAGGCGACGCATTTATTGGTTAGCATTGAGAAACAAGCGCAGGACTCCCTTGATCGAGTGCGTGATATTGTGACGGCCACAGAAGAGCAAGTTCAAGTTGTGAGTGAGCTTGTCGTGGCGATGGATCAGATTTCCAGCATGTCGAAAGAATCGATTGACTCGATGAAAAACAATGACGTCGCAAGCCAGAATCTGAACGCACTTTCTAATAAGCTCAAACAAGAAGTGGCTTATTTTAAAGTTTAAAATCTGATTGCGACCTGTAAAAAAGCTCAGTGAGGATTCTTGCTAAGCTTTTTTATTTGAATTCATAAGTTTATCAATATTTTGTAAAACGTTTTCGTTTAAATATTTCTGAACTAACTTCATAAAAAATTATGCTACCAATTGCACTTAGTTGTGCAAGGGGAATATAAATCACCGCTCAAATATATAACTAATTAATGAGTGTTGTTATGTCTCATACACGTCTATTCCCACGTCATCGCTTGGCGCTAGCTTGCATGCTTGCCAGTGTTTCCAGTTTCTCATTTGCCCAAGAACAATGTGATGTTGCTGATCTTCAGCATGCGGTTGATCTTGCTTCCGCAGTGTCTGCTGCCGACTATCACTGTTACAGCTCTTGGTTTTCTGCTCCTGCTGACTCGCTAAATGATATTTACACCGAAGCGAGCTTGAGTCGCATTCAAACTGTATTAAATCAAGAAATTACTCGTTATCGAGGTGACGCCGAGCAAGCGCGTAAGTTAGAAAACTTGGGTGAATTTGTGCGTGCTGCTTACTATGTGCGCTATAACGCGCAGCAACCGAATTTCTCTCAAGCTCTGAGCCAACGCTTTGCGCAGTCAATAAATGCGTTTCTTGCTAACCCACACGCGCTTGATCAAGGTCGCGAACAAGTGGGTGCGATGAAGAGTTTGACCTTAATGGTCGACAACGTAAGACAATTACCGTTGACCATGGATGCTCAGCTCACTGCTCTTCGTCACTTTAATCGTGAGACGGCAAAAGATACGCAGTGGGTGGCTGGGCTGAACAATCTATTCCGTGCCATGGCAGGGCATGCGTCGAAGGATGATTTTTATCGTTACATGGCAAGTCACACACAGCACATCGATACCTTAGCTGCCTTTGCTCGTGATAACGCTTGGGCGCTTGATACTGATGCTAGCTTCCTCGTGTACAACGCGGTACGTGAAACTGGTCGTTTGCTAGCAAGTCCGGATAAAGCGACTAAAGAAAAAGCACTACGTGTAATGCAGCAAGTGATGGTGCAAAACCCGTTGGGTAGCAAACACGACAAACTTTGGTTAGCGGCAGTTGAGATGATGAGCTATTACGCGCCGGAAGGGTTGAATGGTCTCGATTTAGACCAAGCAAAACATGATTTAGCTGCGCGTGTTTTACCGAATCGTCATGAGTGTGATGGTCCTGCAATTATTCGCTCACAAGATCTGACCCAAGCTCAGGCGATAGAAGCATGTGACGTACTTTCTGCCAAAGAAGTGGACTTTCACCAAGTTGCGAATACCGGGAATCAGCCAGTGGCAGATGACCATAACGAACGGGTAGAAGTGGCGGTGTTTGCTAATAATGGCAGCTACGTAGATTATTCATCTTTCTTATTTGGCAACACAACTGATAATGGTGGACAGTACCTAGAAGGTAACCCATCAGAAGCCGGCAATGTGGCGCGCTTTGTCGCTTATCGTTACGCCAATGGTGATGAGCTTTCTATTCTCAATCTAGAGCATGAGTACACCCATTATCTGGATGCGAGATTCAACCAATACGGTTCGTTTAGCGAAAACTTGGCACATGGCTATGTTGTTTGGTGGTTAGAAGGTTTCGCTGAATACATGCATTACAAACAAGGCTATGACGCAGCGATTGGTTTGATTGACAATGGAAAGATGAGTTTGTCGGATGTGTTTGCAACCACTTACTCTCATGATTCCAACCGTATTTATCGCTGGGGTTACCTAGCCGTACGTTTTATGTTGGAAGAGCACCCTCAGGAAGTAGACACTCTGCTGGCGCTTTCGCGTACTGGTGAGTTTAAGCAATGGGCGCAGCAAGTGCAGGTATTAGGTCAGCAATACAACGGCGAGTTTGACCGCTGGTTAGATTCTGTTGCTAACCAACCAGAGCAGCCAGACCCAAATCCAGATACCAAGCCAGACGAGCCGACAGACCCTTCTGATCAAGTCACGGCGCTAGCGACCAACCAAAGCGTGGTAATTAGTGGGGAAGCATACAGTGAGCAATTGTTCTATGTTGACGTTCCAGAGAAGAGCACACACTTTGAAGTCGCGTTGCAAGGTGAGAATCAAGGTGATGCAGACCTTTACATGAGCTTTGAGAAAGAAGCGCATTACTACGATTTTGAATTCAGCCAGTACGCAGATGGTAGTAATGAGGTCGTCACCTTGGAGACCGAACCTTCTGGTTACATTAAACCTGGTCGATACTACATCAGTATTGCTGGTCGTACTGAATTTAATGCTGTGACTCTGGTTGCGACGTTAGAGACAGAAACACAAACACCCCCAACACAAGAACAAGATGATTTGGCGCCTGTAGTGTTGGAATCTGGCCAGGCAAAGACCTTAACCGTGCATCAACAACGTTACGCTGCGGTATATGTTCCGCAAGGCGTAAAAGAAGTTCGCGTATGGTTAAGTGATAAAAACAACAATGACGAAAATGGCAATGTTGACCTCTACGCTAGCCAAGCGTACTGGCCGACAGTAGAACAGCACGAATATGCATCAAACTACTGGGGCAGCAATGAATATCTGCAAATTCCAGTTACCGACGCTGGTTACTTGCATTTCTCATTAAATGCTAAGCAGCAAGGGGATGATGTCGAGATGCTGGTATATTTTTACTGAACTATACCCAAGTAACCTTGAGATGCTAGGTTCAGTGAGAATGACTTGGTTTGTAGACGCGGCGGCGATTTAGCGATCTAGTCACTTTAAATTAAGCCAAAGCCGGACGTAGTTGTCCGGCTTTTTCGTATCAAGATTCTGAGCTTCTATATTTCTTCGGCAGAGTAGGTGAGTGGTTCTGCGATGTACGTTTACTTTGTCTGCTTCTGTTACTATCGATATCTCTTTATATCCTCTACGAGCAGCTGACATTGCTTGTCTAGCTATATCGATTGTCTAGTTATGATGATTAAAAACAATCATTTAAACCAATGTGCGGTAAATCATGTTTTGCTATTTTATGACGTGATGCTGCAATAAAGTTGTCATGTTTGGGCTATAAGTTGTGCGACTTAAATGAGCGAGCTAAATGGCTCAACACTCAACCTGAAGATTAGAGAATCATGGTAAAAGCTGTAAACCCAACGGATGAAATCATCATTAAGTTGCTTCAACACCAAGGCTGTATCAAAAGCGAAGCAGAAGTTCTTTTAAAGAAAGAGGTCTACCGTCTCCAGCCAGACGAAATTGAGAAAGTGAAAAACTATGCTCAGCATTTCGGTATCGATGCGAAAGAAAAACTCATTGATGAGATCTTGGAGCTTCGAAGAGAAACGCTGTTAAAGAAGATTGCCAGCACTGAGGTGCCAAACTAGCCCAAGGTGATGCTCAATCCTATCTCGACATTTGATCGACTTCTATTGTGTAAAAGTAAGTAAATAAGAGAGTGAAATAAGGCGAGTTGTTTGACTCCTATCGGAATGCGTTTTAGTTTTCGGCTTAATCAATCTTTGTCATGAATAGGTTTAGATAGCCAGTATGGACTCAATTACTCAAGCAGCATTAGGGGCAACGGTTGCAGGTGCAATAGCCGGCAAACGCTGCAATGCGAAAGTGTTATTAACGGGCGCAGCGCTCGGAACCTTGCCTGACCTAGATGTGATCCTTGATTATGGTGATGCAGTCCAAAATACGATTAAGCACCGTGGATTCTCTCACTCTTTACTTGTTTTACCTCCTTTCGCGTTGCTGATTTCTTGGCTGTACTGTCGATGGAGACCAGACACATTCTGGACGTTGTCTCGAGTATTTTTTCTGACTGTGAGTGTCTTGGTTACGCACACTTTATTGGATGCGATGACAACCTACGGCACCCAGTTAATATGGCCTTTTGAGGGCTATTTTGAGCTACGGAACGTCTTCATCATTGATCCGCTTTACACCTTACCTCTACTGGTCGCAATTGGTGTCGCTCTGTTTTCTAAATCGCGTGGTGGACAGTGGTGCCAAGCGGTTGTGCTGATCTCGACACTTTATCTGGGGTGGGGTTACGCTTCACAGCAGATCATTGCTTCCCGAGTGGAGCAAAACTTAATGACGCAGAGCCTACCAAATCAACAGGTGCTGATTACACCGACACCATTTAATACTCTGCTTTGGCGTGTGGTCGTGATGGGTGATGGTAAATATTGGGAAGGTTTGGCATCAGTTTTCGACAATAGCGAACGCATTGATTTTGTCTCACATCCTCTAGGCAGTTGGCCACTAGAGGACAAACCGGATACGTTAAAAGGGCTTCAGGCGTTTTCACACAACTACCTTAACTACCGTGTAGAGAATGATGCATTGATTGTGACTGATTTACGATTAGGTATGTCTAACAATCTTTCCTTTGAGTTTGTTTTCGCCGAGAAGAGCCAAAGCGGGGAATGGCAGTTGTTGGAATCGACACAACGTTACCCAAGTGAGCGAAGCTTAGATTTGTTAGGGCAGCTGTGGGAAAGGCTGAAAGGCGATCAAACCATTGATGCGAATTTACAACGTATGGAGCTGAACGCACGTTCTTAGTTGGCGAGTAAAAGAGCTCCCCAACTCGTTAGTCCCTCACTCTTGAGGATGACGACGTTAGAATTGCTAACGCAACATAATGTCATTTCCAAAAGCGACGAAAGGGCGCATTCGGGAATGTCTATGGAACACTGAGTTACAGCAAGTGCCGAACCAGATACAGAAAAGCCGGATGTGATGTCCGGCTTTTTGCTATTTACTTCAGGTTCGCAACTTAAGCTGCTAGTACAGGCACACCACTGTGAAACTTAAAATCGTCGTCTGGAGTTGAAATCAGCTCGGCTTCGATACGACCAAACTCTGCCACGCGCTCGCTAATATCTTTACCCGCGATTTGCTCTGCCAGAATCAAATAATCCTGATAATGACGCGCCTCTGAACGCAGCAAAGAAACATAAAACTTGGCAATATCTTCATCCATATGCGGAGCCAGTTTAGCGAAACGCTCACACGAACGCGCTTCGATGTAAGCACCGATGATGAGCTTATCAATCAAGGTTTCTGGTTCATGCGTTTTCATGTGTGAAATTAAGGTTTTTGCGTAGCGGCTTGCTGGAATGTTCTGGTACTCAATGCCACGGCTTTCCATGATTTCGAGCACTTGGTAGAAGTGGTGCAACTCTTCTTTGATCAGCAGAACCATCTTATCGATCAGATCCTGACTGTATGGTGAATCAGACTTAGCGATGATGGCTTTAGAAATATTGCTCTTACCTTTTAGTGTCTCTAATGACCCCGTTTTGCGGTAAGCGAAATCTTCGTAGGGTTTAAACCAGTCGAGCAGGGCGTGTGAACTTGCTTTGTCTACGGCGTATTTACGGATCAAGAACATCGCAGACTGACCCGCTTTCAGCTCACACAGTAGATGGTCTAATAAAATGGTTTGAAGGTTTTCCGGCTTCTTTGCTTCTTCAACCCACTCATCTGGGGTGCTGCACTGCAAGAATTGATTAATTGGAGCAAGAAGATCCTGATAGGCGTCGAGATTCATCATTTTAATTTTTAGCACTTTACATTCAAATTTGGGTTATCCAGCCTGTGTCATTTTCAGAGTAATAAGACACAAAAAAGGCTGCAAACGCAGCCTTTAATCGGATAGGGCGGAAAGTTTGTGGAGAGTTTACCACTTTTTCTTTTCACCGAAGAGCGCATCCATATCGCTGTCACGCTCTTTATCGGCAATTTGCTGCATTTCTGCGTCGTTCTTGTCCTGGCGTTTCTTATCAAGATCACCAAGCATTTCTTCAAGCTTTTGTTTTGCTTGAACTGAGTAAGCATCATTTTTTGTGCTCAGAGCATCAATACCTTTGCGAAGCAATTGCAGAGCGGTACCAGGCTGACCACGAGCAATCGAATCGTTTGCACGCTTAATGACGTTTTCGATGTTAATACGAATCTGCATGGTTTCCAGACGCGCGTTTTCAGTCACATAAGTTTGTGTATCGAGTCGACCTTTGTTGTGCTCGTTACGAACGGTGTCACGCAGGCGTTTTACCAGTTTCAGCATCAAGATAGCTTGCTTGTCGCTGCTTGGCATTTTAAACGTCGTGCTTTCGCCGCTTTGATTGCTCTCATTCAGTTGGGCAATCTGCTGTTTCATGTTCTCGACGCGCTGAACAAGTTGTTTGTTCTTCGGATCGAGGTCACGCATGCTTTCAAGCGCATCAAGAATGCGATTATTAAGACATAACAGTAAGTCCTTGCTGAAAGGAATATGATGAGCGTGTCCAATCAGCTCTTCTGTACCGTCAATCAGTGCCACGTAGCGAGCAGACTCTTGTCTTTTCGCTGTCTCTACTTTGACCTTGTACTGCAACATGATGTTATAGCCAAGGATCAGTACCAGTAGGATGACTACCAAAGCGATTATTAAACCAGTATTCATATCTTTGCGTCTGCTTTTTTACTTTTGTATGGCTAGCGTTCAAGAATACATGAATCTTATCTTTCTCGGCACCCTATTTGTTTGATTATTTTGCCCCAAACACGTTTTCCGACGTAATTAAGCACGGAATGCGGTGAGCTGTAAGAAAAAGCGAATTTTTAAAATTCAACTCTATGCATATTTAATCAAGGTGTTCGATTCGCTATGAGTTTGAGCTATAAGTTAGAAATTACTGTTCATTTAGTTGCTAACACGTTATAACTAATCATTATATCTACTCGGGCGAGTAGACAAGATAAGTATGACGTTATTATCTCAATCAATGAGTAAGGGATTACGATGAAGCTGCAACAACTGAAGTACATTGTTGAGGTTGTGAACCATAATCTGAATGTTTCTGCGACGGCAGAGAGCCTATATACCTCTCAGCCTGGTATCAGTAAGCAAGTTCGTTTGCTGGAAGATGAATTGGGTATTCAGATCTTTGAACGAAGTGGTAAACACTTAACGCAGGTGACACCCGCTGGTGAAGAAATCGTGCGAATTTCTCAAGAGATTCTGGCGCGAGTTGAAAGCATTAAGGCGGTTGCTGGTGAACATACTCACCCTGAAATGGGTACGTTGAACATTTCTACCACTCACACCCAAGCACGTTACGCACTTCCTGACGTGATCAAAGGCTTTACGGCACGTTACCCGAAAGTGTCGTTGCACATGCACCAAGGTACGCCTTCGCAAATGTCTGAAGCGATTGCGAAAGGTACGGCCAATTTCGCGATTGCGACAGAAGCTCTTCACCTTTACCAAGATGCCATTATGCTGCCTTGTTACCACTGGAATCGTTCGATCGTGGTACCAAAAGAACATCCATTGGCGAAGAAAGACACGGTAACCATTCACGATTTAGCAGCTTACCCATTGGTGACTTACGTGTTCGGCTTTACTGGTCGCTCTGAACTGGATACGGCATTTAACCGCGAAGGTTTGACGCCGCGCGTTGTGTTCACTGCGACAGATGCTGACGTGATTAAAACTTACGTTCGTATGGGCATCGGAGTCGGTGTGATTGCAAGTATGGCGGTTGATGAAGACCAAGACAGCGATTTGGTTGCGATTGATGCAAGCCACTTGTTTGGTGCGAGTACGACAAGCATCGGTTTCCGTCGCGGTACCTTCCTGCGTTCTTACATGTTCGACTTTATGGAGCGTTTTGCACCACACTTGACTCGTCCGGTAGTTGAACAAGCGATTTCTCTGAAATCGAACTCGGAAATTGAAGAGATGTTTAAAGACATCGAGCTTCCGGTTAGATAACACTTCATTGATGTTTCGATTCCCTCTACAATGCGCTCGTTTTAGGGGGAGCTATGAAAACGCAATTTCAATTTATTAATGACTGCTTAATCGAAAACCAATCTTTGTGGCGATTCGAGCCATTTAAAAGCAGCGTTCACGTATCGTTACCTTGGCAAGAGCAACACCCTCAGTTGTGCCAATGGTTAGCGTCTCTTAGTCCCTCTCAAATCGAAGAATATAAAGCGGAACCAGAACTTGCGCTAAAAGCACTCAGTCCGTTTTTGCCTGAACTTGAACAACTCGCAGAACTCACTTTTTTAGAGCCACTAGATTTAAAGGGTTTGGAACTTGTCCGTGGTTTAGATAACGGCATCCCTGGTCGTAAGTTAGAGCAAATTAGCTCGATGGGCGAAGCGGCGATTCAACATCATCACGGTGAAGAATGGCTTGAGTGGTGTTCAGGTAAAGGGTATTTGGGACGAATCCTGACAACGCAAACCGATCAACCTGTTACTAGTTTTGAATACCAGCAAGCGCTGTGTGATTCAGGGCAACAAGCGGCGAATGAACACCATTGGAAGATGACGTTTATTCAAGGCGATGCGTTCGATAGCAAAGCGAGAGCGGTATTTAAACCGACGCAACACGCGGTAGCACTTCATGCTTGTGGTGATCTCCATGTTCGCTTAATGCAGTATGGAAGCGAGAATGGGATTGCTGCGATGACAATCTCACCTTGTTGTTACCATCTGATTCAGTCTGAGCAGTATCAGCCGATGTCGACGCAGGGCAGGGCTTCTTCTCTCTCATTGTCTAAGCAAGAACTGCGTATTCCGTTACAACAAACAGTAACGGGCGGAGAACGTGTGCGACGTCATCGTCAGCAGGAAATGGTGTTTCGTCTTGGGTTTGATTTGATCACACGACAAGCGTTGGGCATGAAAGAGTACCAACCAGTTCCAAGTGTGCGTAAGTCGCAATTAAGTGAAGGATTTGAATCTTTGTGTCGTTGGGCAGCGGACCAGAAAGGTATCGATCTCTCTGACCAAATCGAATTCGAACATTTCGAAAAGTTAGGCGAGAAGCGCTTTTGGCAAATGGAGCGTTTGAGCTTGGTTCAGTTGATGTTTCAACGACCGTTGGAGATTTGGCTTGCTTTGGACAAAGCACTTTATCTTGAAGAACGTGGTTATCGTGTTAGATTGGCAGAGTTTTGCGCTAAATCAGTCACACCTCGAAACATTTTAATTTGCGCTTATAAGGTTTAGTTATTTTTTATAATTAAATGCTCTATGCAAAAAAGCCCACTTTAATGTGGGCTTTTGTAAACAAAACGTGACAATTTGTGCGTTATTTTGTCATTAGTTGAACATTGCGATAGCTTGCGCTGGTTCAACGTATTCTAGGTCAAAGCTCTCAGCAACTTCTTTGCAAGTCACTTTACCGTGGATAACGTTTAGACCTTCAAGGAAACCTTTGTCTTCAAGAAGCGCTTCACGGTAGCCTTTGTTTGCTAGCTTCACGATGTATGGAAGCGTTGCGTTGTTCAGCGCGAATGTTGAAGTACGAGCAACTGCACCTGGCATGTTTGCTACACAGTAGTGAACGACTTCGTCAACGATGTAAGTTGGGTCTGCGTGTGTTGTTGCGTGAGAAGTTTCGAAACAACCACCTTGGTCGATGGCTACGTCAACAACCGCCGCACCTGGCTTCATCTTAGCGATATGCTCTTTTGTTACCAGTTTCGGTGCTGCTGCACCAGGGATTAGAACCGCGCCGATCACTAGGTCTGCTTCTAGAACATGCTTCTCGATAGCGTCTTCAGTAGAATAAACCACTTTAGCGCGACCTTGGAATTCTTCGTCTAGTTTACGTAGAGTATCTACGTTACGGTCTAGGATAGTTACGTCTGCACGAAGACCAACAGCCATACGAGCTGCGTTCGCGCCAACGACACCACCGCCGACTACAACAACTTTCGCTGGCTCAACACCAGGTACGCCACCTAGTAGTAGACCGCGACCGCCGTGCGATTTTTCCAACGTTTGCGCACCTGCTTGAATAGACATCCGACCTGCCACTTCTGACATTGGTGCTAACAGTGGCAAACGACCCATATTATCTGTTACAGTCTCATACGCTATACAGACAGCTTTGCTCTTGATTAGCTCTTCAGTTTGTGGAAAATCTGGTGCTAGGTGTAAATAAGTAAATAAAATCTGCCCTTCGCGGAGCATTGCTCTCTCGACAGCTTGGGGTTCTTTTACTTTTACAATCATATCTGCTTTCGCAAACACGTCTGTAGCAGTAGGAAGAATGGATGCGCCTACAGCGATGTAATCATCGTCTGAAAAACCAATGCCGGCACCTGCATTGGTCTCAACCAAAACTTGGTGACCATGTGAGATTAGCTCTCTCACGCTAGCTGGGATCATACCCACACGGTATTCGTGGTTCTTGATTTCCTTAGGTACGCCAATGATCATCCTGTGTCCTCTTTCTAAAATGGTTGTATTAACTGTTTGTAGGGTGTTATTGTCGAATTAATATCTAGTATAGATGTTGATTTGTAATATTTGGCACCAAATATTAAAAAGTTGTAGTATATTTTTTTGCAAGGAAGTAATAAGGTGGAATAAAAAATGGCAGACAACTATAAGAAGCCGTCCAAGGAACTAGACCGTATCGACCGCAACATTCTTAATGAACTGCAGAAAGACGGTCGTATTTCGAACGTTGAACTTTCAAAACGTGTAGGACTTTCTCCAACGCCGTGTTTGGAGCGTGTGCGTCGCTTAGAGCGTCAAGGTTACATCACAGGGTACACTGCGCTATTAAACCCGCAGTTCCTCGATGCATCACTATTGGTATTCGTAGAAATTACGTTGAACCGTGGTGCACCAGATGTGTTCGAGCAGTTTAACGCAGCTGTTCAAAAACTAGACGACATCCAAGAGTGTCATCTTGTATCAGGTGATTTCGACTATCTTCTAAAGACCCGTGTATCTGATATGGGTGCTTACCGTCGACTACTAGGCGATACGTTACTACGTCTTCCTGGCGTAAATGACACTCGTACGTACGTCGTTATGGAAGAAGTGAAGCAAACTAACCAGCTTGTGATTAAAACTCGTTAAATTCTTGCAAAGAAAGCGGTAAATGCTTCCGCTTTCTCCATAGAGTAATTGGGTTTTTCTCTTTGATATGGTTAAATCAATTTACCGAGCGGCTTTGTGCCGCTCGGAATGTTTTGCTTATTCCTAATTCATTTCCATATTCAAGTTGATTTATGTTCAAAGAGAACGCAAAGAAAGTCGAAACCATTATCAAAACCAGTGAAGAGCCTCAGTCTTCACGTCTAAATGGCTTCCAACGCTTAAAAGAGTGCTGCTTTATCGTTGGCGTTCTTAGCTCGGTATTGTTGGCCGTTGCACTATTTACCTTTAGCCCAGCTGATCCGTCTTGGTCCCAAACTGCTTGGGGGGGAGAGATCAATAACGCTGGTGGCTTGTTCGGCGCTTGGTTAGCCGACACGCTATTCTTTACCTTTGGTTCCCTTGCGTACCCACTGCCATTCCTGTTGACAGCAGGAGCATGGGTGATTTGCCGTAAGCGTTCTGAAGACGATCCTATCGACCTTATGTTGTGGGGTACTCGTCTACTTGGGTTAGTTATCCTCATTCTTACCAGTTGTGGTCTTGCTGATATTAACTTTGACGACATTTGGTATTTCTCATCTGGTGGTGTCGTTGGTGACGTACTAACCAGTCTATCTTTACCTACACTCAATGTGTTGGGTACAACGCTTGTGCTTCTTTTCCTATGGGGAGCCGGCTTTACTCTGTTTACCGGTATTTCTTGGCTGAAGATTGTCGAATGGTTAGGTGACCGTGCGCTTGGCTTAGTTGCTGCTGTTACTAATAAAGCTCGTGGTACTGAGCAAGAAACGCTAGAGCCTCAATTAGACGAGTTCGCTGAGGACCGAGTCGTGAGTAAGCGCGGTCAAGATGATCTTGAAGATGAACCTCTGCCGCACCTTACGGCTTATGATGTAGAAGAGCCGAAAGAAGAGGCGCCTGCACATGAATACCCGATCTACATGCCTCAATCTGCAGCGGAACAACCGAAACAGCAGTCTGCGACACAACCTATAGCGCAGCCAACGCCTCAACCAGCGGTTGTGAATGCAGCGCCACTACAATCTCAAGTTCAGCATCAGGCTCAAGAGCAAGCTCAATCTCAATCAGTTGAGCCTGTTCGAGCAGTGAACACAGACAACGTGGATCCGGCGGTTGAGCGTACTAAGCAACTGAATGTCACCATTGAGGAGCTAGAAGCGGCAGCGCAACAAGCTGACGACTGGGCTGATGAAACGCCACAAGTTCAAGTATCACAAGCCCAAGAGCCAGTGGTTGCAACTATTGTGGCTCAGCCTGAAGCGCCACAGTCCGTTGCTCAAGAACCAGCTCCACAGCAAGTTGATCATCAACAAGCGCTACAAGAGCCGTTTGTGGCACCTGAACCAACTGTCTTTGAACAGGTCGAGAATGAGCCAAGCTACGATGAGTATGCTCAGTTTGAAGCAGATCAGGCTCAACAGCCCCAAGTTGTTCAAGAAAAAGCACTGGTTCACGCGCCAATCGAACAGCCAACTACAGAGCAACCTCTACATGAAGAGCCTGTAATTAACGCTGCAGCTTTGGATAACATTGCAGAACAAACAGAGCCAAGTCAGCACATCGAGCCAACGATTTCGAACTTTGATGTCTTGGATGAAGAAGATGATTACCAAGCGCAGCAGCCTGTTCAGCAAGTTCAGCCTACACATATTGAGCCGCAACAACCTGCTTCTCAGCCTGCACAACCGCAGGCTATACAAGAACAACCTATGCAGCACCAAGCTGCGCCTCAGTCGGCAGCACCAGCGCCTCAAGATGTCGAGGTAGAAGAGGTTCAAGAAGGTGACCAAGATGTAGCAGCGTTCCAAAACTTGGTTTCGAGCGCTCAAGCGAAAGTGGCTGCTCAGCAAAACCCATTCTTGGTACAGCAAGAGCAAAACCTGCCAGTACCAGCAGAGCCATTGCCAACGCTAGAATTGCTTTACCACCCAGAGAAACGCGACAACTTTATCGACCGTGACGCTTTGGAGGAGGTGGCTCGTTTGGTTGAAACCAAACTTGCAGATTACAAGATTAAAGCTGATGTAGTCGGTATTTACCCAGGTCCTGTTATTACTCGATTCGAGCTTGATTTGGCTCCAGGCGTAAAAGTGAGCCGTATTTCAGGTTTGTCTATGGACTTGGCTCGTGCATTGTCAGCAATGGCAGTACGTGTTGTCGAAGTTATTCCAGGCAAACCGTATGTGGGGCTAGAGTTGCCTAATATGAGCCGCCAAACCGTGTTCCTGTCTGATGTAATCAACAGTCCTCAATTTGAACAAGCAACCTCGCCGACAACAGTCGTTCTTGGTCAAGATATTGCTGGTGAAGCGGTTATTGCTGATATTGCGAAGATGCCTCACGTGTTAGTTGCGGGTACGACTGGTTCTGGTAAGTCGGTGGGTGTGAACGTCATGATCTTGAGTATGCTGTATAAAGCATCGCCTGAAGATCTACGTTTCATCATGATCGACCCGAAAATGTTGGAACTTTCAATCTACGAAGGTATCCCTCATCTTCTTTCTGAAGTTGTAACGGATATGAAAGACGCGTCTAACGCGCTACGTTGGTGTGTAGGCGAGATGGAACGTCGTTATAAACTAATGTCGGCATTGGGCGTCCGTAATGTCAAAGGCTTCAACGAGAAGTTGAAGATGGCAGCAGAAGCGGGTCATCCAATTCATGACCCATTCTGGCAAGAAGGCGACAGCATGGACACTGAGCCACCGTTGCTAGAGAAACTGCCTTACATCGTTGTGGTTGTCGACGAATTTGCCGACCTAATGATGGTGGTAGGTAAGAAGGTTGAAGAACTGATTGCTCGTTTGGCACAGAAAGCGCGTGCGGCTGGTATTCACTTGATCCTTGCGACGCAGCGCCCATCGGTTGACGTTATTACCGGTCTGATTAAAGCGAACATTCCAACGCGTGTGGCATTTACAGTATCTACTAAGACTGACTCGCGCACGATTCTTGACCAAGGCGGTGCAGAATCACTACTCGGTATGGGTGACATGCTTTACCTACCTCCGGGTTCAAGCCATACAATCCGTGTTCACGGTGCGTTTGCGTCGGATGATGATGTTCACGCTGTTGTGAACAACTGGAAAGCGCGTGGTAAGCCAAATTACATCGACGAAATCATCAGTGGTGACCAAGGTCCAGAAAGTCTGCTTCCGGGTGAACAGATGGAATCGGATGAAGAAGTGGACCCATTGTTCGATCAAGTCGTAGAGCATGTGGTTCAATCTCGTCGTGGGTCGGTTTCTGGCGTACAACGTCGATTCAAGATTGGTTACAACAGAGCGGCTCGAATTGTTGAGCAGCTTGAAGCGCAAGGCATCGTAAGTGCTCCGGGTCATAACGGTAACCGTGAAGTACTGGCTCCTGCGCCACCAAAAGATTAATGAACTTGTGTTACTCACCTCAGTCCAACTGAGGTGAGTGGTTCTAACAATAGGTATCTGAATGAAAAAACTATTTTCAGCGAAACTTTTCTCTGCGCTTGTTTTAAGCTTTTCTCTCTTCTCTACTGCACATGCCGCGTCTCCTAAAGATGAATTAAACAAACGCCTGTCTATGAATGATGGCTTCAGTGCGGATTTCTCACAGCAAGTAATCAGCCCAGAAGGTGAAACAGTCATGGAAGGGGAAGGTACGGTTGAAATTGCTCGTCCAAGCCTGTTCCGCTGGAGCACGACATTCCCTGACGAAAACTTGCTGGTCTCTGATGGTAAAACACTGTGGTACTACAGCCCATTCATTGAACAAGTCAGCATCTACTGGCAAGAGCAAGCAACAGAGCAAACGCCATTTGTTTTGCTAACGCGTAATCGCGCAAGTGATTGGGATAACTACAAGATTTCTCAAAAAGGTGACGAGTTCACCCTCATTCCTACCGCAGTAGACTCCACACAAGGTCAATTCCAGATTAATATTGATGCAAAAGGTGTGGTGAAAGGCTTTAACGTAGTTGAGCAAGATGGTCAGAAGGGGCTGTTCAGCTTTAGCAACGTGAAGCTTGGCAAACCAAAAGCAGACAGATTCACCTTCACAATCCCAGATGGCGTGGAAGTGGATGATCAAAGGAATTAATTGGTAGTGAGCAATTACACATTAGATTTCTCGGGGGACGAAGATTTTCGTCCCCTTGCTGCTCGTATGAGACCGGAAACGATCGAACAATACATCGGACAGCAGCACATTTTAGGTCCTGGTAAGCCTTTACGTCGCGCGTTAGAGGCGGGTCATATTCACTCGATGATCTTGTGGGGACCACCAGGCACTGGCAAAACGACATTAGCGGAAGTGGCTGCAAACTATGCCAACGCAGAAGTAGAGCGTGTGTCTGCGGTGACGTCTGGTGTGAAAGAAATCCGTGCTGCAATCGAGAAAGCGCGTGAGAATAAAATGGCGGGTCGCCGTACCATCTTGTTTGTGGATGAGGTGCACCGCTTCAATAAATCTCAACAGGACGCGTTTTTACCTCATATTGAAGATGGAACCGTTACTTTTATCGGCGCGACCACAGAAAATCCATCGTTTGAGCTAAACAACGCATTGCTGTCACGTGCACGTGTGTACAAGCTGACTTCTTTAGATAAAGAAGAAATTTCATTAGCGTTGAACCAAGCCATTAGCGATAAAGAGCGTGGGTTGGGGAATACACCAGCACATTTCGCCGATAACGTATTAGATCGCTTAGCAGAACTGGTAAACGGTGATGCTCGCATGTCCCTCAATTACCTTGAGCTGCTCTATGATATGGCTGAGGATAATGCGCGGGGTGAAAAAGAGATTACTCTGAAGTTACTTGCGGAAGTAGCAGGAGAAAAGGTCTCTCGCTTTGATAACAAAGGCGACATTTGGTACGACTTAATCTCTGCGGTCCACAAATCCATTCGTGGCTCAAACCCTGATGCTGCGCTCTATTGGGCTGCGCGTATGATGGCTGCGGGTTGTGACCCTTTGTACATCGCACGCCGCCTGCTGGCTATTGCCTCTGAAGACGTAGGCAACGCAGATCCTCGCGCAATGCAAGTAGCCTTATCTGCTTGGGACTGTTTTACCCGTGTTGGTCCGGCAGAAGGTGAACGTGCGATTGCACAGGCGATCGTTTACTTAGCGTGCGCACCAAAAAGTAATGCCGTCTATGTGGCGTGGAAGCAAGCGCTCACAGATGCTCATAACTTGCCTGAATATGAAGTGCCGCATCACCTTCGAAATGCGCCAACGAGTTTGATGAAAGACATGGGTTACGGTGCAGAATATCGTTATGCTCACGATGAGCCAGGAGCCTATGCCGCAGGTGAACAATATTTGCCGCCTGAGATGGGTGATCGTAAGTACTATCAGCCGACAAATCGTGGTCTAGAGACCAAAATCGGCGAAAAGTTAGATTACTTGGCTACTTTAGACGCAAATAGCCCACAAAAGCGCTATGAAAAGTAGGCGTTTTTGGATACATTTATTGCGTAAATTTTTTTAACGCGTACGCCTTGGAAAGTGCGCGTGATTTCACAACAAAAAGCATAGGATTAACAATGCTGGATTCTAAATTACTTCGTACAGAGCTGGATGAAACAGCTGCTAAACTGGCGCGTCGTGGCTTTAAGCTAGACGTAGAGACTATTCGTAAACTTGAAGAACAACGTAAGTCCATTCAAGTAGAAGTTGAAAATTTACAATCCACGCGTAACTCCATCTCCAAACAAATCGGCCAAAAAATGGCGGCTGGTGACAAAGAAGGTGCAGAAGAGATCAAGAAACAAATCGGTACACTAGGTAGCGATCTTGATGCGAAGAAAGTTGAACTTGAGCAAGTAATGGCTCAGCTAGACGAATTCACGCTTTCTGTACCAAATATCCCAGCAGATGAAGTGCCAGATGGCAAAGATGAGAACGATAACGTAGAAATCTCTCGTTGGGGTGAGCCAAAATCTTACGACTTCGAACTGAAAGATCACGTTGACCTAGGCGAAATGGGTGACGGTCTAGACTTCGCAAGTGCAGTTAAGATCACTGGCGCACGTTTCATCGTGATGAAAGGTCAATTTGCTCGTCTACACCGTGCAATCGCTCAGTTCATGCTAGATCTTCACACAGAAGAACACGGCTACACTGAAATGTACGTACCTTACCTAGTAAACTCTGACAGCCTATTCGGTACCGGTCAGCTTCCTAAGTTTGGTAAAGATCTTTTCCACACTGAGCCGCTAGTAGAAAAAGTAAACGACGAAGAGCCACGTAAACTGTCTCTAATCCCTACTGCAGAAGTGCCAGTAACGAACCTAGTTCGTGACACGATTTCTGACGAAGCGGATCTACCACTTAAGATGACGGCTCACACACCATGTTTCCGTTCTGAAGCAGGTTCTTACGGTCGTGATACTCGTGGTCTGATTCGTATGCACCAGTTCGACAAAGTTGAGCTAGTACAAATCACTAAACCAGAAGATTCAATGAACGCGCTAGAAGAGCTAACAGGTCATGCTGAGAAAGTTCTACAGCTTCTTGAACTTCCTTACCGTAAAGTGGTTCTGTGTACAGGTGACATGGGCTTCGGCGCTCGTAAAACTTACGACCTAGAAGTGTGGGTTCCTGCTCAAGAAACTTACCGTGAAATCTCTTCATGTTCTAACATGTGGGACTTCCAAGCTCGTCGTATGCAAGCGCGTTTCCGTCGTAAAGGCGAGAAGAAACCTGAGCTTGTACACACGCTAAATGGTTCTGGTCTAGCGGTTGGTCGTACCATGGTTGCTATCCTAGAAAACAACCAAGAAGCAGACGGTCGCATTGCAATTCCAACAGTACTTCAGAAGTACATGGCAGGCGCAACGCACATCGGTTAATTCATTAACCACTAGAACATCAAAACCCAGCCTGAGTGCTGGGTTTTTTGTTATCTGCGCCGAGTGAAGATACTCAGCTTTGTAACTCATACCATTAAGAATGTAGGGTCCGCCCAGAATCTAGCATTGCGAGATAAATGATATTTTTCTAAGCGATTTCCAACGTGACAAGCTAACGAGTTTTCACCCATTGATATTAAATGTTATGCCAAACCCTCACCTTTCATTGCTCGTTACTTTTGCTCTTACCTTGACTGTTAACAATGGTGTTATCGCAAGTGAACGGATACAGCCTCAATACCTAGACAGTAAGCGAGCCAATCTCTTTTTCGCGCGAGAAATAGCGCAACCTTCCAAAGAAAATATGCAACTTCGTAACTCGCTCGATTGGGGCTATGAACTTGAATTGATACGTGCGTCTGATGAAGAAAAATTGGTATCTAATTGCCAAGACTTAGCAACTGCAAACGCTATGGGTTTTACTACGGCAAAAGCTTATGAATACGGCGCGTTTAAAGCGTATTTAACGCAGTGCCAAACTTGGAGCGAGATAGCAAAGCTCATTGCCTCTGAACGTTCATTTATATCGGACTTTAAGCTAGATGATAGCTTTCCTAAATTTGCGCCAAGTGTACTTGCTTTTGTTATTTCTGACGAAAGTGCAGAGAAAGCAAAGATACTATCAACGTGGGATGAGGCAGACCATATCCAAAGAACTCAGGTCATCAGTGAAGTAAAAGCAGAGTACTTCGACGCGACCGATGGTTTTCAAGTCATTACTGTTGTGGCAAAAGGGGATTACAACGCTGACGGCATCGAAGATATGGTTGTTAAAAAAGAGAATAGTGTACTCAGTGGCTCTTATTCATCTTCACATGGATATGTATTAACCCGCATGTCTGAGCAAGCGCTATTTACTGTGTTGGCTGAATGGTAATGAAACGATTGGTGGTCCTTTGGGGGGGCGGTGTTGCTATGATGAGCACATTTGCTATCACTGACATCTTGCCTAGAAAGGTCTTTGAATGTTCAGTAAACCAAACTATGAACTTTAGTATTTTTATAGAGCAAGGCAAAGGCGAGCTTATCTTTAATAAGTCCATTGCAAATAAAAGCCCAGTTTTACAGCGGGTAAAACATCGAGATTATCGTGTCGAACATTATCATCGAGCGTTAGTAGATGAGAAGTCATTAGAATTTAGTATTGGTGAACGTGACATATTAATCAGTGAGTACTTTAGCGAGGAGTTTAATGAGGTGGAGAAAGTACTCAGTATTACTTTAAGACAGTCTGGTCAAACTCAGTATTTTGAGTGTGAGGAAGGAAGTACGAGTAACCTGACATCACTTTTCCAAAAGACGTCCGACTAATTAATTCAGTACAAGATTATTACCAAAGCGTAATAGTGTTTTTGAATTTACCCTAATTATCTTGTTATTTGTAATCGATATAATCATCCACCTTACCACGGTAAGTAGATTTTCTCATTCAAGTAACGAGGAGGGCTTATGGCCGTAGGGTGGGCAAACGACGATAGCGTCAGCCAACAAATTCAAAACACAATAGACGACGAGATTTCCCGTGTTCGTGGCAGTATCACAAAGGGTGAGAGCGCCCATTACTGCGATGAGTGTGGTGATGAGATCCCAGAAGCGCGTCGTCTTGCAATGAAAGGCGTTCGTCTTTGTATCGAATGCCAGTCAACGATCGAATTGGTGTCGCAACGCCAAGCACTGTTCAATCGACGAGCGAGTAAAGACAGTCAACTTCGATAGCTTTCCTTGAGTCAATGACAAGAAAACGGTTTGAGTAGCAATTCAAACCGTTCTTATTTGTCTCTTTGTCACAGTGTCCTGCGTTAACCGAGAACGAATTAAGCGAAGCAATCTTCGCGTTGCAAAGCAGCATCAATCGCATTAACCAACTTTTCAATTTCGTCTGGTTTGCTGATAAACGGTGGCATCATATAAATCAGTTTGCCAAATGGACGAATCCAAACACCGTGCTCAACAAAGAGAGCTTGGATGGTTTCCATATTTACTGGGCTATACGTTTCCACAACGCCAATAGCACCTAGCCAACGGGTGCTTTTCACCAAGTCGTATGTTTCAAGTTTTGGCAGCAACTCGGAAAACAGCGTTTCAATTTGTTGGGTTTGTTGCTGCCAATTACCTTGCTCAATCAATTCCAAACTTGCGGTGGCAACAGCACAGGCGAGCGGGTTACCCATAAAGGTTGGACCGTGCATAAAACACCCAGCATCACCGCCACAAACGGTATCTGCGACGTGTTTGCTAGCTAGGGTTGCTGAGAGGGTCATGTAGCCTCCAGTGAGTGCTTTACCGACACACAGAATGTCTGGTTGAATATCTGCATGTTCGCAGGCAAACAATTTGCCAGTGCGTCCAAACCCGGTTGCGATCTCATCTGCAATCAATAACAAGCCGTATTTGTCGCAAAGCTTACGCACACCTCTGAGAAATTCTGGATGGTAGATGCGCATTCCACCTGCGCCTTGAACAATAGGTTCTAGGATCACCGCAGCAAGTTCTTGATGGTGCGTCTCTATCTTTTGCTCGAAGTCAGTAAGGTCTTCTGATTTCCATTCATCCCAATAACCACAAGTTGGTGACTCCGCAAAGATATGTTCAGGCAAAAAGCCTTTGTAGAGAGAATGCATTGAGTTGTCAGGATCGGTAACCGACATTGCCGCAAAAGTATCGCCGTGATAACCGTGTCGTAAAGTGAGAAACTTTGGTCGGCGTTCGCCCCTGGCATGCCAATATTGCAATGCCATCTTCAAGCTCACTTCTACGGCAACGGAGCCAGAATCAGCAAGAAAGACATGTTCAAGGTTACTTGGTGCGAGGGACAGCAGTTTCTTACACAAATTGATTGCTGGTTGATGGGTAATCCCGCCAAACATCACATGAGAGACCTGCTCGATTTGCTGGTGAGCTGCTTGATTTAAGTGCGGATGATTATAACCGTGGATTGTCGACCACCAAGAAGACATCCCGTCTATAAGCTCAGTGCCATCTTCCAATTTAATACGCACGCCATTTGCTGATGCAACTGGGTAGCAGGTCAGAGGTGTCAACGTCGAAGTATAAGGATGCCAGATATGCTGGCGGTCGAAGGCGAGATCCATGTGCTATTCCAATAATAATTAAGTTTAAAAAATAACCAAATGTAAACTTTGTTGTTTTATGTTGTGTTGACAGTTTATCGAGACTCAGTAGACTGTCAACACAACAAAAAAAGTGATTAAAGGAATACACGTGGAAGTTCGTCATAACTGGACGCATGCTGAAGTGCGCGATCTCATGGAAAAACCATTCATGGATCTCCTATTCGAAGCGCAGCTTGTTCATCGTCAATATCAACAAACCAACCATGTTCAAGTAAGCACGCTTTTGTCGATTAAGACAGGTGCTTGTCCAGAAGATTGTAAGTACTGTCCTCAGAGTGCTCGCTACACCACAGACATTGAAAAAGAACGTTTGATGGAAGTTGAGCGTGTGCTCGACGCTGCACAAAAAGCGAAAAACGCTGGTTCGACCCGCTTCTGTATGGGGGCTGCGTGGAAAAACCCGAAAGAGCGCGACATGCCACATTTGACCGATATGATCAAAGGTGTGAAAGACATGGGGTTAGAAACCTGTATGACGTTAGGTATGTTAACGCCAGATCAAGCTAAGCAATTGGCTACTGCAGGTCTGGATTACTACAACCATAACCTCGATACCTCACCTGAGTTCTATGGCAACATCATTACCACACGTACTTACCAAGACCGCTTAGACACGCTTTCTCACGTTCGTGATGCAGGTATGAAAATTTGTTCTGGCGGTATCATTGGTATGGGTGAAAGTGCACATGACCGAGCAGGTTTGTTGGTTGAATTGGCTAACTTGCCAGTGCATCCTGAAAGTGTACCAATCAACATGCTAGTAAAGGTGAAGGGCACACCACTCGAAGAAGTTGATGACGTTGAACCGTTCGATTTTATTCGTTTGATCGCCATTGCCAGAATCATGATGCCTCAATCCGCAGTCCGTTTATCGGCTGGTCGTGAAAACATGAACGAACAAATGCAAACGCTTTGCTTTATGGCCGGCGCTAACTCTGTTTTTTATGGCTGCAAGCTTCTAACTACACCAAACCCTTCTGAAGACAAAGACATGATGTTGTTTAAGAAGCTTGGCATTAACAGCCAAGAGGTGTCTCAAAAACCTGATGAAATCGAAGAAAACGAGCTACTCGATCGCGTCGTAGAGCGCGTTGCTGCTCGCCCGACAAAAGACGATCTTTTCTACGATGCCAGCGTTTAAATCTCGTATCGAATCCGCTCTTGCTGAGCGTAAAACGCGAGGGCTGAGTCGTTCCATGAATGTGGTGTTTGCTGGTAACCAATCAATTTTGGAGCACGAAGGCAGACGTTACATCAATTTCTCAAGTAATGATTATTTGGGCTTGGCAAATGACCAAGCACTTGTCCGTGCTTGGCAGCAAGGCTTGAGCGTATATGGCAGTGGCAGCGGTGCTTCTCCAATGGTTACGGGGTTTAGTGCGGCGCATGGCAATTTAGAGGCGGCGCTAACTGAATGGCTGGGCTACGAGAGGGCAATCCTATTTGGCTCTGGTTTCAGTGCTAACCAAGCGCTGCTGTTTACTCTGCTAGAAAAATCAGACGTATTGCTCCAAGACCGTTTGAACCATGCCTCTTTGATGGAGGCTGGTGTGTTGTCACCAGCTAAAATGAAGCGCTTCAAACATAACGATATCGAGCACCTTTCATCACTCATAAGCGCTGAAGATAACAATCTTGTGGTTACCGAAGGGGTGTTCAGCATGGACGGTGACTGTGCCCCACTTGCTGATATCGCTGATGTCACCAGTAATCATGATGCATGGCTTGCTGTAGACGACGCTCATGGTATCGGTGTTCTCGGGGAATCTGGCGGTGGCTCATGTGAATTGGCGGCGGTTAAGCCCGAGATATTGATCGTGACCTTCGGCAAAGCATTTGGAATGTCTGGTGCAGCCATTTTATGTGATCGCGCAACGGGGGATTTTTTAACTCAATTTGCTCGTCACCATGTGTATTCTACGGCGATACCTCCAGCACAAGCCTATGCGCTGACGCATGCTGTCTCGATGATTCAAGAGCAGTCGTGGCGGCGTGAAAAACTGACAGAGTTGGGGAAAGTGTATAGAGACAATCTCAGTGATCTTGACGGTTTTGTTGAGACTCAAACATCGATTAAGCCGTTTTTGATTGGTGAATCTGATTTGGCTTTGCAAGTTGCAGGTGCTTGTCGTCAGAACGGTATTTGGGTGACGGCTATTCGTCCTCCGACGGTACCGAAAGGGACGTCTCGTCTTCGAATTACGCTTACTGCTAATCACACTAATGAACAAGTTAAAACGCTTTCAATGGCATTGAAGCAAGCATTAGGAGCGCTGTAATGGATAATGCAACTTCCGCTTTAGCACAAATGGTCGCATTAGAGAGCTTTCACCAAGATAAGGATGCGATTGCCTCTTCATTTGGTAAAGCTGCAGAAACATACGATAAACATGCAGCGTTTCAACGCGACGTTGGGCATCGGTTACTTAATAAGCTCCCTACAAATTTAACCGGCAAGCGTGTGTTAGATTTAGGATGTGGCACTGGCTACTTTTCTCAGCTTCTTCAGCAGCGGGGCGCAGAAGTAGTGTGCGGTGACATTTCTCAAGCCATGTTAGATAAAGCAAAGCAACGTTGTGGTTCTGAATACATGCATTATCAGTTGGCTGATGCTGAAAACTTGCCTTTTGATGATGAAAGCTTCGACTACGTGTTTTCTAGTTTGGCTTTACAATGGTGTACAGATTTGAGTTACCCATTAAGAGAAATACGTCGTGTCTTAAAAGTAGGGGGAAGCGGGTGTTTCTCTACGCTAGTCGATGGCTCGCTTTATGAGTTGCGTGAGGCTTGGTCAAAAATTGATACATATCAACACGTGAATAACTTTATTACCCACAATCAGGTAAAAATTGCGTTAGCGCAATCTTGGTGCCACAACCATCATCTAGACTTGACCCCCATCACAGTTTGGTACGATTCAGCGTTTTCTGTCATGCGTGATCTCAAAGGCATTGGTGCAAATCACGTAAGCGGGCGCTCACATGGTCTGACGAGCCGTCGCACTTTGTTGCAGGTTGAGCGCGCGTACCAAGCATTTAGAAACGATCAAGGTCTTCTACCTGCAAGTTATCAGGTTTGTTTTGGAGTCATAGTTAAATGATTGATGCATTTTTTATTGCTGGTACGGATACTGATGTAGGAAAAACGGTAGCGTCTAAAGCTATTTTGCAAGCACTTGGTGCAAAAGGGCTTAACACCATTGGTTACAAGCCAGTGGCAGCAGGAAGCGACAAGACGGCGGAAGGTTGGCGTAACTCGGATGCATTGCATCTGCAGAAAGCGGCGACACTCGATATCGCATACGACGATGTAAACCCATACGCTTTGGAATTACCTGCTTCTCCTCACATCGCCGCTAAACATGAACATGTAGAAATTAAATACGAAGTACTGAGCGAGAAATTGGCTCAACACAAAGAGCAATCTGACATTGTTCTAGTGGAAGGTGCTGGTGGCTGGCGTGTGCCTGTGTCTGATACAGACAGCTTGTCGACTTGGGTACAGCAAGAGCAGTTACCTGTCGTATTGGTTGTAGGTATTAAGCTGGGTTGTTTGAGCCATGCATTGCTCACCGCTGAAATCATCAAAGCTGATGGTTTAAATCTAGTCGGCTGGGTGGCAAATCGCGTGAATCCGGGCACAGAGCATTATGCAGAAATCATCGATATGTTGGAAGAACGTCTAGACGCGCCAAAACTCGGTGAGATCCCGTACATTCCAAGTGCTAAACGTAAAGAGTTAGGCAAATACATCAACGTTGAGCCGTTGCTGAACGTATAAGTAATAAGGTTTTAGTTAAAACCAAAAGGGCTGCGAAATGCAGCCCTTTTTTCGTGTAAACCTTTGTGTCTAATCGTAAGATTCGACGTTCAGTTTATTTCTCTTGGCTAAGCCCCATCAACGCCTGTTGTGTTTCTGCAACGCGCTTTGACATTTGAGCATCGGTTGAAATACCTAGTTGTTGCTTTGCCTCATCCTCTGAGATACCCAGGTGACAACAAAGTAGATCGATAGCCATTTGATAGTCGTTAGTTTCTACCATGATTTTTCCCTCAAGACATGGAAGTTTGGAGCTGCTTAATTGTCCTAAAAGCTAACCCCGTTTCGTTCATCTAACCCGAATCTAGCACGTACAGATAGTCGCACAATAAGACCAAAGTCTATACTCGGTCTAAAGTGCTGATTTAAGAGTGTAAAAAGGTGTGTATTATTTCAGTCTCGAAAACAAATGTTGCAATTTATTGCTTAACCTTGTTTTTATCGCGGATAGACTATATCTATAACGCAACGGAGCACGAAACTAAGCGGAATCAGCTTTTCAAGCGTTCTGTTACTTATAAAAACCTGTTCCATATAATAATCCGTTTAAAAAACATCTGTTTTAAAAAACGATAAGCTTCCTCGGAGAAAAGTAATGAAGCGAATTATGTTATTCCTAGCAACTAACCTAGCTGTTGTGCTAGTGCTTAGTGTTGTTCTGAATATTGTTTACGCTGTAACTGGAATGCAACCAGGCAGTCTATCTGGTCTACTTGTGATGGCTGCTGTATTTGGTTTTGGTGGCGCATTTATTTCGTTAATGATGTCTAAGGGCATGGCACTGCGTTCTGTGGGTGGCATGGTCATCGAAAGTCCTCGTAACGAAACAGAGCATTGGCTTCTTGAAACGGTTGGACGTCAAGCTCAGCAAGCTGGCATTGGTATGCCAACTGTTGCAATTTATGATTCTGCGGACATCAACGCATTCGCAACGGGTGCAAAACGCGACGATTCATTGGTTGCAGTTTCTACCGGTCTGCTACACAACATGACCCGTGATGAAGCAGAAGCGGTATTGGCGCACGAAGTTAGCCACATCGCTAATGGTGACATGGTAACGATGACGCTAATGCAAGGTGTGGTGAATACGTTTGTTATCTTCCTATCTCGCTTTATCGCAAATATTGTTGCTTCTAACGATGATGAGGAAGGTCAAGGTACCAACATGATGGTTTACTTTGGTGTATCTATGGTACTTGAACTGGTATTCGGGTTCCTAGCAAGTTTCTTAACCATGTGGTACAGCCGCCATCGTGAATTCCACGCAGACGCAGGGGCTGCTCAATTAGTCGGTAAAGAGAAGATGATCGCAGCACTAGAGCGCTTGAAGATGAGCCACGAATCTCAACTAGATGGCACTATGATGGCATTTGGTATTAACGGTAAGCGCTCGATGACAGAACTTCTAATGAGCCACCCACCGTTAGATAAACGTATTGCAGCGCTACGTAGCCAACAATACTAATCACGTTGTAAGCTAACAGTTCAACTTACTGCTAGTTAAAATTTTGAAAAGGCTTGGTTTTTTAACCAAGCCTTTTTTTGTGTCTGTTGATCTCTGCTGTACTTCATCACGTATCACTGTTCAGAAACAAAGTTATACAAAAATATTTTTGTACAACTTTTCATGATTAGTCTATCTTGTACATATGATATTTTTGTACAACTTTTGATGTGGTATAGGAGCAAAGGAATGGACATTCAGTCAGTTGGCAACATATATCAGAAGTTGAGTAAAGCAAACTTGCATTTGCTTGAAGGGGTTTACCACCGAGATGTGGTGTTTGAAGATGCAGCCCATCGATTAGAAGGGTGGCCTGCACTTTCCGATTACTTTCAGTCCTTATACACCAATGTCATTCGCTGTGACTTCGTTATCCATGACCATCAACAAGTCGGAGAAACTGGGTTTCTCACTTGGACGATGGATTTACAACATCCTAAGCTTCAAAAGGGTGCGCCGATATCTGTAAATGGTGTATCCCACCTTAAGTTTTGTGAAGGGCAAGTCATTTACCATCGTGATTATTTTGATTTGGGCGAAATGCTCTACGAGAACCTACCGCTCCTAGGTTCTGTCGTCAAAACCATTAAACAGAGGTTAGGACAATGAGTGGCTCAGTACTTATCACCGGGGCAACTTCAGGCATTGGCAAACAGCTCGCGTTGGATTATGCCAATGAAGGTTGGAAAGTGATTGCATGTGGTCGTAACGAAGCTGTATTGGCTGAGCTAGAAAAAGGTTCAACCAACATGTCGACTTTACGCTTCGATGTGACTCAGTACGACGAAACAATTCAAGCTCTCTCTCAACTGCCGTTTATCCCTGAAACTTGGGTTTTCAATGCCGGTGACTGTGAATACATGGATGATGGCATTGTTGATGCGCAACTCATGGCGCGTGTTATGAACGTTAACGTCGTTGGTGTGGCCAATTGTGTCGAAGCGTGTCAGGGGCAATTTGAACGTGGGCATCGCGTCGTAATTGTCGGGTCAATCGCGTCAGAGGTCGCATTGCCTCGTGCTGAAGCCTACGGCGCTTCAAAAGCAGCCGTCAGTTACTTTGCGCGTACGCTAGCCGTCGATTTGAAGAAGAAAGGTATCAAAGTGGTGACGGTATTCCCTGGCTTTGTCGAAACGCCACTTACTGACAAAAACACGTTTGACATGCCGATGATTGTTTCTGTCAATCAGGCTTCAGCTGCGATTCGAAAACAGTTGGATGCCAACAAAAGCCATATTTATTTCCCGGCGAGATTCACTGGTGTTCTGCGTTTTATCTCGTTGCTTCCGTATAGCTGGCAAGCTCGGCTTACCTCAAAACTCGCATCATAAGAAGGAAGAATCATGAATACGGCAGGAAGAAAAAAAATCGCCATCGTAGGTACAGGGATATCTGGTCTCACATGTGGCTATTACTTACATAAAGAACATGACGTGACGTTGTTTGAAGCGAATGATTACGTTGGTGGTCATACGGCGACTGTTGATGTCAGTCTTGATGGTAAAGAGTATGCAATCGACACTGGGTTTATCGTATACAACGATCGTACATACCCAAACTTCATAGAAATGATGGATGAGATTGGCGTTGAAGGCAGTCCTACTCAGATGAGCTTCAGCGTCAGAAACGATGGTAATGGATTGGAATACAACGGACACACTGTATCGACATTGTTTGCTCAAAAACGAAATTGGGCAAATCCAAAGTTCTATCGTTTTATTTTTGAAATCCTTCGCTTCAACAAACTGGCTAAAAGCTTTGCCAATGAACAGTTAACTAATAACCAGACGTTGGGAGCGTTTCTGGATGAGCACAAATTCAGTGCTTTCTTTACCGACAATTACATCTTGCCGATGGGCGCTGCAATTTGGTCGTCGACACTAGCGGATATGCGTGCATTCCCGCTTATGTTTTTCTTACGCTTCTTCCTCAACCACGGTTTGTTGGATATTACAAATCGCCCACAATGGTACGTGGTTAAAGGTGGCTCTCGCTCTTACATTACGCCTCTAACGAAAGGCTATGCCAATGATATTCGTCTAAACAGCCCTGTAGAGAAAGTTATCCGAACTGAAAATGGCGTAGGTGTTCAGGTTCATGGAGAAACACATTGGTTTGATGACGTTATCTTCGCTTGTCACAGTGATCAAGCAATGAGAATGCTAGGAGATATCAGCCAAACCGAGCAGGAAATTCTAGGGGATATGACCTATCAAGCAAACGAGGTTGTACTGCATACAGACACCCGTTTACTCCCAAAACGTAAGGCAGCGTGGGCGTCATGGAATTATCTGCTAGAAGGCAGTGAAGATGAGCAGCAACGACTTCCTTCGCTTACTTACAACATGAATATCCTTCAGCATGTCCAGTCTGAGCATACTTTCTGTGTCACTTTGAACAGTACGGAACAAATCGACCCAAGCAAAATCCTACGCTCATTCACTTATCATCACCCTGTATTTACGACGGAGTCTATCGCTGCGCAGCAACGTAAAGACGAAGTTCAAGGTATACAAGGCACATGGTTCTGCGGTGCTTATTGGTACAACGGTTTCCATGAAGATGGTGTCCGTAGCGCACTCGATGTTGTTCAAGGGCTAGAAGAAAAGTACCGCGAGCAAAATGTGGTTCCTTTTGAAAAAGGCGCGGCATGATATGGATAGTCAGATGAACAGCAGATTATTTATAGGCAACGTCCGTCACCGTCGCTTTACGCCTATAAAGCATGAGTTGAATTACTCGCTATTTATGCCAGCCATCGACGTGGACGAGCTCGAAGCGTTAGAGAAAAAAGTATGGGGCTTTGGTTCGCGATGGTGGCATTGGGCACGTTTTAAGCGCAGTGATTATATCGGTGGTAAAGGGTGCGTAAAATCTGCGGTTCAAGACAAACTGGAAGCGCTAGCTGGTGTTCGTTTGACCGGTAAAGTGATAGCGGTTTGTCACTTACGTTATCTAGGGCTCTATTTCAGTCCGGTCAATTTCTACTACGTTTATAACAAAGAAGGGGAATGGAAGTACCTTCTAGCAGAGGTGAGCAACACACCTTGGAATGAACGTCATTATTATGCGGTAGCAGCGGACGAGCAAAATGAAGAGTTTGGGTGGGAGCAGAACAAAGCATTTCATGTTTCTCCTTTCAACCCAATCGACCAACTGTACCGATGGAAAATCAAACCTTTAACAGACAAGCTGAATATTCATTTGGAATGCCATAAAGGCGAAAAACATTTTGATGCGACTATGGCTATGAAAGCCAAGCCCTTTTCAAGTAATGCCTTGTTGAAATGCTTGATCGTTACGCCGATTCAAACGGTAAAAGTAATGGTTGGTATTTATTGGCACGCACTGAAATTGTGGATTAAAGGCGCACCTTTTTACTCACATCCAAAATACGCTCAATCCAGTAAGGGCGAAGCAAACCATGTGGGTGAAGACAAGAAAAATAATAAGCATAAGGAGAACTCTGCATGTTAAATACAACTTCTATCGCAATGCCGCGTGAATTAACAACAACGCAAAAAGCGGCCCGTGGAGTTCTTTTCCAGTGTCTGCAAAAGATGGAGATTGGATGCTTAACGGTCATTGAGAGCTTCAAGACAGAAACGACTGAGCGTAGCGAACGTTTTTCGACGCCCAATGGTGAGCATAACGGAGAACCCGTTGCTGCAACTATTGAAGTTAAGCATCCGGGGTTCTACTCCCGAATTCTACAGGGCGGCAGTATCGCTGCGGGTGAAGCCTATATGGATGGGTGGTGGGATAGTCCAGATCTGACAGCATTGATGAAGCTAATGGCGCTTAACATGCGAGCGCTGGATAAGCTTGAAGAGCAGGGCAGCTGGATAACGAGGCTGTTATATAAGGTGAGCCATTGGACAAATCGCAACTCGCAAGAAAATTCGCGCAAAAACATTCACGCTCATTACGATTTAGGCAACAATTTGTATGAAGCATTTCTTGATACGAATATGCTGTACTCGTCGGCCCTGTACAACCAAGTGGATGACTCATTAGAGCAGGCGCAAATCAATAAGATGGAACGCCTGTGTCAACAACTTGAGCTCAAACCTAGCGACCATGTCATTGAAATTGGTACCGGTTGGGGCGCAATGGCGATTTATATGGCTGAGCAGTATGGCTGTCGAGTGACCACGACAACCATTTCTGAAGAACAGTATGCCTACGCTGAACAGAAGATAAATGAGCGTGGTTTGACCGACAAAATCACCTTGCTTAAAGAAGATTACCGAAACTTAACGGGGTCTTATGACAAGCTTGTTTCTATTGAGATGATAGAAGCCGTGGGTAAGCAATTTTTACCTTCTTATATCAAGAAGTGTGAGTCCCTGCTAAAGCCGGGTGGTTTGATGGCTATCCAAGCGATTACTATTGCCGATCAGCGTTACGATTACTACAGCAACAATGTCGACTTCATTCAGAAGTACATTTTCCCCGGCGGCTTTTTACCTTCGGTAACGTCACTCACCCAAGCAACAACTAAACACAGTGACTTGGTGACGCGAGACTTGTTTGATATTGGGTTGGATTACGCCAAGACGCTTAACGAATGGCACCACCGCTTTAATCAATCAGAGCATGACGTGCGTGCGTTTGGTTACGATGATCGCTTTGTACGTATGTGGCGATACTATCTAAGTTACTGTGAAGGTGGGTTTCTAGCTCGCACGATCAGTGCGGTTCATATGACGTTTCAGCGCCCGTAGTTCGTCATGAAAGTGTTTTTAGCGTCAACTTGGTTCCAACTATGCTGGTTTTTAGCTGTGCTTGGAACCTATCAGTGGCAGTCGCTGACCTTAATACTTACATTGCTGACCATAGTACATTGTTGGAGAGTGGAGCCCTCCGCTCTCAAACGTATCGCAATGGTTGTCTTTGTGGGTTTGGTGCTAGACACACTCAATAAGCAATTTTCTGTCTTTATATTTCCGACCACGTGGTTACCCTTATGGCTTACATGTTTGTGGGTTCTGTTCTCTTGGTACGCTTATCAACTTAAGTCAATTTTGTACCGTTTCCCCAAAATTTACGTATCAATAGTAGGTGGTCTCGGAGGCACAGCCAGCTACTTTGCCGGTTGTAAGCTTGAGGCTGTCGAGTTTGGTTTCAGCGTTGGCGCGACACTAGCGATTTTGTTCGTTGAATGGTGTTTGATGATGCTATTGATACTCAAGGTGTACGGAAATGAAAAGTTGGAAGATAAATTGGAAACGGAAACTGACTAGCAGTGTAATAGTCGCCTCCCTATTCTGTGCGGTGCCTTTGCAAGCGCAAAGTGTGACGAGTACAAACGGAGTAACAAATAGCGATTGGCAGCAATGGCAAACTGTCGGCGAAGCGCAGCTCACTTGGTTCGTGTTTGATATCTATAAATCTCGCTTAAAAGCGCCTGAGGGCATATATATGGTGTCCGGTGATATTTCTCCCCATCCATTTGCTCTCGAGATTAACTATCAGCGCGATATCAGTAGAGACCAGCTACTTGATGTGACCGACGAACAATGGCAAAAGCTGGGTTTTACTCAGGCTTATCGCCAGCAGTGGATTTCTGAATTGAACACTATGTTTCCTGACATCAAGAAAGGCGATGAGCTTACCTACCTTACCGATGGTAAAAATGGTCAACTGATTTATCGTCAAGCAGGCAGTAAACCTTACCAGACGGTTGGTTATGTGAATGATGAGCGCCTCAATGATGCCTTTCTTTCAATTTGGTTATCACCACAGACGGAATTCCCAAAACTTCGTAAACAACTGATCGGGCAGGTGAGGCAGTGAAAATAATAAAACGAATGATCAAAACATCGGTTGTCGCTGCTGCAACGTTACTCGGCGCATGTTCAGCTGACATAGATAATTACCAGGCGTCCTCACCGGCTTTTGATTTATTTGGCTACTTTGAAGGCGATGTCAAAGCGTGGGGGATGGTTCAAGATTACACCGAGAAGCAAACTCGCCGCTTTGAAGTCGATATTGTTGGAACGGTTGAAGGCAATGAGTTGACGCTGGTGGAAGACTTTGTCTTTGACGATGGTGAACTTGACCAGCGAATCTGGGTCATTACCAAACTAGCAGACGGTACTTATCAGGGGAAAGCGGATGATATTATTGGTGTCGCTACGGGCAAAGAGGTAGGAAACGCTCTGCAATGGCAGTACGATTTTGAGCTAAAAATGGATGATTCAACTATCACGGTTTCATTTGATGACTGGCTCTACCGCCAAGACGAAATGCACGTGTTTAATCTCACTAAGATCAAGAAGTTTGGGATCGAAGTAGGGACGATTACTCTGTTTTTTCAGAGGCAATAAAATTGCTGGTAATGCTGGTCTTCGAGATTCGAGATTCGAGATTCGAGAACGCTTCGCTTCATTAATAGAGCCTTATCCATTATTCCGAATCACTGCGCTGCATAGGTTGCAGTTCGTTCCCCCTAAAATAAAGAAAGGGTTGACGCTTTCACGTCAACCCTCTTTATTATTCGATTCTCTTACAGCTTGTCTGTCAACTCAATTGCTTGACCGATGTAGTTCGCTGGTGTCATCTCTTTAAGTCGCGCTTTCTCGTGCTCAGGAAGCTCAAGACCGTCGATGAAGTTACGCATTGCTTCACCATCTACACGCTTACCACGAGTCAGTTCTTTTAGTTTCTCGTAAGGCTTCTCGATGCCGTAACGACGCATTACTGTTTGTACTGGTTCTGCCAGTACTTCCCAGTTCTTGTCTAGTTCAGCAAGAAGTGCTTCGCGGTTTACTTCTAGCTTGCTGATGCCTTTAAGCGTAGAAGTGTAAGCGATAATTGCGTAGCCAACACCAACACCAAGGTTACGTAGAACTGTTGAGTCAGTTAGGTCACGTTGCCAACGAGAGATAGGTAGTTTCTGTGCTAGGTGACCGAATACAGCGTTCGCAAGACCTAGGTTACCTTCTGAGTTTTCAAAGTCGATTGGGTTAACTTTGTGAGGCATTGTTGAAGAACCAATCTCACCAGCAATGGTTTTTTGCTTGAAGTGACCTAGTGCGATGTAACCCCAAACGTCACGGTCGAAGTCAATCAGGATAGTGTTGAAACGAGCGATAGCGTCGAACAGTTCAGCGATGTAATCGTGCGGTTCGATCTGAGTTGTGTAAGGGTTCCAAGTTACGCCTAGAGACTCTGTGATGAACTCTTCAGAGAACTTGTGCCAATCTAGCTCTGGGTAAGCAGAAAGGTGTGCGTTGTAGTTACCTACTGCACCGTTGATTTTCGCTAGGATCTCAACGTTTTCGATTTGCTTGAATTGACGCTCCATACGGTACGCCACGTTTGCCATTTCTTTACCCATTGTTGATGGAGAAGCTGGCTGACCGTGTGTACGCGATAGAAGAGGAATGTCGCGGTATTCCACTGCTAGCGCTTTGATAGCGTCGATTAGGTTACGGATTTCTGGAAGAATCACGTTCTCACGCGCTTCTTTAAGCATAAGAGCGTGTGAAGTGTTGTTGATGTCTTCAGAAGTACATGCAAAGTGGAAGAACTCGTTTACTGCGTGCAGTTCAGGAACGTCTGCTACTTTCTCTTTTAGGAAGTACTCAACCGCTTTAACGTCGTGGTTAGTTGTACGCTCGATCTCTTTGATTCGGCGTGCATCTTCTTCAGAGAAGTTTGCAGCAAGGTCGTCTAGGAATTGGTTTGCTTCTGCGCTAAACGCTGGCACTTCTGCAATTTCAGCAGTAGCAGCAAGCTTTTGTAGCCAGCGGATTTCAACGATAGTACGGTACTTTAGTAGACCGTATTCACTGAAAATTTCGCGTAACGCAATTGTCTTGCTTCCGTAACGGCCGTCTACTGGTGAAACAGCAGTCAATGCTGACAGTTCCATGATGTTCTCCTGAATTGGGTTTCTAAATTTCGTGAGCTTTATACCAATAACTGTGGCAATTGTCACGAATATTGCGCAAACGTTTGCGCGAGATTTGTTTTGATCGAAAAAAATGAGCTCGCGATAAACGCGAGCTGCTTACTTGATACCTTATTACATTCGAGCAAGAAGGATTTGTGCTTGCTCTACCATCTTCTTGCGTCCGAAGATCAGGTGGCGACGTTTACCGCCAACTTGACGCCAGAGTACTGCGCTACGAATACCCGATAACAACAACGCACGAACTTTGTGCTGGTTAGCGGTTTGTTGCAGTACAGATGGAGTACCAGTTACTTGAATACGAGGACCAATAGGGCTGACTACATCCAAGTAAATGCTCGCTAGGTTGCTGATCATTTGATCATCTAGCAATTCAAAATGTTCCGTTTGACGCTGAGCCATTTGAATGCGGTCACCAAGTTGTGACATTGCATCGTTACGACCCGATAGCTTGCGCTCTAATGCCATTAGGCTGATGATGTAGCGAGTGACTTCACTTCCAGATGGGGTGCTATCAATCCCTTTCACCAAGCATTCAAGACCCAGCTTAAGGTCGGCTTCGTGACCGAAAACACCGATGGTGTTGGCTGGGCTAGTATTCAAAATGGCGTTAATTGACGTTTCAAAGGCATCTTGATCACAATGTCCGTCTCTCGCTACCTGTTGAACCAAAGCAACAGCTTGGCAGATACCTGCAAAAGCGATAGTACGGTCATAAAGTGTATTCGCCACGTAACGACTCCTAAGCTTGAGAATATTTAATGCGTTGCTCGATGATGCCGCCACCAAGGCACACGTCATCTTTATAGAACACGGCTGATTGACCTGGCGTTACAGCAATTTGTGGCTCGTCAAAGATCACTTTAATGTTTTCATCATCGATAGGGATGATTGTACAAGGAATATCTTCCTGACGGTAACGAGTTTTCACTGTGCACTTCATAACATCGCGAATTGGCTCACGATCTACCCAGTGAAGTTGTGATGCAAGTAGACCTTCTGATTTCAGCATTGGGTGGTCTTTACCTTGAACCGCAATCAAAACGTTACGTTCTAGATCTTTCTCACCAACAAACCATGGGTCTTCGTTACCGCCACCGCCTTTACGACCACCGATATGAAGACCTTTGCGTTGACCTAATGTGTGGTACATCAAACCTTGATGCTGACCGATCACTTCGCCTTCTGGCGTTTCGATATTACCCGGTTGAGCAGGAAGGTAACGACCTAGGAATTCCGTAAACTTACGTTCACCGATGAAACAGATACCGGTAGAATCTTTCTTCTTCGCTGTGATCAGGTCTTGCTCTTCTGCGATACGGCGCACTTCTGGCTTCTCTAAATCACCAACAGGGAATAGGCTACGTGCAATCTGCTCGTGGCTTAATGTGTATAGGAAGTAGCTCTGGTCTTTGTTGCCATCTAGACCACGTAGCATTTGTGGTTTTTCCTGTTCTTCCCCAGGTAAAGCGTCTTCTGGGAAAGAGCGGCGTACGTAGTGACCCATTGCGATGTAATCTGCATCAAGCACTTCATCCGCAAATTCTAGAAATGCTTTGAATTTGATTTCTTTGTTACAAAGAATGTCTGGGTTTGGTGTACGACCTGCTTTGTATTCCGCAAGGAAGTATTCAAATACATTATCCCAGTATTCAGCAGCAAAGTTGATAGTGTGTAGGTGGATGCCTAGCTTGTCACATACTGCCTGCGCATCAGCAAGATCTTCTGCTGCTGTACAATATTCTTCGTTGTCATCTTCTTCCCAGTTCTTCATGAACAGGCCTTCTACTTGGTAGCCTTGTTGCTTTAGAAGATACGCAGAAACAGATGAATCAACGCCGCCGGACATACCGACGATGACTTTCTTTTGGCTGTTATCAGACATTACTAAACACCACTAAAATTAACGGGACGCAGATTCTACCAGAATCCACTGACCGGTGACAGATCCGAGATCGAAATCACACTTCGATTTTGGCTTAAATTTATCCAAATGCGAACGTGAGTATTAAATTCGATAAGTATAGAAGGGTTATATATGGCATAGTTGGCAAAAATCCAAGAGGAAAAATCAAATGACTGAAGAAAACCAATTTATGCAAGAAGCTGAGTTGATTGAAATTGTTGAAAATCAACTTGAAGATGGTAATCCACTTAAGGTGAAAGAAACGCTGATGCGTCTAATGATGACAGGCACACCACGTGAAGATGCGGTGGCGATGATGGCGTGTGCTATGTCTATTGAGATTTTTGACGTAATGAAGAACGGTGGGGAGTTCGACCTTAAGCGTTACAGTGAACACCTCGAACAACTGCCAGATCTTGGTTTCATGGAAGGCGAATAGGGCGATTGAAAGAAAAAAGCGGACTGCAAACGTTTGCTATAATTGCCTTTATTGCTGCTTTAATGACGGCGGTATAGAATCCGTTCTCCTTTTCATCCCCTTACTCAGACTAACAATATGAAATTTCCTGGACAACGCAAATCGAAGCACTATTTTCCTGTTCATGCTCGTGACCCATTGGTGAGCCAAGCACAAGAAAGCAAAAAGATGACGCGCACTCACATCATCGGCATTGACCAAACGCTGGTTGATATTGAAGCGAAAGTTACAACGGATGTGATTGAAAAGTACGGTTTGAGTAAAGGACACTCGTTGGTAATTGATGACGCGACTGCAGAAGCGCTATACCAACAGCTAAAAGAAGAATGCTTAATTACCAATGAGTATGCTGGTGGCACAATTGGTAACACGCTACACAACTATTCTGTGTTAGCGGATGACCGTTCAACGCTTTTGGGTGTAATGAGTCAGGACATCAAAATTGGTAGCTACGGTTACCGCTACCTATGTAACACTTCTAGCCGTATGGACCTGAACTACCTACAAGGTGTTGAAGGTGCCATCGGTCGCTGTTTCGCTCTGATTACAGAAGATGGTGAACGTACTTTCGCAATCAGTGAAGGTCAAATGAACCAACTTCACCCAGACAACATCCCTGAGAAAATCTTCAAGAGCGCGTCTGCGTTAGTACTGACTGCTTACCTAGTTCGTTGTAAAGAAGGCGACCCAATGCCGGAAGCAACGATGCGTGCAATTGAATACGCGAAGAAACATGATGTTCCTGTGGTACTAACACTAGGAACTAAATTTGTTATTCAAGATGACCCAACATTCTGGCAAGAATTTATTCGTGACAATGTATCCGTTGTTGCAATGAATGAAGACGAAGCGGAAGCGCTAACGGGCGAATCTGATCCGCTAGCGGCGTCGGATAAGACGCTTGAGTGGGCTGACCTTGTGTTATGTACAGCAGGTCCTGTTGGTCTATTTATGGCGGGTTATACAGAAGAAAGCGCGAAGCGTGAAACGTCGTTGCCGCTGCTTCCTGGTTCTATTGCCGAATTCAACCGTTTTGAATTTAGCCGACCTGCAAAGAAAGACTCATGTGAAAATGCAATCAAAGTATATTCACATATCTCCCCATACATGGGTGGCCCAGAAAAAATTAAAAATACTAATGGCGCAGGTGATGCAGCATTGTCAGCAGTACTTCACGATATGGCTGCAAATAAATACCACAAAGAAAATGTGCCTAACTCTAGCAAGCACAGCAATGAGTATTTAACTTACTCTTCGTTCTCTCAAGTTTGTAAATACGCAAACCGCGCGAGTTACGAAGTGTTAGTGCAGCATTCACCACGTCTTTCTCGTGGTCTTCCTGAGCGCGAAGATAGTTTAGAAGAAGCATACTGGGAACGTTAATAGATTCTGTTGAATTAACCAACTTCTCACATACGCAAAAAATGGCGCATTCAAAATGCGCCATTTTTGTATCTATTTACAGAAAAATAAAAAAGGCTCCCATAGGGAACCTTTTTAAAATTTCATAAATCTATTCTTAGATTAGGAAATCATCTAGAGATTTACCTGCATCTAGTTGCTCTTGGATTGCAGAAGGTGTACGACCTTGACCTGTCCAAGTTTTCTCTTCACCGCTTACGTCAGTGTATTTGTATTTAGCAGGGCGAGGAGCACGTTTAGTTTTTGCTTTAGTTTTTGTTTCACCAGCAAGTGCACTAATTAGCGCTTCAACATCGATACCGTCTTGAGCGATTTGCTCAGCGATAGCAGCCAGTTTAGCTTCTTGCTCAGCTTGTGCTGCGCGGTCTGCTTCTTCTGCTTCTTGACGCTCTTGAACAACGATAGTTAGTTTATCTAGAGCTTCTTCCAATTGTTCTAGAGTCAGCTCACGAGAAAATGCACGAAGGCTACGGATATTTAGAAGTGTTTTAGTCAGCTCTGACATGACGATTCCTATTAATAGGTTAAAAGATTCTACATCGCTTATCGATAAGATAAATTAAATGTGAATCTAGAAATAAACATAGAGTCCTTATATTTAACTTTATCTTTCTGATATGTGCAAATGCTAATTCATGATTTAGATTAAATTTCTTTAGTTTTTTCGGGTTCTAACAATATTAATTAATCAATTTGAAATTTAATTAGCCACTTCAGACAATTTTTACTTAATAGATACGGTCTTTTTCTCGATCGCTATCATGTTTATTTATAGCTTGAATTAAATTTCCCTTTTTCTGACAGAAAAGGATTAGATGGCAAATGCTATCACTGTCATATTTCATTCATTTATTGTTGCACGTAAAACTATGGCGTATTTAATAGTAGTAATAAAGTTTCATAATGGACAAGGTTGAAGTGATTGCAGTTGCGCAATGTATGATTTGGTCACATTTCATTTATAAATCGAAATCGCGATTATTTATTCATTTAATTTAGTTTGATGTGTTGCAATGGGAGGCTTCATAGGTACAATGACAACCACCTGATGCAATATTGCAGATAAATTGTTGTTAATTTGTACGATTAACGGTTAGTTGTTTGTTATTGCCGTAGAGGTGCAGTCTCGAAGAGTAGCTATTATTGGGGTGATGCCAATGAATAATAGTGGAAGGCGAAGATTGCCGAAGTAAGTGGGGCTATCGAAACCACTTGCTGGGGTTGTCTCTGAAAGGAACAACACTGCCATAGTATATTTACATTAAACTATGGAGCGCTACTGTAGGGTTGGGTGAAGTGTTCGCTTCCCTGTCGCTAAGTTCAACATGAGCACGTACCGTATGCTACGTGACTTGTCTGCAGTAGATCTCTAGCCAAACTTTGGTTTTTGAAGATCATGAATTTAATAGATTTTGCACATTCTCCTGTTTCGTTATTACCGCCTATTGTCGCGCTGACGCTGGCGATTCTAACTCGACGTGTTTTAGTTTCTCTTGGTGTTGGTATCGTGCTGGGTGCGGTACTTCTTAACGATTGGTCTATCGGTAATACGGTAGGTTATGTTAGTTCTCAAGTTTCTTCTGTCTTTATTGAAGACGGTGGTATCAATACTTGGAACATGAGTATTGTTGGCTTCCTTATTCTTTTAGGTATGACAACAGCGTTGTTAACACTTTCTGGTGGTACTCGTGCTTTCGCTGAATGGGCGCAAACACGCGTAAAAAGTAAACGTGGCTCTAAACTTCTTGCAGCTTTCCTTGGCGTATTCATTTTTGTCGACGATTACTTTAACAGTCTTGCTGTTGGTGCGATCTCTCGTCCAGTAACTGACCGCTTTTACGTCTCTCGCGCTAAGCTAGCGTACATCTTAGACTCCACAGCAGCACCTATGTGTGTGATCATGCCAGCATCAAGCTGGGGTGCATACATCATTACTATTATCGGTGGTATCTTGGTGTCACATGGCATCACAGAATATTCTGCACTAGGCGCTTATGTTCGCCTTATCCCAATGAACTTCTACGCTGTATTTGCTCTGCTAATGGTATTCGCAGTGGCGTGGTTTGGTTTGGATATTGGTAAGATGCGTGATCACGAAATCGCGGCGTCTCAAGGCCGTGGTTTCGATAAAGATAAAGAAAATGATACTCAAGAAGCGCATGAGCTAAATGAAGAGCTAGATATCCGTGAAAGTGAGAAGGGTAAGGTTTCTGACCTAGTTCTTCCAATCGTTACGCTTATTGTGGCAACGATTGCTTCAATGCTTTACACCGGTGGTCAAGCACTAGCAGCAGATGGCAAAGAATTTGCTTTGTTAGGTGCGTTTGAGAATACTGATGTTGGTACTTCTCTAATTTACGGTAGCTTACTTGGTCTTGCTGTCGCGCTATTTACGGTGCTGAAGCAAGGTTTACCAATGGTTGAGATTGCACGTACGCTTTGGATTGGTGCTAAATCAATGTTTGGTGCAATCCTAATCCTAGTGTTTGCTTGGACTATCGGTTCTGTTATCGGTGACATGAAGACAGGTTCTTACCTATCTACAATGGCACAAGGCAACATCAACCCACACTGGCTGCCAGTTATCCTATTCTTGCTGTCTGGTCTAATGGCGTTCTCGACAGGTACTTCATGGGGTACGTTCGGTATCATGCTACCAATCGCGGGCGATATGGCGGGCGCAACAGATGTAGCGCTTATGCTACCAATGCTAAGTGCGGTTCTTGCTGGTGCGGTATTCGGTGACCACTGTTCTCCAATCTCAGATACGACTATCTTGTCATCGACTGGTGCACGTTGTAACCATATCGATCACGTATCAACTCAGTTACCTTATGCATTATCAGTCGCGCTTGTTTCATGCGTGGGCTTTATTGCTCTTGGTATGACGGCTTCAATTGCGTTCTCTTTCATCGCAGCATCGATTACATTCGTTATCGTTTGTGCGATTTTGTCATGGCTTTCAAAGTCAAAAATGGCATCTTGTCAGAGTGCATAAGTTGTTGAATTAAATGTTAAAATAACAGGGGGCTTCGGCCTCCTTTTTTATTTGTATTATACAATTCGTATTTTTTTAAAATTAAAGGTTGAAAAAAGTTAGCAGCTTAGTTAGTGTGGTTGTTAACGAAGCAACACAATCGAGCCTTAAATAAGTATGCGTAATTTTGTAATGAACATTCATCATCACCATCACCCAGTCTAGTCTTTCGGGAGATGCACGCATACCCGGGAGATAAGAAACTCCCGGAGGTGAAAATCAAAGTGAAAACAGATTTCAAACCCTCGGGAGACCAACATCTCTCGAGGGTTTTTTAGTTTTACTGGTTTATAAAATATTTTAATTACCGAATCTGGCACAGGGATAAAGCAATGCAAACACAACGCTTAAGAATTGCAATTCAGAAAAAAGGTCGTCTAAGCAAAGAGAGCCAAGCTCTACTTAAAAAATGTGGCGTGAAGTTCAATGTAATGGGTGAGCGCTTAGTTGTTCATTCTGAAAATATGCCAATTGATTTGCTTTTGGTTCGTGACGACGATATTCCAGGTCTAATTATGGATGGCGTGGTTGACTTGGGCTTTATTGGTGAAAACGAATTAGAAGAAGTTCGTCTTGATCGCAAAGCACTGGGTGAACCGTCTGAATTTGTTCAACTTCGTCGACTTGATTTTGGTGGTTGCCGTTTATCTATCGCGATTGATAAAGACGAAGAGTACAACGGTCCTCAAGACTTAGCTGGAAAACGTATCGCTACAACTTACCCGCAACTGTTAAAAGCTTATATGGATGAAGCGGGTGTTCCATTCTCAACATGTATGTTGACAGGCTCAGTAGAAGTTGCTCCTCGCGCTGGTCTTGCTGATGCCATCGCTGACTTGGTCTCTACAGGTGCAACACTGGAAGCGAACGGTCTTAAAGAAGCTGAAATTATCTTCAAATCAAAAGCGACACTGATTCAACGTACTGGCGAATTCGATGCAGACAAAGTGGCGCTAATCGAAAAACTTCTTACCCGAATGCAAGGCGTACAGCAAGCGAAAGAGTCTAAGTACATCATGTTACACGCACCTGCAGAGAAGCTAGACCAAATCAAAGCTCTACTTCCTGGTGCTGAAGACCCAACGGTATTACCTCTATCTGCAGACAAGCAAAAAGTTGCGGTTCACTTGGTAAGTACTGAAAACCTGTTCTGGGAAACCATGGAACAGCTAAAAGAACTGGGTGCCAGCTCAATTCTAGTACTACCAATTGAAAAAATGATGGAGTAATCGCAATGAGAACAGTCGTATGGCAATCGCTAAGTGAAACGCAGCAAGACTCAATCCTAGAACGTCCTGCAATTACAGAAGGTGCGAATATCACTGCCGCGGTTTCTGAAGTAATCACAAAAGTTCGCAAAGAAGGTGATGCTGCATTATTGGAGCTGACTGAGAAGTTTGACCGCGTGCAGCCGGAATCTATCCGTGTATCAGCTCAAGAAATCGATGAGGCATCAGCGCGTCTTTCTGAAAAAATGAAGAACGCACTGGAACAAGCGTATGAAAACATTGCTAAGTTTCACAAAGCGCAGAAGCCGCAGCCAATCAAAGTAGAAACTCAACCGGGTGTAGTCTGTGAACAGGTAACGCGCCCAATTCAAAAAGTGGGTTTGTACATTCCCGGTGGCAGTGCGCCATTGCCATCGACTGTTTTGATGCTTGGGGTTCCTGCAAAAATTGCAGGCTGTCGTAAAGTGGTGCTTTGTTCTCCACCCCCAATTGCTGACGAGATCCTTTATGTAGCAAAACTGTGTGGCATTGATGAAGTGTACAATGTCGGCGGTGGTCAAGCCGTCGCAGCAATGGCTTACGGAACAGAAACCGTATCTAAAGTTGATAAGATCTTTGGTCCAGGTAACGCTTACGTGACAGAAGCAAAACGTCAGGTAAGTAATGATTTCCGTGGTGCAGCGATTGATATGCCAGCAGGTCCATCAGAAGTGCTAGTGATTGCTGATGAAACGGCAGACCCAGATTTCATTGCAGCGGATTTGTTAAGCCAAGCAGAGCACGGTCCTGACTCTCAAGTGGTTCTTGTGACTCCTTCTCCTGTGCTTGCAGATCAAGTGACGGATGCTGTTCAACGTCAGCTTAAAGAGTTGTCTCGTGCGGACATTGCCGAGCAAGCATTAGCTTCAAGTTTGATTATTATTGCTGAGTCTCTGACTCAATCGGTTTCAATCTCAAATTACTACGGTCCTGAGCACTTAATTGTTCAGACTAAGAACCCACGCGAGCTTCTGCCTCTATTAGACAACGCAGGTTCTATTTTCCTTGGTGATTGGTCGCCTGAATCAGCAGGTGACTACGCATCGGGTACTAACCACGTTCTTCCTACTTACGGTTACACACGTACTTATTCAAGCTTAGGCTTGGCGGACTTCTCTAAGCGTATGACGATTCAAGAGCTATCTGCTGATGGCCTAAAGAACCTTGCCCCTACAGTAGTCACTATGGCTGAAGCAGAAGGCTTAGATGCACACAAACGTGCGGTGACTATCCGTGTAGAAAAATTGGCAGCGAAGTAAGAGGATATTGAGATGGAAAAGCTAGCGCGTAAACAAGTCCAAAAACTTACCCCTTATTTATCGGCTCGCCGAATTGGCGGTACTGGTGATGTATGGCTAAATGCCAACGAATCACCATTTAACAATGAATACAAAACAGACTTTGCTCGTCTTAATCGTTACAGCGAATGCCAACCGAAAGAACTGATTTCCGCTTACGCGGCGTATGTGGGTGTGAAACCAGAACAAACGCTGACTTCTCGCGGTGCAGATGAAGGCATTGAGCTACTGATTCGTGCTTTCTGTGAGCCGGGTGAAGATGCGATTCTTTACTGTCCACCGACTTACGGTATGTACGCTATCAGTGCCGAAACCATCGGTGTTGAGCGCAAAACCGTACCACTGACGTCAGATTGGCAACTAGACCTTGCAGGCATCGAAGCCAATCTGGATAACGTGAAACTGGTTTTCGTATGTTCGCCAAACAACCCAACAGGTAACTTGGTTAAGCGTGAAGACATTGTGTCTCTGCTTGAGATGACAAAAGACCGAGCAATCGTTGTAATGGATGAAGCGTACATTGATTTTTGTCCAGAAGCGTCAACGGTAGATTTGCTGGCGCAATATCCGAACCTAGCAATTCTGCGTACTCTGTCGAAAGCTTTCGCGCTTGCTGGTCTGCGTTGTGGATTTACGCTTGCGAACGAAGAGTTGATTAATGTACTTCTTAAAGTTATCGCACCATATCCAGTACCGGTTCCAGTGGCAGAAATTGCTACTCAAGCGCTGTCTGAAGCAGGTCTAGCGCGAGCGAAGTTTCAAGTTCTCGACCTGAATGCAAACCGAGCTTACTTACAAGTTGGTTTGTCAATGATTCCGGGATTGGAAGTCTTTGAAGGATGGGGGAATTACCTATTGGTGAAGTTCCCAGATGGCGATGATCTTTTCAAAGCCGCTTGGGATACGGGCATTATTTTACGTAACTCACCAATCGAGAACTGTGTACGTATCAGCGTGGGTAACCGCGACGAGTGCGAAAAAACACTCGGATTTATCAGAAACTACTACTCATAAGTAGAAAAAGTATTTATCGCTCTCGCTCAATAGCGGGAGCGCCAAAAAGATATAGCAATAAGGAAGTTCGAGTGAGCAAACAACAAAAAATCCTTTTTATCGACCGTGATGGCACCTTAATTGTTGAGCCGCCGGTTGATTTTCAAGTAGACCGTTTAGATAAGCTTAAACTAGAGCCATTTGTTATCCCAAGCCTGTTGTCGTTGCAGGATGCCGGATACCGCCTAGTGATGGTAACGAACCAAGATGGTCTAGGTACCGACAGCTACCCACAAGAAGATTTCGACGCACCACACAACATGATGATGGAGATCTTTGAGTCTCAAGGTGTGAAGTTTGATGACGTGCTGATTTGTCCTCACTTTGATGAAGATAACTGCTCTTGCCGTAAGCCTAAATTGGGCTTGGTAAAAGAGTATCTACAAGGTGGCAAAGTTGATTTTCAAAACTCTGTTGTGATTGGTGATCGTCAAACCGATCTTCAACTTGCAGAAAACATGGCAATTCGTGGTATTCAATACAACCCAGAAACTATGGATTGGAAACAGATCCTGAAAGACCTCACGGTGAAAGCTCGTATTGCTGAAGTGATTCGTACCACGAAAGAAACGGACATCAAAGTTGCGGTTAATCTTGATGAACAAGGCGGTAATGACATCTCAACGGGTCTTGGTTTCTTCGACCACATGTTGGATCAAATTGCGACGCACGGTGGATTCCAAATGGTGTGCAAAGTGGAAGGAGACCTTCACATTGATGATCACCACACAGTAGAAGATACCGCTCTTGCCTTGGGTCAGGCGTTGAAAGAAGCGCTGGGTGACAAGCGTGGTATTGGTCGTTTTGGTTTCAGCCTGCCAATGGATGAGTGTTTAGCACAATGTGCGCTAGACCTATCAGGTCGTCCCTACCTTAAGTTCGACGCGCAGTTTAGCCGTGAGCAAGTGGGTGATCTTTCAACAGAGATGGTGGTTCACTTCTTCCGTTCTCTGACTGACACCCTAGCGTGTACGCTGCACCTGTCTTCTGCGGGCAATAATGACCACCACATCATTGAAAGCTTGTTTAAAGCGTTTGGTCGTACTTTACGTCAAGCAATCAAAGTAGAAGGCACTGAGCTACCAAGTAGTAAAGGCGTGCTTTAAGGCTCACGTTAGCAAGGAGAAAAACAGTGACAGAACAGAAAGTTGTCATTATCGATACTGGCTGTGCCAACGTTTCTTCGGTGAAGTTTGCCATCGAACGCCTAGGTTATGACGTAACTATTTCAAAAGATCCACAAGTTGTATTGGCAGCTGACAAGCTATTTCTACCGGGAGTGGGGACTGCCAGTGAAGCGATGAAGAACCTAGAAGAGCGCGATCTTATCAGTTTGGTAAAACAGGTAGAAAAGCCTTTGCTAGGTATCTGTTTAGGCATGCAACTATTGGGCAAAGTGTCTCAAGAGAAAGGGCAGAAAGCAGATGAGTTGGTTGAGTGTCTTGGACTTTGTGATGGCGAAGTGAAGATGCTACAAACCGGCGATTTACCGCTGCCGCATATGGGGTGGAACACAGTGTCTGCAAAAGCAGGTAACCCACTGTTCAAAGGCATTGAAGAAGGTGAGTACTTCTACTTTGTACACAGCTTTGCAATGCCTGTCGGGGATTACACGATTGCCGAGTGTGAATACGGCAACCCGTTCACAGCAGCAGTACAAAGTGGCAACTACTACGGTGTGCAGTTCCACCCTGAGCGTTCTTCAAAAGCGGGCGCGAAGCTTATTCAAAACTTCTTAGAATTATAAAAGGGATTTAGTGTGATTATTCCAGCTCTTGATTTAATTGAAGGACAGGTGGTTCGCCTTTATCAAGGTGATTACGGTCAAGTTACCGAGTACAAAGTCGACCCAGCAGAGCAGTTTAATTTGTACCACCAAGCAGGTGCTAACTGGCTACACTTAGTGGATTTAACTGGCGCGAAAGACACGACAGCACGTCAACTTGATTTGATTGCAAAGCTATTAGCAAGTACGCCAGCGAACATCCAAATTGGTGGTGGAGTGCGTACAGAGCAGGACGTGATTGATCTGTTAGAAGCCGGTGCGCAGCGCGTTGTAGTTGGCTCTACAGCGGTAAAACAGCCAGAGCTTGTGAAAGGTTGGATGGAAAAATACGGTGCAGAGAAAATCGTTCTCGCGCTAGACATCAACATCGATCAAGACGGCACGCGTAAGGTAGCGATCTCTGGTTGGCAAGAAGACTCAGGCGTGACTATCGAAGCATTGATCAACGATTATCTGACGGTAGGTCTACAGCATGTGCTTTGCACGGACATTTCTCGTGACGGTACGCTAGAAGGTTCAAACGTTGAGCTTTACGTCGACTTATGTAAACAGTACCCGCAAGTGCAGTTCCAATCTTCAGGTGGCATCGGTTCATTAGCGGATATCGAAGCACTAAAAGGCAGCGGTGTTGCTGGCGTGATTGTTGGTCGTGCATTGTTAGATGGTAAGTTCACAGCAGAGGAGGCGTTTGCATGTTGGCAAAGCGAATAATTCCATGTCTTGATGTTCGTGATGGACAAGTGGTGAAGGGCGTCCAGTTTCGCAACCACGAAATTATTGGTGACATCGTTCCTCTGGCGCAGCGTTATGCTGAAGAAGGCGCTGACGAGCTTGTGTTCTACGATATTACCGCTTCAAGTGATGGTCGTGTCGTCGATAAAAGTTGGGTCGCTCGCGTCGCAGAAGTGATTGATATCCCGTTCTGTGTGGCTGGTGGTATTAAATCAGCAGAAGACGCGGCGCGCATTCTTGAGTTTGGTGCAGATAAGGTATCGATTAACTCTCCTGCTTTGGCAAACCCTCAGTTGATTACTGACCTTGCTGATAAGTTTGGTGTGCAATGTATCGTCGTTGGTATCGATTCATACTACGACAAAGAGACGGGCAAGTATCAGGTTTACCAGTTTACTGGTGATGAAGAACGCACCAAAGCGACCCAATGGGAAACGTGTGATTGGGTGCAAGAAGTACAAAAGCGCGGCGCTGGTGAAATCGTGCTGAACATGATGAACCAAGACGGTGTACGTAACGGCTACGACATCGAACAACTGAATATGGTGCGTGAAGTGTGTAACGTGCCATTGATTGCATCGGGTGGTGCAGGTGCCATGGAGCATTTCGCAGAAGCCTACCAAAAAGCAAATGTGGATGGCGCGCTTGCCGCATCGGTATTCCACAAGCAAGTCATCAATATTGGTGAACTAAAGCAGTATTTGAAACAACAAGGCATTGAGGTACGACTATGAGTGTGAAAGCCGCCGAAGTAAGTTCGCTAGCTGAGCGAATCAACTGGGAAAAGGTGGATGGTCTGGTACCTGCCATCGTACAAGATTTCCAATCAAGCCAAGTGCTGATGATGGGTTACATGAACCAAGATGCGTTGGCAAAAACGGGCGAAACAGGTCAAGTGACGTTTTTCTCTCGTACCAAGCAACGTCTTTGGACGAAAGGTGAAACCTCTGGCAACGTATTGCAATTGGTGAACATTCAGCTCGATTGCGACAACGATACGCTACTGGTGAAAGTGAATCCCATTGGTCCTACGTGTCACTTGGGTAACACAACTTGCTGGGATGTGGACCCTCAAGAGGAGTCACAAATGGTGTGGCTTCATCAACTTGAGCAGCTATTGGCTGCCCGCAAGAGTGCCGACCCAGATTCCTCTTATACTGCCAGTCTTTATGCCCGTGGCACCAAGCGTATTTCGCAAAAAGTGGGCGAAGAAGGCGTTGAAGTCGCGCTTGCGGCGACGTCGGGCGATAAGGCGGAGTTAGTGTGTGAATCAGCAGACTTGATTTACCACTTGCTGGTATTGCTTCAAGACCAAGGCTTATCGATGAATGATGTGGTGAATAAACTGAAAGAGCGTCATAAATAAGCCTGCTATAGATAAATGAAAGCCCCTATGACTCGGGAGTCTAGGGGCTTTTTTAATTTAGTGTTCTTGGTTCGGGGTAAACCTCGGCGACAGTGCGAGTGGCGATTGGATTCTGAATCACGCTCGTCCCTCGTTGTTCAGAATGACGGTATATTTTCTAATGGTGCTTGCAGTAGAGTTATCTACTTCAAACAGGTACATATATTCACGTCATTTCGACAAGCCTAAGCGATGTCAAGAATCCAATTAAATCGAGTTTAATAAGCTAGGTATGGATGCTTTACCCACAACACTTCTTAAATTTCTTACCACTTCCACAGATACACGGGTCATTGCGACCTACTTTTAGGCTAATTACTGGCTGGCTTAAACGTGGATCTTGTTCTGGTTCTTCTTCTGGCTCTTCTTCAGGAAATGTGCCGTCAATGTAGTACCAAAGCCCGTCTTCTTTTACAAAGCGAGAACGCTCAGTCATGCAGTAGCGTTTGCCGTCTTCATTAAAGTACGCATTGAACTCAACAAAACCTTCATTCTTGTTGCTACCCGCTTCAGTTTTGACTACTTCAAGCTTGCACCAATCGCTATCGATGGACTGGGCAATGCCTTCACGTTGTTCTTCTGCGTTACAGCTTGGGTGATATGTTTTTACCACGTAATCCACTAGACCCAACACATGTGCACTATAGCGAGAACGCATCAACTGCTCTGGAGTGATGACGTCAGCATGGTTATTGTGGGCGATTTCACAACACTGTGAGTAGGTGCGGTTAGACCCGCAAGGACAAGAAGAAGCCATAAAATGAAATCTCGATTAATTAAGCGGTAAAACAAACAACCTTTTACACCCAACTTATTCTCGCTGAACGTAGCATCGCGAGGTTACTTGGGCATATCAGTGAGGCTGGAGGTATTCTTTTGGGGCATTATAGCGATTTAGGGCGTTTGAGACAGCAGTTCTTGGGCCCACGCAGTGGATTGACTGAACGCCTTCGCTAATTGTGGTTCATTCAGTTTGAGCGCGTTACAGTACTTTTCCGTCGTTTCCCAATCGGCTTTCTCGTAAGCAATGATCATTGAAAGTAGGTAGCCTAATACACCTTTTCGACTGGTGAGTGCTTGTTTGATTTCCTCATCGACTGGAATGTCGCTGATTACATCGGATAGTGGCTGATCGAGTAGTGAGTCCAGCAGTGAAAACATACCTGTCAGGAATGCTTGGCCCGGATCATACTTGGTTTTCATCTGGCTCAACAAAATCTCACACATACGTGCGCGTTGAATCGCTAACGAATAGAGAGAGTCCGGTTTATCCTCGTGCACAGAGGCAATCGCCACAAGAGAAATAAAGCGTCTTAAGCGCTCTTCACCAAGGTAAACCAGAGCTTGACGGAAAGACTTAATCTTAGTTGTGAGCGTGTAACCTGAGTTTACGTAAGTCAACAGCTTATAAGACAAAGTCACATCAATAGAAAACAGACGTTCTACCTCATTGAAATCGATAGGTTTATCTGCAATTTCTTTGCACAGTTGTATAACCGTCAAAAACGCTGGGTTGAGGCGTTTCTTCTGAATCATCTCTGGCTTACTGAAAAAGTATCCTTGGAAGTAGTTAAAACCAGCATCCATCGCTTGCTCAAACTCTTCATAGGTTTCGACTTTTTCTGCTAAGAAGTCGATACCAAAATGTCCGAGAGAACGAATATAGATTGCAGCTTTGTCTATAGGCACCAAACGGATATCAAACTTAATGATAGCGACGTATGGTAAGAAGCGCTTCCAAGCCTTGGTCGGAACGAAGTCATCTAATGCGACACGATAACCAGATGCGTGCAGATGTTTAATCGCATGAAGTAGCTCATCTGTCGGTTCGCAATCTTCCAGCACCTCTACAACTAACGACTCATTAGGAAATAGAGTAGGAACTAGGTTGACTAAGCTTTGGTATGGAAAATTAACAAAGCCAAGTTTATCACCTAGTGTGCTGTAGTGAGTCGTCAAGAAGTGATCAGATAAAAGTCGGCTAGTCGCCATCTCTGGTTCTACTTCTGGAAAGGTGTTTTTCGGACCGTCACGAAAGAGAAGCTCGTACCCAATGGTACGCTTTTCTCTGTCTAGTATCGGTTGACGAGCTACGTATGAATACTTCAATGCGGTACTTTGTTCTGTTTAACTTAGTATTACGATGATAGCGATTTTTTGTAAAATTTCTATGCTTTACGCGTCAATCTTCTACACGCTCGACAAGCTTTACTTCAATTCTGTGTCAAACGGTCGTGTTTGTAAGTCAAAACCGTCAGAATTTACTTGTAAAACTGAGCCTTGGGTATACCAATCACCTAAAACGATGCGGGTGTTTTTAGCACCATTAAGTTCAAAAAAATGTGTATTTGGACGATGTGTATGACCGTGAATCATCAAGTTGACGCAGTTTTGAGACATAACACGTTCAACTTCGCCTTGGTTTACATCCATGATATCGAGAGACTTGGTTTTTTTATCATCTCGAATGTCTGATTGAACCTTGGTGACAATTCTTTTCTTAACGAACCAAGGAATTCGATTAAACAACCATTGAAGCCATGGTTTATGAACGGTTTTACGAAACTCTTGGTATTTCACATCATCAATGCAAAGTGTATCGCCATGTAAGATAACGGCTTTTTGACCATAGAGGTCAATCGTACAAACGTCGTCGAGCAACGTCATACCGGTTTCTTTGCAAAAGCGTTTACCTAGGAGGAAGTCTCGGTTGCCTTGGATGAAGAAAACAGGGACACCAGAATCCGTCAGCGCTTTAAATTCAGCGCGGATCTGGTCTGCGAAAGGGGTGTCATCATCGTCACCAATCCAAAACTCGAACAAATCACCGAGCACATACAAAGTATCTGCATGGATCGCCTCTGTACGCATGAACGTGACAAAGCACTCCGTGATGTCCGGACGTGATGGGGTAAGATGAAGATCAGATATAAATAATGTCGTCATAGAAATAAGGGGAGGCGAAGCCTCCCCACAAACTTATCTCTTGGTGGCAATTCTAAAGAATTACTCTTCGATTGTAGTACCAGTGATCATTACATCTTCTAGAGGTACGTCTTGGTGCATGCCGTAAGAACCAGTGCTAACGCCTTTGATCTTGTTTACGATGTCCATGCCTTCGATTACTTCACCGAATACACAGTAACCCCAACCATCTAGGCTTTCGCTACGGAAATCTAGGAACGTGTTGTTGTTTACGTTGATGAAGAACTGAGAGCTTGCTGAATGCGGCTCCATAGTACGAGCCATAGCAAGTGTACCCACTTTGTTGCTAAGACCGTTGTTTGCTTCGTTTTTGATAGGTGCACGTGTAGCTTTTTCACGTAGACCAGACTCCATACCACCACCTTGGATCATGAAGCCGTCAATAACACGGTGGAAAAGAGTGTTGTCATAGAAACCGTCGCGGCAGTACTGAAGGAAGTTTGCGCTTGTTTCTGGCGCTTTCTCTTCGTTTAGTTGAATCTTGATGTCACCAAAATTAGTGTGAAGGGTGATCATGCTACTTTCCTTTACTGTGTTGTATTGAAACTGCGATTCTAGCCTAAGTTATTACGCTTTAAAAACTCAGGAAGAACAAATTCATAGTTTTGTGCTTGAAGTTTAGCCGATTATCGTTTTATCGGTTAATTGCTATTACCTAATAAGGTCTGAGTTGTTATACTCGGCGTTCTTGTTATTCATTCACAATCATAGATAGAGATCATGTTAAAGATATATAACACACTCACAAGACAGAAAGAGGAATTCAAACCAATTACAGCCGGCAAAGTTGGCATGTATGTCTGTGGAGTTACCATCTACGATCTCTGTCATATTGGTCACGGTCGTACTTTCGTTTCTTTTGATGTTGTTTCTCGTTACCTACGTTACCTTGGTTACGATCTAACGTTTGTACGCAACATCACTGATATCGACGACAAAATCATCAAACGCGCGGCAGAAAACGGCGAGTCTTGTGATTCACTTACTGAACGTTTGATCGGTGAAATGCACGCTGACTTTGATGCACTAAACATGAAACGTCCTGACGTTGAGCCTCGTGCGACTCAGTTCATTGCTGAAATCATCGAATTGGTTGAAAAGCTAATCGAGCGTGGTTTTGCTTACGTTGCAGACAACGGCGACGTAATGTTCGAAGTGGGCAAGTTCAACGAATACGGAAAACTGTCTAAGCAAGATCTTGACCAGCTTCAAGCTGGTGCTCGTGTCGATATCGAAACAGCAAAACGTAGCCCGCTAGACTTCGTACTTTGGAAGATGTCTAAACCGGGAGAGCCAACATGGGAATCACCATGGGGTCCAGGTCGTCCAGGTTGGCACATTGAGTGTTCTGCTATGAACTCGTCAATCCTAGGCAACCACTTCGACATTCACGGCGGCGGTTCTGATCTTCAGTTCCCACACCACGAGAACGAAATCGCGCAATCATGCTGTGCACATGACACTCAGTACGTGAACACATGGATGCACAGCGGCATGGTAATGGTAGACCGTGAGAAGATGTCAAAGTCTCTAGGTAACTTCTTTACTATCCGCGATGTTCTAGGTCACTACGATGCTGAGACCGTTCGTTACTTCCTAATGTCTGGTCACTACCGTAGCCAGCTAAACTACAGCGAAGATAACCTAAACCAAGCACGCGCGTCTCTTGAGCGTCTATACACATCTCTACGTGGTCTGGATCTAAATGCTGCGCCAGCGGGTGGTGAAGAATACGTAACTCGCTTTACAGCAGCGATGAACGATGACTTCAACACACCAGAAGCTTACTCAGTACTGTTTGACATGGCGCGTGAAGTAAACCGTCTGAAGACAGAAAACCTAGAGAAAGCGAGCGAGCTAGGTGCGCTAATGCGTGAACTGGCTGACGTGATCGGTATTCTTCACCAAGATCCAGAAGCATTCTTAAAAGGTGATGCAGGCGACGACGATGAAGTTGCTGAAATCGAAGCACTAATTAAGCTACGTAACGATTCTCGTGCAGCAAAAGATTGGGCTAACGCAGATATGGCTCGTGACAAGCTGACGGAAATGGGCATTGTTCTGGAAGATGGTCCAGAAGGCACAACGTGGCGACGTAAGTAATTGAATCTTTTAAAAGGGCTGATGATTCAGCCCTTTTCTTTACAAGCTTTTATAAATTCTAAACTTTAACGAAGGTAGTGCTCTGTGGCTCAGATGTATTTCTATTACTCGGCAATGAACGCGGGTAAATCGACAACTCTTCTTCAATCTTCATTTAACTACCAAGAACGTGGCATGACGCCTGTGATTTTCACAGCAGCGTTAGATGATCGCTACGGCGTAGGTAAAGTGAGCTCTCGTATTGGTTTGCAATCAGACGCGCATTTGTTCCGTCCAGATACCAACCTTTACCAAGAGATCGCGGCACTGCATGAAGTTGAAAAACGTCACTGTATCCTAATTGATGAGTGTCAGTTTTTGTCGAAAGAACAGGTTTACCAACTAACAGAAGTGGTTGATAAGCTGCATATTCCTGTACTCTGCTATGGTCTTCGTACCGATTTTCTAGGCGAACTTTTTGAAGGCAGCAAGTACTTGCTATCTTGGGCAGACAAGTTGGTGGAACTCAAAACGATTTGTCACTGTGGTCGCAAGGCAAACATGGTTATCCGTACTGATGAGCACGGTGTTGCAATCAAAGAAGGTGATCAAGTCGCAATCGGTGGTAACGATCGTTACGTATCCGTTTGTCGCCAGCATTATAAAGAAGCACTTGGTAAGTAAGCCAGTCTAGATAAGAGTTAGATAAGAAAAAGCCACCGAATTCGGTGGCTTTTTACTGTCTAACTGTTGGTCCGTAAGTGAAGGATTACGCGAGACCAAACTCAAACTTTTCTAAAAGTGCTTGATAAGAAGACTCAACGTGGGCAGGAATCTCTTGTTTTGTTTGAAAGCCTTTCTCTGGGTAGGTTTTCACACGAGAAAAATCTTCCATGAGCGCTTCAAGCACCATCATTAGTGGCATTTCTTCGTTGATATATTCAAAGAAAGGGTGCGCTGTGGACGTGACTTGAAGCTGTGAATAAGGCGATTGCCACTGTTTTTCAAAGGTTGCAATGGCGCGTCTTTCCATAAATGGCTTTTGAACCAAAATCAGAGAGTCACAGCTAATCCCTTTTTCTTTCAATAACAGCTCAGTGAAGCGAACGTTCTCACCACTGTTACTCGACTTTGTTTCGAGCAATATTGCTTCGCTCGGTACACCTGCAAGCTTGGCGATATCTGCAAAAGTCTCAGCTTCACTTCTCTCAAATAAACCATCCGTAAAACGCCCTTCGCCACCAGAAAATACAATGAGTGGCGCAAATTTTTGATGGTAAAGCTCAGCGGCGTGTTCGGCTACGCGTAAGTCATTACTGCACATTACAAATAGGCAGTCAGCAGGCTTTAGCTTATGCTTGAGTTGCATATACTCCCACAAGGTTTCAATGTGTTGATAGAGTTTCATAGTGCGTCCAGCGTTGAGGTGAATTGGAACTGGTAACCAAGCGAGATAAGTTTGTCTGCAAGGATTCGCTTATCGGCGGTTTCGGTGACTGGCGGAAGGGCAATGTCTAAATCACTTTGCGTAATGGCAGCTTGATAAAACTCAGCTTTGCTGACGGTATTTGGCGTGGTCGCATTAACTACCTCATTTTCAATTTGATTGAGCGCGAAAGCCGTTGCCGCAACAGCATCGTTTTGATGCACCATATTCGCTGGCGCTTTGCGACTGACCTGTTTTAATCGCAACGCAAAGCGAGACGGGTGTCGGTCGGCACCAATCAAACCACTACAGCGAACGATAGCGTAGTCAATACCGGAGTCCATCACGTATTGCTCGGCTTGCAGCATAATACGTGCATTATCAGAGAAATGCGGATTGTCTTGCGCTAAAGCGAATGTGGCGTCTTCCTCTCTCATATCGACGGGCAAATTTGGATAGACCGTCGTTGAACTGACCATCAAAAGCTTTTCCACACCACTTACTTTTGCGGCTTCAACTAAACGTTGCCATTGCTGTGCGTATTCTTGTCCGTTTCCTTTGCGAAAACCTGGAGGAAACGATCCGACAATGCGTTCTATTTGTTCTTGTTTGATCAGTTCGACAATTTTCTGTTGAGCTCTTGGCTCGCTAAGGTCAAGTTGAGCCGTTCGTACGGAAGTGATTGGAAGTTCATTTAGCCTAGATTGGCTACGACGGGTAACCGTAACATGGTGTCCTTGGTCAGCTAAAGTTTGTGCAAGTGGCGCTCCTAGCCAGCCTGCGCCCACGATCAATATATTTGCCATCTGTATGTTCCTACGGTATGCCCTGATGACTACTCAAACAGGGTTTGTAACTCTAATCTGGCTTGTTGATGCAGGGGATCGGAATGCCATTTCTGATGTTGTATCAAATCAATGTTGACTTGCCATGCCAGTTTTGTGAATTCTTCGCCAAGTTTCACTAAGGTATTTGGTGCGTAAGACACCAAATGTTCAGGAAGAAAGCACCAGCCAAATCCCTTGTTCGCCAGTTCTAATAATATGTAGTAATCATCAGCGTACCAGATATCTGGGCTAAACGCCTGATTAAGACCGCTCACGTCTTCATTCTTTGAACGGATTACCAGTTGACGATGTTGCTTTAGCTCGTCGATGTTTCGGATTGGCTGTATTGCTAAAGGGTGTTGTGATGAGACAAACACATCAAAACCAATATGCCCTAGGTTAGATAAATCAACATTCTTAGGCATTTGTAAGTCACTTAAGATGATGCCCGTTGTCGCACGTTCTGATTTAATTAGTTCAATAATGTCAGGGCTGGATGCGGTCAAGCATTCCACCTGTAGACTTGGGAACTTTTTTTCTAAATTTTTCAATGCAATCGGGAGGCGGGTGAGCGGAATCCCTTCGTCAACAGCAAGGACAAGCTTGGTTGCAGGGCTGGAAAAAAGTTGAGACGCTTTATTATTCAGTCGGTCAAGTTGGCTAAGCGTTGCAAGTGCGTAAGGCATTAACTCATGACCTTTCTCCGTCAGTTTTGGATAACGACCAGTTCGATCAAAAAGGTCCACGCCGCAATCAAGTTCCATGTTCATGATGTGCTGACTGATCACCGATTGTGCTCGTCCAAGCTTACGGGCTGCTGCGGAGAAAGAACCAGCTTCTGATGTAGTGACGAAAGCTTGTAGTTGTTCAATAGTAAACATATCGTTTTAACCGATGGTACCTAACTTTTACTTATCTTAATGATAGATAAAATGCCAGTCATTGAGTAGAACTATTTAGGTAAAACATCATGACTCGTAACGAACGTATCTTTCACGCTGTACTATTTGAAATGATTGCATTGGCGATCATTATTCCTGCTGCTTCTTTAATAACAGGGAAGGGATCCAGTGACTTAGCAGTGGTGGGTATTGGTCTGAGTCTTTACACCGTAGTTTGGAACTACATTTATAACCTGTACTTTGACAAGTGGTTTGGTCCAAACCGCGAAGAGCGCAGTCTAGCGATGCGAATTGGTCACACTTTGGGGTTTGAAGGTGGATTAATCTTCTTGTCTATTCCGGTGATCGCGTGGTTTTTGGAAATCACTCTGCTACAGGCATTAGCGTTAGAAGCGGGCTTCTTAATTTTCTTCTTATTTTATGCAACGGGCTTTAACTGGGCGTATGATAAAATTCAACCATTTGGAAAAATGAGAAAGCTCATTGCTTAATATAGTGAGTCTAGATAAATTTAATTATCAAAAAAGCCACCGTTGCGGTGGCTTTTTTAATTCCGATACTGGTTTATTTAAATATCGTTATTCAGCAGAAAGGACTCGAAGAATTTTATCTGCGTGTTCTGCAACTTCGATACCTTCGTCAGTTAGATAACCGCCATCAGGTTGTGTACATAGTTGTTTTTCGTACAGACGAGCAACGGCTGCCTGCATTTCTTCAGAAGCTTCTTTGTGGACTTTGATGCCTGTTGCTGCGCTGCTTAAATCGAATTGAAGAAGTAGGTTCAGTTCGGCGATATGGTCAGCTGAATATTTCATAGGTAATTCCTTCGTACTTTTTTATCCAAGCTAGTCTGAAAACTAAGGTTGAGCAATAGAAAACCCTTAGAAATGTTAAGTGTAGCGCTATAGCTCTGATATAACGCGGAAATTTTATTCTACGGTAAACATTTGACCCAAATATTAATAATGGTTAGGACAATAACTCATAGTTGAATTTTATCGATTACTCTCTCAACAACAACAAATTTGGTAAACATGAAAAATAGCCCTTGAAAAAGTCTGGAAATGGAGCGATTATCCGCGCCTCGTTAATTGTTTCTAAATGTTACACTTCCATGAACTTCAATCAGTTTGACTCATTATTACCACCTCAGGCTGCTGAACGTGCCGCCGAAGTAGGTGTTGGCAAAGCAACTAAAGCTCCAATGAAATCTTTCCTGTTGGCAATTTCAGCAGGTCTTCACATTGGTATCGCTTTTATTTTTTATACAACCGTAACCACAGGTGCTGGTGATCTTCCATGGGGCATTACACGTCTTATTGGTGGTTTGGCATTCAGTCTTGGTCTGATCTTAGTGGTAGTAACCGGCGGCGAGCTTTTTACTAGCTCAGTTCTTACGCTGGTGGCACGTGCAAGCGGCAAGATTTCATGGAAAGCCTTAATGAAAAACTGGCTGGTTGTGTACTTCGGTAACATGGTTGGTGCGGTTTTGCTTGTTGTGTGTATGCTGATCACCAAACAGTACATGTTCGACGGTGGTCAAGTGGGCTTGAATGCGATGGCCATTTCGCAGCACAAACTGCATCATGGCTTTTTCCAAGCTGTCGCGCTGGGCATCATGTGTAACGTTTTGGTATGTATCGCAGTTTGGATGACGTTCAGTGGTCGCACATTGACTGATAAAATCGCCGTAATGATCTTGCCGGTAGCTATGTTCGTTTCTGCTGGCTTTGAGCACTGTATCGCTAACATGTTCCAAGTACCAATGGCGATCGGTATTAAATACTTCGCACCTGAATCGTTTTGGCAAATGACAGGTGCAAACATTGCAGATTATGCGGATCTAAACATGATGGGATTCTTAGTGAACAACCTAATCCCTGTGACAATCGGTAATATCATCGGTGGTGGTGTCTTCGTTGGCATGTGGTATTGGATGATTTATCTACGTGATGAAGACAAGCATCTGAAATAACTTTCAAAAAAGGCAAGCTAAATGGCTTGCCTTTCTTTTATCTAAACTTCGCTCAACCGATGTTTAAACCAGTTCTTCGTTGATGCCATATTCGTTTGGAATCCAATGAGACGTCATTTCTACCGGTTCCTGAGTCAGCCAATCAACGGGCGAATCTGACTGCAACTCATCGAAGTTTTCTCGTACGGCTAACCTATCCATGGTGCTCTCCCTATGTCGTTTAACTGCACTTTAGAAGAGTAAGATGACGGTTCAATGACCAATCAGTGACCATTAAATTTCGCAGTGTACAGTGGTCTCAAAGTTGCGCTTATGTTTCTGGTTGCTTATGGGTTTTCGGGGTTTATCCACATTTTCTGTGGATAACCTGTCTCAAAGATCGTGAGTATCTTTTTTGATCGAGAAAAATTCATAAAATGAGACGCTTATGTGATGACGAAGTGACCGGTTTTATGTCTTTTCCTTGTTGATAAACTTCACTTTAATACGTCCTTCTTTGGTTTGTACACAACTTAGTGTCATCTCTAAAGTGATCGCTACAGACACACTGAGCATGACAAAAATCGCCAGCATAATAACCAATTGATACTTGATGGCGACCATCGGGCTAGCACCACCTAAGATCTGACCTGTCATCATACCAGGGAGCGTCACCAAGCCTGTTGTCGCCATAGAAGCAAGAATTGGCGCAAGGGATTTGCGAAGGGCTTCTTGAAGAAAAGGGAAGGAGGCATACCTAGAAGCGGCTCCCAATGAGATGGCTGCCTCGTACTCTGACTTGCGTTGTTCGAAAGCGGTGAATAAGTTCTGCAACGCGATAATATTGCTGCTTAAGCTATTGCCTAACAGCATGCCTGCTAATGGAATCATGTATTGGGCATTGTAGAATGGTTCTGGCTTTACGAGACCTAAAGTGATAGCGGCAAGAAGAGGGACTAGACTGCAAGACAAGCCAGTAATCAGTGGGAGCATGAGTGGTTTCTTCGGAAGATTAGCTTTGCCCACAATTGAGCTTGCTCCGACGACAACCATAATGGATAACCACAGTAAATTTACGAGTAAGCTATTTAGCTTAAAAAGGTATTCCAGATATACACCAACCAAAATGAGTTGCACTGTCATTCGCGCAACACTCATCGCTGTATCTTTCGCAATTCCTAATTTATAGCGAGCATTGATGGTGAGTGGAACAATAAGAATCAAACTAAAAAGTGCAAGCTCAAACCAATTTATATCGACAACTTGATTCATAAACCTTCTCCCAAAATCAATGCTTTGATTCTAACGAAGTGGCATAGGTTTATGAATTGCTAAGCTCTGTTTTTTCGCAATCTCATCGACAAAATGATCGCTAGGACTTCGTGAAGTTTTCTTAACATAAAGATCACAAAGTATTGTCTTTAGTCGAAAAAATAGCGATTTAGTAGCACGAAAAAATCCATAAAAATGTAAACAAAGTTAAACTCATGTTGTATCCTTAACATGTTTGCAAAAGACTTATTTTTTCACATCTATTAATATTCTTTCACAAAGAATATCAATCAAACACATCTCTGGATGAGCTCAAAAAAGTGTTGGATAACAAGGGCTGGAGCGTCAGATTTGATTGAACCTTACTATTAGTATGGTCTAACATTTTCCAATAGAGATTGTAAAAAACTTAAGCTTGGTAACGCAGGCTTTTCAATAACACTAGATACAAAATAGGCAAATGTATGAGTGATGTTAACAAAATTGAGAGTGGTGAAAAACGCTCCCTGGAGTGGAAGTCTTTCCTCTTCATTGCAGTTGTTCTCTTCCCAATTCTGAGTGTGGCTTTCGTAGGTGGCTACGGATTTATCGTTTGGGCACTACAAGTGTTCTTCTTTGGTCCTCCAGGCGCACACGGCATGTAAGCCAGTGAGCTCACAACCACACTTTTGAAAAGATTTTAAGAGAGCAAATAATGAAATCATTAATCATTAAACTGTGGCGTACGATGACGCGCCCGGCAGTTCATATCAGCCTTGGCGTGCTGACTATGGGCGGTTTCATCGCTGGTGTTATTTTCTGGGGTGGTTTTAACACCGCACTAGAAGCAACCAACACAGAAGAATTCTGTATTAGCTGTCACACTATGCGTGACAACGTATACGTTGAACTGCAAGACACGGTTCACTGGAAAAACCACTCTGGTGTTCGTGCTACATGTCCTGACTGTCACGTTCCACACAACTGGACAGATAAAATCGCTCGTAAAATGCAAGCATCTAAAGAAGTATTTGCACAAGTATTTGGCAACTACGACGAACCGGGTGTTTTCGAAGAGCGCCGTATCGAACTTGCTAAACACGAATGGGATCGTTTCTCTGCAAACAAATCTCTAGAGTGTAAAAACTGTCACAACTACGATTCTATGGACTTCGAGCAAATGTCTCCAACGGCTCGTATCCAAATGAAACAAGCAGCTGAGAAAGACCAAAGCTGTGTTGACTGTCACAAAGGTATCGCACACAACCTGCCAGCAGGTATGGATAGCATTGGTGGTATCGTTGGTGACCTTGAAGGTATGACTTCAAACACTGACTACGGTGTAGGTCAACAACTTGTGAGTGTTCGTCACCTACCAATCTACTTCGACGATAAAGGTGCTAAAGAAGCAGGTCTTCTAAACCCAGCATCGACTGTTAAAGTTCTTGAAGAGAAAGGCGATTACGTTGAAGTTGAAATCGATGGCTGGCGTAAAGCGAAAGGTTTCGGTCGTGTAATTCAAGAAGACTTCGGTAAGAACATCGCAGTAGCATCACTACTAAAAGAAGCATCAACAGACGCTAACGTTGTGACTGCTGGTGAGAAGAAAGTTGATGAGCTAACAGGTCTTCCTTGGGAGAAAGTAGCTGCGAAAGTATGGATCAAGAAAGAATCTATGCTGAACGACATCAACCCTGTATGGGAAAAATCAAAAGAAGCTTACAAAACTAACTGTTCTGTATGTCACACACAACCTGCTGAAGCGCACTTCGATGCGAACACATGGCCAGGTATGTTCGATGGTATGCTAGCGTTCGTTAACCTAGATACAGACAGTGAAGCACTGATCTTGAAGTACCTACAGAAGCACTCTTCAGATTATGCTGAAGGTCACCACTAATAAGCGTCGGATTGGAGTAAATTAAATGGCTATTACACGAAGAAGTTTTCTTAAAGGTGTAGCAACCACAAGTGCAGCGTCAGTTATCGGTCCAAGCTTATTGGCTTCAGCATCTGCAAACGCAGCTGAGACTACTGGTACTTGGAAAGTAACAGGTTCACACTGGGGCGCGTTCCGCGCCCACATCTACGCGGGTAAAGTTCAAGAGATCAAACCGCTAGAACTAGACCAGAACCCAACAGAAATGTTGAACGGCATCAAGGGCATCATCTACAGCCCATCACGTGTTCGTTACCCAATGGTTCGTCTAGATTGGCTGAAGAAGCACAAATACAGCGCTGAGACGCGCGGTAACAACCGTTTCATCCGTGTAACTTGGGATGAAGCTCTAGACCTGTTCTACCGTGAGCTAGAACGTGTTCAGAAAGAATACGGACCATGGGCTTTACACGCAGGTCAAACTGGTTGGAACCAAACTGGTGCGTTCAACAACTGTACGGCACACATGCAACGTGCTGTAGGTATGCACGGTAACTTCATCACTAAAGTAGGTGACTACTCGACTGGTGCAGGTCAAACCATCATGCCTTACGTACTTGGTTCAACAGAAGTTTATGCACAAGGTACGTCTTGGTCTGAAATTCTAGAGAACTCAGACAACATCATTCTTTGGGCAAATGACCCAGTGAAAAACCTGCAAGTAGGTTGGAACTGTGAAACGCACGAATCTTTCAACTACCTAGCGCAGTTGAAGGAAAAAGTAGCGAAAGGCGAGATCAATGTTCTTTCTGTAGACCCAGTTAAGAACAAGACTCAACGTTACCTAGAGAACGATCACCTATACATTAACCCGCTAACAGACGTAGCATTCATGCTTGCTGTTGCGCACGTACTGTACAACGAAGACCTATACGACAAGAAGTTTATTGAAACTTACTGTCTAGGTTTCGAAGACTTCATCAAGTACGTTCAAGGTGAAACGAAAGATAAAGTTGTTAAGACACCTGAGTGGGCTGCTCCTATCTGTGGCGTGAAAGCGGACAAGATTCGTGAATTCGCACGCATGCTAGTGAACGGTCGTACACAAATCCTTATGGGTTGGTGTATCCAACGTCAAGAGCACGGTGAGCAACCATACTGGGCAGCAGCAGTAGTTGCAGCAATGGTTGGTCAAATTGGTCTGCCTGGCGGTGGTATCTCTTACGGTCACCACTACTCAAGTATCGGTGTACCTTCAACTGGTTTCGCGGGTCCTGGTGGTTTCCCTCGTAACCTAGATACTGGTATGAAGCCGAAGTGGGACAACAACGACTTTAACGGTTACAGCCGTACTATCCCTGTTGCTCGTTGGATCGACTGTCTGCTAGAACCAGGCAAAGAGATCAACTACAACGGTGGTAAAGTTAAACTTCCAGACTTCAAGATGATGGTGATCTCGGGTTGTAACCCATGGCACCACCACCAAGACCGTAACCGCATGAAGCAAGCGTTCCAGAAGCTACAAACAGTAGTAACGGTTGAGTTCGCTTGGACTGCAACGTGTCGTTTCTCTGATATCGTGCTTCCAGCATGTACTCAGTGGGAACGTAACGACATCGACGTGTACGGTTCTTACTCGAACAAAGGTCTGATTGCTATGCATCGTCTAGTGGACCCATTGTTCCAATCTAAGCCAGACTTCCAAATCATGAGTGAACTGACTCAACGCTTTGGTCGTCGCGACGAGTACACTCGTGGCATGAGCGAGATGGAATGGATCCGCAGCCTGTACAATGATTGTAAGAAAGCGAACGACGGTAAGTTCGAAATGCCAGAATTTGATGAGTTCTGGGAGAAGAGCGTACTAGACTTCGGTCAAGGTAAACCTTGGGTTCGTCACGCTGACTTCCGTCAAGATCCAGAAATCAACCCACTGGGTACACCTTCTGGTTTCATCGAGATCACTTCTCGTAAGATCGGTCGTTACGGTTACGAACACTGTCAAGAACACCCTATGTGGTTCGAGAAATCAGAACGTTCACACGGTGGTCCTGGCTCTGACAAACACCCGTACTGGCTACAATCTTGCCACCCAGACAAGCGTCTGCACTCTCAGATGTGTGAATCTGAAGACTTCCGTGCAACTTACGCTGTTCAAGGTCGTGAGCCTGTATACATCAACCCGGCTGATGCAAAAGCGAAAGGCATCAAAGACGGTGACTTGGTACGCGTATTTAACGATCGTGGTCAGCTTCTTGCTGGTGCTGTACTTACTGACAGCTACCCACGTGGTGTTATCCGTATCGAAGAAGGTGCGTGGTACGGTCCTCTAAACGAGAAAGTAGGTGCAATCTGTACTTACGGTGACCCTAACACTCTAACTCAAGATATCGGTTCTTCTGAGCTAGCACAGGCGACTTCTGCGAACACATGTATCGTAAACTTCGAGAAGTTCACTGGTAAAGTTCCACCAGTTACTTCATTCGGTGGTCCAATCGAAGTTGCTTAATCAGAGCACTAAGCTTTAAATAAAATACCAGCCTTCGGGCTGGTATTTTTTTGACCAAATTTCAGTGAGCATTCTCTCAATACCGAGTTTGGGCTTGCTCAAGAGCAACAGATTCGTGACGTCGATAACGAATTGAGCAGCAGAAGCGGAGGATAATGAGCCAAACTAAACAATAATAATCAAGTGAGTAGATTTTCTATGGCTCAGACCATTCAATTGGCCAATCACACTGAGATCTCAGTAAGTGATAACGATCTTCAATTCGAAATCGTCGGCAACCAAATTCACTTTTCTTTTGCCGGGATACACAATAAAACCTTTACTGACCGTGAAGTCTTGTTTCAAATGTCTTTTCTCTATGAGCAAGGCGCAACCGTTATCGGTGATGGCTTCCAAATGTTGGCACAGACCAGCGGTACCATTTCTCAACCTATCGACATTGGTCGTTGCCCCGATAACAACAATTCCTACCGTATTTACCCTGAGAGCGCACCAAAGCGTTACTACAACTATTTAGTCGTAGAAGACTCTGCAGGTTACACCTTATTTGGTTTCACTACTTGCCGTCGCTTTGCTGGTTACTTTGAGGTGAAGCAACATGGTGAACATTGGGTACTTTCAGCAGCAATCGATGGTGAAAGAACGCAAGTTGCAGACTGGGAACATAACTATCTTGAATCGGTTGTTGTGTTACGTGGGAGTTCGTTATCTGAGCTGTATCAAGAATACAGTGAGATGATTGCAGAACATCACCCTGCACGTAACGGAGTAATGCAAGACGCTCCGGTTGGTTGGTGCTCTTGGTATGCCTACTACGCGGACGTGACCGAAGGCAACGTTTTGGAAAACGTGGAATGTATGCAAGACAACCTAGCTGAGGTCGAATGGGTACTGTTAGATGATGGCTACCAAGCATTTATGGGAGATTGGCTAACGCCTTCGGATAAGTTCTCTGGTGGTGTAAAAGAGCTGATTCATAACATTCGCGCAAAAGGCAAAAAACCAGCCATTTGGATGGCACCATTCATTGCCCAGCCAGAATCAGAAATCTTCAAAAAGCATCCCGATTGGTTTGTGCGTCACGAAGACGGAGAGCTTCTGAAAGCTGAAGATGTCACCTATGGTGGTTGGCGTTGTACACCTTGGTACATTCTCGATACTTCAAACCCTGAAGTTCAAGATCACTTAACTCACGTCGTATCTGTCATGCGCGAAGAGTGGGGTGTTGAGCTATTCAAATTAGATGCAAACTATTGGGGCACTTTAAAAGGTAAGCGCAGTCAATCGGGCGTAACCGGTGTAGAAGCCTACCGTATGGGTATGGAAGCGATCGCTAAAGGGGCAGGAGATGCATGGCTATTGGGTTGTAACGCACCAATGTGGCCTTCTTTGGGCTTAGTCGATGCCATGCGTGTGTCTGACGATGTAGAGCGCCATAGTCATCGCTTTGAGCAAATTGCCAAAGAGACCTTCTTCCGCAGTTGGCAGCATCGCAAGTTATGGCAAATCGACCCAGATTGCGCAACGTTCACTTCATTACCTAACCAAGCAGCCTCGCGTGAAGATTATCAATTCCATCGTAACGTGCTGCTAGCGTGTGGCGGTCTACTACTTTCCGGTGACCCTCTACCAGAAATCACCCCATTTGCGAGTAAGACGCTAGCGAAACTGATGCTGCGTCAACGTCGTAATCAAGAATCGGCTAAGTTTACCGCATTAGGTTTGAACCATGCTTTTCTGCCACTAACATCTAAGAATGATCTGCACTGTTTGTTCAACTACGCGAACGATGATGCGACAGAATTTACGCTTACCGCAGACCAACCAACAGATTGGTATGATTACTGGACCGGGGAGAAGCTCAATCAAGAGCCATGTCAGTTATTGCTAGTCAGCTTAGATAAAGGGTTAAATGCTAAGGCTGTCGTGACAGCAATGTAATTGGAAAAGTGAGCCAATCTCGTCCTTTTCAGAAATAAAGGCTAAAATTACTGTAAATGATAACTATTATCATTTACAGTAATGCTAATGAAAGGTAGAATCCTTCTATCTTTTCAAAGTAACTATTTGCCTTCTGGAGAAAACAGGGATGAGATTAAAAATTGGCTCTTTTGCCAAACCTGCGGTTGTACTTTTGTCTATGATGTCACTTGGATTAAGCACGGCAGCAATGGCAGCCGAGAAATTTAAAGTAGTGACAACTTTCACCATTATCGCGGATATGGCTCAAAACGTAGCTGGTGATGCGGCTGTTGTTGAGTCGATTACTAAGCCTGACGCTGAGATTCACAACTATCAAGCGACCCCTGGTGATATTCGACGCGCTCAAGGCGCGGATCTTATTCTGTACAATGGTTTGAACCTAGAACTGTGGTTCAAAAAGTTCTTCAAAAATCTTCATGATGTGCCAAGTGTGATTGTGACCGAGGGTGTGCAGCCGATGAGCATCGCTCAAGGTCCTTACAGTGGCAAACCTAATCCCCATGCTTGGATGTCTCCAAGTGATGCTCTGATATACGTCGATAATATTCGTGATGCACTAGTGAAATACGACAGTGTTAATGCAAAGACTTACCAAAAGAATGCTGAAGCATACAAAAAGCAGATCATGGATATGGTTCAGCCTATTCGCGAAAAAGTGGCTCAAATCCCAGAAGACAAACGGTGGTTGGTAACAAGTGAAGGGGCATTCAGCTATTTGGCTCGAGACTTCGGTCTTAAAGAACTCTACCTATGGCCAATCAATGCAGACTCGCAAGGTACGCCACAACAAGTTAAACGCGTTATTGATGAAGTTCGTGCCAATCAGATCTCTGCGGTATTCAGTGAAAGCACGGTATCGGCAAAGCCAGCACAGCAGGTTGCGCGTGAAACAGGGGCTAAATATGCAGGTGTCTTGTACGTGGATTCATTGAGCAGTAAAAACGGTCCAGTGCCAACCTTCTTAGACTTACTGAAAGTGACTTCAAACACAATCGCAGAGGGTCTAGAACAGTAATGGCAGGAATTAAAGTATCAGACATTAGTGTCACTTATCGCAACGGTCATACCGCGCTATATGATGCAAGTTTTTCTCTTCCAAAAGGATCAATTACGGCTCTTGTTGGTGTGAATGGCAGCGGTAAGTCGACGTTATTCAAATCCATTATGGGGTTTGTACCGGTTAGCCAAGGATCGGTTGAGATCCTTGGTATGCCGGCAAAAAAAGCTCTAAAACAGAATGTTGTCGCGTACGTACCGCAAAGCGAAGAAATCGATTGGAACTTTCCTGTTCTGGTTGAAGATGTTGTCATGATGGGGCGCTATGGTCATATGGGATTACTCCGCATTCCAAAGCAAACCGATCATGACATGGTGACGGCTGCACTTGATCGCGTGAACATGACCGCGTTTAGAAAACGCCAAATAGGTGAACTTTCTGGCGGACAAAAGAAACGTGTTTTTCTTGCGCGCGCATTGGCGCAAGAGAGTGACGTTATTTTGCTGGATGAACCTTTTACTGGTGTCGACGTTCAAACGGAAGAACAAATCATGGCGTTGCTGCGTGACTTACGTGATGAGGGCAAAGTCATGCTGGTATCCACGCACAATTTAGGTAGTGTGCCAGATTTTTGTGACCGCACCGTATTGATCAATCGAACTGTGCTTGCTTCCGGGATGACTAGCGAAATCTTCACTCCTGAAAACCTCGAACTTGCATTTGGTGGCGTCCTTCGACACTTCATCCTTGGCGGTAAAGATCTTCATGAAGATGATGATGAGCGTAAGTTGACAGTATTGTCTGACCACGAACGTCCAGTTGTTATGTATGGTGAGCAGCAAGCTGTTCCGGTTTCGCGTCCAGACAAGTAAGGAGTTCATTTTTATGGATTATTTACTCGAACCTTTTCACTATGGCTACATGGTGAATGCCATGTGGGTGAGTGCATTGATTGGCGGTGTCTGCGGCTTTCTGTCGACTTACCTAATGTTGAAAGGCTGGTCACTCATTGGTGATGCACTTTCTCACTCGATCGTTCCTGGGGTTGCTGGTGCATATATGCTCGGCTTACCTTTTGCCTTTGGCGCGTTTTTATCTGGTGGTCTTGCTGCCGCTGGAATGTTGTTCTTGAGCCAAAGAAGCAAATTAAAAGAAGACGCCATCATTGGTTTGATATTTACGTCTTTTTTTGGTCTGGGGTTATTTTTAGTTTCTCTTTTCCCTGCCGCGGTGAATATTCAAACTATTGTATTAGGTAATGTGCTCGCCATCACGCCGACCGATACATTCCAGTTAGTTATTATCGGTGGTATCTCGCTTGCCGTTATGCTCGTCAAATGGAAAGACCTAATGGTGGTTTTTTTCGATGAGAACCATGCCAAGAGTGTCGGACTGAACCCGACCCGATTGAAAGTGTTGTTTTTTACGCTTCTAAGTGCATGTACTGTCGCAGCGTTGCAGACCGTTGGTGCTTTTTTGGTTATTGCGATGGTTGTTATTCCAGGGGCTACAGCGTATTTAATGACTGACCGATTTTCACGCGTGATTGTTTACGCTGTTGCAATTGGGTCTCTAAGTTCATTCGTTGGTGCCTACGTCAGTTACTACATTGATGGCGCGACTGGCGGGATCATCGTTTTACTGCAAACAGCTTGTTTCTTGATGGCATTTGTTTTCGCACCTAAGCATGGTCAAATTGCGATTAGACGCAAAAGCAAACAACAAATCGCAAAAAAGAATCGTGAATTAGCGTCTTCAATGCCTATGATGAATAAGGAGCACAAAAATGCTTGATACACTCCTTATGCCTTTTACCTTCACATTCATGCAGCAAGCATTCTTGATTGTTTTGCTTGTTTCAATTCCAACGGCTTTATTGTCTTGCTTCCTTGTATTGAAAGGTTGGTCGTTGATGGGGGACGCCATCGCGCACTCGATTCTTCCTGGTGTGGTGATTGCCTATATCCTTGCTATCCCTTACACCGTTGGCGCGTTTGCTGCGGGTATATTTTGTGCGCTTTCAACAGGCTACTTAAAAGAAAATAGCCGTATCAAAGAAGACACCATTATGGGCGTAGTCTTTTCTGCCATGTTCGCGCTTGGTCTCGTATTGATGACCAAAATCGAAGTAGGCGTCCACCTAGATCATATCTTGTTTGGTGATGCACTAGGTGTGAGTTGGGCGGACATCATTGAAGCCGCAATCGTCGCTTTACTTGTTGTGCTGTTTGCGGTGTTCAAAGGAAAAGATTTGTTAGTTTTCGTATTTGATTACCAACACGCGCAAGCAATTGGTCTGCCTGTTAAGTTTCTCCATTATGGTTTGCTTTCGTTACTATCGTTAGCCATTGTCGCTGCACTTAAGGCTGTTGGGATGATCTTAGTTATCGCGATGCTGATTGCTCCCGGGGCAACTGCATTCTTACTAACGCGCCGTTTCCACAGCATGGTGTTGCTTGCCTTATGTATGTCACTGCTGAGTGCTTTTCTTGGTGTGTACTTGAGCTTTTTCATTGACAGTGCACCAGCGCCTACCATCATTCTCATCATGACGCTGAAGTTTATTATTGTCTTCTGCTACACCAGTTATAAAAATAGGAAAGTGGAGTTTAAATCTGGCGACACGATAGAACAGTTTTAAACCAGACTTTTCATCAAAGCCCAAGTATTGAATTGCTTGGGCTTTTTTCGTTGTCACTACTATACCC